>CAIMUF010000031.1 GCA_903844635.1 uncultured Sulfuricurvum sp. | reverse complement strand
TTTACCGGCTACGGCGCTTGCTGCTGCATGGATCGCAATACCGATTCCCGCTGCAGTTAACATGCCCAAACCAAATTCGTCAACGGTTTTTTCAACACCACCTGTAGGTGCTTTGATTTTCGCATTGGCCATAGGGCGCTCATATGCGTATTTGTCCCAAAAATCGGGCTCTGAACAGCCGATACAACCGCGTCCAACTCCGATTGGCCAGTTGACCGCTTCGTTGTAACGAACGATGGAACAGTTGTTAAAGGTCATAGGACCTTTACATCCCATTTTGTAAAGACAAAAATTATTTTGAGCTCCAGTGTCGCCCCACTCTTCTACGTATTCACCCGCGTCGAAGTGAGCACGGCGTTCACAGTTGTCATGGATACGGTATCCAAATGCAAATTTAGGACGAAGAAGGGAATCAAGTTCAGGAACCTGTCCTGTCAAAAGATAATGCAAGATTACTCCAACCATATTGGCAGGATTGGCAGGACATGCAGGGATGTTAATAAGCGGTTTATTTTTAATAACGTCCATAACTCCCACTGCACCCGTAGGATTTGGTGAAGCGGCAGGAATACCGCCGAAAGTAGCACAGCTACCAACAGCAACAACTGCAGCAGCATTAGCAGCACAACGCACTAAATGGTCATGGAATGTTTCACCGCTTGCGCCGATGGTTCCGTATTGACCGTTCATCCCCATAGGGATAGCACCCTCTACGAACAAAAGATATTGTCCCTTGAAGTGTTCCATCGCTTCTTCTAGCTGTTTTTCAGCTTGATGACCTGATGCTGCCTGCAATGTCTCATGGTATTCGAGTGAGATGATATCAAGTACGATCTCATCGATTTTTGGTCCATCTGCACGTAAAAGCGCTTCAGAGTTACCCGCACAGTCTTGAAGTTCAAGCCAAATAACCGGTGCTCGATTCATCATCACCGCAGCATCCGCAACAAGAGGGGTAAACATAGGAGGAAGCATCAGCATAGCCGTCGTTGCACTCGCCCATTTCATAAATTCTCGTCTATCAATTCCGTTCTCTTCTAAAAGATCCGAAAAATCAAGTCTATTAGCAGGTGTATTCGCACGTAATTCGTTCAAACGTGCCTCACATCTAACAAACAACTCCTGATAATAAGTATCGCCTTTGTTCGTTTCAATACGTGAGCTTTTCGACGTAAACAGTTTTTTAACCGCTTCTACTCTATCGGACATAATCCTTTCCCCCTTATTAATGAATAATCATTCATATAGTACGGCGAAATAACTTAAACGAATATTATTTACAATGAAAAACAGGCAATTGCAGACGAACTAAGTCAAAAATACACATAAGTATTTCTTTTAACTTAGTCAACTTTTTTAATGCGTTGTACACACCGAACAGACATCAAAAGATCGAAAAGTAAACGTCGCCGTCTCGATAGAATCCGCCCCTATCATGGCTTTTTGAGCAAGTCTTGGTGCTTTCTGGCTCCTACTCTCCTGAGTTGGAGCATTTGGTTTTACACTTCTATGCATTCAAAATTTATTTATAAATCCCCTCGTACTCTTTCGGAACTTTTGAGGTGATTTCACCATCTGGCATTTGAAAATAGGGCACTCCGTCGCGACGATATACATTCGGTACACCGTTAGCAAGGCTCCGTTCCTGTGCCTCTTTGATCGCTTTTTTTCCGATTTTTAGGATCATATCACGGAATTTGTAATTTTCGATGGTCTTCATTGTAGTCCTCCCACAAAAGTATTGTAATACGGTTCATGCAGTACGGTAAGCTCACCATCGGCGAAGTTGGCAACCTCTTCGAACTCATCATCGGCGTTAAAAAAGAGAAACCACCGATCCGCCATTGCTTTGTACTGTTCATAAAAT
Organism: uncultured Sulfuricurvum sp.; assembly: GCA_903844635.1. GTDB lineage: Bacteria > Campylobacterota > Campylobacteria > Campylobacterales > Sulfurimonadaceae > Sulfuricurvum. The sequence continues at coordinate 22,908 of CAIMUF010000031.1, read as the reverse complement.
AGTTTTCTGCTTCGGTAATATCGGCGGATTATATCCTCTTTGGGAATGTCATGACCACCGTTATAAACCCTATTTTGAACACGTGCAACATTATCAATGACATCTTCGAGATAGAGATAAAAAATATCGATGAAATAACCGCTTTGTTTGGCTTTTTGGATAATTTTAATCAGGTATTTACCGCTCATCGTCGTTTCGAGAATCAAATCTTGTTTTTGGTTGAGCAGTTCTTCGATCCGACGTAGAAAAATTTTCCCCGCATTGAACTTTTCATGATCCATTGCTTCGGGGTTGAGTTCTTTGGCGATTTCATCGGCATTGATAAATTCCAAACCGCTAAATTCTGCATAAGAAAGGGCAAAAGTCGTTTTACCGCTACCGTTTGCACCGGCGATAATCGTTAATCTCACACCTCTCTCCTTTAGAATATTTTATAAAAGCATTCTATCTCAAATGTCATTTATTTGATCACTCGTTAATGCGTTGTACACACTGAACAGACATCAAATGATCTAAAAGTAAACGTTGCTGTTTCGATAGAATCAGCTCCTATCATCGCTTTTTGGGCAGGTCCTTGGGTTTGAGGGGAACCGCATGAAAGATTCCATTGGGTGGGCGTTATCAAGGTATAGTGATCAACTATTCCCTTATTTAGAGTCACTTTATGGATCAATGGACCTCTTGGTGCTTCTACAATGCCCACGCCCTCTTCACTCAAAGATGTAATTTTTTTACTCGGTTCAATAAACGACGGTTCATCCAAACGCAGTGATTGTAAAAGGGTTTTACAATGATCTAAGAGAAGTGCTGTTTCGTAACTCCTTGCCATGATACGTGTATAGGTACTGTCGCGAAAATATCGGTGCAGATGCTTGATGAAAGGGACACCATTGGTAACGGCACGCGCCAATGGACCGGTTTCAAACGCATTATTTTGATAGAGAGCATTTTTAGCGTAGGTTTTTTCATCAACAGTATAAGGATCTTCCAACATGACCAATTGAGGATTTACTTTTGCCATCCGTCGATGCATATACTTTGAAGGATTCGAAAATCCATGATTTCCTAACACCATATAGCGATCATACGAAAACCCTTGTTTATGCATCTTGGCCGTACGAAGCATTTTATCAATGTCTCGCATATCACCGCTCACATGCGAAAGATCTTTAGCGGAAGAGATACTAAGATACTCCTCCATTGAAATACCAGTCACTTCTTTTTCAAACCATCGCATCAACTCATCCAGTATCCCCATCGCACGTACAGTATCGACATAAGTCGGATCGCATGTCACGCCGCCTGGTATCATGTACGAGGAATGAGGCCATTGCCCGGCGAAAATAGCGAGTACTTTTGTTGCAAGGGATGCCGCATACGCCCCTTTAAGACGACATGAATCAGCGATAGGACGTTGAAGCAAATGAGACAACTCCGGATAAATGACCATATAAAGCCATTTAAAGTGATTTTGTATCAACTCCAATGAGAGAGTCAGTTCTCGCAAGATTTGTGCTTTAGGAGAGATTTCGAGTGGAAAACCGCTGTTGGCATACACCGATTCGATCGCCCTAACAGCAGCAAACAAATGCGAATGTCCGCATATACCGCAGACACGAGGAGCAATAACCAATGCATCCATGGCAGGTTTTGACTGTAAAATCGCCTCCATTCCTCGAAAATGGGGAAAAGCAATACTGGCAAAAGAGACTTTATTCTCTTCAAATTCAAATCCAATCGAGGCTTCCCCTTCGATTCGTTCGATCCATTTACGCGTCATCATCGATCAGCCTCTTCTCTAAACGCGGTATGTGAAACGATTTTGCGATACCTGCCATGGTTAAATAACTTCGTTTGGAAATTCCCACCGGAACATCCTGAGGAATCGACATGTTGGTTTTGGTCTCAAACATATTGATTCGCGGAAAATCAGGCTCCGTGCACCCAAAACATGGAGTCCCAACTCGTGTTTTAGAACTCACGTCATTCCATAATATTTTATTGCACGAAGCATGCGTCATCGGACCACGACACCCTTGCTTATAAAACAAACATCCTTCTTTGGTACCAAAATGATCCGAATCGACTTTCCACTCAAAATATTCATTTCGAGTACACCCATGATGCGCCAAATAGGAATAAAGCTCTTTAGGACGATGTAGCTCATCCACTGCTATGGGTTTGTTATCAGCAATCATACGAAGGGTATATCCCATCCACTCCGGATGCATCGGACAGCCTGAAAGATTAATGAGCTTTGGACTGCTGGCGAAAGGACCTTTTGGCTCTTTTTCATCAAATCCAAGCCCCGTAATATGTTCGGGATCGCTGTGCTTAAACATTCCCCCGAAACTCGCACAGCTTCCGGCGGCGATCACATACTTCGCATGGCTGCCATAATGGCCAACCAATGTTTCCAAACTCGTCCCGACACGCTCCATACGAGGGTCATATGCTCCCTCAAAAATGAGAATATCACATTCATGCACACAGGTCGAAATCTCTTCGAGTGTATAGGTAGAGGGCAAAAGAGAATGGTAGAGAAATTCAAAGGTTTCTAAGACGTAAAGGAGATGAGGGTAATTTAGAAAAGAGTGGGTGTTACCGTTACAGGTCACCCCTTGGAGCCATAAAACTTTTAAGCGTGGTTTCATTGTTTTCGCAGAGCATTGTAGATGTTCTCTGCTATGGCGGTTTCGTATTCATTCAATGGTTTCGTGAGGACCTCTTCTCCATTTAAAAACACCATTCCTCCTAAATAACCCATAAAAAGACCCAATGCGCTAAAGAAATCTTGATCTTTTAACTCTCCGCTTTGTACCCCCTCATCAAAAAACAGCATCAATTCCGTTACAAAACCGGAGACACATACCATTCCGGTACACTCTTTTGTAAATATTTCACGATTGGAAAGGAAAACACGTAAAAAATATTCAATCAGCTCAGGACGCTCGCGTGCGATACTAAAATACATGTGGACAATCATCGTGACTTTTTCTTTTACCGATACGTCTGTCATGTTGATTTCTCGTAGTTTATCGCCTAAAACGGTTGAGATATACAGCATTAACTCTTTTGCCAGTTGATCTTTCGACGAAAAATAATTATAAAAATTTCCAACGCTCATCCCCAATGTTTTAGCAATAGCCGGCATCGTTGTCGTATAAAACCCTTCTGTGGAGAAAAGCTTTAATGCGGTTTGCATAATGGATGTTTTACGATCTTCTTTTTTTGTCGTGGCTGGTTTTTCTGAAATATTCTTCATTTTAGCGTCTGCTTTCTATCACGTTTTTATCACTTATTGAGTGAACTTATATTCACTACAAATTATTACAACATTCTATACTGCTACTCTTAAAAAATAATCGTTAAAATGCAATTAAACTCATTTAATCCTAATAAATCAGGATTAATTCATTGACAAATGAATGATCATTCATTATAATTTCATATCAGATTTAGTAATACAATTTTTCAAGGTTTTAGCAGTATGGATATTTTAAGCATCACGAACGTTCTTGTACTAGGGAACGACGAAACAGAGATTTTATCGTTACAGCAGTCACTTGATTCGTATGGTTATCAGCTTTTTTTTCGTTTAGGGACAGTGAAGAATCTGGAAAACTCACTGATAGAGTATTCTCCCGATGTTGTACTAATTCAGATTGATCCACTTTCTCTTAATGAGAGTTTATCATTAGGGCGTTTTTTGGATAAGCAGGGAAAGGTACCTTTTATCTATCTTAGCAGTGGTGGAGATGATGCAACTCTTTTTAAAGCACAAAAGACTCATCCGTATTGTTATCTAGTCCAACCTTTTGAGCCTATTAATTTGCATACGTCTCTTCAATGTGCGTTGCACTGTTTTAAAAAGCATAAAGTTTCTAACAGCATCATGCAGCAGCTTCATTTGGAATATGACGAATTAAAGATGAAAGTTTTTAATTTGCACTCCAACAGTTCTACGGTCGATCTGTGCAATTGTTATCAATTCAAAGTCAAAAACTTTACGCTTTTGTATAAAAATATTGAAATTAAAATGACGAAAAAAGAGCGGGCACTTATGTCTCTTTTAATCGCTCAGGTGGGAAGTATTGTTAACTTTGATCAGATTATCCGTTTTGTGTGGGGAAGTGCGCATCAGTCGCACAATGATGTACGGACGCTGATGTGGAGACTTAATAAGAAACTGCCAGTTGCCATGGTTAAGAATGCCATGGGGCTTGGCTACTATATCGAGTCATAGGCTGTTTGCATAGGATGGCAAACGTCCCTGAAGATGAACAACATCTCCGAATACGATTACCGCAGGGCTTTGTGCCCCACTCGCAGCTTCTTCGAGATTTTTCAGAGTCGTCACTATCGTTGTTTGATTAGGACGCGATGCATTCGAAACAATAGCGGCGGGTAAATCGCCATTGACTCCCAGTGCCAAAGCAGCTTCTTTGATCTCTCTTGCAACACTCAGCCCCATGAGAATAACGGTCGTATGATTGGGCAGTAACAAGAGCGGAAGCCAGTCATTGTTAAACTTCGAATCTTTCAGATGTGCCGATACCACCGAAAAACTTGCTGCATATCCTCGCGCGGTTGGTGGGATACCTGCACAGGCGCTCCCTGCTACCGAAGAAGATATTCCGGGAATCACATCGACTTCATACCCTCGTTCAATCAGATAAAGAGCCTCTTCTGTTCCCCGTCCGAAAATATAGGGATCCCCGCTTTTAAGTCGGGCAACATCCAATCCTTGGTCGGCATACGTGGCAAGCAACGCATTGATCTCTTCTTGGGAAATACTGTGACAGCTTTTTTCTTTTCCCACGTAAATTTTTTGACTCTTATTCGGAATCAATTGTAAAATCTCAGCACTGATAAGATGGTCATACAAGATCACTGGTGCTTCCGTAATAATCCGCGCAGCTTTGAGTGTCAGTAGCTCGACATCGCCTAGTCCGCAGCCGACAAGGTATACTTTGCCTTTTTTATGACTAACTTCATCAGAAGACTCGTCTACTAACGTTTTGTCATTTGTTTTCATTCGAGCCTCCTTATTGATTTTTTGATCGCATCGATCAGAGCATCTACATCCTCAATCGTCTGCGAATAATGGATAGTGATACGAAGCCAACCCGGTTTAAAAGCCAGCAGTTCATCATCCCCCAACCCTAATAGGTCATGTCCATAAGGACCTGCACACGAACATCCCGCACGTGTTTGAAATCCTTCTTCATCCGATAAAAACGCACACAGTGCGTAAGGGTCTATATTGTGAATATTAAACGATACAATACCGATATTTTCCGCATTTCGACATCCATAACATTCTGCCCCCGGAATCGTTCGAAGCTCTTTTACGAGATGCGAATGCAATTTTTTCTTCGACGATGCGATCCACTCAAATCCCAATTCATTACGCAGCTGATATGCTAATGCAGCACGAATAAGCTGTAAAATCCCTGGGGTTCCTGCATCCTCACGATCTTCGATTTCATCGACAAACGTGTGGCTCTTACGGCTCACATAGCTCACCGTTCCGCCCCCTGCAAACGTAGGAGAATGGTCACCATCAAACAGATTTTTCCGTATGGCAAGTAATCCGCATGATCCAGGACCGCCGAGAAGTTTATGCGGTGAAAAGACCATCGCATCATACAGTTCGCACGGAATATTTCGATACGGTGACGATGCGGCGGCGTCAAAACAAACCGTTGCACCGTAACGGCGTAACAATACCGAAATCTCAGCATACGGTGTAATCGTCCCCGTCACATTGGAGGCGATGCAAAACGTACCGATGATTTCACGATCTTTATTGGCTCGTAATATCCATTCTAATTCTTCTAAATCCACCAATCCATTCTCGTTCAGACCAATCCGTACTGTTTCACACAATGCTTCGCGGTAACTGATTTCATTGGAATGATGCTCATACGGTCCTACGATGACAAGCGGTAACTTCGCCGTATCTAACCCAAGATAACGTGCCCGTGTTGCAGGAGGAATATACAATCCCAAAATTTCTTGCAACCGCTTCACTGCTGCCGTCGCCCCGCATCCACTAGGAATAATAGCGAATCCGTCATCCAATTCTAACAGCGTTTTCAAATGTTCGCGTGCCTGACGGTAATAACTGTCCGTCTTGGCCGCCATTGACGCCTCTTTGGAATGGGTGTTTGCATACGTTTCAAGGACTTCGCGAATGCGCTCTTCGATAGGCTCGTATGCTAGACCCGATGCCGTATAATCAAAATAATGTTTTTTATGTGTCCCAATCGTCTTGCCGATTATCTGGGAATATTTGTCGCCGGCCTCAAGAAGCGGTCGAAATAGTGGGCTCATGACGATACTTCTCCAATAAAAAATTTCCAAAATCACGACTTTGACTCGACTCATATTCCTGAATCAAGGATTCAATCAGAGGTGCAACCTCATCGGAAGTGACCTTCACCCCGGTTTTTACTGCAAAACGGCTTTGTTCTCCTTCGAGATGCCCTCCGGCGATCAGATCAAACCCTTTGAATTTTTCTTCATCACGTTTGACTATCGACCCGACAAACCCAAGATCAACGATGTGCGGATGGGCACAGGCATTGGGACATCCGTTAATGCTGATGCTGATTGGCTCACTAAAATCAGGAAAGCGATTTTTCAAATACGCTACAACCTCAATTGCAAGATTTTTGGTTTCACTCACCGCAAACTTACAAAAATTCAGTCCCGTACAAGCCAGAGTCCGTGCTTCAAAGACCGATGGATTTGATTCCAGTCCTAATGACGCTTCCAGTGTTTCCGTAAATGCTTTGGTCGCCTCTGAGGGAACTCCTTGAACAACAATATTTTGCGTTGTCGTCAGTGAAATTCCCTCTGCACCGTAAAATTCGAGAATATTTCCCAATGAGAGTAATCGCTCACCGCCGATGCGTCCACTGGTAATCGCATATCCGATGGTGTTATATCCCTCTTTTGTACTCTCAAATATTCCAAAATGACTCCGACGAGGATACGGAGTAAACGCTGCATTGTCATAGGGGTCAAACGTCACGCCCGAATCTTTTTCAAGCTCGTACACAAAACGCTCAACACCCCAATCCTCTATCAGATGTCCTAATCGTGCTTTTAATCGGTTATCACGTCGTCCATAATCACGATAAATTTTAGCAACCGTCTGGGCGATTGCTACCACATCTTTGCGTTTGATATATCCGATATGATCCGCGATACGACGATTACTCGCCTGCCCGCCTCCAACGCTGACACTAAACTCTATCCCGCCATATTGGCGTTTAACCGCCGTAAAGGTCAAATCCTGAACTTCATGCGAGAGACAATGCTTGCTGCACCCGCTCACCCCAACCTTGAACTTTCGAGGAAGATTGGAAAACGCCCTATTCTCTCGATACAAATCATTCAATGCATCGACCAGATCACGGACATCATCAACTTGATCTTTATCGATACCGTTTACCGGACAGCAGACGATATTACGCGGACAATCTCCTGCGGCTTCGATGGTACTAAGTCCAACTGCAGCCAATCGGGCAAAAATTTGCGGAAGATCCGTCACTTTGATCCAGTGAAATTGGATGTCTTGGCGTGTTGTCAAATCCGCCGTATCCCGTGCCAACTCTTTGGATATTTTCCCGATCTCTGCTAACTGCTCGCGATTGAGATAGCCACCTTCTACTTTAATACGAAGCATAAAATAGAGAGTCTCATCTTCAGGACCTTGAAGATTTTTATTCTGCGTATACAAACCATACCATTTAAAACGGTCGATATCTTCGGGGTCGATTTCTTCCCCGCTTATCGCATAACGGTCAATATCGTCTAAAACATCCAATCCGTCTTTTTCGCTTTTGATTCGCTCAACACGCTGGGCTTTTGTTTCTGAAGCCATTCGTTACTCCTTATGTAACTATCTCGGCATTCCAATGAGGGAAATGACGTCGAACAAGGGCGTTGAATTCTACCTCGAACTCGGACGCTCCACCTACTTTTTTAGCCTCTTTTTGTGTACTGCCGGTAATCATTCCCGAAGCAACTGTGTTGTTGGTAATTTTGTCAATCAAGATAAATCCTCCCGTTTGACGATTTTCTTCATAGGTATCAAATACCAAAGGTGAGCCTAACACTAAACGAACCGAACCAATGTCATTGAGTCCCAATTCATGAGCAACATGTCGGACCTGCGTATTGACATCAACACGATAATCAATCCCCTCTACTACAGCAGAGGTAACCGTTGACGCTCTTTTAAACAAATAGCTTTTCCCTACAAGAAAAGGCTCTTCATCCATCCAAACCAAATTTGCCGTAATCGCATCCGATACACTGATGGGTACACCCGTTTTGATGATTATATTTCCACGGCTGATATCGATCTCTTCATTCAGTGTCAACGTTATCGCTTGCGCGGTAGATGCTGATTCTAAATCTCCATCATACGTCACAATCGCTTTGACCGTAGCATTTTTCCCCGATGGCAATACCGTTATACTCTCACCGACACCGATACTTCCCGAAGCAATCGTCCCCGCAAATCCTCGAAAATCGAGATTAGGACGGTTGACATACTGGATTGCCATTCGAAACGGTGCATCCGGTGATGGCGCAGACAGAGGTACCTCTTCGAGATGCTCTATTAATGTCTTACCCTCATACCAAGGGGTATGGATACTGCGTGTAACAACGTTATCCCCCTCCAGCGCAGACATCGGTACAGAATAAATTTTCTCTATCCCAAGTTCTTTTGCAAATGCACGATACTGTGTATCAATTTTTTCAAACACATCACGGTCATACTTCAAAAGATCCATCTTGTTAATCGCGACAACGACATTGCGAATCCCTAAAAGACGAACAATAAACGAGTGGCGGCGCGTCTGCGTCACAATCCCGTATCGAGCATCAATCAAGATAATCGCCAAATCTGCCGTCGATGCACCCGTAGCCATGTTGCGCGTATATTGCTCATGCCCAGGGGTATCCGCAATAATAAATTTGCGTTTATCGGTCGAAAAATAGCGATACGCTACATCGATCGTAATCCCCTGTTCCCGTTCACTTTGAAGACCATCCACAAGGAGTGCCAGATCGATTCTATCCCCTGTCGTCCCCGATTTTTTACTGTCATTTTTAATACTTTCGAGCTGATCCTCAAAAATCATTTTGGAATCGTGCAAAAGTCTTCCGATTAACGTACTTTTGCCGTCATCGACACTGCCGCACGTTATAAAACGCAACAGCTCTTTATGTTCTTGTTCATGCAGATAGCTTTGAATATTTGAAGCTATCAAATCCGATTGATGTGCCATTAAAAATATCCTTCAATTTTTTTCTTCTCCATGGAGCCTGCCTGATCGGCATCGATCAAACGACCTTGTCTCTCGCTCGTTTTAGTCAGCAACATTTCCTGAATAATATCAGGAAGTGTCACCGCATCACTTGCAACCGCACCCGTCAACGGATAACAGCCCAGCGTTCGAAAACGGACATTCTCGATAACAGGGATTTCTCCCTCTTCCAGAGGAAACCGTTCGTCATCGACCATTATTTTAACCCCGTCACGTTCGACCACAGGTCTGGGCGCGGCAAAATAAAGAGGAACAAGAGGGATCCCTTCGAGATAAATGTATTGCCAAATATCAAGCTCTGTCCAATTGGACAACGGAAACACCCGTATACTTTCCCCTTTATGAATGCGCCCATTGTAAATATTCCACAATTCAGGACGCTGTTTCTTAGGATCCCAACGATGGTTTTTGTCACGGAACGAGTAAATCCGCTCTTTGGCACGGCTTTTTTCTTCATCCCGTCGAGCTCCACCGAAAACAGCATCAAATTTATGCTCATTCAACGCCTGCTTCAACCCTTCCGTTTTCATAATATCCGTGTAAACAGAACTCCCGTGTGTAAACGGGGTAACCCCTTTGGCAACACCTTCAGGATTCACATGCGTCAACAGCGTCAACCCAAGTTCTTCGATACGTCGATCACGAAATTCGATCATCTCTTTAAATTTCCACGTCGTATCAACGTGCAAAAGTGGAAACGGCAACTTTGAAGGATAAAATGCCTTCAATGCCAAATGAAGCATCACAGAGGAATCTTTCCCGATAGAATAAAGCATCGCCGGATTTTCAAATTCAGCAATGACTTCACGCATAATATGGATCGATTCCGCTTCCAATACTTTAAGATGGGTCAATTGTTCTTCAGTCATAGTATTTCCTTATTTAAACGCCAAAGGAATAAAATCCCTTTAGCTACGCTAGCCGCTTGGGCTTCTAAAGCTTGCCTCATTACGAGGCAGGTTTTTTCATTAATATTCATACAAATAAGGCCCAGTCGGCCAAGTCCTCGCGTTGCGACGCACAGTCGTCTCCGCATATTTGACGCAAAATCGCCAATAAAATAGTCATAATCAGCCTCCGTTTAAGTGCAATCCGCACTCTTTATGTTCAGGGTTTTCCCACCACCATCGCCCGGCACGTATATCTTCTCCCTCTTTTACTGCGCGCGTACACGGAGCACATCCGATACTCGGATACCCCAAATCGTGCAATGCGTTATAAGGGAGCTTATTTTCTTTAATACCGTTCCAAACGTCTTCTTCACTCCACTCGATCAACAAATTAAGTTTGATCAATCCGTTAGATTTGTCCCATTCAACCAGTCGCATCGTATCTCGCGTCGGTGATTGAGCGCGTCGCAGTCCGGTTATCCAGACATCCAATCCTTTTAATGCCCTTTGCAGCGGAGCGATTTTACGGACATGGCAGCACATTTTTCTATTTTCAATACTCTCACGAAATCCATTGATCCCTTGACGCTGATAAAGAATTTCAATATCCGCAGTATTGGGAAAATAGACATCAATCTTGATGCCATATTTTTTATTTGTCTGATCCATCACGGTATACGTCTCTTCGGGTAATCGTCCCGTATCAAGGGTAAAAATTTTAGCCTTTGGATTTTGTCGCAGCAGCAAATCGGTCAGGACCTGATCTTCCGCTCCAAAGCTCGTAGCTAAAGCGATCTTCTCTTTATAGGTTTGGGTAAAATATTCCAATATTTTTTCAATCGGTTCATTTTCAAACTTTTTATTCAATAAATCAATCGTATTTTTCATCGTCACTCCTAAATTTGATAGTCGTTTTTGACCACCTTTATTCGTCCAAAATTTGTTGCGTCCCAAGCTCGTTCATGAAAATAATATAAGACCATTTTCGTAAGAACTTCAATCGATCCGATTGAGATAGCCCAGATTAAATTTCCGGTTACAAAATAGGAAATAACCATCGTATCAATCGTTCCTACTGTTCGCCAGGAGACTGCTTTGATGACGCTTCGATAATGTTTGTCTCTCATTTCAATTGTTCTCCACTGGAAACTCGTAAAGCTCTGTACTCAAGTACCGTTCACCGGTATCGCACAAAATCGTTACGATTATTTTCCCTTTATTCTCAGGGCGGGCCGCGATTTTACGTGCTGCGGCAACATTGGCTCCGGCAGAAATTCCTACCAGCAACCCTTCTTTTTTTGCAATTTCTCTGGAAGTCTCAAAGGCTTCCTCGTTCGTGATCCGAACAATTTCATCATAAACTTTCGTATTGAGCACTTGTGGAATAAACCCGGCACCAATACCTTGAATTTTATGCGCTCCGGCGGGTTCTCCCGATAAGACCGGAGATGTATCCGGTTCCACAGCAATCACTTGAATATTTGGGTTATAGCGTTTTAGCACTTCCCCAACACCCGTAATCGTTCCCCCGGTACCGACAGCAGCGACAAAAATATCTACTTTACCGTCCGTATCACTCCATATCTCTTCTGCCGTTGTCACTCTATGAATCTCGGAGTTATCCGGATTGTTAAACTGCTGCAACAAAACAGTATTGGGCAAGGTTTGAGAAAGTTCCAATGCTTTTGAAACTGCTCCGCCCATTCCCTTTGCAGGTTCAGTCAAAACGATTTGTGCCCCCAACGCCACTAAAATACGTCTTCGTTCAAGGCTCATTGAACTGGGCATTGTAAGAATCAATTTCAATCCAAGATTCGCAGCAACAGAAGCAAGCGCAATCCCGGTATTTCCACTCGTAGGTTCTACGATGACACTCTCATGCGTAATCTCTCCACGCTTTATTGCTTGAAGAATCATGTTGCTTCCGATTCGATCTTTTACCGATCCGGACGGGTTCATAAATTCACATTTACCTAACAGTATGGTTTCATTTTCTTCAAACTTCAGTTTCACCAATGGTGTATTACCAATCAACTCAGTAATGTTGGCAGCTATTTTCATTGTTCCCTCCTTCTTGGGGTTTAGTAAAGACTCCTCGTGATGTAACTCACACCTAAAATCGCTTGATTCAAACAACAGCACTGAACATTCATTCAGTAACATTTGACGGTATTCTAACAGAAGTATTTTTTATTGTCTAGTAAACATAGTGTTTTAGTAAGGTATAATTTATTTGAATACTGATTCCAGTCATTCAAAAGTAAAATACGCTACAATTCTTGTATCTATTAGTTATAAAGTGTTTAAATGAATAATACTCTTACTCTTGCACGTCAGCCGATTATGAATTGCAACGAGCAAATAGTCGGATATGAGTTTTTTTATCGCGATGAAGAAGGAAAATGCAGCATCGATGACCCAAGACACGCTACAAGCTCTGTCTTAGTCAATCTTCTGAATCAAATCGGAACAGCAGCAAGCTTTGGTGACTCACTGGCGTTTATTAACACCGATGGTCCGCTCATGTTAACGGACATTATTCGCACCTTGCCAAAAGAAAAATTTGTTTTTGAACTATCCGAAACCATGCGGCATACCGCTCAAATTCATGATGCGATCCGATATTATCACTCTGTTGGGTATCAATTTGCACTTGATAATGCTTCCTTTCATCCCCAATATATCGAAGATTTCGGTCCTATTTTTTCCTGTATCTCTTTTGCAAAATTTGATGTCAACCAAACCGACATTGAGCAGTTGCACTCTTTTCCAAATCCATTTGGGCAGATAAAGCTCATTGCACAGAGAATCGAATTTTATGAACTTTTTGAAGCCTATCGATTACTGGGATTTGAGTATTTCCAAGGCTTTTATTTTGCCAAATCACACCTCATCACCCATCCTCGCATCGATCCAAAAAATGTGGACGTGCTCTCTTTGTTTTCATTATTGCAAACGGATGCCTCACTGGAGGAAATTTACACCTCATTCAAGCGTCAAAGCGCCCTGTCTCTTCAGCTCATCCAGTTTTTAACCTCAACCCAGCCTGAGCATACCTATCAAGCTACCTCCATAAAAGAAATGCTAGACAGAATGGGGAAAAATGCTCTGACACAATGGCTTTTACTCATCATTTATTCCAAATCAGGAACAAGCTCAGCAGGAACAAGCAACAATTACACCTTTTTTACTCAAAAACGGGTTGATTTAATGTTAAAACTACTCGACTATGCTTCTCCAAACCCTTCCGAAGAACGAATCGAAAGTGCACGACTGATTGCCTTATATTCTTTATTGCAAGAACTCATGAATCTTCCCATAGAGCAAATCGTCCGCTCTCTTAACCCAAACGACGAAATCAAAGATGCCCTTCTCGTCCACTCAGGTCTACTGGGAAGAGTTTACATCGCGGTATTAAAACTTGAGCACAATGAAGTATCTACCGCTGTATTACTGCTCAAATCCTACGGTGTCAGTCAAGAGCTTTTAGAAACATGTCTGTAAAAAAACACCCTTAAACTCTCTTCTCTTTCCATAACTCTTAACTTTATAAGATTAAGAGCTGCAAACATCCATAAAAAAGTCATTAATATAAGTTAAACTATTTGCAAAAGACTACTAAATTTGATTCAGACAATCATCATTTGGATTAACAGATAGTACCTGCATGCTGATTATAATAATAGATAAGAGAGAAGAAGCAAATGAGCTTTAACACTATTTTAGATCTGGTATTAAGATCAAATTTTTCTTCAGACTCTTCGAATGAGAGCTTACAAAGCGGTAAATTACAATTTATTGATTATATGATCAATCACATCAGCAATCTCATTTTTGTAGCAGATCAAAATAATCGTTTTGTTTATGTCAATGATTCCGTTGTCCGTAAATACAACTATTCGAGAGAAGAACTTTTAGATATGACCATCAGCGATATTGACATTCATTTTGATGCTTCCACGTTTAATGATACTTTTTGGAAAGAGTTTGCTGATAAAAAAACACTCCAATTTCATAGTATTCACAAAGCTAAAGATTGGACTCTTTATCCCGTTCTTATTCACGCCCACTACGTAGAATATGAAGATCAAGTGTATAACTTCGGCGTCATTGAAGATGAAAGCTACATCCAAAAACTTTTAGATACACAAGATGGTTTTGTTATTTTGACAGACGGGACCAAACTTATCATGGCAAATAAAAAAATGCTAAATTTCTTTGGTTATCCAGATTTATTGACTTTTATAAGTCAACATAAATGTATTTGTGAATTTTTTATTGAAGAAAAAGGATTTCTTGTTAATCGTCCTTCATGGATTGATGAATCCGTAAAAGCCCATCATGAAGATGCAAAAGCAAAAATCAAAAATCCCGCTACTGGCAAAGATAATATTTTTTTAGTTAGAGCGTCACCATTTGATAAAAATAGATTTGTTGTTACGTTTACAGACATAACCCAAGCCGAAAATTACAAAAGTAAATTAGAACATTTAGCCATTACAGATGGGATGACATCTCTCTTCAATCGACGCTATTTTAATAAAATCTTACCAAGAGAAATAAACCGTACAAAACGTAATAATACACAACTTGCATTCATTATGCTGGATGTTGATTTTTTCAAACTTTATAATGACACCTATGGACATTTACGAGGGGATGATGTTTTAATCAGCATAGCCAGTACCATTCAAAAACATTTTAATCGTGCAAGTGATTTTTGCTTTCGTTTAGGCGGTGAAGAATTTGGTATTATCTGTACCGTAAACGCAATTAACGAAGTTTACCAGCAGGCTGAACAATTACGCATTGGTATTGAAGATTTACACATTGAACATCGGCATAATAATGTTTCTAATTACATAACAGCATCCATTGGAATTGCAATATTCGATCGCTTCGGCACAGCAGAAACACTTTATTCGCAAGCAGACGCAGAACTCTATAAAGCCAAAGAAAGCGGACGAAATAAAGTTTGCATGAAACACATAAAAACGATATAAAATTTATATACGTCAATATTTATAAGTTTATTTTTTGTAAAATATCTTCAGTCTAAAATCGTACAATATTGTATAATTTCATCAGTAAGTGTCAAAAAATACTAATACTATTTATACTAAGGTAATTACACATGAAACGATCTGCTTTTACGATGCTAGAATTGGTCTTTGTTATCATAGTCATAGGAATATTAGCTGTCCTGGCAATGCCAAACTTTAATCGTCATCCCTTACAAGAAGCGACTGAACAACTAGCAAGCCACATCCGATACACACAGCATTTAGCCATGATAGATGATAAATTTGACCCTGCTGATGCGAACTGGTGGAAAAGAAAATGGCAGCTTAAAATTACAGGAACCAGTTATGATGTGTTTTCAGACAGCGTGACTATAAATGGGACTGTTGATGCAGGCGAAGCCGCTATTGACCCCCTCACTAAAGCTCCAATCTCTGCAATCAATTTAGCGGATAAGTATGGCATTACAGCCATTACAGCACCTGCAACGCTGGCGTTCGATAACATGGGACGACCCTATGATGACTTTACGACGGATGTTTACACCGACATAGTTACAGCCGATACCAACATCACATTGACTCATGATGATGGCACTGCAATCATCACCATTCGCCCTGAAACTGGATATGTATCGGTAACCTACCCATAAAAATAAAATTATTATCGAGCCAAAATTAAAAAGTATTAGAAGTATTTGAAAAAATATAAGATGATTTATTAAAGCAAAGCGGTTACAAAAAATATTACGTGGGTATCAATAGGTTGGAAATTATATTTTTTTTGAATTCTTAAAGTAGCTTCGAAATACGTATTTTAGGGAGTTATAGAAGATTTTGATTGTAAAGTGGTGTCAGAGGGGGGACTCGAACCCCCGACCCCCGGCTTATGAGACCAGTGCTCTAACCAGCTGAGCTACCCTGACATTTTGTTGGAAGGGTGAAATTATAGTGACTCATTACTTATTATTAGCTAAAAGTAATAACATTTCTAAATTATATTTTTTGGCTAAATAGTATTGAGTCAATAGGACTAAAGGTGTTGACTATTAATCCAAACTCGTGTACAATCCCGTCATAAAATACAAAAGGAAAAACAATGAATTTTCAACCACTTGGAAAACGTGTATTGGTTCAACGTCTTGAAGAAGCAACTACAACCGCATCAGGCATCATTATTCCTGACAATGCAAAAGAAAAACCTTCATCTGGTACTGTTGTTGCAGTAAGCGACAAGGTAACTACTGTAGAAGTTGGTAATGTTGTTGTTTTCGGTAAATACTCAGGTACAGAATTAGTTCTTGATGGAAAAACCTACCTAGTCATCGCAACAAGCGACTTACTCGGAATTGTAAAATAACTGATGTTACACACTCAATGAGCAAAGCCCATTTAGTGGCAGGGACAAATGTCCCTTGCATCCCTCTAAAGCTACGAAAACAAAGTTTTCGAGATTTATAAAACACAAAGGAACAATTATGGCAAAAGAAATTCACTATTCAGACGATGCACGCAACAAGTTAGCCGCAGGAGTACAAAAACTCACTGACGCAGTCAAAGTAACTATGGGACCACGCGGTCGCAATGTTCTTATTCAACGCAGCTACGGCGCACCGATGATCACCAAAGACGGCGTATCGGTAGCTAAAGAAGTAGAGCTCAAAGATCCTTTGGAAAACATGGGTGCACAACTCGTAAAAGAAGTTGCATCCAACACAGCAGATGAAGCAGGAGATGGCACAACAACAGCAACCATCCTTGCCAATGCTATTTTCAAAGAAGGTCTTCGTAATATCACTGCAGGGGCAAATCCTATCGAAGTCAAACGCGGTATGGACAAAGCAACCGAAGCGATTTTGGCAGAGCTAAAAGCGGCTTCACGTGTTATCAATGACAAAAAAGAAATTGCACAAGTCGCTACTATCTCAGCAAACTCTGATGAGCGTATCGGTGCAATGATCGCAGAAGCTATGGACAAAGTAGGCCGTGATGGTGTTATCACTGTCGAAGAAGCAAAAGGGATCAATGATGAACTTGACGTCGTTGAGGGAATGCAGTTTGACCGTGGTTACCTCAGTCCGTATTTCATCAACAACAGCGAAAAAATGACGGTTGAGCTCGATCATCCATTTATTCTTTTGTTTGATCAAAAAATCTCTAATCTCAAAGATTTGCTCCCCGTACTAGAGCAAGTTCAAAAAAGCTCACGTCCTCTTCTCATTATCGCTGAAGACGTAGACGGGGAAGCGTTAGCAACATTGGTTGTTAACAAACTTCGCGGTGTATTGAACATCACAGCGGTAAAAGCTCCAGGATTCGGTGATCGCCGTAAAGCAATGCTTCAAGACATTGCCGTTCTTACTCGCGCACAGCTTATCTCTGAAGAAATCGGCCGTACTCTCGACAGTGCAACTGTTGCAGATTTAGGGCAAGCTTCACGTGTCGTTATTACCAAAGACAACACAACAATCGTAGACGGAGCGGGTGACAAAGATGCAGTAAACTCACGTATCAAAGAAATCCGTACTCAAATCGAAAGCACCACAAGTGAATACGATAAAGAAAAACTACAAGAGCGTCTTGCAAAACTTAGTGGCGGTGTTGCCGTTATCAAAGTAGGCGCTGCAACTGAAACCGAGATGAAAGAGAAAAAAGACCGCGTTGACGATGCGCTCTCAGCAACCAAAGCAGCGGTTGAAGAAGGTATCGTTATCGGTGGCGGTGCAGCACTTATCCGTGCAGCAGCAAAAGTAAAACACGACCTTACTGGCGATCAAAAAATCGGATGGGAAATCATTCTTCGCGCCATCACAGCTCCAGTCAAACAAATCGCTGAAAATGCAGGGTATGACGCAGGTGTTGTTGTTAATACGATCGTATCGTCAACCAATGAAAACATCGGCTTCAATGCAGCAACAGGTGAATACGTTGACATGTACGAAGCAGGCATCATCGATCCTCTCAAAGTAGAACGTGTCGCATTGACCAATGCAACATCAGTTTCAAGCATGCTTCTTACAACGGAAGCAACCATTCATGAAATCAAAGACGATAAAGCTGGTGCAATGCCGGATATGGGTGGAATGGGCGGAATGCCGGGGATGATGTAATCATTCCCTATAACCTCTGAAACCACCTATTTTAGGTGGTTTCAACCTCTTTTAGACAATTTTAGTAACCTATTCGTAACCATAGACAATTCCCTATATAGGGGGTTTTAATCCCTCTAAGTTACTAAAAAGTTACTAAAATATTTTCGTAACCACACCCCTCTCAACCTCCCTAATATACAGTGTTTCATAGATATCGTTTTACCGATATTTTATTGTAATTTAAGTGAAATTTAATTTAGTAACCAATTTCGTAACCAAACTTACAAAAACTGTAAAATTGTTACGATGTCAATATACTTTTGATTTGTAATTTTGAGGTGTTTTAAGGGGTGTATGAGGAGTAAATGAAGAAAAAATGTATCAGACTATATCTGATACTATTTCCATAGATTTTCCATAGGTTTTTTACCGATGATTGGATTGAGTTTTACATATCTTTCTAACATTGAGATTGATTTATGATTTGAAATTGATTTAATTGTATATACACTTTCTCCATTCATCGCCAAATGTGACAATACAGTATGTCTCAGGGTATGATTTACAACTTTGTTTTTTCTATCGTTTTGATTTTGTAATTTATGGTTAAATAAATAATAATAGATACTATTCATTTCTCTACCAATATATCTCTCCATATCAGAATAATCACTACTATTGAGTAAACAATCATTGTCTCCAATCATATCCATTCTGTTTTTCACTAAATCATATAAAATATCGTCATTGATATATCCATAGTAGGTAGAGTCATTTTTAAAATCTTTTAGTGTAAACATTCTATTTTCTAAATCAACATCACATTTTTTTATATTGAGAATAGTTGATACTCTTCCACCGATTGACAGTGACAATCTGACAAATAAATTGAGTATCCAATTATCCTCAACAGACTCTAATAAATCACCAACTTCACTTTTTGAGAGAATCCTTTCTCTTTTATTATCCACTTTGAGTTTTGATACTAATTGAGTTGTATTTTTTCCGACATATATCCTTTTTTGAATAGAATATGAAATAATCGCAGATACTATATCAATATAACAGTTTATTGTATGTGGTGAGAGACCATCTTTTAAAAGTGTTTGTTGAAACTTTTGAAAATCATTCTCTGTCAGATATCTAACATCTTTGTTTCCTAATACATCTTTTATTCTGAGATTATATTTACCTTCAAATTTATGTTTTGATTTTGAATCTTTTGTCTCAAAATAATATTCAGACAATGAGTCTAAAGTAACTGTATTTTGTTTTTTAGAAATCGCAATTTTTGGTGGTAGTTCATCATTTCTTATTTTCACAATCGTTTCACTTCTGATTTGACTACAATACGACTCTGTGATACCTTCTGATTTTTTACCAATTTTCTTTTTAACAGTTTTATTCTCATCATCTTTATAAGTTATATGATAAGTAATATCTCCATTTTGTAAAATATATTGATAAACACCTTCAAATCTTTTTGATTTTATATAACTCATTTTGATACCTCCTAATAAATTGTTTTAATACATTTTGATAGATAAACAACAACCTTATCTAATGGGTAGTATATTCTTCCACCTTCGTATCTATACTCACAACCTTTACCACCATCTCTATGTCTATCCAAAGTTCGGATTGAAATATTCGTAATCTTTGACATTTGTTCTTTTGTAAGTAACATAGTTTGAAACTCTTTAAAAAGTGTTTCAAACATAATCTTTTGACTCTCTGTCATTTTTTATCCTTCTCTTTTTTTATACATATAGTATATCTTTCAGTTGGGTCATTAGTAAGGGTATAACTACCTCACTAAACACTCTCTGACATCCTCAGAAGTTGGTTTGTAGTAGTTGAGGGTAGTAGTTACATTTCTGTGACCAATATAACTCTGAGTAATTTTTGGGTTGATACCTTTCATACTCATATGAGTTATGATTCCCTTTCTAAAACTGTGTGATGAAAATTCTTTTCCCAAAATGTTTTGGATAACAAAATTGAAATCTTTTGTAAATCCAATTGAATTAAGATTGTTTCGTTTTGAATTTCTCTTATGGATAAAATATCCATCCATATCAGTTTCATCTTTGATAAGTTTTTTTAGAATAGATACAGATTTATCTGAGAGTGGAATGTGACGAATTATTTTTTGTTTTTTCACAAATACACTTAACTCAGATTTTTTTATACCTTCAACAATATCATTGATTTTTATATCCAATATTTCAGATACTCTCAATCCACTTATAAAAAGTAACTCAACACTTCTCAACCATTTCACTTTTGTAGTTTCAAAAGTTTCTAATCCATTCACATATGATTTTAGAATTGAATATTCTCTATCTAAGATTGGTTTTGAATTTCGGTTTGTATTTTTTGGACGACTCATAATAAATCCTTTAAAAGTATTAATTATGACTATCTTATCGTCATTTAATGTGTTTGTAAAGCCCGTGTTTAGGCACTTTGTAGATGTCTCCCTAAAAATAGGGAAACTTATTAAAATACATATTTTAATGTGTATTTTAAGATATCTTCATTTCATAAGAGTTATACACATTATTAGTTGGAGTATTCTTACGAAACATTCTCATTTGAATTTTATAATTAAATTGTTTGTTCATTAAAAACAATTCAACACCTTTTTTTGATATGATGAAAATTATTGAATACCTAAATAGTTTATCATTTATATTCTCTTTCTCAATTTGAAAATGAAAACATTTTAAGATACTATTTTTATATTGTTCTCCAAATTTATGTTTATGTGTCGTTTTTGCTTCTGTAACAGATAAACCATTACTAAACCTATTTGTGAGATTTATTTTATAAAGGTTAGTAGTATTTAAAAACTTCCCAATTTCAGTATGTCCTTTAATTTCAATTTTTCTAAATCTGTAAGACTCTTTTTCCTTATGAAATTGATAATTACCTAATTGAATATCCATATTATTAATATCTTTCTCAATCATATATCCAAATACTTCAAAAATATTAGTATTAATAGGTTTGTATACTGTAACACCAATATTTCCATCCGCACCAATGAATTGGTTTTTGTTTTGTTTTGTCATAAATATTTCCTTTTATTGTTGATTGAATTATTTCATTCAATTTATGTTTGAAGCAATTTGCTTAACAATGATTAAAAAGTCCTCCTTTTCATCCGATTTAGATAAACTGTTTTAACAACTTCTCTCATTTCACCAAATGTTATTAACTTATTTTGATGAAGTATTTCAAAACTTTGTTCAGATAATCTATGCTTAATATCTATATTCACATTCTTATAATTTGATAATTCTAAAAGAATTTTTTCCATCTTTTCTGCTTTTTGTCTTGATTTAATTATTATTGAGAATTTAAGAATTTTTTCTTCAATAAATTTTAAAACAGCATTCCGAACATCATTTTTAGATATTTCTTCTCTCTTTTTTTCATATTCAATTTGAAGTGATTTTATGGAATAGTTACTAATATAATTTTTACCTCCAATTCTAATAACCTTTAATTTCTTATTCCGAATCAATATTTTTACTTCTGATGCAGAGAGATTTAATATTTTCTCTGCATCTTTTTGAGAACGAGGTGGGTTTGTTTCTGTTTCAACTAACATATTAAGCTGCTATTGAAGTAGGATTAGTATTGTTTACAACAACATTACTACTTAACTCTTCTTCTAATTTCATTATCTTTTCTAACAATTCAGCATAAGCATTAATTGTATATTGAAAACCTTCTTTCATAAAGTTATCATATGTTTCTTTTGTTAGGATGTTGGGATTTGGATTTACAAACTGTGATTTTGCTTTTTTTAGCAAAGTATCATCACCATTTAATATTTTCTCAAATCCTTCATCATTAAACCTACTCATAGCAACCAATTTGCTCATTGATGGTTTATTGAGATTTTTCATATCATCTTTAGTTAGTTTTGCAACATTTTTATTTTTAACTAAAGCCACATATCTTTGAGCCATTCGTTCTTCAATACCTAAATTAGTTTTCAATTTAGTGAAATCATCATTAGACAATTTTGATTTTGCAATTTTCAAAATATTTCCAATCTGTATAAATGCAAAAACAATATTAATTAATTTACTATGAATTGTTTTTGTATCACTATTTGCAATTGATAAATAGTTTCTAAGTTGGCTTTCATATTCATTAGAAAGTAGTTGATTTTTTCTTCCTACTTCATTAATCGCAGATTCAACACCAACTAATTCAGCATCAATTACTACATTACTATTATCCATTGGATTAAGACCATTTTGTGTTTCTATTACTGTAATTTGGTTTGTGTTTTCAGTTGTCATAATATTTCCTTCGTATGTTGAAACGACGCTGTGTCGTTTTTTCTTTCTGTTATGAAAGAGTTCTTCTACATTGCCTCTAACTACCACTACTAAAAGTCAATCCTCAGAAAGACACTGTTGTCTCTCTGTGTAACCATAGTATATTCAGATACCGTCCACTCTATTTGACGATAAGTCACTTCTTTTAAAGAACTCAGAAAGACACTGTTGTCTCTCTGTGTAACCATAGT
>CAIMUF010000030.1 GCA_903844635.1 uncultured Sulfuricurvum sp. | reverse complement strand
CTTATCAAATTACATCAGGGATTGGCTAAAAAAAGGAAAGTGAAACTGATAGATGAATTTCTAGATAACTATAATAAAAAATGATTTCTTAGCAACCCGAATTTTTCATTACGCCTAAACTACTCAATGGTGTACCTATAGAAGTGTAGCCCTGAAGTCCATATGCCTCGTATAAACTCTCAAATACAGGAGCATATTCATCTATATTAGGAGACACAATCAAAATATCATCACTGCTCTCACCTGAATCAAGTAATGAGCGAGCGATTTTAAGGGCAGATGCCACTTCATCAAATAATCCAAATGGTGCCGGTGTTGGTTCATAAAAATTTGGTTGGTTTGTTTCTTCAATTTCTTTGCTCATAGAAGTGCCGCAGGTGCGTAAAAGTTCTAAGAGTTCATATTGCGTCTTGGATGTTTCAAAGTGTACGTCGTTTTGTGTGAAATCATCCACAATTATCTCTCCAAATACACTGAGTGTCGTTGTGTCTTGTGTAATTACATCCAAAACAAAACGTTCCATATCGGCACGATCACCTATTACGTATTTCTTCAAAAAAGCATTATAAGAAGTATAAAGTTCTGATAATTCAGATTGTTTAGCAGACACAAATACAAAAGATGCAGGAGTCACATTGTTACGTTTGAGATCGATGATAAAAGTGGCTATTTGCTCCATCGCTTCACCATCGGCTGTTATGTAATCAAAATGCTCTCTATTTTGAGCCATAAAGAAGCTTGCCATGATGCTTAGTGCTTCATCGGTACTAATAATACGCATCACACCATAGCGATCATAGTAGGCCTGTATAAAGTTATCAAGCGTCAGAGAGCGAGCCAATGGGTTACCACTTAGTCGTTCGATCTGCTTGGCTCTGTGAATGGATGGAGCTATAATGGTTTGTATCATGTGTTTTGTCCATGTAAATAATTTTATTTACTTAATATCTATAAATGCTTTCTTGCTATAAGCAGTTAATATTTCGGTAATTCTTTAACTAATTTTTCAACAATTGAAAATATATTATCAATATCACAATTATTAATATCAATAAAGTGATACCTTTCATTAACTAAGACAAAATTATTTTTTATCAATATATCCAATATCTCTTTGGATATGTCACCTTCAATTTGATAATTATAAAACATTACATTAAAGCCATTTTTATAGTAAATATCAATCGCATATTTATTATCATAACCATCTAAGACTATACTAGGATTATCATAACTTATATCCCAATAGCTTGGTTTATTAAATCCAAGTATTGTTTCATTTTCAAAATATTTTTTATACAGATAGTAACTGTAAATTTCAGCAACCCTTGACCAGCCCCACTTATCAACCGCCGTTCCACCTTTATTCAAATAAATTTCTTCTTCATTATTCCATTCTATTTGATAATGTCTTATATATGAAATTACTTCCCAATTTTGATTTGGATTTACAAAGTATGATTTAAAATCTTCACAATTGAAAATATAACTATTTATTTTATCTTTTAAATTTTTTTCTAAATCATCTTTGATTAAATCTAAAAGATCTTTAAAATAATCACTATCAAAAACACGCCTCCAGTTTTCATTTTTTATTCTAAGTCTATCATCGTATACACAAAAAGTGTATCGATTAGACTTGTCGTGTCTTGTTAGTTTTAGATACCCAATATCATCTTTATTTTTTTCTAACGAAAGTAATGTTCTATGAATCAAAGTTTGATAATTAATGTCAGCATCTATCTTTTGTTTGTTGAATAATAAAATAAACTTTTCTCTATATTCAATAAATTTATTAATATCATGATCAGAAAACTTTAATAAAAACCCTATTTCACCATCTAGATACCAATGTTTTTCTGCTTTTATCAACTCTTCTTCCCAATTTTCTGATCGGTTATTTTCGATCAGTTCAGCTTTTAGTTGCTCTTCTAAAAACTGGGCAGATGGGTTTTGAAGTTTAAGTTTGTAAATTTCAATATATAAACTTTTTATGTGGTCACTTAACTTGTCTATCTGTTCAAGCATTGTTCTAAAAATTTCTATACTATCGAAACGTATATTATTTATTAAATTTAAATTCACCCTCATCCAACTTTTAAAAATATTTTCATTCCCTTCTATATTGCCAACTTTGATAAAAAATTGCATAAGGGCATAAAATATTGCTCTATTCTCATATGTGATTCCACTTCTACCACCTTTTATATAAGGCTGTAGAAAATTTTCGAATATACTTATTTCTCTAATATCGTGTATTAATTTATCCTCATATAACATCAAAGCATCCAAGACTATACCGATAGTATCAATGTCATTATTTTTATAATTAAATTTAAACAAATCAAATTCATCCAATGCGCCAATATTATCAAGAGCAAAAAATAGTGTTATGTTGGTAAAAAAATTAAAATATATTTTATCTGTTTTAACCGGGTCACATTGAGAGATTTTCCAAAATACGTCAAGCCATTGGTTGTCAAGTTTCATTTTTACTTCAAATTCTTTTTTCTTATCGCTCTTAAATCTTTGCTCAATAGTAACTTCATATTCTGATTTAAAATTCTCAAAATTATTTAAAGGCTTACCTCTTGAATTCATTTTTACATATAATTCATCAGTTAAATTAAATTCATTTAACAGTAATTTGTCAAAAGTAATTTTTTCTAAATCTATAAAACTAATGTCAAAAAACTTTCCCTCAATTGAGTCAAGCATGTTTAGTATAGATTTAACAGTAGGGTCATTATTCCAAGAAAGAAAAAACCAATTGCTTTTTTCTATATTTTTCCTCAAATTTGGTAATCTCAATTCACTCTTTTTTGCAACAAGTGCTTCAATAAAATCTGTACTTGAACTTCTTACTTCATAAGTAAAATTCGTTAACTCATCCATATCTATTTTATCTTTCAGTGATATATAAAAATATATCAAAAATAGAGTAGTTAACCGCTGTTGCCCATCTAATGGTATAAATTTTTTGATTTCATCTTCTTTATTTTCAATAGAACTTCCATAGATGAAATCAAGATTTAGACCTCTGCCATGTATGCTTTTTAAAATAGCTTCTAAAAAATTATTTGCTTTTAATTCTTCACTTTTTCTACCCTGGGCATAATCTCTTTGAATTAAGGGTATTGTTATTTTGGAGTTACTAATTAAGTCCTTAAAGCTACTTCTGCTCATTGTTTTCTCCTAAATAATCTTTTAATACCTCTTTAATCTCTCTGACATATGCTTCCATGTCCTCTTTATTCCACTGGACTGCTTCTTTTACATCATTACTATAATATTTCAAAAAAACATTTTTAGTTCCAATAGGTATAAAAGAACCTTCTGAATCAAGTTCTTTAATTTTATCTCTTTTCGCTGGAAAGACACTATTATTCAATGCTGAATTGTCCTTTCTAGATAATAGAGCTAAATTACTTATGGTATGTAAATGTATGCTGCTACCATCCCCATATTCATTATCATTAAAAATTTCATCTTGAATACTATTAAAAACTATGCTGTCAATTTTTTGACTTTTTTCAAACTCATATATTAGCGCTTCAATTTTTACAAAAATATCTTTATTTTTTACATATTTCAATTCAGACTTCAATAATTCAATCTTGTGTTCATCTTTTTTTATCTGCTTTGAATTTTGTGCATGTATATGTTCTAATGACCATTTATCCATTTTATGCCTATCAAAAGGGTACTTTGTATAATCACTATTTAATGTAGAAATTACGTTAAATAAGAACAATATTTTATTTATTATTTCTCTATCATCATTGTAATTTAAATCATCAAAAGTTTTATCTTTCTTAATAAGTACTTCTTGCTTAATCAAGTTTTTCAATGCTAATTCAAAGTCATCTTTTGAATTTTGATTAAATAACGTTATCACCTCTTTTATGGACTTACCATTGTTTGTCAAAAAACCAACTAGGTGATAGTATGTATTGGAATTATAAAGTTCATTGAAGATTCTGAAATATTGTTTTACTTCTTTCCATAAGACTTTTGATTCCTCTTCGCTTGATATAAGATGATTAAATATATAAAAACTATACTTATCATCTTCTTTGTAGAGATTCTCAATTTCAAGATTTTTATTTTTAATATCAGCTAGTAAATCAAAGATAAATTCTATTTTTGTTGGCTTGTCATATTCTTCATCATTTAAAAATGCAAAGAACTTAGGTTCTTGTAGCGTGTATTCTATATTATCCCATTCCGTAATTAACTTTAACCGATCATTATGCTCTTTCGTATTTAAAACAAAAAGTGCTTTTATTAGTTCAGAATTTGTCAATGGAATCTTTCCTATATTTAGCCTAGTAAAAATATCAATTTCTGATTCATTATCATTTATTTTATACCATATTATTTTTACATCTTTTTTGTCTGAACCCATAATAGTTTCCAGAAATTTTCTCTTTGTTGTCCTTTTATTCTTAATAATATTTATAAACCATTTTTCAATTATTTTAAAAGTATTGTTCATAGTATAAAAATCAATATTTTCATTATTATTCTTCACCAATTCATCACATATATTTTTTAGAAAATCTTTACTGCCCGCTCTTGTTTCGTAGGAAATATCGTATATATTTTCCACTCCATGCTCTTCATATAGTAATTCTTTTAAATATTTTAGAAGAATATATATTGTTGTAAGTCGTTGCTGTCCATCAATTACACGATACCTAACTTGATGCTCCCCATTTTGAACAATAGCCTCTTCCTTTACAACAATAGGTTGAAGACAATAAAACCCCTGATCTTTATCATTATTTGTAAATTCTAAAATATCTTCAAGCAACTCCTCAACTTGCCTATCGTCCCATCTATATCCTCTCTGAAAAGATGGAATAAAAAAGTCTTTATCCAATATTTGATTTATAGATTTCAATTTTAAATTATCACTCATACTATTAGTCCTTTTTGTTTCATTTTTATAGAAAAATTCGCTGCAATCTTCTCAACAAACTTGATTCTAGTTATTTATTAAATTCTTCAATACTCTCATGTATCACTTTCGCACTTGGTACTACCGATGATGAGAGGCTCAAATGTACATCCTGATCATCAAAAAAGATATCCGCACCAAAAGCTTCCAATACCTCATACTTATCAGATCCACCTAAGAAGAAAGCCTCATCCACTCTCACGCCCCATGCATTTAATGTTTTTATTACTCTCTCATGTGTTGGAGCGCTTCTAGCGGTAACCAGCGCTGTACGAATAGGTGACTCTTTATCTTTAAACTTTTGCTGTATTGTAGATATAGTCAGAAGAAATTTTGCAAATGGACCTTTTTCCATCGGGTTATCTTTATTACTTTTTTCATGTTCTATGAAAGCCTCAAGCCCATGTTCTTTATAGACCAATTCTGAAGCTTCTGAGAATAAGACAGCATCTCCATCAAAGGCAACTCTGACTTGATCTCCAAGACAGTTATGTACACCTTCGTGGGATTGCAAGATTTTAGCCGCAGCGACACCGCCTTTGATCGCATTAATAACATCTGCATCATTTGCCGAAAGAAAAAGATCCACTTTGAATGCTTTTAGGTAGGTAGAGAGGTCATTCCCGCTTGTCCAGCCTGATCTGATGATGTCTAGTTTAGATTCATTGATAGCATTGGTTATTCTCAAACTAATGGCAGCATTGTTTTTTGAAAGGATGATCACTTCTACTTGCTTGTCTTCGCTACTGAAATAGGTGTTGATCTTCAATAGGTTTTCAATCAGTCTGTATCCAGTCCCTTTTTTAAGTGGCTTGCTTTCATTTTCAAGCTGGTACTTATAATAATCATCAAGACCCTTTTCTTCAAAGATCTTATTTTCTTCTTCAAGATCAAACAGAGCTCTTGATGATACTGCTACTACCAGCTTATTTGATAAATCGTATGCCACTAATCCAATCCTTCTATTTACGCGTTCAAAACGTTGTTGATCTCTTCACGTGTCTCTGAATCGAGACGTTCCGCATTATTGAGTAGCCACGTTAAATACTCTGGATCGGTTTGAGCCACTTGGGCTGGTGTTTGACCTTTGTACTTACCAAATCCTATAGTGATAGTTATATTAGCTCTTGTGGCATTAAGATGATGTGTGAGCGTTGCTTTAAGATCACCATCAAGATCGAAGTTGTCGAGCATATAACGTAAGTCATTTCTTGAATTAAGGGCAACCTCTTCGAAACGTTTCCCTTTGTTCTTACCAAAAGGGATATATTCGAGAATAATCGGCTCAGAACACAATTCGACCATCGAATCAATTGTATGCTCTTCGTTTAGTTTTTCAAAGAGATGCTTGAGGACGATTACATCCCCTAATGCATCATGGGCTTTGATCTCGATTCCAAGTTCATCGATTAAAGCTTGTTCTTTATGATACAAGCCCCATTGATAGCGTTTGAACTGCAATCCGTGTGGAGTATCGAGAGGATAGCTTGCACGTAATATTCTGAAGGTATCAACAAGTCTCATTTTTGACTCAAATCCCTCTTTGATAAGCATGCCCAAATCAAATTCAGCGTTTTGGATAACCATGAGGTTTTCGGGGGTATTGAGCTCAATCAAACGTGAAAAGGCTTTCGTATCAACACAAGCGGGAGTACCAATAAGCATTTCAGGGGTTATATGGTGAATAGCCATTGATTCAAAGCCGATTGCAAGCGGCGGAGTACATAGTGCATTATGAATCTCTTCAACCTGACCTTCTTCGTTTAAAACAATATAGGCCAACTGACAGATGCGGTCAAGCTCTGTAACGCCGGTGGTTTCAGTGTCTAATACGATAATTTTCATAATGTCTCTTTTTGTGTTGATTTTAATATAAATTCACTTAAATAGTATGCTTTCATGCTCCGATGGCAATAATCGCTAAACCTGATACGTCATTATGTAATGAATGAGATAATACGCTCAATCCGCGAAGGCGTTTCATGGACTCAAAATCATTTAGCAATACCGCCCACGCTTTTGCAGTCCATCCATCCTTATCCATTATATTTGGATCGATACCTTTGTTAAGTAAATATGTGATTGCATCGTAGTTTCGTGAGGCCACTGCTTGCATTAGACCCGTTAAACCAAGGGTATTTTTTGATTTAAGTATATGCGGAAACAACGTGACAATTTGCTTGAGTTTTTTATGATTATGCGTTTTGATAGCATCAAAATATCGGTTATATACGTATCTCCGAATAAGCTTTATCTTGATTATTTGAAATTGATACAATAATTTAATGTTCGTCATTAACATGCCTTCTATAATATTTAAATAAAATAGTAAGCTTATTTATGGACATATTTTGTCTATTATCCGTTAATTAAATACCTAGAAAGCATCTCTTCAAATCCATCTTGTATTCGTTGTGGTTCAATAACGCGAATGGTGGGCATCCAGTATTTGAGTATCGGATAAATTTCTTCATCGCTGGTCACTTTTAGCACCAACTCTGCACTTCCGTCTGGCTGTTTGTACAGCTTCTGATTTTTAGCAACTGGTTTTCGCTCAAAATAGATTGCAACTTCTTTATCCACCCATAATCTCACTTCGTAAGGTTCTTCACTGGTAGAAAACCACACATTAATGGAGTTTTCCAAACGATCAATAATATTGGCATTATGCTTGAACAGGTTATCAGTAATATCGCAGTTGTGGACAGACTTGATGTAAAACTTTTTACTGTACTTACCATGCTGTGCGAGAAGATACCAAAATCCTTCATAAACGATTACTTTGATCGGTTGGACATTGGTGTACTCTTTAGGTGCTTTGTCACCGTAAGGAGTATAGGTGATCGTCACTTCACGTTTTTGCTCGATTGCTTTTTCCAAACGCATCACGATATCAAATTTACTGCCGATATCTTCGACATCGAGACGGGTATAAAACGGGGATTTAATTTGACGCTGTAAACGCTCTAGCAGTGGATGAGCTTTTTTATAAAAATCCACCCCCATATCTTTGACCATGCTCTCTAACATTTCCAGAACCATATCCCCATCGTTTTGAGCACGACGGCTCAGGGGTTTACGGTAGCGTTTTTTGTCCTCTCCACGTTCTACTCTTCCGGGATACATCTGTTTGAGTTTATCAAAATCACGCTGGATAGTCTTGGGATCAACATTCCATTCTCGTGCCAACTCACCGATGGAGAGTTCCTCACCGTTTTCGAGACGTTCTAGTATCTCAGCGTGGCGTTTGTGCTGGAGGGGGTTACCGCGTGATCCGTGATCGGCTAAGATGGCCATAATACCTCTTCAAATAATTATGGGTTTATTATAGCTGCATTAGGGACATATTGTGTCTTCAGACTTCCGATATTGATCAAATAATTTATGAGACCCTTGATATAAAGCCAGCAAAAATGGATATCGATGAGCAGCCTTTATTTATGCTGATAATCTAAAGTTATTAATAGTGACCCTGCAAATAATGTATATTTATCTATTTTTTATTTCAGCTATTTTACTTAAACAATATTCTTGATTATCTAATACCTTTTTACATAATACAAGAAGTTCATTATAAGATAAATCATTTTTTGCATCATTAACCGCCCAACCAGCTATAACAAAAATTAAATCTGGATCATTCCTGCCATTTAAATGATCGACAGTTGGCAGATTTGGTTCTTTTTTATAATTTGCCACACCATCCTCATCAGGTTGTCCAAATTTGCCAATAAGACTCCACTCAAGCATATCACCTGTGTAAAAGTCATAGCCCTCACTTACTATAACAGCACTATGAATAGCCTTTTTATATTCCTCTTTGCTAAATCTCCCACCATCTCGTTTACGATGAGCACTTGCTTTTCGATCGAGCCATATTTGATAGCTATCATTCTCTTTAATAAAATCTGGTGTTGGATACTTTATTGATGCCATATTAACTTCCTTTAGTTTTGAATTATCGACTCTATATAATAAAGTATTAATCTTACTACAAAGATATTATCACAGCTATCTATCAATCATCAATATAATTTTTAAGAGGGCGTCCATAATATGATCCAACATGACATGGTGTAGAATCAACAACAAAGCCA
This sequence comes from uncultured Sulfuricurvum sp., assembly GCA_903844635.1. Lineage (GTDB taxonomy): Bacteria > Campylobacterota > Campylobacteria > Campylobacterales > Sulfurimonadaceae > Sulfuricurvum. Next base: position 14,390 of record CAIMUF010000030.1, on the reverse strand, counting down.
TTTTCTATTTCAATACGCAATCCATTAATTGCACCTTCATAATTCAGAAATTCTCTAGCATATATAATACCGCTAAACCAGCCTGCATGCATATATGGCTGCATCACTTCTGCTCTAAGTAGATCAATATTTATACCTATTATTGGCTTCATTCCTATTGGAGAAATTCCCAACAGCTGGTTGACATTTTTCAGTAGTTTTGATCGACTGTGAAAAGCTTTCAACCACAAAGACCCGTGTTTATCAATCTCCCAATCACATAGATAGCCACGCCCATTTGCTGTATGCATTTCTACATACTCAGAGGTGAAGTACTTTTTTAAATCGTTGACTACTAAATACTGTTCTAACGGTGAACTACTCCTAAAGTCACCTTTAATAAGGTCACTAAGTGTTGTTTCTTTTATCGAATATTCTTTTCCCTCATATTCGAGTTTGTCTTGTATTTGTACAGACATTAGCTCAAGACACCATATAGGCCCTAATAACCTTTCCAGCCTTCGGATGTTTTAATTTTTTGATTGCACTTGCCTCGATCTGGCGAACACGTTCTCTTGTTACATGCATTACATCACCTATCTCCCCAAGTGTAAAATCACAGCCATAAAGTGCCAATTTATCAAGTGCTATCAAAATACAAGATACATTGCCACCACAATTCAGCAGCTCTTGCATCACAAAATCTTTACCGTATTTTTCAGAATTTGTTGACATGGTTATTTCTCCTCTATCATCGTTAATAACGCAGCAATCTCTTCTAATTTTTCTCTATTTTTAGAAGAAGAAAGCTTACGTAACGCCATCAATAAAACTTGGCGGCAGGTCTCTTTGGGGATATTAAGCGCTTGTGAAATCTCTTCGAGTGTAAATTCAACATCATAAATAGTCGATACCATGGAAACTCCTTGATTAAAAGTGTATGGATTGTACAAAAACTGAGAATCTGTGCCCTGAGACGAACCTTAACTACTTTTTTAGCGCAATAATTTGTTCTATGTATTGCGACCACATCTCACGCAATGAACTGTCCAAATTGCAAAGCCATCGTGCAACATCATTCCACTTCTCAGCTTGAGCGTACTCAATAATCCAATCAATATCAGACATAACTTCATCACTGTTAAGATACTTGGAAGAGGATTTTTGTAATTTTTGTATTTCATCAATAAAATTATCGAGGCGAGCACGAATTTCTTCGGATTGGGTTTTGTTGAGCTCAACTCGAATTGACTGTGCTTCAGTGTAAAGTTCTTTAACTTTCTCATAATTGAGCCGTTTAGACTTAGATATTGTTTCACTTGAGGCTTCATAAATAATATCAATTTGTGGGGAAGGTGCAGCGTCTGTCATTTTGTTTCTCCAAAGTAGTTTAAGAAGAAACAGTATGATGAGTTATATGGACATAATTTGTCTTATTTATATCGTCTTATATTTATATGCAAGATAGTTAAAAAGATAACTTCGTATACCGGGATTGCTTCCTAGTATCTGCTTGCGGACAGGTTCATGCTTGAGGATATTCTCATGCCCGAAATGGGTGTCCGCAATGATGAAAGACTCTTTGGTAATAATCATGACTCCTCTCCTTTGAGTGACTCGAGATAAATAATGTACTCTTGTTGGAACTGATAGTTCTTTGCCCACTTAATAATATTGGTAAAATAATCCTCGATGGACTTCCCCTCTTTAGAATCACTGGCGATATAGACAAGACAGTTGTATATATTATTTTTACCAATTTCACAAACAGTGACAGCATGTTTGGTATACCATCCACCCTTTACCCCTTCAATATAATCTAAAAATGCTTCATCTTCTTCTGTAATCGTCCAGATAATACCATTAACACTCGATGTGATATCAGGAACTATCGAAGCAACACCGTGTGTGTTGATGATAAAACGATACCCTTTGAGTTCCCCTACTTCAATGAAATTTGCATTGGGACAGAGGTAAAGCATTTTGTCTAAATCCATATTCGCTCCATAGGCAAAATAATACTTCATTGTTTTTCCTCCAATAATTCATTTAGCATCTAAAATTTGCATATTGCTTACGCCTATTTTCAAGACGAAAATAGTTCACTGAGGAAGATTTTTACTAAGAAGTTCTCTTGCGCGTTCTTCCCACTTTCTCAAATAGAGAGTTTTCATCTTCTGCGATTGCTGCAGTCCTTTCTTTAAACGGTTTACTTGACGCTGGAGATTTTCAATTCTTTTATTATTTTTCATCGTCAATAGTGTCTTTAAGTTTTAAAAAACTGACGTATTCATTTTCAACCTCAATGGCTATATATTTGCCATCAAGAAGTGCCTCGAGATGTTCTCTATCAAGTTCAACGACACCTCCTCCCCATCTCATTCCATACGGCGTTTCTCCATCTCCATCACAATCAAATGGCACATCAACAACCATCGGTCCTTTTCTTGATTGCGGACCATCAAACTTATCCATAAGCATTTGCCATTTACTTTTGCCTGATTCTTCAACTGTTTCATTTTTATTGCTAACGTCTTTCATCTTTTCACTTCTTTCCAAATTTCTATAATCTTTTCTGCTGCCACGCCTTTTCTTGCCTCTCCACGATAGCCAAGCTGATTAGCAATCACACGAACACCGTGCAGATCAAACTCATTATTTGTGTGGGAGTGACCATATATCCAAGTATGGGCCGTTGTCTCTTTGAGATATTTTTCACCGTCAAAGCAGAAAAATCCAGTTGCTTTGTCAGACCGGTAATGGCGATCCACATGCTCTGGATTAATGGACGGCATAACGTGAGTAACCATGACGTCACAAGCCTGGTAGGTAGCTTCTATCTTTGGTCTTTCAATGTCCCATATATCATCAAACTTTTTAATCCCTTTAATGCAAGGATAATCATTCATCGTGTATTTCCACAATTCCCGAACGTGGTGCATTGCGTAAATAAAATGTGGGTTTAAATTGTGAAGCTGATATTGTCCGTCATACCACGAATCGCATCCACCAAAACGCACCCCTTCTATCTCCACGACATTGCCGTTTAAGCAATGTACACCATCGATTGAATTAAGCAACTCGCGCATCTTGTTAACTCGATTGAAGGAGCTGTTGTCGTAGTCATCAATCAACATCCGATTAATCAGGTAATAATCGTGGTTTCCCAACACAATGACAATGTGTTTAAAATACAGTTCCCTAAGCATTTTAATTACGGTAAAGCTTTGATTGTTGTAATGACCCAAGTCTCCGGCAACGACCAAAACATCTGCCGGAGTTTTAAAAATAGGGTTAAATACTTTTTGCACCATCTCTTCAGTGATGCCAAAGGACGGAAGGTGTGAATCGAAATGTAAATCCGATAAAACAGACACTATTAGCGGCTTCATGTTTCCTCCCTAAATCTCGATTGTTTTAATTTTTGTATAGGATCTTCTGTTTTGATCAGGATAACCCAGCGTGTTTGTTATCAGCTCAAAAGCTTCTTTGTTTTCACGCTCAACCGTATGCTGCGCCACAAAATGGCTATGACCAAAAATCCAATGACTACCGTTAAATCGATTCGTATATTCTTTCCCATTGAAGCTGTAAAATCCACAGCTTGGATCATCTTTCCAGTCCGGGTGCTGATGACATTGTTCAATAGACGGATTTATATGGGTAATCATTACGTCACATTGCTCAACAATAGCATCGATTTTTAAGAGTTCGCCTTTTAGCAGCCCATCAAATCTACCCATAGGCTTAATATCGTCATCTGGCATACATCTTTGCCAAAGCTCTTGCAGGTCGCTGTATTCACGATAGCGGAATATACGATGTTTTCCGATACCCATCTTGTAGAATTTAGAATATCCCCCATCGTACCACCCCATAGCACCAGCGATTTTAACACCATCAATTTCAACAATGTTGCCATCGAGCAAATGAATTCCTGCATCACGATAGAGTTCTTTTGCATCCTCAATTTTTTGTGCAAACTTATCCCAGTGATGTTGCTCAACAAGTTCATGATTATCGTCATAGAGATAGATAACACGATTGTGGAGACAGTGTAAATCATGATTACCAAACACACAAACAATTTCTTTGTAAAAAAGTCGCTTTAGCGCGGCAAGAACATTAACGTTTTGTTGATTGATCTCGCCAATGTCGCCTGCTATGATCAGAACGTCACCTTTTGGTTCAAGCTGTCTCCATAATTTTTCAATTAGCTTATCATCAGGTTTGGCATGCTTGAAAAAAGTGTTAACGTGCAAATCGCTCATAATATCGATCTTCATGATTTTTTCTCTCCAATCGCCTCATCACTAACGTTAGCTGGCCCAAGTACAATTCTAGCTATGTAGCCATCATAGCTTACGGCAATATTGCAAGATACATAATCGATCGCCTCTTGCTTGGTCATAGGATACGGCATTTCAGTTACACTTATCAATCCATCCAAAAATCCAGACGCGTCAACTTGACACCAATAATGCAGTCGCTTAACAGCATTTCTGGCTTTAACCTCGTCTACAATTTCTTGTGGCGCCAATACAATTTTCGATGTATCAACTTTTCCTTTAATGATTTCAAAGATATAGGTACTGTTTAGAGTTTCTATGGTTAATATGTCATCCTTTAATTCCCATCCAGCGATCAAACTCGTTCGAAATAAATCATCTCTTCTAAAGTTGCCATACCAGTGAGCATCATCGCTTAAATCTAAGTGCCCTCCGCGATTACAATGTCCATCGTAGATCCCCGCATTTGTGCTGTAAATAAGAATTGTTATGTTTCTTTTTTCGTCAACTTTTTCTCCAATTAGTGAATTAGTCCAAAAATATGAGTGCAATATGGCTGTTTGAAGGAAGAAATACTTGATTGTTTTTTCTAAAGAACCTACAAGTGTCTTAATATCTAATATCATCGAATCAGCTAATGGAAAAGTGGTTTCGTTCTCAGGGAAAAACCCGTCTATATGCATTCTCCAGCCTGCAGGTCTATCGCTTCCATTACCAAACGGCTTATATCCGAAATTGTAAGTTGCAACGATGTGTGGCATCTCATCTGGGACAGAATTATCAATTAAGATTATTTGGTCAACATTTTCACTTCTAGCGGCAGCGTAAAGATTTTGGAGGGATTTATGCTTCCTTTTCAAAAGTTTGTGCATGGGTACATCGTGGCCTCTATCGTGGATACGTCTAATCAAATATTCTGCATTTGTTATATCTTCATCAACGCCAATATAAAAAATTCGTACAAAATAGCCTTTTGCTTTGAGATCAGCAATCAATTCCATTTTTGCCTTGCTTGACAAAACCGTTTCCATCACGAAATCTTTTTGTTTTTTAACCAAATCTTCTCTGCGTTTATCCGCAATTGCAAAGGCTTCTAAATAGTTCTCGCGACTGTATAATTCCTCGTCATACTTATTGGTATCAAATATTTCATGACGTTCGTTTCTTTTAATTGTCTTGGCTATTTCTGTCGACAATATTAAATCCGGTCCAACAAATTGTTCCTCTCCAAAAAAACCGCTTTGATAAAGTGCGCTAACAAGTGTGCTCTTTCCGGAAGCATTACCTCCGGCGATAATAGTGGCTACAGGCTGCCTTGTTGTTAATGTTTTCTTTGTCATTATTTTTCCCTTTTCAAATCAATTTCTATTCTTTTGTCTTTTATGTTTTTGTTTTCACCCGGATATCCCAATGGATTACAAATCATCTGAACACCGTGCCATTCGTACTCGTTTGCAGTATGAGTGTGCCCGTAAATCCACATTTTTGCGGTCGTTGCACTAACATACTTCTCTCCATCAAACGTAAAAAATGATGTTGAGTCATCCTTTCGATAATGCACTTCAGGGATGTGTTCTGGCTTAATTGAAGGGCTTACGTGTGTAATCATCACGTCCACCTGTTGATAAGTTGCCTCAATTTTTGGCTTTTCTATTTCCCATAGCTCGTCGAATAATTTTAGATTTGGCATATAAGCGGCATCGTTCATCACATATTTCCATAAAGTGCGCATATCATCCATTGTTGTCACAAAGTGCGGGTTGAGATTATGCAGCACATAATTCCCATCATACCAACTGTCACATCCACCAAATCGCACGCCCTCAATCTCAATGACGTTACCATTTAGACAGTAGACGCCGTCTAATGCGTTAAGCATCTCTCTCATCTCTTGGGCACGCTTATAGCTATTCATATCGTAATCGTCTACGGCTATTCGATTAATAAGATAATAATCGTGGTTTCCCAATACACATACGATGTGTTTGAAATACAGTTCCCGTAAAAATCCAATGATCTTTGCGCTCTCTGTGTTGTAATGCCCTAAGTCCCCAGCAACAACCAAAACGTCAGAAGGTTTAATTTTTACACCCTCCACTACTGGAGTAAATATCGGATCAAAAAACTTTTGTACTTCTTCCTTGGTTTGTTTGAACGACTTGAAATAAAAATCCAAATGTAAATCAGAAAGAATGGATAGTGTCATTTTGTTACCTCTATGGTTTTAATTTTAAAGTCGGATGATATTTTCCTTTGGCTTCCACCCTTTGGATAGCCAATCGAGTTACACAAAATCTGTACGTCACTTTTTCCTTCTCGAACATATTGACGTTCAAAGTTTCGATGAGTATGTCCAAAAACCCAATGGCTCATAGATCCGTTTTCTAAAAGATGTTTACCATCAAAACAGTAAAATGCCCGATAATCCTGCAACGCCTCATGATCTACTGCATAGTTTGGTATCTGTGCTGCAATTGCTGGCTTGAAGTTGTACATCTCGGTGAACTGATTCCACTCGCTTAACGGCGACATATGGGTCATCATAATGTCGCAATCCTGATGCACATCCTCTACTCTGTGCTTTTGCTCTTGGAATAGAGTGTCAAACTTTGTGAGATTATTCCCATTTGGATAAATTCTATTGGCATCATTCATCTCTAGTCGCCAAATCATATTGACATCATCATAACTCTTGCCGGCATTGAGCAACAGTGAGCCATCGTACCATCCAGTTGCTCCTCCTATACGAACTCCCTCAATCTCAATGATGTTCCCATCAACGTAATCAATCCCCTCTTCTTTCTCAATGAAAAGCTTCATCTCTGCTACTCGTTCACGGCTTCCGCCTAGACGATTTGTTCCATATTGATAGTTACTTACCATGCTCTTTGAAATAAGATAATAGTCGTGGTTGCCAAACGTAACAACGATGCGGCTGTAGTAGCGTTTCAGGTGACGCAGACTTTGGATGTTTTGCGAATTATAGTGTCCGATGTCACCGGGGATGAGTAATACATCTGCAGGAGCTTTGTCCAGCAGTGTTTTAAACTTTGCATCAAACGCCCGTGCACTTACTACACTGCCAGGGGTAAAATAAAAGTCGAAGTGGGTGTCTCCGAGGATGGCGAATTTCATGGTGTTCCTTTCTAATAGGGTTTAATCTTATAAATTTTTACCTTTTCTCCAATGATCGGCTTCCGCTTGTTGTCTTTCTTTTATTTCACTATCCATGTCATCAAGGGCAAATAGGGACATAAAGTACTCATTCAATCGACCCTCTTGATTTGGAATTTCAAACTGATATTGGACGTGTCGTTCTTCTTTAGTATTGATATTACGAAAGATGAGCATTCTTGAAATATCATAGAACAGATGATCATAAACCATAAGTTCTGCTTTACTGGTTTGATAAGCAGCATAATGACAGTGCATCTCTTGATAAAGAATCTCTGTTGTATTAAGACTCTCTTCCTCGAAGAACATAGCGCTACTTTGCATATTGGAACAACTGATTTCATCGTAGGCTTTAAAAACACCACTTTGCTCGGATTGTCCGTTAAAACAAATTTGTGTTTTAAAGTTTTGCTTCATGGAACTCCAGGTAATTTCACCCATCTTACGGATCATTTGTTCATCGTTTTGGATAGCCATAATGACTTCGACTTTGCTTTCACGCAAGATGTCGGTTCGGATGTCATTACCATTTCCCAGTACTCGATTGGCTTCATCGATGACGATTGCAACAGGAACAGGATCTTTATGCTTGGCACGTAAGGATAAAAAGTCCAATGTTTTATCTAAAATGACAGAAAGGACCGGACCGGTAAACGATTCGCTATTGATGACAACGATCTTCCCCTCACTGAGCAGTCTTGCGATATCTTGTGAGTTGGACTCATTGCAATAAGGATTTTTCATAAATCCTGAGATGGAAGCTTGGATCATGAAAAGCATTCCGTTGAATCCTGACGCTTCTGTCGCATCTTGTTTTACTTTGGAGCCTTTGATCGTTTCCACTATCTCTTCAAGCTCGTACACCAAGGCATCGAAGTTTGTAAGTTTTTTACGTGCCACAGCTTCGGTCCACCCTGTTTCATGAAGTTTTGTAACGGCTTGTTTTTTAATATCATTTACGTATTGTGAGGCAGTGCCAGTAAGCATAATGTAGTTTTTTATCTTCTTTACATAATGTCCAAACTCACGCATGGTCAGAGGATCAAGACTAATATCAAGGACAAACGATCCATCGCTGTCAGGAGTTTTCTGAGACATAACAGTAGTAGTAATTCCAAACTCTTCCCGTGCGTATTTATGAAGGGCTTTTAAACGCATAAGAAACGTGGAAAGATCCACAAACAACGCAACACCGCCATCGCTCCAAAAAGGATCATGCGAATTTTTGATAATAGAGCGTGCAAACTTTTCCACTTGCTTTTCGGACATATTGGAAAAGAGATTGATTTTTGCCCCATGGGGTTTACCGATTTCTACTACATCAACTAATCGTCCATGTTTATGCGCAAGGTTTTTAACCACACGGTGCTCTTTGGCTTTTTCATCAAAGATCAGCATTCCATACCCCGCTTTAATACGACTTTCTAAAACAGGATTGATTCCACAGGTTGTCTTGCCGTCACCGGTCTTACCGCTGAAAAGTGTATGTTCGAAACGACCAAATGAGTCTGAAGTAGTAGTATTTGACGATTGAGTGGCTAAAAATCCCATGGTTTTCAAAATAAGTCCTTTTAATTTTCACTGCTTTTTTAAATAGATTTTGATACTTTTAAGAGGATCTAGAACTCAAAAGCGGTTTCTTTAGAGCTCTTCCTCTTGTAAATCAAGCTCCAATGCCTGAATTGATCCAATGGCATTACCGGCTATCCCCTTGATTGACCCGTACATTCCAATCGTGCTCTCTAAGACTTTGGCGAGCTGTTTTTCACGCTGTTTCCAAATTGAGGTCATCGCCCTCTTCTCTTTCTCTAGATCACTTTGCATTTGTGCAAATCCCTCAACAATTGCTTCCACCTGTAAACGAAATTCGTTGCCGGTCAGATAATCATAAAGTATTCCCATCTTTTCGGTGCGGTTCTCTTGGTTGCGGTTGGCGCGGGCTACATTGACAATCCCCTCACGAAGGATAAATGCAAGGGCTTTGAACTCCTCATACTTGCATACCCATATCCCCTCATATAGTCCCATCCGCTCATAGCCTTTAGGAAGCACTTCGGTCACTATGACTCCAATATTGGCGCCTTTATCTCTTATATCCGTTTTAAACTTCTCTATCCACGCACTTTGGAAGTCTTTGGTTCGTTTACTCTCATAATAGATCGTGCCACAGTTGTGCATCTCTCTCGTATGAACACTCTGGATACAATCACCTCCCCTAGCCCCCTTCTTGATCTCATCGATGATATCGAGAGGAAAATGCCCCATCAGCCACTCCTCGATAGCTAGCTCCTGGACTTCTCCTTGTAGTTGCATACTCCCCTGCTCCGCTTTGCGTTTCATCTCATCGATTTGGCGTCTGAGCCCCTCCATCTGCTCCTCTTTTTGGCGAAACTTGAGTTCGCTTTGGTCTGAAAGCTCCTTGGCAATACGCTCTTTTTCCTGATTGAGCCGTTGATTTAACGCGACTTCAGCTTGAGCTGTGATGCGTGATTCGATCTCTTGTTTTTCCCTCTCCAACTGGGCGATAAGCGCTTTTGATTTATGTAGTTCTTTTAGTTGCTCGGACTTTTGGGAAAGCTCTTGCTGTAACAGTGCCGTTGATTCGCTTTGCTCATCAAGTATCTGTTTTCTTAGACTCTCAGCAAGGATGTGCGTTTTCTCTTTGAGTCTCTGAACCACTTGAAGATTCAACTCTTCTTGAAACTTTGCCTCTTGTTCCTTGATCGCCTCTTCTTTCAGCTTCAGAGCATCTGTTGCCTCTTTGTATTTTTTACGGTGTTCAGCCACTTCGCTGGCATGCTGGCGGTTTACCTCTTCTTCGATTTGATGTTGGAGGATTTCACTAACGTCGATGTCGTTTCCGCATTTTGGGCATATAATAAGGGAATTCATAGGTCTCACTTTGTGTTGTATTGTGTTGGGTTATAAATCAACAAGGCCTTTTAGGCCCATCCGGTCACCTGAGGTTGTATTCTAATGATTACTCAGATTTGTCGTAAATTTCATGGCACTATGTAATGGTTTTTGAAAAGCGCCATATATACCCTTGATAGGGTTCGCCGTTCATGGCTGCGCGTTTTAGTAAATGGGGCTTTCCGTCCACTGCTTTTGCCGCATCATTTAATGAAGGGAAAAAATTTACCTCTTCACTAATCGGATCGGTATACTCCACTTTAATAGCTCGCGTATCAACGGGTCCCCACATATCGCCCCCTTTAGTGAGGTTATAGTGAGGATTAAGATCCTTGATCGCCTCTGATTCCAATTCAGCCAATGCAATTGGCGCAATATACTGATGCGTGCTTAGCGCCTCAATGCTAAATACTTCACGACTGTATTTGCGGATTGCGTGGTGCAGGTAGGAGATAGATTTGAAGCCGTTATTGCCTATTTGGTGAGCAGCATCAATGTGAGCTTTCAATCTCTCTTTGAGCGTGAGGGTCGTATATCCTATATAAAATTTACCATTGACTTTATTGGTTATTTTATAGATATATCCTAACTCTACCGGCTCATCTTTCGCCTTATAATTCATACGTTGGCGCTCTTGGTTTTTGGTTCGTATTTTTTCCCTCATTGCTTCGTCGTTGCAGACTGCGCATCCGCTGTAGCGCTGTGGTGAGATGTGAACACGCGCGCGGGTTTTAAACGTGTGTCCACATTTGCAGCAGGCGACTGTAATAACGGATTTTTCATTAGTAAACTCTTCATCAAGATTAAGATAGTTATAACGGCCATGGTGTTTATTCTTGGCTCTCTCAAGCCATGTTATTTTTCTCTCTGCCACACTATTGCCCCACCGTACACGAATCCCGATACCAAGTTGTCCGGAGGTTTTTAAACAATCTGGACATCCACCTTTTCGGTTTGGTTGGTTGGAAACATGATCTTGCGGTAATGTGACGAAGACCAAAGAGCACACTTTACAGGCAATACGAACCGGGTCACGTGTCGTAGTGTAATCATCTTTTGTCAGGGTATAATCATAACGTTCACCGTGTTTGCCTCTTGCATTCTTTAAAAAATGTTCAAATCGTTTTTTATGATCTTTTGTTTTTTGGAAATTAACCATTAATGACTCCTTGTATGGACTTATCTACACTCTTTCATGCTCTTGGCACACCATAAGTTCTTAAATTGATTGGGTAAGAGATTTAAACTCGCTCCACTGTTTGTGTTGACTACAACGATAAGACAGTTGATTATCCATAATAGATGTTGTCGATCTCATGTGCTATACCCTTTTGATTCTTTTTTGCGGATCAGAGCTTCATACGCTTTTTGGGCATCAATTTGCTCTATATAAACCTTAGTGATTACTCCTGTCGGTAAAGAATGTTTTATGGAACCAAAAGTTCGAATCATCATCCATTCTCCAAATAGGTTCAACAATAGATCGATTCGGTAATAACGCACTAATCCGTTAACTCTCCTCTTCAAGATCAATATTTCCTCCTTAAATCCACAAATAAACTTAAATGCTAAACGCAATTAATTAATCATTATATAGATTATATTAATTGCGTTTAGCAACTTATTCTAAAACTATACCTAGTGTTTGCTTAAATTAAAATAATGCGAATTGCAATTTTTTTGCTATTATTTCGAACGAAAAGGATACGATTTGCAACTTTATGAATTCAAAGAACTGCTAAAAGGATCAGGAATAACCAAAAAAGAGTTTGCTGATCTCTCTAGCATGAGCTATGGAACAGTAAATTCCTGGGGTGTTGAGGGGAGAGCCGAGGTACCTGAGTGGGTTAAACCTTTTTTGGAAAACTATGAAAAAGCAAAAAAACTCGATCAGATCAAACAACTTGTTCAGTCGGACAGTTAATGATATCGTCATGGATCAAGGAAATTATTGATTTTTTAACCTTTGAATCGTTTATCTCGATTCCGATACTGGTGAGTATCTATTATTTCGGCACCCTTTTCATTCCAGTCGTTTTATGGAATCAAAGAAAGCGTATAAAAACCCTCTTGAATGCATTTCAAAACCATGCTCCGGTAGCGACATCACGGATTTTATGGATAGCTGTCATTTTATTAATGCTTGGTGAAGTGATGTGGCGAATAATATTTGAGATGCTCATTGGGTATTTTCAGATGAGGGAATATCTTCAGCACATAGTGGGGTAGTTAGTTTATCCCCGCTTCATGGACTTTATGAAGACTTCGATTATCTGGCTTGCATTCACATCTTTATCGATCTTGGCAAGCAGTTCATGATGTTCACTCTCAATCCCAAAGTAGGCTAGACTAAGCCCCCTGCTCTAAGCTCTTTGAGCTTGTCCATACTATTTTCTAAAAAGTTTTGCGCAGTAGCATAGAGTGATATGAGTCTGAGTCTTGGAAATGCGTTTTTCAGTAAACGTAACAACTCTGCGAGATGTTCGGTTGGTAGTGAAAGGGCGTATTCAACGGCTAAAAATATCTTATTTACATCAGTATAATGTCCAGACAGTAGCTCAATTTCCAAAGCAAGCTCTTAAATCGGACGTACGCAAAAGCGCTTGCTCTTATACATACCACAAAACGTGCATCGGTTGTGACTGCACCCCAGCGTTGCTTGAACAATGATGCTCCACCTAAAGGTAGGCTGCGCACTCAGCTTCAGTTGGGAGACGGTAGAGGGGTGATGCAGTGTGAATCTTGATATTGTTGTTACGTTTCATAGCTAGTTTATGGCTCTTATGATCGCTTTCCTCTTCACATTTACCCTAAATAAGCCTGTTTTGTGGGAGTTGTAATACTGTCATGTTATAATCCCGCCCAAATTTATCTCTAAAGGAACTTCATGAATAAAGCTCAATTTGTAGAACTAGTTCAAAAACACGGTGAATATTCATCTAAAGCAGCAGCGGATGCAGCAATCGATGCCGTTACAGCAGCGATTACAGAAGCTCTCTCACAAAAAGAAGACGTAGCTCTTGCGGGATTTGGAACATTTAAAACAGCTATACAAGCCGCCAAAGAAGGTAAAGTTCCTGGTTCTGATAAAACCTACAGCAAACCTGCTACTACGGTTGCAAAGTTCGCTGCAAGTTCAGTTCTTAAAGAAAAAGTAGCTGGGAAGTAATTCCTAGCTTGCTCTCAATTTATTTATCCACTCATTGAAAATATGCTCATCTATTCTTTTTAATATATCTTCTTGATTATTTTGGGCGGTACATTCTGATTTCTGCGTGTAAACATCATCTCTATTTAGCGCTCTCAGCACAATATGACTTCGTTTTATCTCCCCAACCCCTTCTCAATAGCACACCGTAAAATATCTACTCCGTACTTGTCACGCAGTTTTGTGACCTGTTCTCCCAATGCGCGAGATTTTTGATCATCATCCTGATCAAACAGGGAAAAAGTTTTTGGTTTAGCTGTGGAGGTAAAATTAGAAGCTGACATGGAGATGCTATGAATACCGTGGCGAGGGAGATTATCGATCTTTATTATGGTCTCAACGGCTATATGACGCATCAGGGTTTCGCTGAATGCTCTGTCAATGGTTGTAGAGATACTCGAAGAGGCTCCTCCGTTGTATTTGAGGGCAAACGAATAGGTGGTTGGGTTTACTTCCAGCTTGCTAATGGTATGCGATAAATGACGTGAGAGGATAATGACTCGGCGCTTTATCTCATTTCTATCCATGGTTGCTGTGAAATTACGCGAGATTCCTATGGATTTTCGATCATGGCTTGGATTAACCCTCTCGCGATCAGTACCGTTAATACGTCTGATCAAGTCTTCACCAACCCTGCCCCATGATTGAAGCATATGGGCAGATTCTAGTACATCTCCTAACGTTTTTATCTTGTAACTTTCAAGACGTTTGGAAAGTGCTTTACCGATTCCTGGAAACTCATCAATACTCATAGGGGAAACGAAGTCTATTATGGACTCTTTTGGGACCATTGTAATTCCATAGGGCTTATTGAAATCAGTGGCCAG
>CAIMUF010000029.1 GCA_903844635.1 uncultured Sulfuricurvum sp. | reverse complement strand
GTCACAGCCGATGGAGGCAATACAAATAGAAACTATTACAGTTGGGGAACTGCTCCTGCTTTAAGTGCTACGGCATCAAAGAATGCCTATTCTACAATAGATACAACTTATACTGATGGCTCTTACCCTTATTCTGCGACTATGGGAGCTAAAGGTTGGAGATCTGTTTTACAAGATCTAAATAAAACAGATCAATGGTTTATCTCTAGAACCGGTGCAGGAATGAACTTTGACAAGAGTTCAGGAAGCTATCCATACTATGAACCAAACGGCAACTATACAGCAGGTGCTTGGTTAAACTTTTTATATGATAGTAATGGACGAGTTAGACATACTGATGATTGGGATAACAACTATCCATACTATGACTATATGTGTATGGCTGGAGATAACTACGACTTTACTACACGATATGGACTTCTTAATGGTCCATTTAAAGCAATAGAACATACTACTGTTTCTGGAACTGAATTAAATCATCTAGCTTTAACTACAAAGATAGTTAAAGCCCCATTGGAATATGACATTATCCTTTTAAATGATGCTTTAACTGCAATACAACCGGATAGAAATATAAGTGTTGGGATTTTTTTAGATGATACATATATGGTTGGAACCACCGAAACACCAGAAGATATCCATTATTTTGGTGATATTCAATTAGATGGTCATGGCACGTTCAATAGTATAAAAACAACTGGAAGATTTGAACTACCAGCAAGTTCTTGGCCATCAGGTACCAATAAATGGACGAGTGCGAATAAAAGATTATTTTTTAAATTTAAATACTGTTCAAATGATAAAAATGAATGGACTGATTGCTGGACTCTCTCAGGTGATACAGCAACTTGTAAAACAGGACAAACAGCAAATTGTCAAACAGCTGATTCAGATGACTTTGCAGTAAGACCGGATCGCTTTGATTTCAGTCTCTCCGGTAGTACACCATATAAAGCAGGTGTCGGCTACAATATAACTTTTTCAGCCAAAGATGCTGATAATGTAAATACTCTAAATTTCAATAAAAATGTACCTTTTACCTATAAAGAAATAAAATCTGGATGTATTAATGGTGACTACAATACGACCTTAAATGTTGTTCCTATGGTTGATGGCAGTAATATTATGAATCTTGCATATAGCGAAGTCGGTGTCATCAATGTTAAACTGCAAGAGATAATAGGATCAGAATTTGCACTTGTTGATGCCAATGATACTAGTGATACACAAAGACTTATTACACCTTATGACCAAAACTGGACATATACTCCTGATCACTTTTCACTAGCGTCTTCAAGTTTTAACAATCAAGGAAATGGCTTTACTTATATATCTAATGATCTTAATATGTCTTCTGATTTAAATGTAACAGCTGTTGCACAAAATGCGAAAAATATAGTAACAAAAAATTATAGTAGTGCATGTTATGCCAAACAAACAAATTATCAATTTTCATATACACCTCTGATTATAAATCCAAATGCCTCACTCTCAAATATGAAATATCTAGAAACAAAGTCTTCTACAACTGCAACTATGCCAATCACTAGTTCCGGTTCAAGTTGGAGCAGTTCAATGCCAAATACAGTTTTTTCAACCGATAACAATGGAACGGCCAAACTTGACTTTAAAATTAATTTTGATAGGAACACGACCAAACCTGTGGATCCATTTATATTTAATTTAAAAGACATAAATGTTACTGATTCAGACACAGTTCAAGGACATACAACACTCAACCAAAACACAACTTTCCTTTATGGTAGGACACATGCACCAAGATATAGATTTACGGCAAATCCTGCAACTGCGAAGATCTACTATGAAACTTACTGCAATACAAATGGAAATAAAGCGCTTTTACCAAGTGGCAGCATAGGTGATAGCGACTCGGTTGGCTGGTATCTCAATGTTAATCATAATACAGCGTCAGATGGCGTCGCTGGCAATGTTTCAGAAAAAAGCTTAAGTGTGCATATTTCTCCTGTCACTGCATCATCCAGTAATTCAGGTGGTTCATCCACAGCGGCATTACATTACACCGGTACAACTTTTCCATATAAAACGACTATGCAAGACGCAGCTTCTATCTGGCTTATCTATAATGCAGACGACAGCAGTGCAACAACAAATGACTTTCAAGTTGAATTTTATGGCGGGTCAAATAATTGGACAGGACATAATAATAATACGACAACGACAGATTCAGTTGCAGCACCTATTACGAGCAAAAGGATCCTTTGGTGAAACGCAACGCTTTTACGATGATAGAACTTATCTTTGCAATCGTCATTATTGCTATTGTTGTCATTTCTCTCCCCTTGATGATGAAAACAAATGAGGATGCAATGGAAGCCAATGTAGTCCAAGAAGCACTTTTTGCTTCCTCTGCAAAAATGATGCAGATTCTTAGCTATCCATGGGATCAACACTCGGTTGACAGCAGCAATCCTAATACTTACGGAAAAGTAGTAGATATCCCACTTGGGAACACCGCTTACGTGCGAAAAGACGCTAACGGAACTTCGGATCTACTCAGTAGCTATAGAGTTGGTCATATTTTAGAAGATAACCACAGAAGATTTCATGATGTCTCGTTGGCAGATGCAAACACAATCGGAACGCTTGGATCAGTTACTCCTCCGACAGCACTCAATAATGCAAATATCACAAATGCACCTTTTGATAATCCTGCAACATCACAAACAGGATACAAAAACAACTATAAGATGGATGTTAGTGTAGGCTATATTTCAGATACGCCATCATCAACTTTTATATTTCCAAATACAGGAGAAACTACAACGCCAACAAATATAAAACTCTTAACAGTTACCATCAAAGATTCAAGCGGTAATCCATTGACACTACTTCGTTCATACAGCTCAAACATCGGCGAATTTGACTTCGCAAAAAGGAGATTTTGATGCGACAACGCACCGCGTTTACTATGATAGAGCTTATCTTTGTTATTATAGTTATAGGAATTATCGCAAAGTTTGGTGTTGAATTTCTCATCAAAGCGTATGATGGATATATCTTTTCAACTGTACAAAATAGACTCCAAACACAAACTGAGACTGCACTAGAACAGATAACAAATCGTTTACAATATCGTATAAAATCATCAATTATTGCTCGTGATAATGATGGAGTAGCCACTGATTATAGAGCGCTTGCCAGCTCAAATGGAAATGAAACCATCTTAGAATGGGTGGGTTATGACATTGACGGTTTACGAGGAACAACAGCT
>CAIMUF010000028.1 GCA_903844635.1 uncultured Sulfuricurvum sp. | reverse complement strand
TCGATTTCCCGCTCTTTCTCCTCGATTTCGCTGATTTTACCCAGCGTCTCTTCGATGTCTATGATTACCTCTTCGGCACTCATATCGATATAACGGGCGATATTGAGGTTGTAATCATTGTCGGCGATTTCGGACATATCGACCACTCTCATATACTGCTCAACTTCACATCCAGCGTCGTAAGAGCTGACCACTTTTTCGATATTTTCAGGCGTTAGAGAGTTTTGGTTTTTACCGTCTTTGTACTCTTTGGAAGCGTCGATAAAGATCACTTTGTTTCTCAGAGCGTCAGGTTTGGATTTGTTGATCAGGATAATGCTCGCAGGGATACCCGTGTTGTAAAAGAGCTTTTCAGGTAATCCCACCACCGCTTCGATCAAATCGTCACGGAGCAGTCCCTCACGGATTTTCCCCTCTGTGCCGCTACGAAAGAGGACACCGTGAGGCAAAACAATCCCCATTTTCCCGTTGTGTTTGAGGACGCTGATCATGTGCTGTAAAAATGCCATATCGCCATAGCCTCGGGGAGGAATACCGTAACGGAACCGTCCGTATTCGTCGCTCACCATATCATTGTATTTGGGAGCTATCGGCTGACCTTTTGCGTCGGTTTTTACGTCCACTTCGGCGGCTTCCCACCAGTTGGAGAGACTGAAAGGGGGATTGGCGATAACACGGTCGAATGTTTCGAGTTCACCGTTTACGGTGTGCTTCGGACTGCCTAAGGTGTCCCCTTTGCGAATATCGGAGTCTTTGAAGTTATGGACGATCATGTTGATCTTACAAATCGCCCAAGTACCAAGATTTTTCTCTTGACCTTTTAAAGTACAGTTCACAAACTCACCTAACATTCCACCATGTTCAGCCACATAGTGTGCTGATTGTATAAGCATACCACCGCTTCCACATGTAGGATCGTAAATAACATTGCCAGCTTCAGGTTTGATCAGTTTTACTAAAAGCTGTACAACCTCTTTTGGTGTATAGAACTCTCCACCTTTTTTTCCAGCGTCGTCGGCAAACTCTCTAATGAGATACTCATAAGCATTACCCAGTATGTCAGGATTCTCAAGATCAGCATTAGCAAGAGAGTGTCTATTAAAATGTTGCAACAAACGAGATAAGAGTTTATCGGGAAGTTTTTCACTGTCGCCGAAATGTACCGCTGTCATAACACCTTCGAGTGAAGGGTTGTGCTCCTCAATCGCAGAAAAAGCTTGATCTATGGCTTGACCAATATTCTCCGTTTTTTTAGTAATCTCTTTCCACCAAGCAGTTTGTGGAATATAAAATCCATGATAATCTTCATCTTCAATAGCTTCTTCAATACTAATTCCCTCTTTATCAGCGGCAAATTGTGCTTCTTCGAAAAATTGATCACTTGCACGTTTTAAAAAAAGAAGTCCGAAAATATAGTTTTTAAAGTCTGAGCTGTCAATATGCCCACGAAGTAAGTTTGCAGAATCCCATAACCAAGATTCCAAAGTTTCTAAATTTAATTTTTCAGCCATTATACTTCTTTATATTATGATTTTTTAGATTATATCATTTAAGGGCTAAGATTTATAAAATTCCAGAGTGAGGAGGGAGGGGAGGGCTGTAGTTAGGGCTGAAACATATGCCAAAAAATTTGGCAGACTTCTCCGCTCTCGATTTTTATAACTTTTATATTTATGTTACAATTCCATCGTTTCGATCGGTCGGTCGTTCCGCCTCTTCGCCTTTTACACGCTCGGCAAGAGCATACCATCAACTGTCGGTTGTGCTGTACAGTTTGTTCCTTGTCTATATGTGAGAGTCTAGATTTAGGTCGGTATAAGAAGGTGATGAGAGCATAGTGTCATCCACAGCGCCCATTATGTTAAGGTGCTTCCTTAACACGTAAATCTGCGTGTAGTCGATTTCTCTTTTAGTTTCCCTGTGAGAACCAGCCGCAACTGTATCAATTTCTACTATTTTGCAAATATACCAAGTACCCATTATGTCTTTAACTATGATATTACACATAAAGAATATATCTACTTCACCAGACGCTTGATAATACGCCTATCATTTTTGTAACAATTGGATTTATTTGAGTGAGGAACAGGTACCAAGTGTTCCATTGAAATTACTCAACGGGAAGCCGAGATGACTTCCTTCACTTTTGGGAGTGAAAACACTTGGTACCCCGTTGAATAATTGAACGAGGTTATTATAGTACGATGTTTAAAGCGGTTTAATAAGGCGAATTGTGGTCATTTTTGATAGTATTTTATTGCATAATTATTCATATTTTTTCAATTGACTACATTGATAGGTAAATTTGCGATTTTTAACTTAAATTTAAAAATTAGTTTGAAAAAGAATTTATACTTAAGTTTATATGCTTGTAGTGAAAATGTAGTAAAAAAGTGTTTTTGAAGTTTTCTTAAAGTGACCGTAGATGGTCTTGTGAAGCCCTATTTTAGGGTTGGTGCGGACAAGAGGACTTGAACCTCCACACCTTGCGGCACCAGATCCTAAGTCTGGCGTGTCTGCCAATTTCACCATGTCCGCATGGAATTTGGAATTATATCCAAATTTTTATTTTTTAATTCT
>CAIMUF010000027.1 GCA_903844635.1 uncultured Sulfuricurvum sp. | reverse complement strand
TATAATGGCTGAAAAATTAGACTTAACAACGCTCGAATCATGGCTTTGGGATTCAGCAAACTTGCTACGTGGGCATATCGACAGCTCTGATTTTAAAAACTATATTTTCGGACTCCTCTTTCTCAAACGTGCTAGCGATCAGTTTTTCGAAGAGGCGGAGATTGCCGCTCACAAAGAAGGGATCACCGTTGAAGAAGCGATAGAGGACGAAGACTTTCACCGCTTTTATATCCCCCAAGCCGCATGGTGGAAAGAGATCACCAAGAAGACTGAGAATATCGGTCAAGCCATAGACCAAGCGTTTAGCGCAATCGAAGAACATAACAGCTCATTAGAAGGAGTTATGACGGCGGTACATTTCGGCGATAGTGAAAAACTTCCCGATAAACTCCTCTCACGTCTTTTACAGCATTTCAACAAACATTCCCTTGCCAACTCTGCACTGGAGAATCCTGATATTCTTGGAAACGCTTACGAGTATCTAATCCGTGTATTCGCCGACGACGCTGGTAAAAAAGGGGGAGAATTCTATACCCCAAAAGAAGTGGTGCAGCTTCTCGTCCAACTGATCAAACCCGAAGCGGGAAACACGATCTACGATCCCACCTGCGGAAGCGGCGGTATGCTGATCCAATCGGCGCATTATGTAGCCTCTCACGGTGGTATGATCGGGGAATATGTCAACTGTACCCTCAAAGGTCAGGAGAAAAATTTGGGGACGTGGGCGATTTGTAAGATCAACATGATCGTCCATAACTTCAAAGACTCCGATATTCGCAAAGGCGATACATTAGGCTCTCCGAAACACACCATAAACGGTGAACTCGAAACATTTGATCGTGTAATAGCCAATCCTCCCTTTAGCCTCTCCAACTGGTGGGAAGCCGCTGAAGTGGACGTAAAGACTGACGCAAAAGGTCAGCCGATAGCCCCGAAATACAACGACGTGGTGAGTGACGAATACGGACGGTTTCGTTACGGTATTCCTCCCCGTGGGTATGGCGATATGGCATTTTTGCAGCATATGATCAGCGTCCTCAAACACAACGGAAAAATGGGAATCGTTTTGCCGCACGGTGTCCTCTTCCGAAGCGGCACCGAGGGGAAAATTCGTGAAGGGTTACTCCGTGACGATCTGATCGAAGCGGTGGTGGGATTGCCCGAAAAGCTTTTTTACAACACGGGAATCCCTGCGAGCATAATCCTGATCAACAAATCCAAACCCGATGCTCTGAAAAATAAAGTGATCTTTATCGACGCTTCAAAAGAGTATAAAGACGGCAAAAACCAAAACTCTCTAACCCCCGAAAATATTGAGAAAGTGGTTAGCTCCTACGACGCTGGGTGTGAAGTCGAGCAGTATATGAGAGTCGTCGATATGTCCGAAATTGCCGATAACGATTACAACCTCAATATTGCCCGTTATATCGATATGAGTGCCGAAGAGGTAATCATAGATATAGAAGAAACGCTGGGGAAAATTAGCGAGATCGAGGAAAAAGAGCGGGAGATAGACGAGAAGCTGGGCGGATATTTGCGAGAATTAGGGTTTGTTTTATGAGCGTTCGTGAGGGATACAAACATACCGAAATCGGAATGATTCCTGAAGAGTGGGAAGTTGCAGAACAAGGAGCAGTTGCTACTTTTTACAATGGTAGAGCTTATAAGCTAACGGAATGGGAAGAACATGGAACGCCAGTTATAAGACTTCAAAATTTAACTGGATCAGGTGAGAACTACTATTATTCCAATCTGAATTTACCAGATCACCAATATTGTCATAATGGCGATTTGCTTTATATGTGGTCGGCAACTTTCGGTCCAGTTTGGTGGAAAGGTGATAAAGCAATATTCCACTACCATATTTGGAAAATCGATACACAAACAGATAGATTAGACAAAAACTTTTTATTCTATCTTTTAGATCAAATAACCACGAGAATGAAAAAACAATCTCATGGTTCAACCATGATCCATGTAACAAAAGGTGGTATGGAAAAGCTCAAAATACAACTTCCCCCTCTCCAAGAACAGCAAAAAATCGCCGAAATCCTCAGCACCGTCGATCAAAAAATCGATTCGATTGATTCCAAGATCGAAGAGACCCAAACCCTCAAACGGGGGTTAATGCAGCGGCTTTTGAGTGAGGGGATCGGGCATAGTGAGTTTAAAGAGTCGGAGATTGGGCGGATTCCGACGGGGTGGGAGGTTGCTCGAATCGGTGATATTGGAACACTTTCGAAAGGAAAAGGGATTGCAAAAAGTGAAGTAATAGAATCAGGACTTCCTTGTATTAGATATGGTGAAATCTATACCAAACATGATTTTGCAATCAAAAAGTTTCATTCGTTTATTAACGATATGTCAGCAGAAAATAGTAGAAAGATTTATAAAAATGAAGTTTTATTTGCTGGATCAGGAGAAACTGTTGAGGATATAGGGAAAGCAGTAGTATATTTAGGTGAACAAGAAGCCTATGCTGGTGGTGATATAGTAATATTGACACCAAAAAGTGCTTATGGACTGTTTTTGTCATATGTCGTCAATAGTTTTGAACCAACTGTCAAACAGCGACGAAAACAGGGTCAAGGCAATGCAGTAGTACATATTTATGCAAAAGGTTTGGCAACTGTCCAAGTTCCTCTTCCTCCCATTGAAGAACAAAAACAAATCGCCGAAATCCTCTCCACCACCGACGAAAAACTCGAAACCCTGCGAGCCAAAAAAGAGGCATTTGAAACCCTCAAAAAAGGGCTTATGCAGAAGTTGTTGACGGGGGAAGTGAGGGTTTAAATGGCACTAAACAAAGAAGATGAACTTTACAAAGCGTCATTACCCGCTTTTTTTACGAATGAAATCGAGACGGATAAAAATATCTTAACACTTTCTATCGGAGCCATTGGATTTTATTCGGCTATTCTTATGGGTAAAACGCTTACCCTATCGAACGTTATGTTGTTTTCAATGATACTGACCGTAATCCTGTATGG
>CAIMUF010000026.1 GCA_903844635.1 uncultured Sulfuricurvum sp. | reverse complement strand
GCTAAACAATAGACCTAGAAAGTCTTTAAATTGGAAAACACCCAATGAGGTTTTTTATGGATTAGTAGCAGCGGCTTAAGCTAAAAATAGGTATGATTTTTTAAGTCAAAAAATTGCACTTCAGATTTAAATTTTGGAAAGTAATGAAAGATATCAATGAGGAGAATATCGTTTTTCGGGGTCTCTCACAAGACTCGACGTTGTTTCTTATCGATGATATTCCCATGTATAAAACGGTTAATGGCAGTGTTAATACACAACTGATCGGTCTTTCTTCGCTCTCCTCGGTTGCCATCAATCGCGGTGAAACATCCACACTTCACGGAACCGCCCCCATGGGTGGTGTAATAACGCTCACTCCTCGTAAGCCGACACAACCGTTTGAGAGCGATATTAAAACAATGGCGGATCCGTTGTCTCGTTCGGCTGGGATATATTTGGGGACATTGCAGGATAAAACCTATATTACTTTTAGTGGGGATACTCTAAACAGCTCAGGAGTTGAACTCTCGAATCGTTTCCAACCTACAGCGATTGAAGATGGTGATAAACGGCTTAATAGCGATACAAAGCATATGTTACTAGATTTTAAAATCGGCAGAGTATTAGACAATGGCGGTGAAGCATCCATCCGACTTTTTAGAGGGACAAGTACCGCTGGCATACCCCCTTATGTATATCAAGATTCCACTACACCATTTCTAAATTATGAACGCGTTACCGATGCCATGAATAGTGGTTTGTATCTCTCATATGATGCACCACGTGTGAATGGATGGCAGTGGAAGGGGCGAGCGTATGGTGATAAGCATACGGACACGCTGTTATCCTATACTGATAGCACCTATTCAACCCTCCTGTTTCCAGCATCTATGTATGAAGATTACCGTTATGGCGGATTAGTAATGGGTGAGTATCAGCTAAACGATACGACACGATGGGGAACACGTGCTTTAGTGGAAAATAATATCCACAACCATCATGACGGATCTGAGCCAGTACGTACGTTTGAAGCACAAACTGCCTCATTATCAACAACACTATCAACTCAATTCATGTCGGATCTACAAGGGACGTTAGCTCTTGGATACGAACGACTAACCCCAACGAAAACCTACCAGTGGACTAATCCTGCTGACCCCAGTAAAAATGAATTACGTTCACCCATATCTGCCCCGACATGGCAAGTAGCTACCCTTTACACTATTGATCCCAAGACAGCACTCAATTTTTCGGTTGGCTCCAAAGTCAAAATTCCTTCGTTAAATCAATTTTTCCCGTTTATACCATGGGATAACATCAATACGAATTTGAAACCTGAACGAAGTCTAGCGTGGGATGCAGCGTATGAACGGCACTTTCAAAAAGGTCTTTTACGCATTGGTGGATTTTACTACGATATTAGCGATAAAATCGCATATGATACCGTGACGAGTAGTAACTACAATATTGATAAAGTGACCATTCGAGGTATCGAACTTACTTCCAATATGGAGCTCAATCCGTATAATCGATTCATTCTTCATTACGCTTATACCGATGCACAGGATAACAAAGGGCATCTATTGGACAATACTCCTCCTCACCGTGCCTCTATATCGTATCAATGGGAACTCTTCCGTAATTGGAATGTTGATACATTGATTAATTACAGTAGTAGGAGCACCTTTCATGATGGACAATCGAGTGCTCAACATCTTAATGCTTATGTAACGGCAGATATGAAACTCTCATATAGTAAAGGAACAACAACGATGATTGTGGGAATTCGCAATATTACCGATAGTAATTATCAGAGTTCATGGGGATATCCGCAAGCGGGGCGAACCCCATATGTTGCACTCAATTGGTCGTATGGAGCTAAATAATCTTCACATACCAATGTTGACATGAAAATGACATATCATATTGTTATGATTGTTCTTATTTATCTCATGATAAAAGGAACGGTTGTTTATGACATCTTTTTTCCGTGGTATTCAATCTTTATTCCTCTTCTTGATACCTCAATCATCGATATATGAACAAATGGTTCGTGCATCCAATGCGCCATTATGCTTAACAGACTCCTTCGGTAAAATTCATTACGTCAATCATGCATTTGCAACATTAATGGGATTTGCTACATCGTCTTTGATTGGAAATCATATCTCTCTATTTAATTCTACTAAAAATGAAAAGGGATATTGCGAACAATTATGGAAACAGCTTCATCAAGACCATAGCTTTAATGGAAAAATATGGAGTCAGCATAAAGATGGAGAAGACTATTTACATCTTATAAATGTGACACAGATTGATACGGCAAATAGTTATTATCTTTTTACCCATTTTGATATCACTGAGCAGGTAAAGCTTCAAGAACAATATCGTTATTTAGCCCATCATGATCCACTTACTGGTCTTGCGAATCGAATATTACTCGAAGATCGGTTGACGCACGCTATCGATAATGCAGCTCGGACAGGAAAATCGGTTGGAGTAATTTTTTGTGACTTAAATGAATTCAAATCTATAAATGATGATTTTGGACATCTTATTGGTGATCAAGCTTTACAGGTGATGAGCAAACGTATTAAATCTGTCTGTCGTGCCAATGATACGGTTGCCCGTTTCGGCGGCGATGAATTTATGATTATTGTTGAACAACTTAACAATGCATCGGAATTAAATCAGCTAATAGAAGTGTTAACAAAGAAGATCGCAGAACCAATGGAAGATATGGGATTTTCATTAAGTGCAAGTATAGGTGTGGCAACATTCCCATCAGATGGAATGACAAAAGATCAGCTTATTGAAATTGCAGATAAAAATATGTATCGTAAAAAGATTCAATTTCATGGAATAGAATAAAGACGAAATCTTTGTAAAAAGTTTTCGAATTATAACGAAGCCTCTCTCATGGTTGGCTTAGAGGGTTATTTGAGTTCCAACACCCTCAGAGGTAAAGAGCTCGAGTAAAATCGCGTGTTCAATACGTCCATCAATGATATGAGCTTTTTCTACTCCGCCATCGACTGCTTCGAGACATGAATCCACTTTTGGAACCATACCGCCATAAATGGTTCCATCAAGCTTAAGTGCTTCTACTTCTGCTTCGGTGAGAGTTGAAAAGAGTTCTTTGTCATTGTTCAAAACACCTGAGGTATCGGTCATAAAAATAACTTTGCACGCACCGATGGCACTTGCAATCGCAGATGCTGCAAGGTCGGCATTGATATTGTATCCCGGATGTCCAATAGCTTCATCCGCTCCTATTGGTGCGATTACGGGGATAAACCCTTCACGTAACAGATTATGGATGACATCGGCTTTGACACTCTCTACTCGTCCCGTAAGACCAAATTTCACCGCATCTTTAGGTTTTGCCATCAAGAAGTGGGCATCTTTACCACTGATTCCGATTGCTTTTGCACCGTGTGAATTGAGTAATGAGGTAATCTCTTTGTTAATCTCACCACTAAGAACCATCTCGACGATTCGCATGACCTCAGGAGTACTTACACGCTCGCCATCGATAAATTCCGTCGGGATTTTCAAATCACTCAAAAGTTGAGAGATACGACTGCCACCGCCATGAACGATGACCACTTTTACCCCGACCAGATGAAGCAGCACAATATCCTGAGCAAATTTGGCTTTAAGTTCATCGGAACTTTGTGCTGAACCGCCGTATTTTATAACAACAATTTCATCACGAAACTCTTTGATAAATGGCATAGCATCCATGAGGGTTTTAACGGTTTCAATTTTACGTAGCATGTACATAATCCTTTACAGTGGTAATCAAACTCTCATCAAGTTCTAATGTGAGTTCTAAAATAGAGAGATTGAGATTAAAAGATGACATTTTAACAAAGTCTTTTGAAGTTACCAAGAGACTTGTTGCTCCGGTACGTTTAACGATCGCTTCCAGTTCCCATTGAGTAAAAAAATGATGATCCTCAAAATAGACTTTTTCCACTACCTCTGGCAAGTATACATCCAGTCGCTCTGGTCGTGCGATAGCCGTTACCAAAACCATTTTAGAAGTTGAATCCTTAATGTCAACATGACGTTTAAAGGTTTTTTCTTCTCGTACCATGATCACCGATTTACTGCTCCATAGTTTTTCACGATAAGGTCCGCTAGGAAGACAAAAAGTATTAGGAGTTTGTACATCTATAAGAATATCAAGTTTTTCAATACCATGCTTCCCGTATCCATCATCCAAGAATACCATCTCACATCCCATGGCCAAAGCTTCAGAAATACCATGCTCACGACTTTCACACACAATGACGACTGCATGAGAAAGACTTTGCGCATACACCATCGCCTCATCGCCGCTTTTTTGAAAATCGCATAAAATATCGCGATCTTTGACCACAATCATCCCTTTGCTCTTTCTCCCATATCCGCGTAAAATAATAGCTGGTTTGGAAAAATGCTTAGCAAGCTCGATGGTTAAAGGAGTTTTTCCGCTTCCACCCACCGTTAGATTACCAATACTAACCACACGAATTCCCAAATTTACAGGAGTGCTTCGTGAATAGCGAATAAAAGCAAGGAGGCAATAAAGCCAACTAAACGGCAAAAGTAAAAGGGAAAGTATTTTTTGAAATAAAGTGGGGTGATAGAGATACTGCTCACCCCATAAAACAGCTAAACGCTTCAAACGCGTGTTGCGGCCACGTCTAATATGGCATCACAAATCTCTTCAACTTCAGCATCGCTCAACGCTGCGTAGTTAGGTATAGAGAGAACTTGACTGTAATTACGTAACGCAACCGGAAAGTCGTTAATACGTAATGAATATTTTGCTTTATAATAACTGAGTAAATGAAGAGGAATATAATGTAATCCTGTTTCAATTCCGCGTTCTTTAAGCTCACGTGCAAACGAGTCACGATTCTTATCGATTTTTACAATGTAAAGCGAAAAGCTGTGATCTTGTTCTACAACCGGCAATGTAATATGAGGAGCATCTGCCAATCTTTCATTAAAAATTGCCGCAATCTCTTGTTGGCGTTCAATAATCTCGTCTTGCTTTTCAAGCTGTACTAAAATGACCGCTGCATCAAGAGGACTAATCGTATACTGACTTCCGATATCCGTCACGTCATACACATAACCTAATGAATCATCGTCTAGCTCAAGTGCATGATGACGTAACGATTTAGCTCGCTCAATAATATCTTCATCATCACTTACCATCATTCCGCCATTGCAGACATTACGACGTAAATGAGGGCTAAAATCAAAGCAGGTAATATCTGCACCCGTAGAACCGATTTTTTTACCTTTATACGTAGCGCCCAATGCATCAGCAGCATCTTCGATAATCTTCACATCATACGTCTTTGCAATACCATACAAGCGATCTAAATCAATACTTTGCCCTGCAATGTGTGATACGATGACTGCTTTAAGTTTTTTGGATTTATGCTCATGTAAATAAGCTTCAAGCTTATCCAAGTCAATCGTAAAAAGATCCGGATAAATATCAATAAACGTCGGCTCCGCATCAAAATGACGTACTACTTCAGGAACAGAAGGATACGCATTAATTGAACACAATACTTTGTCACCGCGTTTCAAATCAATCGCCAACATTGCTAAATGAAGTGCGGACGTACCGTGAGACGTTGAAAGGGCATATGTTGCACCAATATACGATTCAAAAGCAGACTCTAAATCTTCAATAATATTGGGGGCTTCCCCATCAAATACTTCATCTATCTTTTCACGTTCGTCTCCGCCTACTTCTACTCTAAAAAATGGAATACTCATTGTATGCTCCTCATTGGGTTATATCTCTTGGATAATTAAAATCATGATTAAGGGTACGGGATGTCAATTTTGCGATAATCGGCATCTTCCGTTTGAACTGATTTTGATAAATTTTACGAATAATTAACTCTACTAATTCACTTTTTTCGCCACTCTCTAATAATTCATCGCGTGTTAAGCGTGATTCAACGTACAGCTTTAACACACGATCAAGATCAGAGTATGGATAGCCAATCTCATTCTCATCGCTTTGCCCTTCCCATAAATCTGCAGAAGGCGGTTTAGAAAGTATCGCGTCGTTTACACCTAAATAGTGTGCGAGCTCAAACACTTCGGTTTTGTACAAATCACCGATGGGATTCAACGCACTCGCCAAATCACCATAAAGTGTCCCGTAGCCAAGCATCAATTCACTCTTATTGCTGGTACCCAATACTAAAGCATTCTCGCGTGCTGAAATATCAAACAGTGTCACCATTCGTAACCTAGCTGAGAGATTCCCAACTCGAAGAGGTGACATATCAGCACTTTGATACGCACGTAACATGGGTTCAATGCTCTGCGTCTCACACCGCAGTCCAAACGTTGCACACAAGGCATCGGCATCATTCAGCGAGCTTTGCGATGAATAGTGCGAGGGCATTTTTACGCACAGCAAATCATTTTCGAATGCTTTATGCGCTAATACTGCCACAACAGCCGAATCAAGCCCGCCACTAAGCCCAATTACTACTTTTTTAAAGCCAGTTTTGTAAACTTCTGATTGTAAAAAACCGACTAAATGACGGCTGATTAATTCATACTTGTTCACACAAACACCTTATTGAAATTTTAACTATTTGCATTATAACTAATTTTTTGCGTTAAGTTGTTAACATAAAACTAACGAAATGCGTTTCAGTTCATCTACACTAAATCCTGCAGATACTCTCGCCTCACAATTGACCCCAACTTTACGAGGAAAACTGCTTGGATAATGATGCTCAATTATATCAAAATAAACATCCGGATGAATCTTATCACGCTCACACGCCACTTTAAACCATCGGTCACCTCTGTGAACATGGTCAATTTCCTCATCCAAGATTACCTGCAACGCTTGAATAATTTTCCCCACCATCGGATTCGTTTTCAGAGGTTCCAGTTTGCTCACAATAAGTGGTGTTGCATCCAAACCATTTGCTTCTAAATAGCGTGGGATTACTGCCATACGTTCCAATAAATTCATTGTATTGACGGATGCTTCAAACAATCCGTTATGGACAGGGTATTCCCCATAAAAACTTCCTAATTCCTGCAACAATCCTTCAATCATCAAAAAATGACGCACCTCATCATCCGCAACTTTTAGCCATTCATCATTAAATTCATCCCCAACATCGCGGAATCGATACACCGCATCCAGTGCCAAATCAATGGCACTGTATTCTATATGAGCAATGGAATGTAAAAGTTGTATTTGACCTCGAGTACCTCCTAACTTTTGCCGTTTAACAATCTCTTTTGGGTCTATAACAGTACAAAAATTATGATAAGAGGGATTGCTAAAAACCTCTATAGTTGACGAGGCATCTCGCGTTACGTTCTCGTAAAGATATATCGCATAAAAGCTTTTAAAAAGTTTTATTTTTTCAGCTGAAGAAGGAGCCGTTAAAATTGTTTCCAGTGTTGAGTAAAGTTCCATATTCGTAATTATGCTAGAATTTGATTAAAAAAAGAAGTAATAAAATGCAAATCCTAAAACAACCAATGGGCGAGTATCAGACGAATTGCTATATCGTCAACATAGAGGGCAAAGATATTATCATCGATCCGGGCGTCGGAGCGACTAAGTGGGTGATGGAAAATGTCACTCATCCCATCGCGATTCTCAATACCCACGGACATTTTGACCATGTATGGAGCAATCAGGAACTCAAAGAAAAATTAAATATTCCCCTTTACACACCAAAAGGGGATATTCCTTTACTGACGGACAGTACGTTTATGCCTAATTTACCTGCTTCCCACCCTGATGTTGAAGTGGATGGAGACATGACATATAATTTAGAAGGGATTGAAATAAAATTTCACCATTTTCCAGGACATTGTCCTGGATGTTCCATGATTGAGATTGGCGATGTAATGTTTAGCGGAGATTTTTTGTTTCACAATTCCATTGGTCGATACGACTTTCCCTATTCAAATCCATCCGATATGAAAAAAAGTTTAGAAAAAATGAAGTTATTGAAAGACGACAAAACTCTTTATCCGGGACATGGAGGAAGCACAACGCTCTTTAACGAACAGCGCAATGCCGATTATTGGTTGCGTATGCTCTAAATCTCGAAAAACATATTTTTCGTAGCTTTAGGGGGTTGTAGGGACGTTTGTCCCTGCCACTAAAACGGATGAGTTCGTTTTAGTGCGTAACATCGGATAGTGTTTATTCTTCTATATTTTTAAGTAAATCAAGGCGGAGAATGTGACGCTCCGTAATGACTGTTTTAAAGTCACCCTCAAAGACTTTTATCTCATGAACGTATCCTTTGACACTCACGGTACGTTTACGCCCCTCTTTTTGATGTTCTATTGCTTCAAAAGTAACCTTATCTCCTACCCGTACAGGGGATAAGAATAAACAGCTTGATGATGCCAAAACAACATTGGGCTCATTTACTGCCGCCATTGCTGCAAAATCAGCTGCACTGAAGATAAATCCGCCATGTACCAATCCTAACTCATCCGCTCTCATAACTTCTATAGTTTCAAGTTCTACTGTCGCACTTCCGTGATCAAGCTTTACGACCTCACCACTAAAAGCCGTATTTACCTTGTTATGCGTTATTAAACTGTCTTGCTGGTTATTGACCATCTGCAATAAATTTTTATCATCCTCTTGAACTTTAGCTGTTGCCAATGTTACCCCTTTTTAATTCGGACATATCCTCGCACTGGTGCTGGGTATCCCTCTACCGTTTTACTACTATCGTCCGGATCAAGAAAATCTTCAAGGCTTTGTGATTCAATCCAAGAAGTTTTACGCTGTTCATCTGACGTTGTTACTACCTTACCTAACACTTCAAAGCTTTTAAATCCCGCACGAATACACCAATTTTCTAATGCTTTAAGAGTGGGAACAAAATAAATATTAGATATTTTAGAATACCCCTCGCTCGGACAAAGAGCATACGGCTCATCTCCTTCGATTATGAAGGTATCAAGATAAAGCTCTCCATCTTTTTCCAACCCGGCGTACAGCGATTTAAGCATCGCAACAGGGTCACTACGATGATAAAGAACACCCAAGCAAAAAATGACGTCAAATTTTTCTTCATAAAACGGTAAATGCTCCACACCGAGTAATTCATATACGATGTTACTTTGTACAAAATGATTAATTAAATCAAACTGAGATTTAAAAACAGCTGATGGGTCAAATCCTACTACTTTAGCCGGAGAGTCTTCAAGAAAACGAAACATATAGTAGCCGTTATTACATCCAATATCTGCTACTTTTTTATCACGAAGATTAAAGTGTGGACGCAAAAAATTGTATTTTTGATCACTTTTCCATTCAGTATCAATGTAAAGCCCAAAAAGGTCAAAAGGACCTTTCCGCCAAGGCATCATTAAGCGTGCAACTCTTTCCAGCTCCACTAAATCAATGGCTTCCTCGCTGTGAAGTGAGACTGTATTTCCTAAAACAACGGTTGATTTTAAGAGAGGGAGCGAGGCTAATGCAGACCTTAACGGTGCAATATTTTTCCACGTCATCCACTTTTCACGCTCTGCACGAACGGCTGATAAATCCATACTCTATTCCCCAATTCTAAAAGAGATAATTTTAGCAATATTAGGCTAAAATCCCCCTCATGCGTATAGAAAAAAAAGCCACTCTCGTCTCCAGCTGTGTTGCATTGGTTCTCGTAGCCTTCAAACTGACCGTCGGTATTATCAGCGGTTCGGTAGCTGTATTAGCATCTGCCGTTGATTCACTGCTAGATATGGTCGTCTCTGCATTTAACTACTTTGCTCTTCATAACTCAGATAAAGAGCCGGATGAGCATTTCAACTTCGGACGACGTAAACTTGAACCTCTTGCTGCTGTTATTGAGGGGACGATCATCAGTCTTTCCGCTTTGTTTATTCTTTATGAAGCCATCTCAAAAATGGTCCAAAATGATCCGATTAAACATCTAAGTCTCTCTATATGGGTTATGGTTGGATCAATGGTTATAACTGCTGGATTGGTTGTTTTTCTTAATATCGTGGCGAAAAAAACAGGGAATATGGTGATTAAAGCCGACGCTTTACACTATAAAACAGATTTATTAAGCAATGGAGCTGTTTTAATCTCTCTTATAATTATCCACTTAACCGAATACACACTTATCGATCCGATCCTAGGAATAGGGATTAGTATTTATATGATTTACTCAGCACTTCCTCTTATTAAAGATGGAATCATGATGCTGCTTGATGCGGCACTTGATCCACAGAGTGTTGCAAAAATAACCACTATTTTAGATAACGAAATCGATGTAAATTCTCATCACGATCTCCTTACACGTCATTCCGCTTCTGATATTTATATTAGCGTACACATTGTTTTTAGCATAAGCACTTCATTATACGATGCCCATCTTGTTGGTGATAAAATAGAATTAGCATTAAAAAATTGCTTTCCTGACAACAATGTTCACCCACTCATTCATCTTGATCCATATGATGATTCAGAAGCTGAACATTAAATTACACTGTGAATTGGCCAGCTTGAAGAGCGAATATTCGTCGCTCAAGCCGCTCAATACCCTCAATTAATTTTTCAGATACTGCTTTAAGTTGATTGTAGTAATCTTTTGCAATCTCTTGATTTAAGGATGTTACTTTTTTACGTGTACCAAAAAATTTGGAGAAAAAAGAACGATCTTCATCACTAAAATAGATTTTAAAAATTTTCATGTATACATCATGAAGCTCAAAGTGAAGTTTCTCAATCTCTTTTAAACAATCCATATTCGGAATCATTCCAAGTGCTTGACCTTCACCGTAAAACCACAAACCAAACTTGCACTCTGTACAACCAACAGGAACTTGCTCTTTTTCTATTGGTAGCCCCTCGATAAGTCCGTGGGCACGCTGGACCCACGTAATATGCGCTTTTTTTGCATTTCTTAAATGGAGTAATGTATCTTCTTTATTCACAAAGGACCTTTTCTCAGTTTAACGTATAACATTCATTAAACTATTTGAAAAATCATAGCATTTTTCTATCACATCATTACCAAAATTTAAATCTGAAGTGCAATTTTTGAAAATCTCTTAAAATAAGAGAAACGAATAAAATAAAGAATTGTAGTTTTGGATTTGAAGAGGTTAAATGTT
>CAIMUF010000025.1 GCA_903844635.1 uncultured Sulfuricurvum sp. | reverse complement strand
TTGCACGTGCTGCCAAAGTCATGGATGCGATCAAAGATCAGACGATGGATGCCTCCAAATCATTTGAGATGCTGATTGAAAATACCCTCAAAGCACAAGGCTTGGGCAGTGTTAATAACGCAATAGAAGGTGAGCTTCCTGGGTCGTATGATCCTAGCTATGTTAATACCTCTATGGACTTAAAAAAGCTTCTTAGCGGTATTGAATCAAGCAATAGTGCTCGATTGTGTCTCTATGGTGTACCAGGGACGGGGAAAAGTGCCTTTGGTAAATGGATCGCGCGTGAACTTGATAAACCATTTCTACTTAAAAAAGGTTCGGATTTGATTTCCATGTGGGTAGGCGGTACGGAGAAAAATATTGCAAGAGCTTTTAGTGAAGCAAAAGATGAGGGTGCGGTGCTGGTATTCGATGAAGTGGACAGTTTCCTGCAAGATCGTAGAACTGCAAAGGCGTCCTGGGAAGTGACACAGGTCAATGAGATGTTGGTTCAGATGGAAAATTACGAGGGTATATTCATTGCAACCACCAATTTGATGAGTGATCTTGATCAAGCATCCTTGCGACGGTTTGACCTCAAGCTAGAGTTTGGATATCTCACCGGTGAAAATGCACTACGTCTGTTTGAAGCAGAAGCCAAAATGCTAGGTATTGAAACAATAGCACGTTCGGTAGGATCAGCTGTGGAATCATTAAGTCAACTGGCACCGGGAGATTTTACGGTGGTGCGTCGTCAAAGCCGATTTGCCCCGATTCTCACAGCGGATGATCTGTTTGACAGGTTGCGAGATGAAGTGGCTATCAAGGAAGAGGGCGGGGAGAAAAAGATGGGCTTTTTGAAATGAATTCAAAATCTTTTTCAGAATCAAAAAAATAGGGAGTGCATCGACCATGTCAATATCGTTAATAACGGCGCATGCGATATTGTTTGATATATCATCTTATAGAAAAGTGTATAATCAGCATTGAAGATAAAAGGAAAAATGGTAAGATGAACTATGAATTTGTAGCAATGTTTTTTGGCATAATTGGAGCCTTAGCCGTATCTATGGCCGCAATTGAGCAAGACGCTACGAAAGCTCGCAATCTCTGGACCATCGGTGGAGGATCGTTTGCAGCTTCCAATATTTTACTTTTTGTTGTTGCAGCAGATTTAGGACTTAGTTCAATGGCGACACAAATGATTTTGTTCGGGATCACAAGTGCTTTGATGCTTCGTACCCATTCGTCGTTAGTGCTGGCAGTATTGTCAATATTAGCAACCCTTGTCACGCTTACTCTTTTCTTTTCAGTATTTTCAGAAGCATTCACCATTGGCTTTGATATTGTCCCCTCATCACTTGCCCTTGTAGGATCCTTTTTCATCTCATTTAAAAATGATCGGCTCGTGGCGGCTGGATTTGTTTTATTTATTGCAGCGGACTTGCTGTATTTAGGAGTAGCCACTATGAACAATCTGCCATGGTTTTTTCTTCAGACAGTGGCATACTTGATATTTTCATCAATCGCACTCAGACATATGAATCTTGATTTTAGATTTTGGAAACGTGAAGCGATTTTGATTGATTAATATCTATTGGCAGTATTTTTATAAAACAACTATCCCTCGTTTACGAAGAGTGAGAGAGATAAACTAAATTGGAGACACTATGACCAACAAAACAACCATTAAATGCCCAAACTGTGGGATAGAAATCGATATCAACGAAGCGCTTTATCATCAGCTTGAAAATAAGCATAAGCAAGAATGGCTGGATGAAAAAAAGAAGCAAGAAGCAGAAATAGAAGCCAAACGTAAAGAATATAAATTACATTTGGATACCCTCAAAGCCAAAGAGGAAAGTTTCGCAGAGCAACAGGAGAAGTTTGACGACAGTGTGCGCAAGGCAACACAAGAGCAGCTGCGCATAGAAAAGAATACGCTGCAAGCAAGCCTAACGGAACAAATCAAACAAACCATCATGAGTGAACAAAGTACCGCCATGGATGCTATGCGTAAAGAGCTAGAAGCCAAAAGCGAGCAGGTTAAAGAACTTAACAACAGCAAAGTAGAAATAGAACGGCTCAAAAGAGAAAAAGATGAGTTGAGTTCCAAGATTCAAATAGAAGCACAACTGGCATTTACCAAAGAGCTAATGTCTGAAAAAGAGAAAATCACCAAACAGCTTCAAGACGAGAACGAGTTGAAGTTCAAGGAAAAAGAAAAACAGCTGGATGATCAAAAACGACTGATTGAAGAGATGAAACGAAAAGCCGATCAAGGAAGTATGCAGCTCCAAGGCGAAGTGCAAGAGCTGGCTATCGAAGAGTGGCTGTCATCGCAATTTCCTTTTGATGCGATTGGAGAAGTCAAAAAAGGAGCATTCGGCGCAGATTGCGTGCAGGTAGTGCACACGAGAGAGGTGCAAAATTGCGGCACAATATGCTATGAGAGTAAAAATACCAAAGCCTGGAGCAGTGACTGGGTAGGTAAACTCAAACAAGACATGCTAAGAGCCAATGCAGATATCGGTGTTCTCGTTACTTCTGTCTATCCTGCCGGTATGGAAAGAATGGGATTTGTGGAAGGCGTGTGGGTATGCAGTCTCGATGAGTTCAAGGGTTCTGTTTCACTGCTGCGACAATCACTGATAACCACCCAAAAAGCGGTCCAAAAAGAAGACAACAAAGCGGACAAGATGAGCTTGCTTTACAGTTATCTCACAGGCAACGAATTTGCAATGCAATTAGGGACGATCGTAGATGGTTTTATAGTGATGCAAGAGGAGTTAGAAAAAGAAAAACGATCCCTCATGGCGAGCTGGAAACGACGACAAAAGCTTATTGATGGTGTACTTGCTAATACCACTGAGATGTACGGTTCACTCCAAGGAATTGCAGGAAATGCTATATCGCATATTAAAGCGTTGGAATTACCCTATGGCGATGATGAATAAAAATTCTCTATTCTGCTCACATTAATTATCATATGTGTGAAATGCTAATAAAGAAGGAAAACACGAAAGAGACTTCAATGCAATTATCTATGAACTTCCCTTCTTTTATTTCAAAAAAAAGAAATAAAACCAGTTCTTTCAGTCCTTTCGGAGATACAGAAAGATACGTCAATGTATAAAGCTGTGTAGACTGTATCATCAACTAGCTATAATTGACAGTGAATGATTCGGTTGAATAATTATGTAAGATACTATGTTTAATTTTAGAAAAAATATTCTTGGTGGGAAATAGGTGGGAAAGATATATTTACAGTAAACCTTAAATAAGTAATATTTACAGCAAAAAAAAATGAAAATTAAAAAAATAATCAAAATATCACCTGTAAAAGTGCTCATGTTTATATGAAAATTTTCTGATTAAAAAGAATAGCATTGAGATGAAAACTTTATGGAAAGTAGAGTGTAAAGATTTTTTGAAGGGATTTGAAGTGGCTATTTTAGGGGTTTGTTGGTTGCGGAAGCAGGATTTGAACCTACGACCTTTGGGTTATGAGCCCAACGAGCTACCGGACTGCTCTATTCCGCGATATTAAAAAGTGAGGGCTTTAAGTCGAATTGTAGTTATTAAAAAATCTAATGTCTAGTTTTGGTTGCGGAAGCAGGATTTGAACCTACGACCTTCGGGTTATGAGCCCGACGAGCTACCGGACTGCTCTATTCCGCGGTATAAAATGGATGGGGTGGAAGGACTCGAACCTTCAATCTACAGTACCAAAAACTGTTGGCATACCATTTGCCTACACCCCAACGTTCTCGTTGTGAGGCCGAAATTATAGACTCTTTTTCTGAATTTGTCAAGAGTTTTTCAAAGCTTTTAAAAAATAAATCGTTTCATTTAGAATGTGATGCTTTTTTAATCCTTTTTGATTATAATCTCTAGTAATATATTAATTAAAAGAGATATTCATGTCAGCAATACTTCGCGTACAAGCAGCAATAGAAGAGTTTAAAAAAGGACGCATGGTCATCATGGTCGATGACGAAGATCGTGAAAATGAGGGTGACTTGGTTTATGCGTCTGTTTTTTCGACTCCGGATCATGTAAATTTCATGGCTACTCATGCCAAAGGGCTTATTTGTGTTGCTATAAATCCAAGCATCGCTAAGCGTCTAAATTTGGAGCCTATGGTAAAAACCAATTCATCTATGCATGAGACAGCCTTTACGGTCTCTGTGGATGCTACAGCGGCTACTACAGGTATTTCTACGCATGAACGAGACATGACGATCAAAATTTTGGCAAATCCGGTAAGTCATGCGACTGAGCTGGTGATGCCGGGGCATATTT
The DNA here is from genome assembly GCA_903844635.1 of uncultured Sulfuricurvum sp. Classification (GTDB taxonomy): domain Bacteria; phylum Campylobacterota; class Campylobacteria; order Campylobacterales; family Sulfurimonadaceae; genus Sulfuricurvum. The sequence continues at coordinate 42,809 of CAIMUF010000025.1, read as the reverse complement.
TCCCTTTGATTGCAAAAGAGGGTGGCACGTTGGTTCGTATCGGTCATACGGAGGGATCAGTTGATTTGTGTCGTTTATCCGGTTTGGCAGAATCTGCGGTTATTTGTGAGATTATGAAAGAAGACGGCTCTATGGCGCGACGGGATGATCTGGATGTTTTTGCCCAAAAGCATTCACTCAAAACGGTTTATATTTCAGATATCGTTGAGTATCGTCTCGCCAATGAAATATTGGTCAAAGCAATTTCAGAAGAAGAGATTGAGTTTTTTGGTGTTCATGTCAAAAAATATTGTTTTGAGGATCATCAAGGCGATCAGCATACGGCGATTGTTTTTTACAAAGCAGGGGAAACCGCGAACGTGAGAGTTCATAATGTCATCCCTGATATTGATCTTTTACTCAATCAAAACCGTTATTCTCAACTTATTGATTCGATACACTACTTGAAACAAAACAGTGGTGTCTTATTGTTTATTAACAAACCACAGCATCATTCGGCAAATATGAAAGAATACGGCATTGGAGCTCAGATCCTCAAAATTTTGGGTGTACGTCATATGCGACTTATCGCCGATTCTAAAAATGTCGAGTTTGCTGCGTTAAGCGGATTTGGTTTGGATGTTGTTGAAGTGATCAACCCTAGTGAGGGGATATAGTAGGCTTACCAGCCTACTGAAGATTTAGAAGTAACTTTGCGTATTTCTTTTTCATCTGCCCAGACTATCTCTCCCGTTTGCGGATTAACCAATTCAAGTGAAACATTGTAATAGACATCTTTTACACTGTCATTTGCCTTTTTGATAGAACGCACATTCCCGGTTACAATATAATTAGCCTCTTCAATGTTTTTACTGTTTTCTTTTACTGCAGTGGATGCGGTTAACTGCTGTTCATCGTAAACTTCATCAAGATTGGCTTTGTCTGCTAAAAAACGTACTTGTCCAGATTTGAGTAATTTTATACGGATTTTATCTGTAATTGCTTTGGTGTCAATATGCTCATACGTTAGATTATTAACCGTACGAAGGCGTACTTTTGGTGGTTGTGTTGCTTTTGAGATATAACGAGATTCAAGAAGTGACTGAGTAAGTGCTTCAGCCGTACTTTGCAAATCAGTTGACCCAAAATCAGCGGTTACTGTTTCTACGGCTTTGGCATCGCCGTATTTGACATTGGAATCATAGCCGACCATGCCAGCTCCACCAGAAGTAGAGCACCCACTTACAAAGAGTGCAGCTGTTGTAATTGAAAGAATAAGTGTTGTTTTAGTCATTGTGATTCCTTATTAAAGTTTTTCGGGTACTGAGACCACGATTTTATAGGTGGTAACGTCAGGGAGATTGGACATCTCAACAATTTGTATTTTTTGATTTTTATGAATAACTATCGGCTTCCATGCAGTTGCTTCTTTGAGGATTCCATCTTTATCAAACCACTCTATGCGATACACAAAACCTTCTACATTGTCATAATCATTATTTTCAAGATCAATAACAGCTTTAATAAAGTTTCCCTCTTTAAACGTTCTGTGATCAATAATATCAACTCGTTTCTCTCCTATAATTGTCACATCTTTAGAAGCGCACCCCGTAAAAAAAGCTACTAGAAGTGTAGTGGCAGCAAATGTGATTATGAAGTTTTTAGTACGATACATGATCTATCCTTATGTTGTTTTGGGTTAAGTATGATACGAGTATTATAACCCCTTTTTTGTTACTAGGAAGCATTATTGATTCTTGATGGTTATTGAGCGTAATGGTAACGGTTTCACCTTTTTTTGCTTCGAGTTGTGCTAGATAGCCAGAATTTGGCAGCATTTCCCAGTTTCTAAATCCAGAATCCGAGTAAGAACTCCCTATATCCATGAGCAAAGAAGCTATAAGCCCTCCCATGTCACCAAAATGATCATTGGCCTGTTTCGCAACTACACCTTTGGTCGTAGCCCGTACAATTGATTTCGCGAGTTCTGCAGGAAGCTCATCTTTGAGCGTTTTATACGCCATGAGATCACTTTTTAAAAGTCTTGGTGGCTGAATACTTAATTGAGATGTCGATATGGAAGGGGGATAAATATCATTAATAGGTATTGAATAAGAGGGTAGATCGATACTGGTATAACTGGCACCTTGAAAAATCGGAAAGCGTATTTTTTCAACTTTTAGGGAAGGAGCAAGACCGGATAGAACAATGACGGTGATTTTCATTTTTTCTTTTGAAGGAAGAGAATAGGGTAATTTTACAAAAACTTTTTCACTCTCAGGATTGAGAGCAATAGAGCGTTTTAAGCTAATTTCTGATGAGTTCCCAAGTAGTGGTGAAAGCCCGGAAATATCATGAATAATACTGCTTAACGTATAGGAAAAAGGGTCTTGATAATTGTTTGCCATAGCTCTGACATCAGCATCTTCGAGTAGAACTCCCATCGAATATCCTGATGGAATAGAAGAAATGTCGCTTCCTTGCTCTCTTGCCTTTATTTTTTCATCGGAGGCATCTTTGATTTTTTCTTCACTTTCTTGTAACCAAAATTCTTGGCGTAATTCCATTCGGCGCAGTTCAACGGCAGACCCCTCAAGATCACCTAACATAGCGTAGTTGAGAGCATTAAGGGTGTGCATAAGCGTTCGCTCATATCCTTTGCCATAGTACGTCTGAGACCCTTTTGAAAGAAAGGATGAGCCTAAAAAAGAACCAACATTACGGATACTTATCGTTGCTCTGTTCTCAAAATCATCCAAAATAGCATACGCTTTTTCAAAAGAGAGGATGGAAGCTCTAAACTCACCATTCGCTTGTTGAAGTCGTGCAAGATCAAGCCAATACCACAGTTGATCTTCATCCGATTTATGAGTGCTTAGATAGGAAAGAGTTGTTATGAAATCATTTTTTGAGAGGCCAGAACGGAGCTGCTGAGAACTAAGTACAGTTGCTTGGAGTGAGTGGAAAGAAAGAAAAGTGAAAAGAAAAATAATTTTTAAAAGAACTCTGTTCACTTCTCACTGCCTAAGATTAATTTTTCATTGCCTTGATGAACGATTCATAAATATTTTCGAGTTGAAGATCTTGCTCAAGAATTTCGGTGTTGTCTTGAACCATGTAGTGTTCTAAAACCGCAACACGTTTGAGAAGGTATTCAAACATCTCTTTATTAATATCGGGAAGTTTGTTATGGCTAAAAGGATCTTTGTCTCGACCTTTTTGTATCACATGAGCTGGAATCCCGATAGCAGTACTGTTTTCAGGAACATTTCGTACAACAACGGAGTTGGCTCCTACTTTGGAGTTCTCACCGATGGTAATATTGCCCAAAATTTTGGCTCCTGCACCGATGACCACACCACGTTTGATTGTAGGATGGCGCTTACCTGCTGTCAAACTGACTCCGCCTAGTGTGACACCTTGATAGATGAGGACATCATCTTCGATAACTGCTGTTTGTCCAATAACAACACCTGTACCATGGTCGATGAAAACACGTCGTCCTATTGTAGCTCCCGGGTGTATGTCTATATGCGTAATAATCTGATTGATTCCCATAATAAGACGAGAGAAAGCTTTAAAATTATTTCGATAAAGTCGATTGGCAATGCGATACCAAAAAATCGCCCATACTCCCGGGTAGTTAAATAATAACTCTAATCGTGAGCTGATTGCAGGGTCGTTTTTGTAAACATTTGAAAAATCTTCGCTAATTTCAGAAAAAAGTCCCAAAAAAAATCCTTATCTTGTTGTGCGTAAATAACCATTTTGGTAAAGGTACATTTCGAGTTTTTGAAGTGTATCAGTTTTTTCTTCTTCTGCCATAAATTCACTGGTTGCCAGTTTATTTTTAAGGTTGGTTAGAAGTTTTGAGCTGTCATACCCAATATCTTCGAGAATATTAAGGACATTATCCGATTCGGTGAAGTTTTCAATCTCATATCCTGTGTCATTTATGAGAATCGTACATTCACTGGGGTGAGTAAAGAGGTTGTGATTCATACCCAATGTCTCTTGGTAGGCTCCAACGTTGAAAAAGGCGAGGAAATATTCCTCTTCGTCCAAATCAATATCGTGGAGATACAAAGGAGTCTCGGGTTTGAATTTTATCTCCCCATCGCTATCGCAGGTAATATCCCAAAGACTCGCTGCACGAATGGCAGGGATGTCGAGACGATCAAGCGGCATGATAGGGAAGGGTTGTTGTAATCCCCAGTAATCGGGGATACTTTGGAAAATGGAGCTGTTAATGAGATAACGCTCTTGCAGTTTGACTTGAAGACGCTCGATTTCGGGTACAAGGTTGTCTTGAGAGAGATAAAGTGATTTTTTGATAATCTGATGAACTAAGATTTCAGCATTGGAACGATCCAAAAGATCAATGTGTCCTAGGTTGAAAAGAGTGAGTAATGATTCCATGTGGTCGAGTGCATCGTGCATGTATTCGATGCAGGTACGTGGGGAAAGAAGAGCGTTTAATTCACGCAACTCTTCGATTAATGGTGGATTTTTCTCTTTGAGTTTGAGAGATTTTTCTTGATAATCGTGTGAAAAAAGCTCCAGAACAGGTGTAATCAAAACGGAGTGTGACGCTACGATAAATCGCCCTGATTCGGTATAAATATCGGGATGGTCAACGCCTTTTGCATTCATAATTTCACGAAGCAAAAATACGACACTGTTTGAAAACTCTTCTAGGGTGTAGTTGCGAAGTCGTGTGGAAGTATGCTGAGAATATTCAACTGCCAATCCTCCGCCGATATTGATAGCTCCCAGTGCCGTGGCTCCCATTTTTTTGAGTTCAGCATAGATATTACCCGATTCACGTAAGACACGTTTGAGTGTTGAGATATCTTGCATTTGTGAGCCGACATGAAAATGAATCATCGTAAAATGTTCCACCATATTGTGTTCTTGCAGCATACTCATGGCTTCAATAAGCTCAGTAGAGGTAAGACCAAATTTAGCACTTAAACCGCTGCTTTTAGCCCAGATTCCACTGCCTTCGCTTTGGAGACGAATACGAATACCGATATTGGGAACTTTGAGATTGCACGACTGCGCTACATCAATAATCCATTCAAGTTCACCAATCCCCTCGATAGTGATGGTAATGTCATGACCCATTTGTGCGGCAATGAAGCTTAAGGTAACCATCTCTTCGTCTTTGAAACCATTGACGGTGATAGGAGAACCTAAAGGGGTTTTTGCCATTGCGAGGGCGAGTTCTGCTTTGGAACCCGCTTCTAATCCATAACCGAATTTTTCACCGTGCTCGACAATAGCATCAACAGCTTCTGGAAATTGATTTACTTTTAGAGGAAATACGGCACGAAATTTTCCGGTGTAATCGTTTTCAAAAATGGCACGTTGAAAGTTTGAGTAAAGTAAATCGATTTGTTTTCCAATAAGATGCGGAAAACGTAAAATCAAGGGACCGCTAAGATTCGTTTTACGAATTTTATGGGCAATTTCAATCAACGAGGGAGAACTTTTGTAGTTAACTTTTATCATTCCTTGATCGATCATAAAGTTGTTTTCACCCCAAATATCAATACCGTAATTATTCATTAGTTCCCTCTTTAAGTGAAATAGTAGACTCTTTTTGTTCAACCAAATCTTTTATCCAAATCGTATTATTCAGCCGTTCATTTTCACCGATTACTGCACAATAGCGAGCATTGATACGATCGGCCCCTTTGAGGTGATTTTTAAGACTTTTGGCGTCATATTCAACGACAGCTTTATCCGTTTTACGAAAATTTTCAGCAGCTTTGAGAATGAGCGGTAACGACTCCTCTTCCATCGCACCCAGATAATATCCCTCACGCACGGGTTCAGGCATTACAATGAGCTCCATGAGTCTCTCAATCCCTAGAGCAAATCCTACAGCAGGGGTTGGCTTCCCGTCTAAAAATTCGATAAGACGGTCATAGCGGCCTCCGCCGGCAATAGCACTTTGAGAGCCGATTTCATCACTGACAAATTCAAAGGCAGTTTTAGAATAATAATCCAGTCCACGAACGAGATTGGTATCAAGTTCATAATTGATTTCATGTTGATCTAAAATTGATTTAAGGGTTTCAAAATCACTTTCGCACCCTGCGCAGAGATGATTGAGGAGTTTTGGTGCTTGGGTATAAAGATTTTGGCATGCTTGATTTTTACAATCCAATACACGGATTGGATTGGTTGATTTACGGCGTTGGCAGTCTTCGCAAATAGCATCTCCGCAGGTATCGATAAAAGCAATGAGTTTCTCACGATAAGCAGGCATGCAGTTTTGATCACCCAGAGAGTTAAGTTTTAGGCTGTAACCGATCCCCAAAGCTTTTAGAATATCAGCAACCATCATAATCATCAATGCATCTTCATAGACGGAATCCACACCAAAACTCTCTACTCCAAACTGGTGAAACTGACGTAACCGACCTTTTTGGGGACGTTCGTAGCGAAACATTGATCCATGATAGTAAAAGCGGTGAATTCCCCCTTTTTTATCCAGCTTGTTTTGGACAAAGGCACGAACTACTCCTGCTGTTCCCTCGGGGCGTAAGCATACGTCGTTGCCACCCTTGTCAGTGAACTGATACATCTCTTTACCTACGATATCACTGCTTTCACCGACGGAGCGCTTGAAGAGAGCTGTTTCTTCCAGAAGCGGGGTTTCGATGTAATGAAAACCGTAACGTTTAGCGATAGTGGAAGCAGTAGAAATAAAATACTCAAAACGTTCATAGTCGTTTGAGAGAATATCATTCATTCCGCGTAAAGATTGAATCATTCGTTTCCTTTTATGAGATCGGCGATCTCGTTTGTAATAGTATCTATAGATTGTGACGCATCGATTACAAAGGTTTGTATCCCCAGTTCTTGGGATGCTTTTATAAGAGCTTCTTGAATATTAAGCAAGTAGTTAATTCCTCGAGATTCGATAACATCATGTTCTTTTTGTGAGAGTCGATTTGCTAGTTCTTGTGGAGAAAGTTTTAGGATAAAAACTTTCTCAGGGAGCTTTCCGCCAGTAGCAAGTGTGTTAAGAGATACAAGTGTCTTAATATCACAAATATCTTGTACTAAAGCGTATGCAACCCCAGAAACAGCGGAACGATCACTGATGATCAGAGAATTAATATTAGGCAATATGATGCTCTCAGTATGCTCAGCACGATCGGCTAAGAAGAGGAGCAATTCTGCCATTTTACTTTTAAGTTCTCCGTGCAGCACCATAGAGCGTATTTCTACACCGACAGGAGTTCCTCCCGGTTCTTTGGTATAAACAGCTTCCGGAAAAAGCGATTTTAGGCACTCAATCTGGGTGCTTTTACCCGCCGTATCAATCCCCTCTATTGCAATGTACATGATTTCATACTCCCAATAACATTTTGAACCGATGCGGGGAGAAGGTGATCGGTCTTACCATTGAATTTCAGTAGATTCCGGACGATGGAAGAACTGATAAATGCGTGTTTGAGGCGAGGCATCAAATAAACGGTTTCAATATCCGGATCGAGGGAGTGGTTTAAGTAGCCAAGTTGCAGCTCAAACTCGAAATCACTCACCGCACGAAGACCACGAATAAGGACGGTTGCACCTAATGTTTTAGCAAGCTCTACTGTTAGATTATCGAAGCCGACGACCCGCACGCGATCTAAATCTTTGACAGTAAGTTTCGTCATCTCTACTCGCTCTTCTAGGCTAAACATAGGACGCTTGTCTCTCGAATCTGCCACAGCAATAATCACTTCGTCGAACAGTTTTAAGCCTCGCTCAATAATGTCAAAATGACCATTGGTAACAGGATCAAAGGTCCCTGGATAAAGGGCTATTGTGTTGCATTTCATTCGCCGCTCCACCGTTTATAAAGATTATTCTCAATTTTCATCAAATCCATCCATTTGCCTATCATAAAATTTTCCATATCTTCCAAAGTTGTTTGTTCTCCATAATACGCCAAAGCCGGGGGTGCGATGATGACTCCCATCATGGACAGTTTATGCATATTTTCCAGTGCAATTGATGAAAACGGTATTTCTCGCGGCGCTAAAATTAATGTTTTACGCTCTTTTATCATCACACTTGCCGCACGCGTTATAAGATTGTCCGCGATCCCGCAGGAAATTTTAGCGAGGGTATTCATACTGCACGGTGTGATAATCATCGCATCAGCACCGTATGAACCTGATGCTACAGAAGCCCATATTTCAGTATTTTGATGAAGATTAGTATTTTCTTCTTTTTCCAAAACGATATTGGCATGTTCAGATACAATTAAATGCTTGATGATATCAGCAGGAAGTGCATGCAAAAATTTAAGTCCCAAAGAAGCACCGCTGGCTCCGCTTATACCTACGACGATTTTCATTGAAGCTCCACTGCATTTTCTCCGATTATTTTGGCACGAACCCGTTTATTGTCGGCTTTTTCGATTGTAATAATATCATACAGTGCACCCTCTTGCATGGCTGTTGCGATAAACTCAACAATTACAGTGTCATTTTTGACTTGAACACTCACTTTTGAACCGCGTAAAACGAGAGGGATAGATTCGATTTGGCGTTCTATTATGGGTGTATCATCTTTTAGTGATGTTTTAAATCGACTCATTGTCTCTGGAAGAGAAATGAGAGGTTTACTTTTAAATGTAGTAAAAGGAATTGTTTTTATCGCACAATTATTGAGTGAAACGACCTCTTTTCGAGATACTTTTTGTGTTGTATGAAGGACGCTTAGGCTTGCATCAACCGTGAAATCAAAATAGTGACGAATACCATTGTTGTCGGGGACGTAAAAAGTACCTTTATTTTTGGTCGCCATATCTATATCAAAAACAGCATGGGCGTTATTGGGAAGTGATTGCAGATAGCCATGAGGAAAAATCTGGATGGATTGGATGATAATGGTAGGGTATTGCTCGGTATAAAAAGTAGTGAGCTGATTTTGAAGCAAGGTATAGTCGGTATCACTTCGCTTCAAAAAGGTAACAAACCGAACTTTACCGCTATCAAGTGTGCATCCGTTGAGCTCAAAAGTTTTGAGAAGTACTTGTGCATTTATACGATATGAAGTCTTACCATCAGGGATAAGGATAATTTCAAACTGTTTTGGACAGCTAACATTCAAATCGGATGACATAATTGTTGCTTTAGTAAAGGTATAGCTCTGTTGAAGAGTATTCGCATAAAGCTGAGACAGAAAGAGACTGATAAGAAAAATAATTTTACCCATTAGAATGCAATTGTAACACAGTGACATTTGTTTTTTAACAAGTTTGCGTTATTCTTTACTTTCCAAATAATAATAATAAAAGTGGAGTGGTATGATTTTTAGAAAAAAAGATTTTTTGTTACAACTCAGTGAAGAAGAAAATGCTCATATGCATCAAGAACAAGTAAAAATTATGTATAAACAGGCATTGGCCTCAGTATTTGCTCTTTTTTTCGGTGCATTAATTGTTGTTTATATTTTTGCTTCAACTCCTCTTGAAAAACCGGTTTTAGTTTGGTTGGCCGCAGTTAGTATAACTTTGATTTGGCGTTTATGGGCTTTAAATTCTTATTATACCTATCCCGATAGCTACGACAATAAAATATTTGAAAAGCGGCTTGTTTACGCAATGTATGCCTCTGCTATAGTGTGGGGGAGTGTTGCTTTTTTTATTTTTAAATCATCCAGTCTGTCACAACAATTTTTTCTTATCTTTTTATTAACTGGTATCGCCTCTGTTGCATCAGGTACTCTTGCTTCTTTGCTAAAAGTTGCAATGATTTTTTTAGCTCTTCTTTTAGTTCCACTGGTTGTTGTGATATTTTTTCACGGTGGATTTGAATTTAAGATGATGGGAATATTTATAGTAATTTATTATCTTTTGCTTATCAGTGCTTCAAAGCGGATAAATATTAACATTAAAAGTGCGTTAACATCAAAAATACTGCATGAAAAAGCGACTAAAGAATTAGATCTTTCTGAAGAGCATTTCGAAACAATTTTCAAAGAAGCACCGACGGGGATCTTTTTTTACAACAACGATTTGATTGTGTTGAACTCGAATGCTGAGATGCTGAATATTCTTAAAATTAGTCAGGAGCGGATGGTTGGACTGGATTTAAATAATCTCCCTGATCCGTGTTTGAATGAAGCTGTTAGCGCCCACCAAAGAGGTGAAAAAGGATTTTATGAGGGTCCTTATACGACAATGATTAACAAGCTTCAGCTTTGGATTACGCTCAAAACATCACCGATTTATGATGCCAATCGAACTATTATCGGGGGAGTTGCGATTATCAATGATATTAGTGAAAGGATGATAGTCCAAGAAAAAATGCAGCATCAAGCTTATTTTGATGCGCTCACGGATATTCCTAATCGCTTATTGCTAGAAGATCGTATCGAGCAGTCTTTAGCTCAATATAGACGTCATCGTAATTTGTTGGCGGTATTGTTCTTGGATTTGGACCATTTTAAAAGTGTGAACGATTCATTGGGACACCATATTGGAGATACATTACTCATTGAAACGGCTAAACGGCTGGTAAGTGTATGTCGTGAGGGAGATACTGTAGCGCGTTTGGGTGGTGATGAATTTGTTATTTTACTGAATGAGTTGGGTACTGATCCTCATCTGGCTGCAACAAGGGCAGAAGTTGTTGCTGAAAAAATTCATGATATTCTCTCAAAAGCTTTTGATGTGGGACTGAATGAACCGATCATTACAAGTTCCAGCATTGGAATTTCATTGGTAAGTTCAGATGAACATACTGCCGATGATTTACTGAAATTTGCAGATACGGCAATGTATCAAGCAAAAAAAGAGGGACGTCACACTACCCGTTTTTACCAAGAGCAAATGGACCAATGGATTAAAAAACAGATTTTTTTAGAAAATGGTCTTCGTAATGCCATTAAAAATGGTGAGCTAGAAGTTTATTATCAACCATTAGTAGAAGTAAAATCAAAAAATATTGTTGGAGCAGAAGCCCTATTACGTTGGAATCATCCTACGATGGGACTGGTCATGCCTGATGAGATAATCAGTATTGCTGAAGAGTGTGGATTGATCATTCCTATTGGGGATTGGGTACTTCAAGAAGCATGTGCACAGTTTGTAAGCTGGAAAAATAAGCACTCCCGAGGAAGTGAGATGAAACGACTTGCTGTAAATGTGAGTGTTATCCAATTTCGGCAAAATGATTTTGTTTCTAAGGTTACAGATATTATTACCCAAACCGGGATTGAACCTTCCATGCTTGAAATAGAGTTAACCGAATCAGTGATTATTGAAAAGATGGATATGATTATTGAAAAAATGAAGCAGTTAAAAACTCTTGGGATTGGAATGTCCATGGATGATTTTGGTACAGGATATTCCTCGTTAAGCTCATTAAAACAACTCCCGATTTCGACGTTGAAAATTGACCGCAGTTTTATTCGGGATATTATAGAAAATAGTGATGATGCAGCACTGGTTGAGACTATTGTTGCAATGGCATCTATTTTCAAATTGGATGTTATTGCGGAAGGGGTAGAAACGATGGATCAGTTGAAGTTTTTAGAATATTTTAACTGCCGTTATTTTCAAGGTTATGTATGCAGTAAACCTGTTAAAGTCGAAGAGTTTGAAGTACTATTGGAGACGAATTTTATCAGTAGTTTAGAGATTTTATAAAATAGACTTCATGTTTGAATATCCTTCTTTATTAAGAGACTCTGCTATAGACTTACGCAATTAAATATCTACAGGATGATAAAATGACAAAAAGCTTATACAAGCTTTTAGAGCCAAAACTTATTACCTATATTAAAAAAAATGGCTATTCTAAAAAAGATTTTTTTAAAGATACTCTCTCTGGACTCTCGGTCGCTATTGTTGCGTTACCACTTGCTATGGCGATTGCGATTGCTTCGAATCTTCCCCCTGAACGAGGTCTTTTTACCGCGATAGTAGCAGGATTTTTGATCTCAGCACTGGGAGGCAGCCGTTATCAAGTGGGTGGTCCAACTGCTGCTTTTATCGTTACCGTTGCTCTTGTAGCAATGAAGCACGGTTATGAAGGGTTAGTATTAGCCACAATTATGGCAGGATTTTTGCTAATAATTATGGCCTTTGTCCGTGCAGGGGAACTCATTAAATTTATCCCTTATCCTGTTATCACGGGGTTCACTTCTGGTATCGCTTTACTGATCGTTTTTTCGCAATTACGCGATTTTTTCGGTTTGTCCATTACCACGATGCCTCCTGATTTTATTGACAAGCTCATTCTTTATATCACCCATCTGCATGAAACCAATTTTTATGCCGTCATCGTTGCCTTAATCTCCATCGGTATTATCCTTTTGATGACCAAGAAATATCCGAAGATTCCCGGCCCAATTGTAGTGGTAGTACTTTCAGCGTTAGCCGTATGGCTATTAAACATACCGATCGATACCATCGAGAGCCGTTTCGGTGCTATTCCCTCGATGCTTCCAACTCCTAGCTTTCCTGCTATTACGTTTGAAAAAATTCGATTGCTGTTTCCAGATGCGATTACGATTGCCGTTTTAGCTGCGATAGAATCGCTCCTCTCTGCTGTTGTGGCGGATGGAATGGCGGGGACAAAACATAAACCTAATACCGAACTTTTAGCGCAAGGAGTTGCTAATATCGCATCGTCTGTGTTTGGAGGACTCCCTGCTACTGGAGCCATTGCTCGAACGGCGACGAATATTAAAGCGGGTGCAGTATCTCCGGTATCGGGAATCATGCATGCTTTTTGGCTGTTAGTCTTTATGATACTTTTGGCTCCAATGATTGTTAAAGTCCCGCTGGCCGCTCTGAGCGCTATTTTGATAGTGGTGGCGTGGAATATGTCGGAGATCAAACATATCCGTTCTATCATGAAAGCTCCTCGCTCGGATCGTGTTGTCCTTTTTGTCACTTTTTCGTTGACGGTTTTGGTTGATTTGAATTTCGCGATACAGGCTGGAATATCTCTTGCCGCGATCTTATTTATTCATTCTATGATGCAGGCTGTGGAGATTAAATCGTATAACGAAGATGATGAAGAGAATGATGATCCGGATGCGACATCTAAAAAAATCATTCCTGTCGGAGTCGAAGTGTATGAAATCAACGGACCGCTCTTTTTTGGAATTGCAGAAAAATTGCTGGATACTCTTGCCCTTTTTGAAGCTCCGCCGAAGGCATTTATTTTACGGCTTCGTCATGTACCGATGATTGATGCAGCTGGGCTTCATGCTTTGGAAGTGTTAAACCAAAGACTTCAAGAACAACATTCCGTCTTGATATTATCGGGAGTCAATAAAACGGTACGGATGTATATCCATAACTCAAAATTGGATAAAAAAATTGGGGAAGCCAATATCGTGGATCACATCGACAAAGCGATTCACCGAGCAAAAGAGTGTTGTTAGCTAGAAGGTAAAATTTATTCTTTTGGTTTTATGAGTGCTGGGAGCTCTTTTGGAGCTTTAATCCGAAGCTGTTTGTTCACATTCATACGTCCATATACCACCTCGAAGTCTGATGGTGAAACTTTAAATTCTTTTGCCAAAAAACGAACCATATGGTCGGTTGCTTTACCGGAGACTGGTGCGGCTGTAACACTTATTTTAAGCTGATTTCCTTTGGCTTTGCCAATGGCATCTCGTTTGGCACTTGGGGTTCCTAAAACATTGAGGACAAGAATGTCACCTTCCCATTGATAAAATACATTAGTAAGATTTTTTGTTTTCACTGATGAGGCCTTTACGATTTATAAAATGCAACTGTGCAATCATTGTCATAATATCCCCGACGATAAATGATTCGTGCTCCTAATTTTTGACCCAGTTTTTCAATTTTATTGGCTTGGAGATAATTGTAGGTCTTGGATTCTTTTTTCCCTTCCAAAAAGTTAAAAATCAATCCTCTTGTAGACGCTTCATAGCAACGTTGAATAAATAAGTAGCCACCTTCACGTGTGAGGATATTAAGCGCACCGCTGCATATATAAAATTCCCCTTCGATTAGAGGATCATGTAAAATATCACATTGAAGAATCGGTTTTCCGGTTCGTTGCTGTGCTTCTTTGACCATAGTCTCAAGAGCATCCAGTCCGACATAATCAACACCATTTTTACCTTTTGAAAGCAAATAGAGATATAAATCTCCAAATCCGCATCCTGCATCGACGATAGACGCAGTGTTGAAGGGTAGAAGGGAAAGAATCTCATGAAAACGGATTTCTTGTGATTGTTTGGAATGCCATCTCAGACCTTCTGAGGTTAATCCATGCTCATAAATGGCATCATCATAAAATGCTTGTTTGTCTACTCTATCCATATAGGTTATACCTTTTAAAATTATTTATTTATTCGCTGATAAATCGTTTGCGCATTCCAAAAAGAAATCCGGCTAATAGGATGGCAGATAGTGATGCAATCATAAAGGGAAGGGTACTGCCAACATTATCCCATAACCAGCCAGCGACTACTAGGGATATGAGGGTAGATACTCCAATAGAAGTATAGTAGACTCCATAAGCAGTTGCCTTAAGTTTAGTGGGAGCTGTATTTGAGATAATGGCTTTTGCCAAAGAGTTAAATCCTCCGGCAAAAAAACCATAAATAGCAAATCCTAGCCATGCTCCCAAAATGCTGCCCGATGTCATAGCCAATGCTCCTAAACCAAATGCCATATAGATAATGGATAAAAGAGTTGCTTTACCAAAACGATCTGCCATCTTACCGATTGGTATAGCAAAGAGTGAGAGTATAAGATTGTAGAGGGTATATGCCATAGGAATCATTGCCAAAGCCATACCGTTATCTCCAGCCTTGAGAATCATAAAGGAATAATTCATCGCAAAGAGGCTAAAAAGGCTTTGAAATGCGACCAGCCAATAAAATGGTGCACTAAGTGCTCCAGGACGAAATCGTCGTATGGGGTGCCGGAGTAAAAGGGGCATCCACAACAAAAAAGACGAGAATGGCCATGGCAATAATTCCAGGTATGAGGCTTAGAGCAAAAATGGTACGAAAAGTAGCTTCGCTCTCTCCTAAAAACCACAGTAATCCAAACGCACTCAAACTCCCGACAACCGCTCCCGCGCTGTCCATCATCTTATGAAAACCAAAAATAAAACCACTTGATTCTCTAGGGGTAGAGTGGCTGATGAGGGCATCACGAGGGGCAGAGCGAATCCCTTTTCCTACGCGATCGGCGATACGGATGGTTGCAATCATTGTAGCGCTTTGGGCAAAAAAGGCGAAGGGTTTGATGAGGTTTGAGAGGCCATAACCGATAACTGTAAGTATTTTTCGCTTTCCTAGCCGATCCGAGTAAAAACCGGAAAGTGCAATCAATAATGCAACCCCAAGCTCTGCTGTTCCTTCAATAAGACCAATCTCTCCTTTGGTCGCATGTAAAAAACGGTCCAAAAAAATGGGTAACAGCGGTAAAATCATTTCGGTTGAAAAATCGGTAAAAAAGCTATTGGCGCCTAAAGCGACGATATTTTTGTTTATTTTATTCATGATGATGATGGTGATGTTTTATATGTCCATTGCAATGCGTGTCATTATCTTGTGCATACTTTTTTGTTTCAGGCTGAAGCAGGACATGGGTTGCCCCTGCATGTGAGAGATTATGACGCAACTCTTCGATGATGGCTTCAACTTCTTTAAGTGAGAGCGTTTCATCCAGTACGATGTGAGCCGAAAAATAGTGCTCTTTACTGGAAGGGTGGATGAGGTGAACATCATGTGTTTGGATTACCATAGGGTTATTGATGAGAAGATCTTTCAGTTTAACTAACATTGCAGGTTTAGTACTATCCATAAGGCTGGAAAACGATTGCGCGAGAAGTTTACCACTGGCGACTAAAATTACCGTTGCAAACATGAGAGATAAAACCGAATCAATCCATGGAATTCCCCATAAAATCATTGCTCCACCACCTAATACAACTGCCAATGATAAAACAGCATCACTTGCCATATGCCAAAAAGCGGCTCGAACATTGAGATCATGGTGGTGTTCGTCATGGTCATGAGTGTGTGCATGAGCATGTCCGCCTAAAATTATGGCACTGGAGGTATTGACAATCAGCGCAATACCAGCCGTAATCATCGTCAGCCATCCATCAACTGGTATAGGGTGAAGAAGACGATTGACAGCTTCTACTGCCACCCATATCATCAAAAGAGATAAAAAACCTGCATTGATAAACGTCGCCATCATCTCAGAACGTACATATCCATACGTCATCGTTGATGAGGCAGCTCGGGCACCAAGGCCTAACGCAATTACCGTTACCACTAGGGCTAGAACATCACTTAGGTTATGCCATGCGTCGGAGAGAAGGGCGAGTGAGCCACTGATGACCCCAACGGTGCTTTCGATGATAACAATAATAATATTAAGTAGAATGACCAGCGCGACGCGTCGTTGATCACCTGAAAGATTTTTGAATAGTGTAGTGATGAGGATACCGTCTCTTTTAAAAATATTTATTATTATAGCGGATGTCTTTTGATCCATTTTTCTTAATGTTGATTTTATTTCTTCGATGTTTATTTTATGAACACTTTGGCTTTGTCACCGTGTAAATATCCAGCTAAGCAATAAGATTGTCAGTAAGACAGTGCCTTTAGTAACCTTGGAGGGTCAGGCAGATACAATTATTTTCATCTCTTTAATTCGCTTTGATCAGTTCTACGATTTCATTAACAGTAAGAAGTTTTCCGGTACTTAGAACTTTACCATCGATTACGAGTCCGGGAGTACTCATCACACCGTATTCCATGATTTTTATGATATCTTCGACTTTTTCAATTTGAGCGAATTTACCACTTTGTGCTACCGCTTGTTTCGTTGCCTCTTCGAGGGCTTTACATTTGGAACACCCTGTTCCTAAAATTTCGATTTTCATATTAACTCCTATAAAATTGCATTAAACAGATACCCGACACCCATAATCCCTATGGTCACGGTACCGAAAAAGATGGCGATGAGTTTGAGGCTCATCACACGTTTTAGGATCATCGCTTCGGGGAGGGAGAGGGCGGTGATCGCCATCATAAACGATAACGCCGTTCCTAAAAGCATCCCTTTAGAGGTAAGTACTTCGATGAGGGGCATCACCCCTGCGGCGTTGGAATACATCGGTACTCCGAGCAGTGTTGCGAGAGGAACAGCAAACGGATTATCTGCTCCTGCCATAGAGGTGATAAACTCGGTCGGGACGTATCCGTGGATAAAAGCACCCGCACCGACACCGATCAAAACATAGAGCCAAATTTTGCGGAGAATATCGAGGGTGTAATCCCACGCGTCGCTCAGGCGTGTTTTAAACGCTATCACCTGATTTTCGGCTCGAATCTCCCCCTCAATCGGCCTTACCTCGATCAAAATCTCTTTTTCCAGTCCGAGCCGTCCGATCACGATACCGCCGATAATAGCGACGAGAAGACCGAATCCGACATACAACGTCGCCACTTTCCATCCGAACATGGTGAGGAGCATTGCAATGGCGATTTCGTTGTTCAGCGGTGCGGATATCAGATAGCTAAACGTTACACCAAGCGGAATCCGTGCCTGTAAAAACCCCAAGAATAGGGGAATCGCCGAACACGAGCAAAACGGAGTGATAATCCCAAAGAGTGCTGCGAGGACATTCCCCGTATACTCGTGCTTTTTACTGAGATACTCTCGTACTTTTTCGGTTGAAAAATAGGAACGTAAAAGGGTGATTGCAAATATAATCGTGATGAGTAAAAAGAGAATTTTTATTGTATCGTAGATGAAAAAATTGAGTGCATCGGCGAGTTTATCCCCATGAGGCATTTTTAGCCAATCATACACGATGACGTTAACGCTCTCCTGCCACATGATCAGTCACACAACTCGGATTTGATAATCGGCAAGAGGGTCTCTTCGATTAGAGCAAGCGTTTTGGTATATTCCTCTACCTCTTTACCGCTTGGGTCTTCAAATGCGACATGGATCGTTTTAACCGCTTTAGGGAACATCGGGCAGGTCTCATGAGCATGATCGCAGACGGTGACGATGAGATCGAACGGAGTGTCGATGACGGTATCGATCACTTTGGAGTGGTACTCTTCTCTCCAGTACCCTTTCTCTTCCAAAAGAGCTTTGGCATTCGGATTTACTTTTCCGCTGGCTTTAACACCGGAGCTTTGAGCAAATACACAATCTCCCATTTTAGCATTGATAAGAGCTTCTCCCATGATAGAGCGGCAGCTGTTGCCGGTACAGAGGATAAGGACATTTTTCATAATTTACAATCTCCAGTTTCTGATATTTTTATAAGTGGGGGAAGTTCAATTCCCAAACAACGGATTTCTGCCAACGCTTCACTTCGGAAGCGATCCAACGGAGTACGGATAGAATAGTACGCCCATGTCCCGCATCGATCCACACGTAAAAAACCACCATCTTTGAGGATTTTTAGATGGCGAGAGAGACGCGACTGTAGCATCCCGAAGCTTTCTTGGAGATCACAAACGCACAGAGCGCCGTGTGTATCCAAAAAGGAGAGGAGTTTGATACGGGTTTCATCATTCAGTGCGGATACGGATTGTAAAAATATTTCCATAAATATCCTTAGTTACTGCAGTCGCCGGTTGACCATTTACCGTTTTGTGAAAAACTTGGGGTACAGCATCCGACACCGCCGGTAAAACTGTCGCCGCCAAACACTTCGATTTGTTCCATGGTATGGTAGTTTTCCCAGATGATGTTTTGCGGATCTTCAACCCAGTATTTTTTGCTCGAAGCATAACAGCACTGGGCAACTTCCTGTTTCTCGCCTATGATATTGCCGGCAATAAGACGCTGCTCAATTGCCTCAAGCGCTTCCTCGCTTTCAACTTGCAATCCTAAATGGTTCAGTCCGGTTGTTGCACGGCCTGTTGAGATAGCGAAATTGATATAGGGATCATCGAGGAGCCATTGGATGTAATCCTCTTTGACTTTGGTCGGTTCACTGCCGAACAATGTGGTGTAAAATTGACGGTTTTTTTCGAGGTCATTGACACTGATATGAAGATGCAAACGTTTCATAAGGACTCCTTGATTTTATGAAAGTGTAACAAAATAAAAATAATATATCAAGATATATTGATATTATGATACAATTTCTTTATCTGTATTTTGTAATTTGTCATCCTCGGGCTTGACCCGGGGATCTATCTCTCTTCTTATTGTAAACTGGATTCCCGCATACGCGGGAATGACGGGAAAAGGATTTTTATATGCTCTTAGCCGTTTCGATCTTTTTAGTGACCTTAATCTTCATCATTTGGCAGCCGCGAGGATTGCAGATCGGTTCCACGGCAGTAGTCGGTGCCGCTCTAGCAGTGATCCTCGGTGTGGTAAGCCCTCAGGATGTGTTGACGGTTACTTCTATCGTATGGGATGCAACACTTGCGTTTATCGGTATTATCATCCTATCGATGGTGCTCGATGAGATCGGCTTTTTTGAGTGGGCGGCACTCAAAATGGCGCGACTCTCTGGCGGTAACGGTCATTTGATGTTTATCTATATGATGATCCTCGGTGCACTTGTTTCGGCATTTTTCTCCAACGACGGTGCGGCTCTGATACTCACCCCGATTATTTTGGCAAAGATGAAGTACCTCAAACTAAGCCCTATTGCAATGTTCGCATTTTTGATGGCGGGGGGATTCATCGGTGACAGTGCCTCTAATCCGCTCGTGATCTCCAACCTCACCAACATCGTCACCGCAGGATTTTTCCAAATAGGTTTTTGGGAATACACACGGACGATGTTCCTCCCGAACCTCCTTAGTATCATTGCCTCACTCGTTGTGCTGTGGCTATTTTTTCGCAAAGATATTCCGAGCCATATCGATGTCGAGAACCTCGCCACTCCGGAAAGTGCCATCAAAAATAGGACGATGTTTCGCCTCAGCTGGTGGTTCTTGGGATTCCTCATGGTAGGTTATTTTATCGGGGATGCGTATCATCTCCCTATCTCGGTATTTGCCCTCGGAGGTGCGTTGCTATTCCTCGCCATCGCAACCTACTTTAAAGCGACTAAGCCGATTATGACGATCAAAGCGGCACCATGGCAGGTGGTATGGTTTAGTATCGGTCTTTATGTCGTCGTCTACGGGCTGAAAAACGGCGGATTAACCACCTATCTCGCAGACGTTATAGTGCAGTTGCAAGGGATGGGAAATGTTTATGCCGTGATCGGAACAGGTTTCCTCTCCGCTATCCTAAGCTCGGTGATGAACAATATGCCGACCGTTATGATTATGGACATTGCGATTGCCGAAGCGGGGAACAGCGCATTGGCATATGCCAATATCATCGGATGTAACCTTGGACCTAAAATGACCCCGATCGGTTCACTCGCTACACTTCTTTGGCTTCATGTTTTGGCGCAAAAAGGGGTCAAGATCGGATGGGGTGAATATATGAAAGTAGGGTTGGTCATTACTCCGCCAGTGTTACTTGTTGCTTTACTCGGACTTATTTAAAACGATCCGAAAATAATTTAATCCATTAGTATAATCGTATTCAAGTCTAAACCCGTGCTTTTGGAGAATGGAGTGTGTGAGATAAAGCCCTAACCCCAGTCCTGCTGAGGAGTTCTCATACTCACGGTTAAACGGTTTAGAAAAGTCGCGTTTCTCTTCTGGAAGCGCTTTACCGTCGTTACAAATTTCGATTGTCTTACTTAAAATTATCAGTGTTGGTTGGGTTGTGGAATATTTCAACGCATTATCGAGAAGATTTTTAAGGGCAATGGCCAAAAGTTCAAAATCTACTTTCACAATTAGCGGAATATCTTCACCTTTAATCGTAAGGCTTTTTTTATCGCAGAGAAGAATATCGCACGCATGATCAATCAAATCTACAAAACGGTATTCTTGAAAATTAAGATGCCATTCACCGCTGCTAAATCGCTCCATCTGTGTAAACTCATTTAAAAGATAATCCATGCGTGTAAAAATTCGTTGTAAACGTTCTTGATCTACTGAGCTTTCTAGACAATCGGTCGTGAGAGCACCTTTCATAATCGGGGTTTTAAGCTCATGCAGGATATTACGGAGAAAGAGTGACCGTGCTTCACGCATAGACGCTATTGTTTCTAATTTATGATTAAACTCATGGGTGATTTGCGAAATTTCATCTTCACCTGTTATGGGGATATTTAAAGAAGTATCTCCCTCTTTAAATGCAATAATAGAGTTTTTAAGACGATGCAGCGGGAGAAGCTTGCTTAGTAAATAGGCGAAAAAAAGCAAGATCAATGTATCTACCCCTGCCAAAACTATCCAGAACATAATTAACGAATGGGGCTGAATGTCTTCAAGAACCATGGACTGAAAATGATTCATTTCAGGCGGTGGTCTGAATGCAAATTTATCGAAATGATGGGGAGGTGGCGGAGGTAGTAACTTTACAAAAAATGTATGACCGTTCATCTCTATCATTTTCCCAAATGGCAAAGTAATGATAGTGGAGCCTTGCGACAATAATTTTTTACTTGAAAGGGTTGAGGGTTGAATCATTAATTGCGCTAATTCAGGAGACAAATCGTGTTGATTATGTCCAAAAAAGAATAACCGATCTGCGAGGAGGAATCGACGTATTTGTTCTACTTCTTGCTGTTTAGAGAAGTGTTGATGTGCTATACAAAAAAGCCCATTTATGAGGGTAAAAATCAGGATAAAAAACAAGGTGATAAGACGAAGGATGGAGTGTTTATTTATTGACAAATTTGTATCCTACCCCTCGAACTGAGATAATATAGCGAGGATTTTTAGTATCATCCCCGATTTTTTGGCGTATACGTCCCATGATAACATCAATACTTTTGAGACTGCTTTCATATCGGATAGAGCCGATGTTGAGTAGCAATTCTTCACGTGAAATGACGTAACGGTCTTTTTTAATCATATAGGCAATAATATCGTATTCAGCAGTGGTCAACCGTAAAATACTTCCATACCTGGTGATTTCATGGCGCTCTTTATCCACTTCGAATACAGACAATTGTTGAGCCATAGCCGGATGTATACGGCGCATGATGGCATCGATTCGAAAAATCAACTCCTGCGGATCATACGGTTTTGGGAGATAGTCATCCGCACCCCGCGAAAATCCCATCATTTTATCTCGTATATCTGAGCGTGCAGAAGAGATGATGATTGGTATGTTGCTTTCTTGACGAATCAGACGGCAAATCTCCATGCCATCCATTTGCGGCAACGAAAGATCCAGCACCAGTAAATCAAAAGTCTGTGCTTGAAAAAGGCTTAATCCTTCCAGCGGAGTAGAAGCGATTATAACGTTAATCTCATCTTTAGATAGTCGTGATTTTAACAATTGCGCCAGTTCTATATCATCTTCAATCATCAATACGTTAATCATTTAACGATTATATCAATGGACAAGTAAATAAAAAGTAACATACCCGCAAAGGGCATGCCATCTTAAGCGCTGATGCTGAGAAGTGAAGTAGCACTCGATGTTGAGGAATTGTTCCCATAGTAAGAGAGGATATTTTTGAGCATATTATCACTCAATTTTTGTGTATAAGTGTCTGCTTGAGTCGTTGATGCAGTATTGGAAGAATCAGTTGATGCAGACGTACTGTTTTTAGTGGAAGAATCCGTTTTTGAATTTCCTAAAGCTGCCAACAATTCATCGATACTGACTCTCCCGTCTTGATTGGTATCCATTGCATCAATGATGTCACTGCTGCTTGAAGTACTCGAACTACCAGACGTTGAGGACGAATTACTTGGAGGTGGTGGTGGCATATCTCCTTTGCCCTCAGGTGGCTTCATATTTTTAAGAGATGCAAGCAGTTCTTCGGTACTCATGCTCCCATCACTGTTGGTATCAAGCGTATTAAAAACATCGCTTGTAGATGAACTGTTAGTAGAGCTACTACTTGAACTGGATGCGAGTGCTTGCGCCGCCGCACTAAATTCGGCTTTATCGATTGAACCGCTTTTATCCGTATCCAATGAACTCAGTAATTCCTGAGCCATCTTTTCAAAATCGGGTTTACCTTTTTGTGAAGCAGATGAGACGCCGGAGTAACTATTAGACGAATACGCACTGTAGTTAGAACTAACTGTCATTGTAAACTCCTTATCAGGTGTAGTAAGAAAATTTCTTACTCAACTGTAAGCATAAAATACCTTGGGTAACTATTGGGTAACACTATTTTATTTAATAATGTCAAATCCTTGAGGAATAACAGCCTTAAAGCGTGATGCTTCAATAGGTTTATTGGTTGTTGGTGTCAAGAATTTGATGATGACTTGATTTTCATAACCATCCGTATAGCTGATAGTAGAGAGCGTGTCATTGGAAAAATCGATAAAATAGGTTTGATTATTCACCGTAGCACTGTAGCGTGAGGCATCAATAGGTTTGGCTTTTTTAATGATTTCCAGAAAATCTATGTCGCCATTGAGTGTTCGGACAGTAGCTTGCTCAATAGCAGGCTCTATGAGGGTAAGACGTGCTCCGTTTATATAAACACTTTTTTGAATTGGTTTTTGATACGTCCATAAAGCATTTTGAGGTTTAGCTGCCCATAACTCTCCGGTATAGACCAGCTTTTTTTTATGCTCATCTATGATGGTTTGAGTAAAAGTTGAGTGAAACGAGCTGATGTCTTTTGGAGCTGCCAAGAGAGAAAGAGCCGATAAAAGAGAGAAGATGAAAATGCGCATATTTTTCCTTTTTTTTTGAGTGAGACATTGTATCCAATCGCCATTAACCAAAACAATAGTTTCTATATGATAAAATCGTCAACTTTTTAAATACAGCCCATACTATACAGAAGGCAATCAATGCTCCAATCGTTCGTAGGAAAATTATTCGGAACTCAAAATGACCGTGAAATAAAAAAATACAGCAAACGTGTTGAGCTGATAAATGCTCGCGAAGCGTATTTTACCGATATGAGTGATGAGGCTTTACAAGAAGCGTTTAATGATCTCAAAGAATCAGTTCTCTCAGGTGACAAATCACTTAATGATGTTTTGGTGGATTCTTTTGCCATTACACGTGAGGCAAGTAAGCGTGTTCTTGGGATGCGTCATTTTGACGTTCAGCTTATCGGCGGGATGGTTTTGCACGAGGGTCGAATCGCGGAGATGAAAACGGGGGAGGGGAAAACTCTTGTTGCTACCCTTGCCGTCGTCCTCAATGCAATGAGTGAGAAAGGAGTCCATGTCGTCACGGTCAATGATTACCTTGCTTCTCGTGACAGTTCAGAAATGGCGCCACTTTATTCTTTTTTAGGGTATGAAACAGGCGTTATTTTAGAAGGTGATTACAATCCTGCCGCTAAACGTGTTCAGTATGCTGCAGATATCACCTACGGTACGAACAATGAATTCGGATTTGATTATCTACGTGACAATATGACCTACACCAAAGAGCACATGGTTCAGCGCGGGCACTCATTTGTTATTGTGGATGAGGTGGATTCTATCCTTATCGATGAAGCACGTACTCCGCTGATCATCTCTGGGCCTACGAATCGTACCCTTGAAAACTACACTCGTGCAGATGCGGTGGCAAAAGCGTTAGTAAAAGATGAACATTTTACCGTTGATGAGAAAGATCGTCTTATTCTTATCACCGAAGAGGGGATTATCAAAGCTGAAGAGCTTTTTGCTGTTGGCAATATTTACAGTGTTGAAAATGCTTCATTGTCTCATCACCTTGACCAAGCACTTAAAGCCAACTATATTTTTGAAGTGGATGTTGATTATGTTTTGCGTGATAATCAAGTAGTGATCGTTGATGAGTTTACTGGACGTCTCTCTGAGGGACGACGCTATTCAGAAGGATTACACCAAGCACTAGAAGCCAAAGAGGGTGTGATTATTAAAGAAGAGACTCAAACTCTTGCCGACATTACCTTCCAAAACTATTTTAGAATGTATAAAAAAATTGCCGGAATGACAGGAACAGCACAAACAGAGGCAACCGAGTTTGCGCAGATTTATAATCTTGATGTTGTTTCAATTCCTACGAACGTTACCGTTATTCGACAAGATCTTAATGATTTGATTTATAAAACTGAAGCCGAAAAATTTGCTGCTGTTATTGCTAAAGTAAAAGAGTTAAGTGCCAAAGGACAACCGGTTCTAATTGGTACAGCTTCTATCGAAAAATCCGAAAAATTGCATCAGATTATTAAAGCAGAAAAAATTCCGCATACCGTTTTGAATGCAAAAAACCATACACAAGAATCTGAAATCATCAAAAGTGCCGGCGCAAAAGGTGCTGTAACGATTGCAACCAATATGGCAGGACGTGGTGTTGATATTAAAGTCAGTGATGAGATTAAAGCCCTTGGCGGTTTATACATTATTGGAACTGAACGCCATGAAAATCGCCGTATCGACAATCAGCTTCGAGGACGTTCAGGACGTCAAGGCGATCCGGGAATCAGTCAGTTTTATTTGAGTTTGGATGACAGTCTTCTCCGTATTTTCGGTTCTGATAAAATTAAATCGATTATGGAGCGCTTAGGTGTTGAAGATGGCGAGTATATTGAATCGGCTATGGTCACACGTGCCGTTGAAAAAGCTCAGAAAAAAGTCGAAAACATGCATTTTGAAGGGCGAAAACACATTGTTGAATATGACGATGTTGCCAATGAACAGCGTAAAATTGTTTATAAATTTCGCGGTGAATTGCTTGATCCCGATTATGATATTTCAACTAAAATCGACACTATTCGCGAAGAATACGTTATACGTCTTTTAAGTGAATGTTCAATTTATGACGGTATGCAAGGTGACGAGATGGATTTAGATCATCTCAAAAAACGAATTTTAGAAGATGTAAACATTGAAGTCGACTTTAATTTTATCAATGAGGTTACCTACTCGATTTTATTAAGCCGAGTTTCGGAACAGCTTAAAGAAAATTATGATGAAAAAATGTCTCAGATTGATCCTAAAACACGTTCGGCAATCGAGAAAGAGATTTATCTGAAAACACTCGATACTGCATGGCGTGAGCATTTATATCAAATGGACAGCATGAAAACCGGTATTCGACTTCGTGCCTACAATCAAAAAGATCCATTGGTAGAGTATAAAAAAGAGAGCTATAATCTCTTTACGGAGTTGGTCAGTGCGATTAAATACGATACGATCAAAACTCTTCATGTGATTCGATTTAGAGTTGAAAATGCAGAAGAGGAAGCCGAAGCATTAGCTCACCAGATGGAGATCGAAAAGCGTCAAGAAGAGCTTCAAATGTCACTAATGGGTGCACCATCTGAGTTGGAAAATTCTAAAATTGCACGAAATGATGATTGTCCGTGCGGCAGTGGATTAAAATACAAAAACTGCTGTGGAAAATCAGGACCTAAAAAAGGGGTTTTTGCTTCTTGAGTATCGTAAGCTATCTCGTCAAACGCTTCTTACGCTTTGATAAAGAGCAACCTTTTATCTTTCTCTCTGCTCTTTTAGCCTTTTCAGGTATTGCCCTTGGTGTCATGGTACTTATCATTGCCATGGCTCTTATGAACGGTTTTGATAATGAGTTTAAGAAAAAACTCACCGTCATGAACTATCCTCTCACAATACAACCCAAATTTTTTGGTTCGGTTGATCAAACATTGTTGCTTCAATTAGAAAAAAAATTTCCTGAACTCTCTTTTAGTCCTTATTTAACTTCGTCTGTTTTGTGTCGTCATGATTCGATGTTAGAGGGTGGTTATCTCTTCGGGGTTGATTTTAAACGTGAATCGGCTGTCAATGATATCGTAGCACTTGGTTTAAAACAACATGTCCCAACTGGATTCGAAGTGATGACAGGTAAAGGGCTTGTCGAAGAGTATGCGATTAAAAAAAATGACAGACTGACCTATATTTTCACGCAACTTGAGCCAGGCGGCATTGCAATGACCCCTAAAATGAAACGTTTTAAGGTGACCGCTACGTTTGATTCAGGTTTAAGTGCTTATGATAAAGGCTATTCCTATACTACCATTGCATCTATGCAAAAAATATTAGGAGTTCCTGAAGGACTTTATGACGGTATTCATGTCCATTCTCTTAACCCTGAAGCCGATATTGCCAGAGTTTCTGCTGTATTACCCGACTCCGTCTCCATTCGCGGATGGTGGGAAGATAACGGTAACTTTTTTGCTGCGCTAAAAATGGAAAAAATGTCACTTTTCATTGTCTTGATGCTCATTATACTTATAGCCGCAATCAACATTATCTCCTCGCTTCTAATGACCGTCATGAACCGTCGCAGTGAAATCGCTCTATTAATTTCACTTGGTGCATCCAAGCAAGAGGTCAAAAAAGTATTTTTGATTTTAGGTGTAGTCATTGGGGCTTTGGGGATTATCACAGGTTCTATACTTGGATTTTTTGGTATATGGGTTTTAGGTACGTTTGATATTATTTCTTTGCCTGCAGATGTTTATCCTACCTCAACGCTTCCTCTTGATTTGACAGTAGGTGATTTTTTCTCTATTATAATCGGAGCATTTGTGATCGTTCTAGCCTCAGCCTGGTATCCAGCTAAAAAAGCCGCCGATGTGGATGTCTTGACAGTTTTACGAAACGAATAAGTTATTATTTTCTCCCGTATCGAAAGATACAAGTAGCTTCATGGGGTTTCAAGGGACGTATGTCACTGCCACTAAAATGGACGAGTTCGTTTTAGTGTGTAACATCAATAAATAAACTACTTTTTCTTCTCATCCGGTATCATCCATAAAAAAGGATAAGTAATCGTCCGTTTTAGGATATTAAACGGAGCTGTAACAATCTCTTTAGCAATGGCAGTTTCGACGATTGGATCACTGAGTTTTCCTTTTAGATTGACGGTTGTGCTAATCGATCCATCATCTCCAAGTAAAATATATCCTACCATAGGAATTTTACCAAGGGCTGAGCCTAAATCACTTTTAAGCGTCAGTGTACCTGCTATGCTATCATTAACCATATTAACACTTGCAAATCCAGCAATTTTTAATTCAGGAGAATTGAGCGTGTAGCTATCCATGTCAAAGAGATGATTTTTATAAGTAAAATGACTGTAGGTATCTTTTACAAAGAGTCCTTTTGTATTGTAATTAGGAAGAGAAAAGGTTGTTAGTGAAGGGATAGTATTGATAAAAGATAATATATTGTTCAACACTATGTATTCTTTTAGTGTTGTGTTTTCTATACGCATAATTCCTTCAAATTGATCCATCTTTCCTTTTATCGTGAAGGATAGGTTACCTCCATTAAAATCACTGAATGCAAAGAGATTTTCCATAAATCTGTCCCCAAAATGGATCCCTTGTAGATAGAAAATATCCTCTTTCATTGTCAAATCTGCTGAACCGTCTCCATAAGTTAATCGTGCATCTAGCCCCTCTTTAGAAAGTCTTGCCGTAAGACTATCGGCTAATATTTTTCTATTTTGCATAAGATATAGATTAATATTCGTAGCATTAATATTTATGGATTGAGTATCGGTTGAAGTAGATTGTTCATCGTTATTTTTCTGAA
The DNA here is from genome assembly GCA_903844635.1 of uncultured Sulfuricurvum sp. Lineage (GTDB taxonomy): Bacteria > Campylobacterota > Campylobacteria > Campylobacterales > Sulfurimonadaceae > Sulfuricurvum. Next base: position 14,288 of record CAIMUF010000025.1, on the reverse strand, counting down.
AAGAAGCCAACCATCGTAGTAATTCAGGCGCATTAACTCCCATGTTGTTAGCACGTATAGTAATGGACTCGTTTTGCGTGATATTCAACCGATCATTTACCCGTATAAAAGTTTTTCCCTTGAAATGAGAACCATTAAAATGATACGTTGAGAGTGCTTTACCATTTACCATCATGAGGCGATAGGAGTAATCGATTAGTCCACTGAACGTTATATGCTCGTCTTCAGGAGAATAGAGGAGCGTTATGTTTCCATGATTAATCTTATAACGAGTGAGCAGAGGAGAGTTGTTACTAAGCAACGCAATGTCTTTAATCTCCATTTTCCATCTTTGATCGATTGGGGTTAGAAGGATACCAAGGGATTGAGAATGAAATACTGGTTCACCGTGAGAGGCATCAAGGGACAGTGTTTGATTTCGATTCATATCAATATAGTTGGCAATTTTTGGGTTGATGGCACTTGTGTCTTTTAAACTAGAGTACCTTGTCGGCTTTCCCATATAAATTTACCAGAAAGTGTTGTTTTTATTTGATCTTGAACTTCCATTTTAATATCATTAAATCCTAACGATGAGCTGGTATTTATAAGAGAAAAAGGGGAAAAGGTAATGGGCTGATTACTTAATTTCCAATTGGATAGGGTATCCGAAGAGAAAATAATATTAGACTCTTTTGGAGCTATATGCAGAAGAAAAGGGTTCTTCTGCAATTCAAGGCCAAGCAGATTAAATTCATCTAATCGAAGGTCAAGTTTCCAATCTTTTGATGAAATATCCCCTGTAACGCTACCGTATACTTTTTTGTCGACGCTAAATTTTAGTTTTGGAATACGAATCTGCTGTTCTTTAAAATTAAACGGAAGTGTAAAGCTCTCTAAATGAAGCGTTTCACCGTAAAAATTCCATGTTGTTGGGGTAAGTGAAATACTGTCTTGATGAGGATCGATATGATAGATAACGTGTACTGGTAAAGCGGAATGATTTATTAAAGATATATCCTTGATATCACCAGTAGGAATACAAGCATAAGGGAAGATATGAACATCACCAATCTCTTTAGTCGCATCAAAATTCCCTTTTAATTTAGCTTTTGTATGTGTGTCATACACAACATCAAATCCATTAAATTCTACTTTTGAATTTATGAGAGATACCATACCTCCTGATGTTTTAAAGACAAAATCTTCCAACTGAATTTCTGAGGGAGCAGGTGCGAATTTTCCATGAGCCGTAGTATTAAGAGTATGTAAATTAACGTCTAAATAAAGATTAACATTCGTATAACCACTATTTTGTCGTAGAGGTATGTTGATTTTATAATATTGTAATAAGGAGAGAATATCGTCATTAAGCTGCCCATGTGAAGTTAGAATGTGTGCATTGAGCATAGCATGTGGCGTTTTAAAATCAATAAACAAGCGGCTTCGTTCTGTAGGAAGCGTATAAAAAGTCCCCTCATGCGGAAGGATATGAAGTTTTCCTTTTTGAAAATAAAGATCAATGTTTTTTGCTTTGATTGGGGCAATATCTTTCGCAAACGTGTATTCACCCTCTACAGCGGTAGCGTGAATATTTAGACTATTTAAAAGCTCATCGGGATGGTCATAGAGAAAATTCCCCTCGCATAATTGAAGCGTTGCTGTTTTAAAAATGGCATACTCAACAATCCAAGGTCGAATAATAGAATCAACACCGATAAAATCAACCACATCATCAATACGAGTAAAAGGTTCATCAGCAGTTACTTTCAGATAAAGCTTATTCTGATCACCCATCGCATATTCTCTGATAGAAGGAGTGTGAGGTATTTTTAGAACAGACGTAAGTATAAACTTTTGTTTTAGGATGTCTAGAGAAAGTTTTCCATTGATTTGAATAGTGCTGTTAGTCGGTGTGATCAGATTGACGGTAAGTAATCTGGGAGTTAATGTAAATTTTCCATATAGATGAGTAACACCATGATGGACACTGATTTGACCTACTGAATTTTTACGATAGGTCAATGAAAGAGATGTCTTTTTATAACGTAAGGTTTTTATATCAATGGAACCAATCCATTGTTGTGCATATTTTATGACTTGAGGGAAGTGTTGAAGAGGCTTAAGTGTAATGGGTTCTTTGTCGCTTTTAAGTGCACTTAAATCAATTAATGATGCTTGGATATGAAGTCTATTATCCCATTTTAGGTATACTTTCTCAAGTATAATATCCCCTAATTTGAGATGAGAAATGGTAAAACCTTCAATTAAGACAACAAAACCGAAAAAAGTAATTAAAAAAAGAAAACCGAAAAAAGTTAGTAGTTTTAAATGGATTTTTTTAATTATTTTGATAATAATTTTATCGTTCATCGCATACCTATTTACATCAGTAACATCACCGAAAATCGTTTATATACCACAAGGATCAGTCTTTAAGAGTATAGCACATCTTCAGGCTGAAGGAGTAGATGTTTATAAAGCAGATGCCATCATTCTTCGTCTTTTAGGTAAGCCTCAGCAGGGATGGGTTGATCTAAAAAATGAAAAACATACACGTATCGAGTTTCTTTATCGACTTACTACTGCAAAAGCGGCAACGCATGAGGTAAGATTAATTCCAGGTGAGACGACGACGGTATTTTTGGATCAACTTTCCCAACAGCTCTCCTTAGATAGTAAAAAGCTGCATGCCCTTTACAAAGAGTCAGAAAAGATTTCAGAGGGAATGTTTGTTCCTGATACCTACAGTATTCCCAAAGAAATTGATGAAGAGCAAATCATAAAATTTTTGTTAGAACGATCCACTCAAAAACAAAAAGAGCTTTCAATTAAGCTTACTGGAAGCTATGATGAAGAAAAATGGTTACATATTGTAACACTTGCTTCGGTTATTCAAAAAGAAGCAGCTTCTGTAGCCGATATGCCGATGGTGAGTTCTGTGATTCAAAATAGACTGGCAAAAAACATGCGATTGCAGATGGACGGAACATTAAATTACGGTAAATACTCTCATCAAAAGGTAACTGCGGCACGAATTCGTAGTGATGAAACCTCCTATAATACCTACAAACACCGAGGTTTGCCGGAGTTTCCGATTTGTAATGTCAGCAAAGAAGCGTTGTTGGCAGCCTTGCATCCAAAACAGACAGATTTCCTCTATTTTGTACGTGGTAAAGATGGAGAGCATATTTATAGTAGTTACTTTTCTACACACCATAAAAACATAGTAAATGCTACAAAATGAAACATATTGAGTGATTTCTCCTTCAGGTTAAGGTGCAAATAGAAAAAAAGGTTTAAGTAAGTGTTATGATTCTTTCATAAAAAAAAATGACAGGAGAACCTGATGGCAAAAATCATTTGGTCAGTAATTGATGAAGCTCCGGCATTAGCGACATATTCGCTACTTCCAATCGTAAATGCATTCACACAAGCCGCAGGTGTTGAAGTTGTAACAAGTGATATTTCACTTGCAGGTCGCGTTATCGCTACATTCCCAGAACGTATGACAGATGCTCAGCGCATTCCCGATAATCTTGCCGAACTCGGTAAGATTGCATTACAACCTGATGGTAACATCATCAAACTCCCTAATATTTCTGCTTCAATTCCACAGCTTAAAGCGTGTATTGAAGAGCTTCAAGGTCAAGGTTACGATCTTCCTAATTATCCGGAAGAACCAAAAACTGATGAAGAAAAAGAAATTTTTGCTCGCTATGCAACCTGTCTTGGTTCTGCAGTTAATCCGGTTCTTCGTGAAGGTAATTCAGATCGTCGTGCAGCCGTTGCGGTTAAAAATTTTGCTAAAAAAAATCCACATAAACTTCGTGCTTGGGATGAGGGTTCAAAAACTCGCGTTGCTCACATGAACAGTGGGGATTTTTATGCAAATGAGCAGTCAGTTATCAAAAATGGTGACGGCAAAGTAACCATCTCTCTTAATGGCAACGTTCTTAAAGAAATCAATGCTGTTGACAAAGAAGTGCTTGACGGTACATTCATGAGCGTAAAAGCATTTCGTTCATTTATCACTGATTCGATTGCTGAAGCGAAAGAAAAAAATATTCTTTGGTCCATTCACCTGAAAGCTACTATGATGAAAGTTTCTGACCCAATCATGTTTGGTCATGCAGTTGAAGTATTCTTTAAAGATGTATTTGCAAAATACGGTACAGAGTTCAAAGAAATTGGTGTTAGTGCTAATCTTGGGTTGGGCGATCTTTACAAAAAATTGGCGAAGTTACCTGCTGATAAAAAAGCAGAAATTGAAGCGGCTATTATGGCGGTTTACCCAACACAGCCCGCAATGGCAATGGTTGATTCGGATAAAGGGATCACAAACCTTCACGCGTCAAACGATGTTATTATCGATGCATCACTTCCAGTTGTTGTACGTGACGGCGGTAAAATGTGGAATCCAGCCGGTAAAGTAGAACAATGTGTTGTTACGATTCCAGATCGTTGTTATGCAACCATGTACGCTGAGTGTATCGAAGATTGTAAGAAAAATGGTCAGTTTGACGTTACAACGATGGGTTCTGTCTCTAACGTTGGTCTTATGGCTCAAAAAGCAGAAGAATACGGTTCTCATCCGACAACATTCGAACTTACTGAAGGCGGAGTTGTTAGCGTTACTGATGACAGCGGCGTATTGATGACTTTTAATGTTGAGAAAGGTGATATCTGGCGTATGTCCAGAGCAAAAGATATCCCGATCAAAGACTGGGTACGTCTTGCGGTTGAGCGTGCAGAAATCGAAAACATTCCGGTTGTGTTCTGGTTGGATGAAAACCGTGCACACGATGCTGAAATTATAAAAAAAGTAAATGCATACCTTCCTGAGTTTAACAAATCAGGAATCGAGTACCATATTATGGCTCCTGAAAAAGCGATGGCATTTTCACTTAAACGTGTACGTGCAGGTCAAAACACCATTTCAGCAACGGGTAACGTTCTTCGTGACTATTTGACTGACTTGTTCCCAATCCTTGAGCTTGGAACATCGGCTAAAATGCTTTCAATCGTTCCTCTTCTTGCAGGCGGAGGATTATTCGAAACAGGTGCAGGCGGTTCTGCTCCGAAGCACGTTGAACAATTTGTTAATGAGGGTCACCTTCGTTGGGATTCATTGGGCGAATTCTTGGCATTGGCTGAGTCACTTCGTCACATCAACAAAACAAAAAAAGATAACAAGTTGAGCGCTCTTACAGCGGCACTTGATGAAGCAAACGCGGCATATTTGGATAACAACAAAGAACCGTCACGCAAAGCGGGTGAGCCTGATAATAAAGCAAGTCACTTTTTCCTTGCACAATATTGGGCAAAAGCGTTGGCTGAACAAACAATAGATACAGAACTTGCAGATAAATTTGCAGGGGTAGCTGCATCATTGAGTTCAAATGAAGCTAAAATAATGGAAGAACTTCTCAGTGTAGAAGGAAAGCCTCAAGATATCGGTGGTTATTATCATCCTGATCTTTCAAAAGTAACAGCGGCAATGCGTCCAAGTGCGACATTGAACGCAACTATTGCTTCAATCTAATTTTTTGAACGCCAAAGGAATTCATCCCTTTGGCTACGCTTGCCGCTATGGCACTAAAGCTTGCCTCTTTCGAGGCAGAATTTTATAATTCGTTTTTTATCTGTAGAGTTGATCTCTATAGATAAAAGACGATAGGTTATCGTCTACGGTGTATCTCTCTGATCCTATGCTTAGGAGTGTTTTCGTTGCTGAAAGCAGTTTTGAGTATATTGAAGAGAGTGAGCTATTTTGACACTAGGAGTTTAAACATGGGAAAAGGTAAACGTGTCGGAATTATAGGAGCTGGTAATGTTGGCTCCACAATCGCATATTCTCTTGCGATGTTAGGCAGTTGTCATGAAATTATCTTACGTGATAATAAAATGGAAATTGCAAAAGGGAAAGCGCTTGATATGTCACAAGCTGCTGCTGCTGTTCGTTCTCATACTGTAGTAAGTGTTGCAGAAAAAATGTCGGATTTGACGGATTGTGATATCGTGGTTATTACTGCTGGAAGTCCACGCCTACCAGGGATGAGTCGTGATGACTTATTAATGATAAATGCTAAAATTACTCGTGAAGTAGTTGCGGGTATCGCGCAATACTCACCTAATGCCATTATTATTATGGTTTCTAATCCTCTTGATGTAATGACGTATGTGGCACTTCGTGAAAGCGGATTTGAACGCAGTCGAGTCATCGGCATGGCTGGAATTTTGGACAGCGCACGAATGGCTGCATTTATCCAAGAAAAATTGGGTTACGGCGGTGGACAAATCCGTGCTTCCGTTATGGGCGGTCATGGTGATGATATGGTTCCATTGCCTCGTTATTCAACGGTTGCTGGTGTTCCACTTTCTGATTTATTGACGCAAGATGAGATTGACGGTATCGTTCAGCGTACACGAAAGGGTGGAGCTGAGATTGTTGCATTATTACAAACTGGATCAGCGTATTATGCACCTGCAAAATCAACAGCGATCATGATTGAAGCAATCTTAAAAGATACGAAACAAATCCATGCATGCGCTGTGTATTTAGACGGTGAGTATGGTTATCACGATGTCGTCAGCGGTGTTCCTGTTATGCTGGGGGCAAATGGAGTAGAAAAAATTATTCAAATCACTTTGGATGATGCGGAAAAAAAGATGTTTGCTGATTCTTGCCAATCCGTACAAACGTTGATCGATACTCTTAACACCAACAATTTTTTTCAAGGAGCATAAACATGGGTTTTCGCATAGAAAAAGACACAATGGGGGAAGTTCGGGTTCCGAATGATACTTACTGGGGAGCGCAGACACAGCGTTCATTGGAAAACTTTCAAATTGGTGAAGAAAAAATGCCATACGAAATAACTCGTGCATTTTCTCTTTTGAAAAAAGCGGTTGCTCTGGTCAACTGTGATCTTGGAATGTTAAGTAAAGAAAAAGCCGATGCTATTGCGCAAGCGGCTGATGAGATGTTAGCTGGAAAACTGGATGCTCATTATCCGCTTGTTGTTTGGCAAACAGGTTCAGGTACGCAATCCAATATGAATAACAATGAAGTGTTGGCGGCTCGTGCGACTGAAATTTTGGGCGGTGATTTTAGAACTCAAAAATTGGTTCACCCTAATGATGATGTTAATAAATCACAAAGTTCAAATGATACGTATCCCACAGCATTGCACGTTGCAGCAATTATTGCTGTAGAAACACGTCTTCTTCCTGCGATTGAACTTTTACGTTCAACGCTTGATGCAAAAGCCAAAGAGTTTAATGATATCGTTAAAATTGGACGTACTCATTTACAAGACGCCACTCCGTTAACTCTTGGTCAAGAGATTAGTGGTTGGGTTGAGATGCTCAATAAATGCGAAAAAATGGCGAAAACTTCACTCGAATCCGTTCGTGAGCTTGCTCTTGGCGGAACAGCTGTTGGGACAGGGCTTAATGCTCATCCCGAACTTGGAGAGCGTGTAGCAGCAAAACTTACAGAACTTACAGGACATCAGTTCGTTACTGCACCGAATAAGTTTCATGCTCTAACCTCTCATGATGCGCTTGTATTTGCCCACGGTGCGCTTAAAGCACTGGCAGCGGATATGATGAAAATCGCCAATGACGTTCGCTGGTTAGCATCAGGTCCTCGTTGCGGTATTGGTGAAATCACCATTCCAGAAAACGAGCCGGGTTCATCAATCATGCCAGGTAAAGTTAATCCAACTCAAAGCGAAGCGGTAACAATGGTTGCTTGTCAAGTTATGGGGAACGATACGTGTATCGGTTTTGCAGCAAGCCAAGGGAACTTTGAGCTCAATGTATTCAAACCGGTAATTGCCTATAACTTCTTACAATCGGTACGTTTATTGGCGGATTCTATGAATTCGTTTAACGATAACTGTGCAGTAGGAATTGAGCCGGTACGTGAGCAAATTGACCATTATCTCAACAATTCACTGATGTTGGTAACTGCATTGAATCCGTACATTGGATATGAAAATGCAGCAAAAATTGCTAAAACGGCGCACAAAGACAATTCTACACTCCGGGCAACAGCGATTAAGCTTGAGCTTATGAGTGGTGAAGATTTCGATAAATATGTTATCCCTGAAGAGATGACAAGACCAATCGCGTAAATTTAAACAGGAGGAATTAAATGAATATTCATGAATATCAAGCAAAAGAGTTGTTCAAAAAGTACAATGTACCGACAGTACGTGGTCATATTGTGTTTACACCCGATGAGGCGGTAAAAGCAGCACAAGAATTAGGCGGCAGTATTTGGGTTGTTAAAGCTCAAATTCATGCTGGTGGACGCGGACTTGGTGGAGGTGTTAAGTTAGCACGCTCAACATCAGAAGTACGTTCATTAGCAGCTGAGATTTTGGGTATGACACTGGTTACTCACCAAACAGGACCTGAAGGTAAATTGGTACAAAAAGTTTACATTGAAGAAGGTGCAGACATCAAAAAAGAGTACTATCTTGGTCTTCTTCTTGATCGCGCACTTGAAATGCCTATTATGATGGCATCGACAGAAGGCGGTATGGCAATCGAAGATGTTGCCCACAATACACCTGAAAAGATTATCAAAGTTGCTATCGATCCATTAACTGGTTTCCAACCATTTCATGGTCGTAAATTGGCATTTGGTTTGGGTCTTCCTGTTGAAGAGATCAATACCTTTATCAAATTCGCATCGGCACTTTATAAAGTTTACATGGATCACGATGCTGAGATGATTGAAATCAATCCATTGGTTAAAACCGGTGATGGTAAATTTTTGGCACTTGATGCAAAAATGGGCTTTGATAACAATGCATTGTACCGTCAAGACCAAGTTCGTGAAATGCGCGATTTAAGTGAAGAAGAGCCAACAGAAATCGAAGCGGACAAATACGGTTTGAGTTATATCAAACTCGATGGTAACGTTGGATGTATGGTGAACGGAGCAGGGCTTGCAATGGGAACTATGGATACCATTAACTACGAAGGCGGAAAGCCTGCAAACTTCCTTGATGTCGGCGGCTCGGCAAGTGCTGAAACGGTTGCAAAAGGGTTTGATATTATTCTCAAAGATCCTAACGTAAAAGTAATTTTTGTTAATATTTTTGGTGGAATTGTCCGTTGTGACCGCGTTGCGAATGGTATTATTGAAGCAACAAAGATTACAAATGTCAATGTGCCCATTATTGTTCGTCTCGATGGTACCAATGCTATTGAAGCGGCAGATATTTTGAATAATGCCGGGATTGCAAACATCGTAGCAGCAACTGATCTTGCAGACGGTGCACGCAAAGCCGTAGCAGCAGCGAAAGGAGAATAATAAATGTCAATTTTGGTCAACAAAGATACAAAAGTTATCGTTCAAGGTTTCACAGGTAAAGAAGGTACGTTCCATGCAGAGCAATGCATGGCATACGGTACTAAAATCGTTGGTGGTGTAACACCGGGTAAAGGTGGTCAAGAGCACCTAGGACAGCCGGTATTTAATACCGTTTCTGAAGCAGTCGCAGCTACTGGTGCTACGGTTTCTATGATTTTTGTTCCACCTGCTTTTGTTTCGGATGCCGTTATGGAAGCAGCGGATGCTGGTATCACGCTCGCGGTTATTATTACTGAGGGTGCTCCGGTTAAAGATATGATGTTTGCAAAAGCGTATGCCGTGAAAAAAGACATGATGACTATCGGGCCAAACTGTCCGGGAATTATTACCGCTGATGAGTGCAAAATCGGAATTATGCCGGGCTTCATCTTCAAAAAAGGACACGTGGGCTTGATTTCTAAATCAGGTACTTTGACCTATGAATCAGCCAACCAAGTCGTCAAAGAGGGCTTTGGTATTACAACAGCTGTCGGTATCGGTGGAGACCCAATTATCGGTTTGAGTTACAAGCAATTATTGCCAATGTTCGAAGCTGACCCTGAGACTCATGCTATCGTTATGATCGGTGAAATCGGTGGTGATTTGGAAATCCAAGCAGCAGCGTACATCAAAGAACATATTACAAAACCAGTTGTTGCTTTTATCGCGGGTCAAACAGCTCCGGCTGGTAAACGCATGGGTCATGCAGGAGCTATTATCTCTGGAAGTGCGGGTACAGCACAGGAGAAAATGGCAGCTCTTGAAGCAGCAGGAGTTACGGTTGTCGTTTCTCCGGCAGATATCGGAAAAGCTATTGCTAAGGTAATGGCAGCATTATGATTCATACTTTTGAGGTAGCTAATGTACGTTGTGGTGGTTGTGCTAACACGATTACAAAAGCACTTCAAGAAGCAGGTTTTCAAGGGATCAATGTTGATCTTTCGTGCGAGCCACGTAAAGTAACAGTGGAAGCTGCGAACGAGGCGCATTTAGCACAATTTACTACTATATTAAGAAAATTGGGTTATCCTTTAACTGATATAGATAATGGATTAATTGAAGGCACAGTTCTCAAAGCAAAAAGCTTTGTTTCATGTGCAGTAGGAAAATTTGGTAGTGAAAATTAATTTTAAGGAGAATGTATGATAACTAGTGGAATGATTGAATTCGCAGGAGCACCTGTTTGGATCAACAGAAACACCTGTAAGGCGTGTGATATATGTGTATCCGTATGTCCATCAGGTGTTCTAGGAATGAGATATGACTCTACATCAACGTTGGGAGCGATGATCTCTGTTGATAATCCAGATGCATGTATCGGTTGTAATGACTGTGAATTAAACTGTCCTGACTTTGCTATTTATGTAGCAAGTAAGGAAGATCTAGCTTCAGTCGGGAAAAAGTTTGCAAAGCTTACTGATGATGCAAAAGAACGTCAAGAAAAAATTGTCAAAAACAATTACATGTCTTTAGACTTGCAAGGAGTTAAATAATGGCTGATACAAGAGAAGTAATATCAAGTGGTAACCACTTAGCAGCACTAGCGGGAGCAGATGCTGGATGTAGATTTATGGCGGGTTATCCAATTACACCTTCATCAGAAGTAATCGAACAAATGTCTGATTTACTGCCAAAGCGTGGTGGTTCTTGTATTCAGATGGAAGACGAGATTGCTGCTGTTGCTGCTGCAATTGGTGCTGGTATGGCTGGTCATAGAACAATGACAGCGACATCAGGTCCTGGTATTTCATTAAAAGCAGAAAATTTGGGTCTTGCACAAATGTGTGAAGTTCCTTTGGTTGTTGTAAATGTTATGCGTGGCGGTCCATCAACAGGTCTTCCAACTCGTGTATCTCAAGGTGATGTTCGTCAAGCGAAAAATCCATCTCACGGGGATTACCGTTCAATTACTTTATGTGCTGGTAATTTAGCTGAGTGTTATACTGAAACAGTACGTGCATTCAACTTAGCAGACCGTTTCATGCAGCCTGTATTTGTTTTACTCGATGAAACAATTGGTCACATGCACGGTAAGGCAATTATTCCTACCCCAGAAGCAGTTACAGCTGGCGTTGTTCCACGTAAACAATTTACTGGTGCCCCTGAAGATTATCATCCTTACGAGTGTGAGTCAGATCAACCAGCAGTTCTTAACAAGATGTTTGAAGGTTACCGTTACCATTTCACAGGTCTTCACCATGATAAAAATGGTTTCCCAACAGAGGAAATTGAAACATGTCGTAAACTTATCCAACGTCTTGAAGACAAGGTTATGCTACACACAGATGAACTTGAATTAAATGAAGAGTTTATGCTTGATGATATGACTGGTGAAGAAGGCGAAGTATTAATCATTGCTTATGGTTCTGTTTCTCTTTCAGCTAAAGAAGCAATTCGTCACTTACGTGCTGCAGGTATTAAAGCGGGTCTTTTCCGTCCACTTACACTATGGCCTTCTCCAGAGAAATCTATCAAAAAATATACTGATTTGATCAAAAACGTACTTTGTGTTGAGTTAAATATCAGACAATATACTGAAGAAGTAGAACGTGTTTCATCTAGACTTGATATCGAAGGTCTATTTAAAGTTAATGGTCGTCCAATTTCTCCTTATGAAATTGTTAGCAAAGTAAAAGAGGTATTCTAATGGCATTCAATTATGACCAATATTTAAGACTTGAAAAAATGCCAACACTTTGGTGTTGGGGTTGTGGTGATGGTGTTATTCTTAAGGCATTTATACGTGCTATAGAAAAAATGGGTGTTAAGCAAGATGATGTTTGTGTTGTTTCTGGTATCGGTTGTTCAGGACGTTTTTCATCCTATGTTGACTTCAATACAGTGCACACAACTCATGGACGTACTGTTGCATTTGCAACGGGTATTAAAATGATGCATCCAGATAAAATTGTTGTCTGTGTTGCCGGTGATGGTGATGCACTTGCTATTGGTGGTAACCATACTATCCATGGTGCACGTAGAAATATTGATATGACTTTGATCATTATTAACAACTTTATCTATGGTTTGACAAATTCACAAACTTCTCCAACTACTCCTCAGGGTATGTGGACCGTTACACAAAAAGTAGGTAATATTGATCCTACTTTTGATGCTTGTGCTCTTGGTATCGCATCAGGTGCTTCTTTTGTTGCACGTGAGACGATGCTTGATCCTAAGAAGCTTGAAAAAATCTTTGTTAAGGCTATGGAACATAGAGGTTTCTCTTTCCTTGATATCCTTTCTAACTGTCACATTAACCTTGGTCGTAAGAACAAAATGGTTTCTGCAATGGATAACCTTAACTGGATCGATAGTATCACTATGCCTGTTAAGAAATACAATGAGCTTCCAGAAGAAGAAAAACTTAACATCTTGCCAACCGGTATTCTAAAAGAAGATACGAAGGTTAGAGAATATTGCGATATGTATCAAGATATTATTGATGCACACCAAGGTAAACGTTCTAATATAACGCAAGATGACTTTGAGAAAAAAATATAAGGAGAGCTGATGAGTAAAACATTAATGAGATTTACGGGTGTTGGTGGTCAAGGTGTTCTTCTTGCCGGTGAGATTTTTGCTGCTGCAAAAATTGCAACAGGTGGAGAAGGCCTAAAGACAGCAACATATACATCACAAGTTCGTGGTGGACCCACCGTTGTTGACATTCAACTAGATGACCAAGAAATTTATTATCCATATGCAAATGATGGTGAAATTGGTTTTATGCTTTCAGTTGCAAATGTTTCTTATAACTCATTCAAAGATGGTGTTCAGCCTGGTGGAATCATTGTTGTTGATCCTAATCTTGTTCACCCAACGGATGAAGATCGTAAAATGTGGAAGATCTTCGAGATTCCAATTATTACTATCGCTAAAGAAGAAGTAGGAAACGTTATTACTCAATCCGTTGTTGCACTTGCTATTGCAAACACGATGATGAATGCTGTTGATAAGAAAACTCTTGTTGATACCATGCTTTCAAAAGTACCTGCAAAAGTTCACGCTGCTAACTTAAAAGCTTATGACCTAGGCGAAAAATACGCTAAAGAAGCTATGGCAAAAGCGGTATAACTATTTTCCGCCTTTGCGGAAAATTCTTCTTCAATTTTCTTCTTTACAAAACTGTTTTACTGACAATCTTAATCTAATTATTAATGTTTGATTAGATACTCTTTCTTAAATAATACCAAGGAATAAATATGAATAAATTTGATGCTTTATTTGAGGATGAAGATGATATTTTTGGAGGTTCTCCAAAGTCGAAATATTGGGATATTTCAAATCAAATCAGTAAAGATTTAATGCAAGCTGAATTTGATGATGTTATTATGCGTCTCGCTGTTATGGAAAAAATGCTCATGCAAATTCACGATGAAGAGATGCTCGATAAAATTATTAAAAATTATTACTATGAGAATATAGATGAGATCGAAGTGCTAAAAAAGAGCATGTATATGGAGTTGGCAGGAAAGCTTATATATCGACTTGCTGATTAATTAAGATATTTTTCCTTTATACCTTTTATGTTAAAATTATAATATTAAATGGTAACAGTGGTGTAAAATGATAAAAATCATATTCTTATTATTGTTATTTTTTCTTTCATTTCTTCATTCGCAGGAGAATAAAAAACATATTTTAATTCTTCACTCGTACTCGCAAGAGTACAAATGGACAAAACTTCAACATACAGGTTTTGTTTCAACTTTAGAAAAATCATTTTCATCTCCTGTAGATATATCTGTTGAATATTTGGATACCAAACGTTTGATGTTCACGGATAATTATCAATTATTTTTCTTTCACTATCTTCAAGGAAAATACAATGGAACTAAGCTGGATGCAGTTTATGTAACAGATGATAATGCATTAGATTTTATTATAAATTATAAAAATAATTTATTCCAAAATATTCCTATCTTTTTTTCTG
>CAIMUF010000024.1 GCA_903844635.1 uncultured Sulfuricurvum sp. | reverse complement strand
TAATACTCATTTAATACAAAAAAACGTATACTACTGAAATGGAAACAAACGATCTTTTTAATCTCTTGCACAATGCTCTTGAGGCGCAGCGTAATGGGAAAAAAATATCGCAAAAAGAGATGGCAATTACATTGGGTATTTCTATGCGCTCATATCAAGACTGGCGATTGGGAAATGCAAAACCGCAAGCTGCGGCGGCTGTGTTGGAGATGCTAGGGATGCTAGAGGATGACGAGATAATCCGTGTAGTGCGAAAGATTAATAGACTAAAAGGGCAGGGATGAGTTGTTTAACAGAGCAAGAAAGAATGGCATTGGACGATATATTTTTATCCATTTCAGTGAATGAATCACCCTATGAAAAGTGTAAAAATATTTACGATAGTTTTTCCCCTTTGGTTAAAGAAAAAGCAAAGAAATTAAAAGGCTTAGTTCAATCCCGAAAACATCTAAAATCATACGTGCAGGTAAAGCTTTTTTTACGTACCAAAAAAGAAAAGTTAGGGAAAAGTCTTCGTCTTTCCTATCATCGATGAGCTCTTTATAGGGTAAATCGTCTATAATAACGGATCTTTTTACATAGGGTGTGCAATGCGCTACTTTTACTCTTCTTTCGCGATTATGGCGCTTGGTCTGATCGCGGCATTCTATCTTGGCGGATTAGCTGCTATTTATATTACTTTTTTACTGATTGTTTTGGAAGTTTCATTATCGTTTGATAATGCGGTTGTGAACGCTAAAGTCCTTGAAACCATGGACCCGATCTGGCAAAAGCGCTTTATTATTTTTGGTATTCCGATTGCCGTTTTTGGTATGCGTCTTCTTTTTCCTCTCGCTATCGTTTCTATTGTTACAGGTATGGGATTGTTTGAGACATTGCATGTTGCTATGAATCAGCCTGATGTCTATGAAAGTGCGCTAAAAACTGCCGAGTCAACCATCTTTGCCTTTGGTGGAGCTTTTTTGCTCATGGTCTTTTTGGACTTTTTCTTTGGGGATCATGATGTCAAATGGGTAACTTTCGTAGAAGGCTCCAAAACCATGAAGCAGTTTTCAGGGGTTGCCAATATTGAACTTATTACAGCCATTATGGTAGGGATCGGTTTGGGGCATATTACACAAGATTTTGGTGTGGTATTAGCGTTTATGTATGGAGTACTATTACATTCATTGCTGGGAATGCTGGATCATTTTCTCTCATCTGATACGGTTAAAAGTGGAATAGCAGGATTTATTTATCTGGAAATTTTGGATGCCAGTTTCAGTTTTGATGGTGTTATCGGAGCATTTGCGCTGACAAGTAATATCTTTATCATTATGATTGGACTTGGAGTAGGGGCTATGTTTGTTCGGAGTATTACGCTGTATTTCGTAGAGCATAAAACGTTGTCACAATTTCGTTATCTTGAGCATGGTGCCCATTATGCGATCGGTATTTTAGCCATCATCATGTTACTCAAAATCACTACTCATGTTAGTGAAATGGTGACAGGGACAATCGGGATTGGGTTGATTGGGATTGCGTTTGCTCACTCACTTTGGGAAAATAGAGAGCTGAATAAGATTTAATCTTTAGCTTTCTATCTTTTTATATCCACGGATCGTTCCGTAAAAACTGAGAGTAAGCCAGATGACCTCCATGACAAAGGATGCAAGATTCCAGGCATAGAGGAGTGAGACAAGGATGAAAATCGCACCTATGGTATTCAAAAGGGAAAATAAAAACCCTTTAGCATCCATTCGATCGATTTGCATCAAGATATACGCCACAACAATGATGAAAACACCGGTTATACCGATGATATCTCCGATAATAGGGTTTTCTAACATCATTGTAACTTCAACCCTACATCATCTTTATATGAAGATTCGACTCCATTATCCTCAATATGACTCAGTTAGTCTATCTTCGACAGAATAAGTCAAAAATACAAAATCCGATGTAGTCAAAGTGAGACAATCACAAAAACAGTAAATTCAACCCAAAAAAACCTCTGAAACAACACATATACCGTAGGTTGTAAAGTATAAACACACCTCTAAAAATGGGTAGAAAACGATGGTTTAGAAATGGTTGAGAAAAATATTTTGTCTATCTCTGTCTAAGACAAAATGAGTCAGAGTTAGACATTGTTAGACAACTATATAAACATTTACCCATTTTGAGTTAGTCAAAATAAGTCAGAGTTAGACACAGTTAGACATTTTATAGGTATTATCCAAATTATCCATATTATTCCAAACAACCCAAATAGACAACTGATTTTTAATAAAATTGACAGAGTGACAAAGAACACTTAATAGATGGTTGAGAAAAATATTTTGTCTGTTTATCCCCACAAGTTTTGATTAAAAATTCCTAAAATGACTATCTTACTATTTTCAATATCAATATAAAAAGGGATTACATAACCTTTAAAAATCAACTCTCTGATTTTTTCATCATTCGTTGATTCTCTTTTTCTATGTATATATGGGTTTGATGGAATATTTTTAATTTTTGAAATCAACTCATCGTAAAAAATCAACGCTTTTTTAGGAGAATCAGTAGATATGAAATCAACTATAACTTCTAATTCTTCGTCAAATCTTATTGATTTTTCTAAAATCATATCAGAGATACTAACCTCTCTCTTAGTGAAGATAAGTTTTGATTAAATGGAATAGTTACAGAACTCCCACTTTTATAATCATCCACTCTTTGTTGTATCTCCATATCTAATGAGTTTTTTATCGTCACTGCGTCATTAGGTAATGAATTAACAAATTCTTCAAATTTCTTCATATATTCTTCTTTAATATCCATAACCATAGTCATTTTACACCACCATTGAAATCATTTATAATATGTTGATAATCTTCAGTTATAGGTTGAATATCTAAAGAGTCAGTATCAACTTTGGTGAGTATTTTCACATCCGACTTCAAATTATTTAAAAGATACATAATTTTATCAACGGCAGATTCTCTAATATCAATAGTTAATTGCATTTCCAACTCCTTAGTTTAAAGTGAATAATTATATCATTTTTTCACTTTTCTAACTCAAACAACCCAATTTCACACCTCAGACGATTCCATCAACTCTTCACTCTCATCTTCAACTCTTCATTTATTTTATCTATGAGTTTGTAGTGAATTGAAATAAAAACTAAATGTGATTTTTTCCACTGAAACAATTTGGAGTAATAATCCAACTTCTCAACAACATCGGATGGTAGAGTAACGGTCAGAGGGATGGTTTTTCTGAATTTCTTACTCTTATGATTGATAACTTCTTCATCATTCCTCTCCTCTTCCATCAACTCAAATCCACTTACCATACAAAGTGAAACCAACTTTGATTTTGAATATCCCCAAAACCGACTATAATAATTTATTAAATCTATTGAATTTCTTTTAAGGGTAAATGTAACTCT
>CAIMUF010000023.1 GCA_903844635.1 uncultured Sulfuricurvum sp. | reverse complement strand
TTTGGGTCAATACCAGGATTTGAGATTGTAGTGTTATGCAATGTAGCCATCACTTTTTTCGGATTGTGCATGTGTCCGCAGAGAAGGTATTTCGGAGCCAAGAGTCGATTTCTTAGAAGTCTTAACAGCTCTCTATCTCCCCAATCTTGATCTTTTTTATCCGTTGATGTATCTGTTTTGGTAGGGGGAATATGATAGAGCAAAATATCGCAGTCGCAAAACTCCAAGAAATCTTCTCCAATATACGGTACACAACCAAACTTTATCCCATTGAGTGTTTTGATGCTGTTATCACTATAGATATTTGGAATTTTGTTTAACCACTCTTCATCTTCTTCCTCTTCTATATCGTGATTTCCTCTGCATACTAAGATGGGCTTTTCTAAGTTTTTCATCCATTTACTGACACATTCAATTTGAGAGGATAGTGGTATATCAGAGGCAGGTTCCAAGAAATCACCACTTAGACAAAATACATCGAAATTTTCTTGTTGTGTAGCTATCCAATCAAACCAATGTTTGTTGTAATGTAAGTCGGTTGTGTGTAAGATTTTCATGTCATTTCCTCATTCACCAAGCAATAGATCATAATTGATCGGGTCATATGTTCCACCGTCAGCTAGCTTGCTTCTTAGAAGAATAGATTTAGCTGAAGCTTCACCACCATCTTTTTCTGTATAACAATCATCAAAAGTATCACGGCGTAAATAATAGTTTGGAAGAAGATGTATGTGATCTAAGATAAATTTTCTATAAATGTTAAAATGATCTGGTAATTTATTGAGTATGAATACTGAAATTTTCTCACTCATATTCTGATTCATATTCATCATTCCTGCTAAATGTATCCAGATCATCTTCCTCATAATAGTGTATGGTTGTGCGATCAGGAACGGAGCAATCGTGACCGAAAACAATATCTTGATTATTACAATCATGCATAAATATAAAATCATCTTCGAGTTCATAGCTGAGTGCAATTATTTCGGGATCATTTTTGAGCTGTTCACTAGCAAACTTTAAAATATCCGAAGTGGGATGATATTTACATTTTATCGATTTTAATGCTGTACTGACAATATGGCGATTATCTCTTAGATCATCAGAAGCATATTCCAGTGCCAAGCCATTATATCGGACGGCTATTCGCACAATATTTATATCATTCTTCAACACATCAGAAGCATATTCCAGTGCCAAGCCATTATTTTGGACGGCTGTTCGCACGATATTAGGATCATTTTTAAACTTATCAGATAGGTATGCAAGAGCATCACTACTTGTAGAGGCCATAGCCCTCATGCGCTTGTAATCATCTTCGTATTTTCTGAAATACTCGGAAGGAAAATAACCTTTTAAGAGTGTAATCATCGCGATTTCACGATCCAATTTTAATTCATAGGAAGCATATTCATATGCTTCTCCAGCTTGAGCCAAACAATCAAGTATGATCTCGCGATCATTTTGCAATCTGCTTGATGCATACTGAATCCTTAACCAATTCTCTGCTACTGCTGCTAAAACAACTTCCCGATCATCTTTTAATTCATCAGATGCATCCTTAATCACATAGCCATCTAGGGTTACAGCAAAGAGTACCATTTCCTTATCATTTTTAAGTCTGTTTGAGGCAAACTGAAGTGCATATGGCCAATTCGTAATTGCAGTACATACTATCTCTTTATCATCGCAAAGCTCTTTTGATGCTTGTTGAATGTACCCACCCTTTTGCTCAACAATTTTCATCATCATAGTTTTGTCATTATTTACACCATCACAAAGTCCTTCAACAATATTTCGATTAAATTTAACTAGGAGAAGTAAGTCATTAATTTCGGTAAATGTCAGCACAGTAAACCTTTAGGGTATATATTTCTATGATTCATAAACGGTATAAATAGTCAATCTTCAATATAGTTTTTTAGCGGACGATTAAAATAGGAGCTCACATGACACGGCGTACTACCAACAACCAACCCTTTTAAAATTTCGATATGCAATCCATTGATTTGTTCGTCGAAATCTTCAAATTCTTTCACTTCGATAGAGCCGCTGAACCAGTCGGCAAATATATCTGCTTTGTCTTTA
>CAIMUF010000022.1 GCA_903844635.1 uncultured Sulfuricurvum sp. | reverse complement strand
AGCTAAACAATAGACCTAGAAAGTCTTTAAATTGGAAAACACCCAATGAGGTTTTTTATGGATTAGTAGCAGCGGCTTAAGCTAAAAATAGGTATGATTTTTTAAGTCAAAAAATTGCACTTCAGATTTAAATTTTGGAAACTATGCTTATAGGCTTTCGTAAATGGATTAAACTGCACAATCTATCTGCGAAAGTTAAATTAAAGTTTATAATTGCATTCAAAGGTTATTATGAGGCTGTATCAAAAATATTTAACGTTATTACTGTTGGCACTGCTCACTATGATTATCTATTTTTACGTGCAAAAGAAAGATGAGTTTGTCAACAGAGTTGATATAGTTCTTATGAATTTACTGGACAAGCAAATTGAACAGCAGAAAGCAGAAAGTTTTGCTTTCTCGTTTGCACTTGCACAAAATGAGACACTGCAAACAGCTATCGAAAATAATGACACCAACAAAGCAACCGAAATTCTTAAAAGATATACTTCAACGCTAGAAGTATTTAGCGGTTCAAAAGTTCATGCTCAAATCATTTCAAATGACTTTATTATATTCGCACGTAATTGGGAAAGTAAAAGTACCGGGTTAAGTATTAAGGCGTATCGACCTGATCTAGCAGATATTGTTTTGACTCAAAAACCGCATCTCTCCTTCGAAGCGGCAAGACGACTTGTACTGATAGCATCTATTCCCGTAGTGAAAAAAAACAAGCTATTAGGTTTCATCGAGGTTATTCAAAAATTTGATGCAATGAAAAACTATTTTGCAAATTACGATATTGATCTATTGGTCTTACTGGATGACAAATATAAAAATCAAGCCGTTTTACTTAAAGATAATCCCCGTATTGGTAACACTATTGTTGCAAACGACGATGCAAACATCCATCATATAGCCTATCTTATGCGTGTAGGTTTAAATGGATTGTTGACGAATGGGATACTTGAAGGTGATGACTATGTCTACTTTTCACGAGCGATCTTAAATTCCGAAGGCCAAAACATAGGCTCTTTTGTATTGATTCTTTCTAAAAAGAAGATGAAGCTATTCAGTGCTTTCGAAGAGGAGCTGGATACATTTTTGACCTATTCGAGAAAAGATTTATACTACTCGTTTATCAATCATAATCCTTCGATAAACTTATGGAATAACTCCACTACTAAAGAGCTGCTTTCACTAAAAAAATGTGTGCACGCTGAAGACAAAATCGCCATTGAAGAGAAATTGCGTACAAGCCTAGATAACTATACAAAAGATGAACTTATCTCTCTTTTACTCGATACAAACTCCAATCAAAAATCCAGAGGACACATAAAATGAGATTACTTTTACTGGAAGATGATGCCATTCTAAAAGATAGCATAGAAGAGTTCTTAATCGCACAAAATTACACGGTTGACAGTTTTGAAAATGGTGAAGATGCTTTTGATGCGATTTTTTCTGTTGATTATGATCTGCTCTTACTTGATGTCAATATTCCCGGAGCTTTCAACGGTTTTTCATTGCGAAGAGCATTAGCAGATGAGAACAAAAATATACCAACTATTTTTGTCACATCGATGTCGAGCGCCGATGCACTGATACAAGGATACGCTCATGGATGCTGCGACTACATCAAAAAGCCCTTTGATCTTACAGAGCTTTTACTCAGAGTACGACACGCACTAAAATCGAACTGCTTTAAAACCCAAGAAAACTTTCTTATTCTTCCCGATAATTATCGATATAACGTAACAACCTATGAGCTAACATGCAGCACAGCTGCAGTTTCACTCAGTAAAACGGAAAGTGAAATTTTAAATCTTTTCATCATGAATAGAAATCAGATACTTACTCTGGAAATGCTGTATGAAAAGATATGGGAGAATAATGTAGATGCTGCAAATGCACGAGTTCAAATCAATAATCTACGGAGAAAACTTCCAAAAAACCTCATTAAAAATATCTATGGATTAGGATATAGACTTGATTGTAAATGAAAAACAGTTCGTACGCAAATACAGTTTAATCTATACCTGTATTGTTTCCTTCATGTTGCTGGCACCTTTGTATTTTTATGTCGCTCACAAAATCAATATGCAGGAAATAAAAACAGAAGTCGAGCTTAAATCGATTCAATCTCATATCATTATTGCTATGGACGCTTTTGGTAATAATCCCAACAGTGTTTTTGAGTTTCCAAAATTCAATATGTTTCAATCAGGACTTTATAGCAATAATTTCTCAGTCATCTACTCCCAAATAAATGAACCGTTACCGTCATTTATGCCTGGATATCATAGTGCTGGGCTAACCCGTTATCTTATTACTGCACTTCCTCCACAAAAATATTTTTTTGCTGATTACATCATCACAAAAACTATTATTTCTTACACCGATATTTTTCTCGAAGCAAGTGTTATCGCATTCGGTATCATCGTATTGATTTTACTTTTATCCTTCTATTTTTTAAACAGTTTTTCTCTGCCATTCAAGCGTGTCAATGAAAAGCTCGACGAATTTATCAAAGAGTCAATGCATGAGATAAATACGCCGCTAAGTATTATCAATGTCAACGTGGATCTCTTTCATAGTATGCACGAATCAAATAAATATTTACACCGTATCAAATCTGCGACAAAATCATTGGCAACTATCTACAATGACATGGATTACCTCATAAAACAAAACCGTATCGAGTATAAAGATGAGCTTATTGATTTTGAAGCGTTTGTCAAAGAGCGTGTGGAGTACTTTGAGCTGATTTGCCAACTTAGCAACATTACGCTCTCCTTAGTTGCAACCACCAATACACAGATAATGTTTAACCCAACGAAACTTCAACGGATCGTGGACAATACACTTTCAAACGCCATTAAATTTTCGTATAAAAATGGAAAGATTGATGTCCATATTGACAAAAATAAAAATGGCAAGGTAGTTCTTGCAATACAAGACTACGGTCAAGGCATTAAAAATCCAGAAAAAATCACCAATCGCTATTACCGCGAATATGAACATAAAAATGGCTTTGGTATCGGAATGAACATCGTAAAATCCATTATAGATAAAAGCAACATCACATTGGATATCCAATCTATCTATTTAAAAGGTTCAACATTCACCTACACATTTAATACTGTTCCTCTCGCACAACCCCATCTTCAACCCGTAAAATTCGATCAAATAACGGCAACATCCGCTCATCATGGGTAACGACCACAATAGCTACATTTTGTTCATGCGCAAGTTTCCGCAGTAACTGCATAACCGAAAGGGCCCTTTCGCCATCCAGTGCGGCAGTCGGTTCATCGGCGAGGATGATTTTAGGATTATTCGCAAGCGATCGTGCGATAGCAACTCGTTGGCTTTGGCCCCCTGAGAGCTGTGAGGGCATTTTAGTTTCTTTGTCCCCTACTCCCAAATACTCCAACAGTTCTCTGGCTTTGACATTAGAATCTTTTGTGGAAACTCCGTTCATCTGAGGAACCAAAGTGACATTTTCCAATACATTCAAAAAAGGGATCAAATTGTGTGCCTGAAAAATAAATCCGATGTTCTCACGGCGTAGCTTGCGCTCATCATGAATAAGCCATTTTTCGTCATATACCACTTCTCCATTGAGTGAAAGTTTTCCCATTGACGGTTCCGTGATACACCCTATCATGGTAATAAGCGTTGTTTTTCCCGAACCGCTTGGACCCAAAAGTGCCACCGTTTCTCCTGAAAAGATCTCGAACGTCGCCTCTTTAATCGCGGTGACAGCACTGTCGCCCGTTCCATAAGTTTTTGAAATCCCTCTCATAGCTATTATCGGTGTACTCATTTATCCCCCTATTGCACTGGCAGGATCAACACGAAGTGCCGTACGAATACCTGAAAGTGATGCCAAAATACTGACAATGATGATGACCAAAAAAAGTTTGAGCGCATCCATGGGAATGAGAATAACGGTTTTAGGAAAAAAGTTGGCGCTCACATTCGCGAAAATATTTCCCCCTATAAACGCCAAGATTCCCAATAAAACCGATTGCTGTCCAATCATTTTTGTAATGATGATATTGGGGGCTCCTATAAGTTTTAAAATGGCTATCTCTTTCATCTTACCGATCGTCATCGTATAAATGATCAAAGAAATAATAACCGAGGAAACAATAAGTAATATCACGGTAAACATCCCTATTTGCTTGGCAGAGCGTTCTATAAGATTTTTAGTGAGAATATTGGATTGCTCTTGTTGTGTATAGACTTCTTGGTGCTTCCATCTCTGGATTTCTCTCGCAACTGTTTTAGCATCAAAACCTTCTTTGAGAGTCAAAACAACCGTATTGACCATAGCCGTTGAAACACTGTTTCCTCCACGGAAGCGGTCATTTCGGATTTGCTCGTTGCTAAACAAAAATTGCAGTTCTTGCGCCTCATGAAGATCCAGATACACCATCGGATCACCGCCTGAAGAGACGGCTTTGTGTGTCATCCCTACCACCGTATACGTTTCACGTCCCAGCGGTATGGAATCTCCGAGCTTAAATCCCGTTTTGGTATCAACGATGATCTCTTTGTGAAGGATTTGGATGGAACGTCCAACATTTAGCGTATACGGTGCATAGCCGCTAAACACATCATAGCCCAAGGCAAATACCCGTATGGGCTTTTTAGCGTGCGAAATTTGGAGGCTTTGAAAGGTGATCGGATGCACCTCATCCACCCCTAAAAATCCTTTGAGCGAATATTTGAGATCTTCATGCAAACGTGAATTTTCGGCAAAAGGTCCCAGTGTATCTTTTTGTACTACCCATAAATCCGCAGCTATATCATTGGGAACGATCATCGCGTCGTGCACCATCCCCCGATAGACGCCTATCATGATTAAAACTACCCCGATGAGCATCCCGACACCCAATGCGGTAACGATAAACTTGCCCAGTGAATGGGAAATATCACGTTGTGCGAGGTTTATCATAGTTGCGTTTTGGACTGAGATGAAGTATCGATAACCGTTTCCGCTTGCTCACCGATATGAATCGGATTTGGAAGAGTATCCAAAGCAATATATACGACACGTTCTTCCGTCATACGATCACTTTCCACCCCGATTCGAACCACTTTACCCGTAAATTTTTGATCCGGAAATGATCTGAGAGTCACTGTCGCGCTCTGCCCTTGTTTTACTTTTGCGCTTTGACGCTCATCGATGTAGGTTTTAATCCACAGTGTTTTAGGATTAGCGAGCCGAAACACTGCCATCCCGGCACCTACAGTACTCCCTGCCTCAAAATCACGCGAAACGACGATTCCATCAAACGGTGAACGTAAAATCAAATCATCGATTCTCTCTTGTTGACTCGTGCGTGTCGCAAGGGATTTTTCAATGTCGTATTCAAAGCTTTTTAGGTTTTCTCTGGCACTCATCAGTTGTGCAGCAGCACTTTGAGAAAGGACTTGAGCACTGTCAAATTCGGCTTGGGTTACAAAGCCCCCTTTCAAAAGAGTCGTGTAACGAGAGAGCGTCGTATCGGCTAGATTCTTTTTGGCTTTTAAATCTTCGATAATCGCTTTTTGAGATGCCATTTGAGCATGGCTTTTTGCAATACTTGCACTGCTTTCTTGTAAATTTCCACGCAGTTCTGATATTTCCATTTTTGCCAACACTTGGCCCGCTCGAATCACATCCCCCTCATCGGCAAATAACGCCTGAATCTTGGACGTTGTTTTGGGAGCCAGCACCACTATCTCTTTGGCTTCAATCGTCCCTACACCACTGACAAACATTATCGTAGGTGCTTTACTAACCATTACATCAGGTGTTTTTTGTGCTTGTAGCTTTACGTACACTACGACAGATATCACTGCAAAAATGACCAAACCCATCCAAACATATTTATTTTTTATCATCATTTTCACCTTGATTGAGTAGTTTTCGCACGTGTGCATACGCGCTTATTTTTTGATATTTTACTTGGGCTAACTCAGATTTTGCATTTTCCAATGTACTTTGAGACTCCAATACATCCACATAAGTTGCCAATCCTTGCGCATATCGTCCTGCAATGAGCTGCAATGATTTACTCGTTGCTTCGATGACACTCTCTTTGGATTTTATTGATATATCCGCACGCTTGAAATCACGATACGCTCCATATATTTCTTGCCACAATAGACGCTCAGTATTTTCAAACTCTTTTTGGGCTATCGTATAGGCAATACGGCTTTTTTGAGCTTCTGAGGAGAGTTTCCCGCCATCATACAGCGGTATCGTCCCTACAACTCCTGCTTGATAGCTGTCATACGTCGAGAGAGAATTATCATAACCATACGAACCTATAAGTGCAATATTCCCGTATTTTTCATGACTCGCGGCATTTGATAATGTTTTAGCAGCGTCAATAGACAAACGTAAGGCTTTTAACTGAGGATTATTATCTCGTAATTTTTGTCGCAGTGTTTCTATCGAAATATTTTGGAGTGCCAAAGATTCGCAGCGCTGATCTAGTACAGAGGGATTCACACTCACAAGCTCATCACTGCCGATCAAAATCCCCAGCGACAAAGAGACCTTATCGTAGTCAATCTTGGCTCGTAGGGCACGATCTTGCGATTCCAACAAAGATGCCTTGAACCGCAACTCATCCGCCTCAGTTTTTAATCCATTTTTACGCAGATTAAAAGCTTGTGTGAACTGACTCTCGTAAAACTTTACCGAAGCCTCTGCCGTATCGATCAATGCAGCAGACGTTGCAACACCATAATACGTATTCCAAACTTTCTCGATGAGTTCATTTTGAGTTAACTTTTTCGCCGAACCGGCACCCTCTTGCAGACGTAAAGCCCAATCATAACGATCACGAGAACGTCCGAAATCCCATAACGAATACGATCCGCCAATGTCCCCGTGAAAACTATCATTTTGTTTGGTCGAAAACGTTCCATTGGTTGGCATGACAAACGTTTTGGTTGGGAAGTAGTTGGCATTCGCGTCGATACGAGGATACAGCGCCGAATCGGCACTTCTTGCAGTTTCTGCAGCACTCTCATACTGTAAAGCAGATATTTGTCCATTAGGATGTGTTTTGAGAGTTTTATCAATCGCGTCATCCAAGGTTAAAGCATTCATCCCAACTTCAAGATAAAAAAATAAAACAATGTAAATCAGTCGCATATTATTCCCATCGGTAAATTATCTCAATTGTATCACATAATAATTATTCCATTATTGATCGAAGTCAATCCTTTTAGACTTTCGTAGCGCTATACTCCCATACTTTTACGAGGATATATCATGATAACATTTACAACCAAGCCTAAAAGCTACTTTTTGTCTCAGCCCCATCAGCCATTTTTTCTCTTTGGCGTCGTGTGGTCGATTGTTTCGATGATTCTTTTTACCCTTTCACACAAGGGACTTATTACCCTTACATTGAGTGAAAATTCTTTTCATCTTTACAGTCTTGCCTTTATCGTGTTTATTCAATTCTTTCATGGCTTTTTATTTACTACGTTTCCTCGATTTTGCTCGAGTATGGCGATACCACAGGACGTCTATCTCCGAATTGTTTGGCTGTATCAAATCGGAGCCGTATTATTTTTCACAGGAGCATTACTCTGGGGTCCGCTTGCATGGCTAGGTATGTTTGTTGTTTTATTTGCCCATTCAATGGCGATTTTTACGTTGCATTGGATCTACAAAAATGGTCAATCCCCTCTCAAGCAAGATCCGTATTGGATACTGATCGCCCACGGTATTGGTATTGCGGCGCACACCGTTTGGTTCATACTCTACGGTCTTGCACTGGTAGGCATATCTTTCAATATCGTATCTACCATTGCCCCTGTCATTATCAATCTTTTTTTAATTTTTCTCACCTTTGCCGTATCCCAACGAATGATCCCTTTTTTCAGCCACAGCACAGAATCTAAATCCAACTACTTTGTCGAAACCGTTTTTGCCCTCTTGATCGGAAAAACCCTCTTAAATATACTCGCCATTCCTCTCGCAGAAGCCGCAGTCAGCATTTTCCTCTCACTGTATTTGTTGCGAGAATTTTTACGATGGAAACTTCCTCTATTTAAATCACCTGCCATCGTATGGATACTGCATCTCGCTTTGTTTTGGTTGCCTGTGGGATTATTTTTGGGAGCTTTAGGAGAAATCGTCGAATATTTCACCCATATATCGTTGCTCTTTATGGGTATGCATTTACTGGTTTTAGGATTTTTAACCACCGTATTGATTGGTTTTGGAACACGAGTAACCCTAGGACACTCAGGACAACCACCCCATGCCAATACCCTTGCGATCGGACTTTTTTGGTGGACACAGGTCGTTATCCTCTCACGTATGGCTCTCTCGATTGATAACGGAGTAACAAGATCACACCCTTGGATTTTTGATCTCACCATAACAGCATGGATCATCCTCTTTTGTGTTTGGGGATGGAAATATGGGAAGATTTTGATCTGGGGAAAGCGATAATAACTCATAAAAATCGTTCAGGATGCTATTATGCACCCTAGCCTAACGATCCATTTACTTCAATATTTCTCTAAATGCATCGATTTTCATCGGCTTATGATAATAATATCCTTGTATAGAATCAATACCGTTATTCCGTAAAAACAGCATCTCATCTTCGGTTTCGACTCCCTCAGCAAGGACACTCATTCCAAGCCCTTTAGCCAAAGATATAATCGTTTTTACAATCGTTTGATTTTTATGTTCATGCGTTATATTTCGAATAAAAGACTGATCGATTTTGAGTTTATCGATAGGAAGATTTTTAAGATACGAGAGGGATGAATACCCGGTACCGAAATCATCGATAGAAATATTAAACCCTTTCGACTTAATCACGCTCAATAATGCAATCATTTTTTCAGGATTTTCAAGGATGGAACTTTCAGTGATTTCAAGTTCAATGTACTGCGGATTACATTGAGTCGATTGAATGACATCATCAAGAGTCGCAAGAAAATCCAGATGTGCCAGTTGACGAGCCGAAACGTTAATGGCAATTCGACCATGCAGCATCTCTTCATTTGACAAAGCTACAGCCGTACTGCACCCTTGCATCAGTGCAAATTTTCCTACTTCTAAGATCAATCCGCTCTCTTCAGCTATTGGGATAAACACGGCAGGCGGAATCGTTCCATTTTGTGTCATCCATCGCATAAGTGCCTCAGCCCCGATGATATTACCGGTATCAACATCGACCTGAGGCTGAAAATAAAGTTCCAATTCATTATTTTGAATTGCTTTTTTCAATTGAGTAGAGAGTGTTGTACGTTGGAGCGCTTTTTCAGTAAATAAAGTATTGTAAAAGCTGTAGGTATTTTTACCGATATTTTTGGCGTTATACATAGCCGCATCGGCTTTTTGCAAGAGTTCTTCGTGATTAGATCCATCTTGCGGATATATCGCGATACCAATACTTGCTGTGATATAGACATCAATCAAATCAATATTAAAGGGGTCATTAAGCTTTTGAATAAGGTGCTGTAAAAGTTGTTCTATCAGCCCTTTCTTTTCTTTACACATCAACAGTATAACAAACTCATCTCCCCCAGTACGGACGATAAAAGTATCATCCGGAAGCAGATTTCGAAGAAGTTCTGAGAACAAAACGAGTAACTGATCTCCAAAACGGTGACCGAAAGAATCATTGATCTCTTTAAAACCATCGAGATCGAGAAACATAAGGGCAAAGGGATGATCACTGTAATGAGAAATTTTATCTTCCATTTTTTCGATCAGACTAAGACGATTTGGCAAACCGGTGAGCGGATCGTGATGAGCAAGATGATCAAAACGATTTTTTTCTTCCAGGAGACGATTTTGATCTTCTTTTTGATGGGTAATATCCCTGACTGAAGCATAAATATATTCTTTGCCATTAAGATTAATTTCTCTTGCATGAATCTCAACCTCAAACATCTTTCCATTCTTGTGTGTATGTTTCGTCTCAAATATAAGAGTTTTATTCTTCATTTCACGAATAATTTGATTGATTTTAGAAGGATCAAAAAAGGTATTCAAATCATATATCCGTAATTTTGCTATTTCTTCGCGGGTATATCCATGCATTTTTGCGAATGAATCACTAAACAAAAAGAGATTACCCGATTTGTCATGTACATGAATTCCATCCGTTGCAGTAGCGAGAATCAATTCTATTTGTTTGGCCTGTTTAAATGCTTTACGTTTTGATAAAAAATAATACAGAGTAAAGAGTACACTTCCAATCGCCATTAATGCAAAAAATAGTATTAAAGCAATACTGTACTGTTTTAATGTATCTTGCAGTGTCGATGTAGTGTCAAATGGATAAACATGAAATTTTTGCATCAGTTCCCGTGCGGCTTGATTCGAAAGAGGGATGGAAAATTCATGAAAATCTTTTGAATCATCGGTGTTAATTTGATACAGTGCGATCGTAAATGCCTTGATTGTATCAGCCGATGGACGGGATGTAGATGCAACGGCCCATTCAGGGTAAAGCTTAGTAGAGAGAAGAAAGGGAAAGTTTTTTATCTTTTGTAGATTTAAAACGGTCAGTTCACCGTCTTTAAGTTTACCTTTGCTAATCATCTCTTCGATGTATCCGGTACGAACAAAAGCAATATCAGCTTTACCATTACGAAGAGCATCAATGACCGTATCTGATGACTGACCAGTATAAAGCATTTTACAATCACGAAGAATATCTATGCCAACTTCAGAGAGGGTTTCTTGTTGCATAAGCATTGCGGCAAACCCCTCTTTATGCGTTGCAGCGATGCTTTTTCCACGAACATCCAAAAGGGTATGAACATCATGACGATTAGATAAGGCAACAATGACACCGCCGTATGTTATGAGATGATTACCGTTTGATGTGGTTTGTCGAACAATGGAAGCGATATTCGAAATCCCGTATTTATACTCCATTTCCACAAAAGCAGCAGGATGAACCACGACAAAATCAAGAGAATTTTTTTCGGTGAGTTTTTCTATCTCTTCCAAACTTCCTGAAGTGATGTTAACATCAAGAGATGGATTAGATTTATGAACTTCATCGATGAGCGGTTGCCAAATTTTTTGGTTTTCACTTATAGGACGAAAGGAAAGGACTCCGACATTAAGGGTCTGATGAGAAGTAGAATTTGCATGTAATGATGTGAAAAGAATAAAAATAAAAATGACTTTGCGTATCAAGAATACCCTTTTTGAAATTAAATAATACGCCAATCAAATCCAAAATTTAAATCTGAAGTGCAATTTTTGAAAATCTCTTAAAATAAGAGAAACGAATAAAATAAAGAATTGTAGTTTTGGATTTGAAGAGGTTAAATGTTAAACTCTATCTTCAAATTCTAACCACAGAAAAGGAGAGGT
>CAIMUF010000021.1 GCA_903844635.1 uncultured Sulfuricurvum sp. | reverse complement strand
CCTCTCCTTTTCTGTGGTTAGAATTTGAAGGTAGAGTTTAACATTTAACCTCTTCAAATCCAAAACTACAATTCTTTATTTTATTCGTTTCTCTTATTTTAAGAGATTTTCAAAAATTGCACTTCAGATTTAAATTTTGGTTAAGCAAGCCCCACAAAGGTGCCTCCGGAACAGCGATTAAAACCAATATCCTAAACAATCCTGTTTCGCTTTTGCACTACGATGAAGCTAAAAAAGCAACGGAAGCGTCTCAATGTAAATTAATGTTTTTATCACTAACTTCGGACGGTTTTATGTGTCGAGCGATGACCGGATTTGGAATGGATGCGTGGATGCCTTTTTTTACCAATGCAAAAATTAGTGAAGTAGATGTTTCTATGATCACCATCGATACTGAAAATGCCCTGCTTGCTGCCGCTGGAAAAGCATCAGGAAAATCGTATCAGCAAATTACCGCTTCAACCGATACCCAAAAGCTCTCATTCTTACAGCAAATGTTAAAACCGATGACGACGATGATGACCATGATGAAGACCATGATGTTTGGTAGTTCCAAATCAACGATTGTCTCTAATCCTGTAGAGATGACATATGATCTCAG
Organism: uncultured Sulfuricurvum sp.; assembly: GCA_903844635.1. Classification (GTDB taxonomy): domain Bacteria; phylum Campylobacterota; class Campylobacteria; order Campylobacterales; family Sulfurimonadaceae; genus Sulfuricurvum. The sequence goes on along the minus strand of CAIMUF010000021.1, from coordinate 53,860 downwards.
CTCACAACCTATTAGCCTCACGCTTGCGGTTACCAATGATGGGACTCATATTGACAATTTTCAATATTTTAAACTCACGGCCTTGCGTTCGTCGTATGGCGATATGATGAATCAATGCAGCGTAAAGTACAGTGGGGCATTTTTTGGTTTTGGTGCATGGAACGATACATTTTACGCATCCAAGGGATCAATCGTAACAACCAGAACAAAAGGCAGCATCAATACTCATGAAGAATGGATAGCTTGGTGTCAGGAATCAACCGGCAAAAAGGGAATGTTTGACTATTTGACCGATTGGAACAGCGGAGGAGTTTTTAATCCTTTCAACTGGATGCAGGGAATGTGGTCTATGTTTAGCAGTTTTTTTGGTGGAAGTTACACAATTACCGAATTTAAAAATATTTTAAAACGCGGGCTGATTTTGGATCTAAAAAAAGAGACTTTAACCCCTGCCAATACACTAAATTCTACGCAGTTCAAACTGTTAAATGTAAAACACTAGGAGAAAAGATGGTCATTGCTTACGTATCAACAATCGAGAAAGAGTGTTTTACCCGCCTTAGAGAATATTTTGATGATGTTGTCAATATCGATTCAATTGATGAATTTATTAGTTTTTATGCCTCTCATCGAAACCGAGACGTAGTGTTGATCCACCGTGTTGAATCTATCCACACGCTAGAGGCACTGGAAAATATCAAGTTTAGTAATAACATTTATATCATCGTCATTGGACCCGACGATATCAATATCTCTTTAAGAGCTGGGAAAATAGGTGTGGATAAATACATCAGTCGTAATGATGTCAATCCTGAAGTCATCAAAAAAATTGTAATGTACTCACAAACGATTATCAAAGAGCGACGCGGAAAAAGCAACATTGCCGTCTTTACAGGTAACAGCGGCGGAGTAGGCACTACCACTATCACCATGAATTTAGCGGCCATGATCGCAGCAAAACATCCTGATAAAAATGTTCTTTTTTTGGATTTTGCCTATACAAAATCAATTTCAAATCTCTTTTTTGATGCTTATCAGCCTGAAAAAAGTATTGTTGACATAGCCATACTTCCGCGACTGGAGCTCGATGAGCTTTTTGCTAACGGGTTGATGAAATACGATAAGAATTTATTTTTTATCCCAGGAATTCAACGTCATACGGACAGAGAAGTACTCGAAAGAGCAGAAAATATCCAAAAGATTTTGGCTTTTATTAATTTTGCGAAACAACTTTTTGATGTGATACTTATCGATGTCGGTATGTTTGAAGATGTTGAACTGGAAATCGATCTCCAGGAGATAGCGGATCAAATCTTTGTAGTAACAGAGCTTAGTATACCTTCAATGTCCATCCTAAAAACCCACATTGATATTATCGATAAAAGCGGCTGGTACAGTAAAACCCACATAGTTGTTAATCGAGAAGACTCTTTTGGGACTATCACAAAAGACGATGCGATGATGATTCTTTCCAAAGACTCATTGCATAAATTTGAAGTTGATTTTACCCTTCCTAACGATGCTAAACATTTACGAGCATGCTGGAATGATGCAATTCTCGTGTGTGAAGAGTTTCCCGATAGTGTCTTTGTAAAACGGCTTGATGAGATGATTCAGCGTTATTTCTTTAGTCCTGAAATAGCCAATTATCCAAAATCAAAACAAGTTAAACCGTCATTTTTTACAAAGGTTAAACAATGGCTCTAAAAGAAAAAATGCTGCGCCATACCGAATACGTAGCACCATTGGTAATTGAACACACGCATGAAGCACAAAACGACACGAATACCCATATCCAAGCCTGTCAGATATTTTGCTTCCCGTTGCTCTACCAACATGAAGAGTATTTTAAACTGGCATATCAGATTTACGATTCACTCGTCGAAAAGCTTAATCCAAAGGTTCAGCTGACCGAAAAAATGATACGAGAAGTTGTGGCGCGTCATATTGCTGAGTACACGCTCCCCAAGGTCAATCTAAAAAACGAGATTATTGAGTTCATTATCGACAATCTTTTTTATTATGGTCCGATCTCAGGAATCATACGAAATGCGGGACATGATCTCAATGACATTATCATCAACACTAAAGATTATATCGATGTCATCTACGGCGGTCAAACCATTTCAACTCCTTTTAAATTTCGTTCTGAAGAGGAGCTAAGACGCGTTATCAATCGAATGCTCAGTGAATCCAACCGAAAAATCGATGAAGCGCATCCTATAGCCTCTGCCAAACTTTCCGATGGCTCTCGAATCGAGGTTCAGATTCCTCCCGTTGCAGCGAATTTGGACAGAGAAGGTCGCCAAGGCTCGTATGTCACGATTCGTAAATTTCGTGAAATTCCACTCCTTTTTGAGACCATGCTTGATGGTTTACAAATGGATTTAAAGATGGCGTATTTTTTACTCAAAGCAGTGCAAGGGAAACTCAATATTGTCATCTCTGGGGGAACATCTAGCGGTAAGACAACCTTTCTCAATGCCATTACCCGGTTTATTGACGAAGGCGATCAGCTGCTAACCATTGAAGACACGAAAGAGATGAAACCTCAAATGCCCTGCCACAGCATCCGTTCTTTTGAAGCGCGTACCGAAAATGAAGAAGGGGTGGGAGCCATCACTATAGAACAGCTCTTGCGTACGGCACTTCGATCAAGCCCGCGTCGTATTATTGTAGGTGAGTGCCGTGGACCAGAGATCGTCACCATGCTCAATGCCATGAATACAGGTCATCCAGGTTCTATGACCACCGTTCATGCTGATGATACCAAAGAAGCGATTATCCGTATCGAGAACATGTTCCTAGAAGCTCGTCCAAGTGCCAATATGAATTTTGTACGTTCTCAAATCATAAGTGCGGTTGATTTGGTCATACAACTGGTCCGCTTTCCGGATGGGAAACGTCGTATCGTAAAAGTTTCCGAACCTGAAAAAAGGATGGAAGAAAACGGCATTGTTTCGATGCTCGATATATTTGAATTTAAACGCAGTACTAGTGCCAATGGCGTCAGCGATTCCGGTGGTCATTTCAATGTTATCAGTTCTCCCATACGATCCATCACTAAAATGGGACAGAATGGAATTGAAATCGAAAAAAGAATTTTTGATTCTGACTTTGTAGTTACAAAAGAGATGGTTATAGATGAATTAAAGGGCTATCACCCCATTCGTATGTGCGGTTGGGAAGAGAGCTATATGAGTGAAATCATAAAAAATACGTTTTTAGACGGTAAAAATATCTTAGAAAGATGGCCAAATTTATTACGATGATGTACCCAATATTTTTCCTACTATCCATCTTTGCTGCAATCACACTGTATTGGTTTAGTCATCAATATATTCAGTATATGAGACTTTTACGACTAAAAAAAATTGTAACCGGAGAGAAAATTCAAAACGAAGATTTTTTGGACAAACAATCTAACCTTCTTAATTCAAAAAAATTCAATATAAAAATTCAACATACATTAGAAATGGCAGGAGTGAAGATCAATACTACTCTGTTTTATTGCATGAACTTAGTTTTATTTAGCATCTTAGGAACACTTTTTAGCTCCTTTTTACATCACTGGTTTGGATTTATTCTAGGAGGCCTTTTTACCTACATCCTTGTAACTATGTTCATAAAAGAGAAAATTTTGCAACGAAAACTCGAGTTTAACCGCTCTTTTACCATTGCAATTTCCGTTTTGGTAAAAATGATGCGTAATGGTATCGGGTTTGAGCAAGCGCTCTATAAAGCGGTTAAAACCTCAAATTCTAAGCTCTTTAGCCAATTGTTTGAACAATTTTTTCAAGAAAAAAATCGTATAGGCGAGATTGAAGCGTTTGAAAATATGAATCGAATTATTCATTCTAAAGAACTTAGAATTTTTGCTTTATCGGTAAAAATAGGACGAGCAAGCGGTGGGCACTTCTCTTCTACACTGGAAAAAGTAGAAGAGACCTTACGGTACCGAAAAAAAATGCAAGATAAAATCAATGTAGTCACACGAGAATCGACTATTGGCTCGTATGTAGTCGCCTCATTAAATATTCTTCTCTATTTTATGATTGATATGAATTTTAACGGAAAAGTGACGGAATACTTTATGAGTTCAGAATGGGGACGATGGCAATTGCTAGGAATTAGCCTTTGGATGATGATTGGTTTGGCCGTTAATCGATGGCTCACAAGGATTCAAGGATGAATGCTTTTCTTATGATTACGGCCTTGACAGCACTTTTCATGGCGATTGGTTCATTTGCGTATTATGCCTATATTAGTTATGTTTCTCATCAATGGATTCATAAAATTTTCAATGTAAAACAGCAAAATATTCTTGAAGCTGAATCAACACTGTTTCAAAAAACACTTCGATTGAAATTAACGAGAGCAGGCATTACACAAAAAGAGCTGATTGAGGTCGCTTTAGCAGGCATCATCGGAGGCGTTGCATTGGGGTTACTTCCTTTAATCCTGGATATGTCTTTTTTTATGAATTTCATAATTATGGTGTTTGGATTAGGAATTGCCATCGGCACAGCTCCGCTTTATCTCGAAGAACAAATCAAAGAACGAATCAAAAGAATAGAAGAAGACCTCTCCATTTTTATTGATTTACTGATCATAATACTCGAAGGGGGAGGAGGACTCAACAATGCAATCGATCAAGTGACCAAAGACGGAGGCAGCGTTATTCGAAAAGATTTGCTCGAAGAATCACGATTGTTTAAAAATGATTATGTCACGTACAGCAGTGAAGTAGCATACACGAATCTGGTACAAAGAACAGGTTCAGAGGCTATTGGAACCATTGTGAATTTTATGCGCTTATCTGAAGAGACGGGAATTGGGGTTAAAACCATTTTTGAGAATCAATCCCGTGAAATCAAAGAAAAAGATATGCTCGAAATAGAAAAAAAAGCTGCCATGATGAATATCAACTTGACGCTGATCATGTTTTTATTTATCTTACCCTCAATGATAGCCATGATTGCTTTCCCTCTCTCAGGCGATGGCTTAATGAGCGGATTTTAACACAAGGAACCCTATGAATAAAAAACGAAATTTTCTCATTGTGATTGGATCAATCTCATTGACTGTCTTTGGAATTATTGTTGCCTTAATGATCTACATGCAAAAAAGTGCTGTTCCTGCTTTAGAAACATCCAAAGGCTATATTGCGATTAAAAACATCAGTATTGGTCATAAAATTGATTTAAACGACATTGAACTCCGTGAACTTCCACAAAGTTATATTGGGACAGATGCTTTGGAAATGAAAGATATTTTAGGACATTACGCTCAAGTGGAAATTGCTATGAATGATCTTATTCGAGCTCAAAAATTGACGTTAGACCTCCCTTCTAAAATAAATTCTATTGAAAAGAGAGAGAATAACGCTACAGAGGAATTTGTCCAAAATACCCTCCACGATACTATCAGCGTCCCCCTGAGTTTATTTAAAAATCCAGATACGACCTTGCGCAGTGGAGATCAAATAGATTTGATCGGCATATCTGCTTTAGGTGAGGAAAAACCTCAATTTGCCACGCGATACATCGCACTGCATGTTCGGATAAATGGTTTTATGAAAGAGGGCAAAAAACTGCCAGAAATTTCATCGGTATCGACCGATGATAAAACAGGTCTTACGACATCTGCATTAGCCGATGAAATTATTTTAGAGATGACCCCCGTCGAGATTGCTCGCATGCTGTCCATGTACTATCGTGCCCAAGAACTTAACAACAATCGCGTGCATAATCCGCGTGATAGTTATCAAGGACATCTATGGATGGTTAAATCTAATCTTCAAACACACGATGATGCACTTAAGCTGGGAATGATGAATCCTAAGGTTACACATAAGCCAAAACCTGTAGTACGACAGAGTGTGTTACCCCCTCTTCCAAGGCTTGTATCAACACCAAAACCGATGATTACGTATGAAAAATAGACCAAAATGGCGTCGAGGGTTTGGGTTCGCACAGATTATGGCGATGATACTCGTTGTCATCCCGACCTCTTTGTTCATTATTACTTTGCTTTTTGATTATTGGGCAGCGATGCAAATCGATAATCGTCTAAAGCTAATGAGCCACAGAGCGATTATGGCGATCAATAATTCTGAAGATTTGTCATCGACGAATACTCTTTTAGCCTCAATGACATCCGACAAACAAACACTTATTAGCTCAATGTGCCCTTCAAGCATGCCTAATGTCACATTTACCCGCGAGGGAAATATGCCCTCAGGTCAGACGAAAATACAAACGCTTGTCAAATACGACAAGTTCAACCGACTTGGAACAAAAGAGCTCAGTTCCATCATCACATCGTATTCGTATCGTGATCAAAACGGATCATTTAAACTGGAATGTAAAGGATAACCATGAAAATAGCAATTGCATTATTGCTCGCACTTACTATCTCTCTTTTAGGGAAAGATATTGTTGTTTTTGAAAATGAATTTAATCTATTCACAGCTGAAAAACCTTTTTCACAAATTGTTGTTGGCAACAAAGACTTACTGACAGTAACACTCATGTCAGAGGGCCTAAAATCGAATCAGAAACTTCGTCTTTTTGGGAAAAAAAGTGGTAATACCTCTTTACTGATCAATTACACTGACGGTACGATTGAAAATTATCAAGTCTATGTAAACCAAAACTTAGGCTTTGTCCAAAAAATGATCAATACGGTAGCACCCGATATGACACTCTATCGAGTAGGTGATGGCTCGGTGGTTCTTGGTGGAGCATTTTCAAATCCCCATCAGAAAAAACGGGTCTATGATCTGCTTGTCAGCGCAGGAATTGATGCCAATAAGACAATGGATTTGAGTAAAACAAAAAACGTTGAAAAAATGGTGCGAACCAAACTCTATCTTGTAGCGATCGATAATGATAGAGCAGAAGAGCTAGGCGGAGCAGTCGGTCTAAACTACTTTGCTGAAAAAGGCAAAGTAGCTTTGAATGCAAATGCAAAAACCTATGCAACATTTAGCGGATTTTTACTCGACCAAACCGGAGCTTTTGCCAGTACAGGAAATTCTCTTTTAGCAAATTTAAATTTTTTGCAATCCAAAGGGGTCGCGAAAATTCTCGACGATACAGCCCTCTTAAGCACTGAAGATCAAAACTCTTCCTTCCATGTAGGTGGCGAAGTTTACATTCCTATCGGATTAACCTATAACACGGCTAATTTTCCTACCATTAGTTTAGAAGAAAAAGAATACGGTCTCAGACTCACCATACGTCCTAAATTCCTAGAAAAAGACGGTTATATGGCAATCGTAGTCAACATCTCCGACAGTCAGTTTGATACCGATCCTACCCATCAGGTACAACTTGGTCAAGACATATTTGTTCCTGCCTTTACTGCCAAAAATATTACGACCGATGTTGTTGCTAAAAATGGCGAGGTTATCGCACTGGGCGGTCGTCTTCACACTGAAATAATTGATCAAGAAGAAAAAATTCCCTTTTTGGGTGATATACCTTTCTTGGGACATCTTTTTAAACGAACCATTAAATCAAGTCACGCAAATGATCTCCTCATTTTTTTGGTGCCTGAAATCATTGATTCCAATAAAAATATCGATGACAGAGATTTTTATCAGAACTTTATAGATGACTCCAAAGTCCTTCATAGCCAAATCATGGATAACAATGCCTCAGAAATAGATACCAAGGCACTAGGTATAGAATCAAAAGTGATCTATGAAGAAAAAAACACTCCCACATCTCCAACAACCATTGAGACAAAAACAATCCCCTCCTCTCCGGTTGCGGTAACCAAGGATAACACATCAAAATACGCAAGAGTAACCAGCAAGTATCTCTACGTTCGTATGTCACCAAAAAATGGTACACCCGTGAGAACATGGCAAGAGGGACACCGTTTTGCCATAGGTGAATCACAAAATATAGAGGACATTACATGGATAAAAATCACAGAAGATTGCAAAATTGATCAATGCGTAAAAGTTAAAGAGCCAATGTGGATTTCTAAAAACCACATCAAATTTGAAGAAGAATAATCCATTTCAATTTAAAAAAGGAGGTAAATTGTATCACTAAATGTACGAAATCATCAGCTCAAAAGGAACTATCGTTTGTTGATTGACATACTCAATCAACACATTAAAAATAAGCTTGATTACAAGCATTCAAATAAGGAAAAAACATGTTCAAAACTATCATTAAAAACTTAAAATCTCAAAAAGGTATGAGCGGTGTACTCGTAGCCGTTCTACTCGTAGTAGTCGGTGTTGGCTTGGTTGCAGGGGTAAAAACTTATATGACAAATGCTCAAAAAACAGTAGAAACTGCAGGTAATACAGCAATCGATAATGCTGTTAAGTAAGTTCTAGTTCTTATATGTCACTCTCATATTTTGAGAGACGACATCATGCTACGTTACGACAAACGTCGGAAATAAGATAGTGCAATGTTCCAAATAGCTAAATCAACTCTCCCATTCTATGCTAAATAGCGCACCGTATTGGGTATTAACCACGTGTAAAGTTCCTAGCATCTCTTGTTCAATAATATTTTTACTAATATAAAGACCCAAACCTGTTCCCTGAGATTGATGTTTTGTCGTAAAATAGGGATCAAAGATCTTAGTCACAATATCACTCTCAATCCCTCCGCCATTGTCCTCTATAGATAGAGATATTTTAGAATGCTTGCCGTTTAAAATTCGACTCAAGCTTAGTATGATTTCACGCTCATTTTCACTATTGTTTTGTACTAAAATATCTTTCGCATTGGATAAAAGATTAATGACTGCTTGATTAAATCCCTGTGCGGATCCGTGATTCGCCACAATGGATTCATCAATATGCGTTATTATCTTAATGGACGAAGCTTTAAAGGTTGAAGACATCAAATCAAGTATTTTAAAAATAACATCTGAAACGAGAAAAGGTGCATAACTTTTATCCGCACGAATCAAGTCCCTAAAGTCATCAATAGTCTGAGATAAATGTAAAATATGTTTCATGATCTCTTGCGTGGATGTACTTACTTCTTTATCACTCAGTTCCCCCAGTTGACAGGATAAGTCTAAATCTTGTATTTCAATTGCAATAGCATTGAGCGGCTGACGCCACTGGTGAGCGATATTACCGATCATTTCACCCAACGCTGCCAAACGTGACTGCTGAATCAAAATAGCATCTTTTTCTCTATTTTTTGCTGTTTCTTCTTCTACTTGTTTCCACAATTCATCGTTAAAGTTCTGAAGTTTTTCTTGTTGTTCCAGCATGATTGTTTTATTACTGTAAAGCTTTTCCGACAGTATATTGAGTGAATGCGCCAGAGCTTGTATTTCATCGACTTGTGTGACAATATCAATTTTAGTCCCAAAGTGATCGCTGAGTTTTGAGGAAAATTCGGTTAGCTTACCAATTTCTTGAATAGGTTTATGCAAAATATTGATGACCAGAAAGATAAAGATAAGTAAAAAAAACATAACTAGGAATCCACCGAATACAAATAAATTCAATAAATTTGAATACATATAACTTTTGTCAATCTCAACCCTGATCCACCAAGTTTCTGCTCCTTTTGCAAGAGGACTAAAAAGAACTATTGATTTTGACTTATCCGTATACACACTCTTCTTAGGATTTAAAGAGGTGTAGATTTCTGCTAATGCATATTTTTTACTAAGCTTGTTATCACTGTCTTTTACGATTTTAATAAGTACTTTTCCCTCAGCATTGATCAATGACAAAGCAGTAATGCTGTCTAATTCACAAAAGCGGGACATTGCAGATTCGGCTTCCGCATAATCATCCAGTAAAAGATACGTTTGTATGCTGTACGATATTTCTTTGCCTAAAATATTTGTATGACGGATGAGTTGATTATAAAGAGTATGGTATTGAAAATATCCTGCCATTACACCCATGACAATAAATATCAAAATGGTGGCGATAGAAGGGATGATTATCAATCTCCCCATAAGTGATTTTGGTGATAAATAAGCGTATTTATTAATAATCCAAAACAACATAATCCTCAATTTTTAATTTTTTCAGTGGAAGATATTCATTGGAATAATCAGCGATTACGGGAGTTGGAATCTGAATATCATCCAATAATTTTTTATTAACTGGATTTCTTCCCATATCCAATATAGCTTGCTGAATACTGAGCATTGTTTTTTTACCGACTCTAGGATGAACACATAGAGGATGAGGAGCAGTTGGCTGCGTAGTATAAAGTATTTTTAACTTCTGGCGCACTTCCGGTTCTTCACGATTAAAAGTGTTATTAACACCGCCACCTGCTGGCATCAGTGAAAACATAACATTTCTGTACACATTGGTGTGCGTTTTTACGTAGACAGGTTTAAACTTGATGTGCTCACGTTTTTCCAATAAAGCACGCATGTACAACGAGGCAGCAAAAGCATTGGGTGCAGGAAAAGCAATATTTTCTCCATTAAGATCCGAAAGCTGCTTTATATTGCCCCCCTCTTTAACAACCAATATGCCAACAAGCCCTTTTTTATCATGAATGATCGGCTCATATTTTTCCCATTCATATGCCATCACAGCATGATAGGGGTTCATGAACGCGATATCAGGTTCACCCTCACTCAATGCTTTTTCAAACAAAGGAATTGTCTTATAATGACGTAATTCAAACTCAAATCCCGTCTTTTCACCTAGCTCTTTAAGAAAGGGTCCCCATGTTTGTTGAATCTCCATGGATTGCATCTGAGGTACAACCGATACCGTAAACTTTTGGGCAGCATTCACTGCCCCTATCATTCCGACAACAAGCACAATAAAAAGAAATAATTTATTCAATATTATCCTCCTACATTTTATCTTAATACATTACATCGACTAATTCCATTCGTATTATGATGACTTTATGTTGCAATCGTGTTGCATTTTAATTTCCATATTAGCTCTAAAAAGTGAAATTGCTAATCGTTTACAAGTAAAAAAGTCTTAATTTCCAGTTGTAAACGGAACATTTTTTCTTCGAAATCTGCATAAAGTTCATGGATACCATTGATCTCACCATTTCTGCTTTTATGCTCCATTTCTTCTGCCAATTTGCGCATTGATTCGATATGTAAATTACCTATTACACCTTTTAGTGAATGTGATGCTTGACGTATCTTTTCTATGTCTTTTTCATCAACAGCTATCTTTAACCGCATCAAAGAATTATCTGAATTACTCAAGAAACTTTGAAATAATTTTTGGATTATTGCTTTTGGAAAAGGAAGTTTTTTTTGTATAAGTTCCATGTCTAACAATTCAAATATCATCTCTCTGGTTTCTAAAGCCTCTACTACCGGAGTATTCTGCTCGACAATTTTTGATAAGAGATATTTACTGAGCACTGACTCTAACTCTTCTTGGATAATTGGTTTAGAGAGGTATCGATTAAAGCCTTCTTTTAAAAATCGTTCTTTGTCTCCAGCCATTGCATTCGCAGTCAAAGCAACAATAGGTGTTTTGATTCCATTAGCACGTATATGGTGTAATGCTTCACTTCCACACATTACTGGCATATTAATGTCCATTAAAATTAAATCATATTTATTTGAACGGACAATATCAACAGCTTCTTGACCATTTTCTACTATATCAGCCTCCAAATTGTAGTTGTTAAAATATTCTCTGATAAGTAACTGATTTGTTGGATTATCTTCTGCAACGAGTACTTTTCCACTAAATGTTAAAAACTTATTGCAAGATTTTACGGTCGAACCGTGACCGCCTTCCTTTGTCGAAACGGTTAATAAAGCGTTATAGAGTGCAGAAAAGTTATTATCCAGTCCGCTAATATGTAAAACCGAATCAAATTGCTCTTCCATCTCTGTTTCACTGCAAATGAAGACAATATCATTCTTTCGATTTTGAAGAATCTCAATCAGTTGAGGATCAGTATCACAAAACACGACATAGACATCAGTTCTAGGAGATTCTTGCAAGGATTCTTGTAAAACATAAGGCAGATTTAGCTGTGATATGTACGCAATTACCTTTTCCTGACATGACATATCTTGGCTTGTTTTAATGATTCTGATAATCCTATTTTTAAAATAAGATACCATTGTGGCCTCAACATGGCACACGCTGACTGGAAGATCAAAATAAAAATAGCTTCCTTCGCTGTAAATACTTTCAACGTGTATTGAACTGTTCATCAAACCAACTAAATAAGAGCAAATTGAGAGTCCAAGACCGGTCCCACCAAATTTTCGAGTTGTCGATCCATCTGCCTGACCAAATGCCTCAAAGATTTTTTCTTGCTGCTGTGCCGTAATTCCAATGCCGTTATCACGAACACCAATACGTATGGATAAAGAGTTTTCCATTTTTTCTAAAAGAATAACTTCGAAAATAATTTCCCCATCATGAGATGTAAACTTAATGGCATTGCTTAACAGGTTTGAAATAATTTGCTGAATACGCAGTAGATCAATATAAATACACTCGCTGATCAATGGATCAATTTTCACTTTAAATCGAATGTTCTTTTCTTCCAATCTCGGAACGAATAATTGAGCAAGCTTATTCATCTCAACAATAGGATCATAGGGAAGAAGCTCTAACTCTAATTTACCGCTTTCCAACTTTGAAAAATCCAGAATATCATTAATAATCGCCAGTAAAGTCATTGTACTACCATTGATTATTTCAATATAACGCTGCTGTTTATCGCTTAAACCGCTTTTTTCAAGTAAATTGGTAAACCCTAAAATCCCATTCATTGGAGTTCGGATTTCATGGCTCATATTGGCCAAGAATTCACCTTTCATTTTAGCTGCCAATTTTGCTTCATCTTTAGCACGCTGCAATTCGGTGACATCAGCAAAAGTTACAACATAAAGTTCATCTTTGTCTAGTGATTGAACAGATACGGAAAAAATCCGCTCATTATGATCTTTATCAATCATCATGACATGATGTGTTTGTAGAGGATGTTCATTGATATAAGCAATCCAATACTGGTCTCCTATTGTGGATTGGATCAGTCCTTCAGCACTCTCAAACATATCACAGATACAATCATATTGTTCGCGATACTCATCAAAACTGTCATAAGGGAAGATATCAAAAAACTTTTGATTCATAAAAAGCAGTTTCTCACTTAAACTTACCATAACAACAATACTGTCCACATGATTGAGAATCGTATTAAGTTTTTTTTGCTCTTCTAGAACCTTTTTTTCCAACTCTTTATTTTGAGCAATATCTTCTACTTTAGAAATCAGATCTTTGAGTTGAAGTGGTTTGGGTAAAAATGCACTAATTCCGTGTTCAATCGCTTCCGTTAGAATATCAAGGCTTTTGAGTCCGGTGGATAATATAAATGGAAGACGACGATCGACTTGGCGTACCAATTTTAAAAGCTCAATTCCGCTCATTTGAGGCATGTCAATATCGCTAATAATTAAATCAATCATCTCTCGATGATAGCATTCAAATGCTTCAATCCCATTTTTAGCACTATAGACATTTTCAACCATACGGGATAAAATTTGAACAAGACTTTTTAATATCTCCGGTTCATCTTCAACCACTAAAACTGAAATACAAAACTTTTTTTGATCTTTCACGTGCCTCACCTCATGTGTTTTCATAATAAATCTGTAAAATTATTCGTAAAATTTAGGGAGAGTTATCGTAAAGAGTACTCCATCACGTATATTTTCAACAATGATATTTCCTTCCATTTTATCATGAATGATCATATAGGACATATACAATCCGATTCCGGTACCCTTTCCTTCCTCTTTTGTTGTAAAATAAGGTTCAAAAATCCGATGAATTACACCCGAAGGAATCCCTCCCGCATTATCCTCCAAAGTAATGATAGAGTTCAACTCATCACTATTGGTAGTAATGATAATATGACGATTTTTAGCATCCGTTTCTAAAAAAGCATCTCTCGAATTATTGAGTAAATTCACAATAACCTGTTTCAATTCTCCGGCACTACCTCTAATTCTAGCCATTTGAGATGAATGTTCAATCTCTATCGTTATAGCAGATACATTGAGACTTCCTTTGAGTAATTTGATTGCGTCATCGACACAAGCACTAACTTCGAAATTATTTTCAGCCTTGTTTGGATTGACAAAATCTCGAAAATCATCAATGGTTTTTGACATATAATTGATCTGCTTCATTGATTCGGAGGTCATTTCTTGAATATAGTCCTCATTGAGCTCGCCATAAGTATATGCTGCCTCAATATCTTGAATTTTTAGCCCTAAAACATTGAGCGGTTGACGCCATTGATGGGCAATATTACCAATCATTTCCCCCATCGCAATAAGTCGGCTTTGATGCAGAAGAGTTTGGACTTGTTTTTTACTTTTTTCAATCTCTTCTTTGATTCTCTGATCAAGAGAATAATTAATTTCTTCGAGTTCTTTAGACCTGGCTTGAACACTTTGTAATAAAATCGCATTGGAACGCTGAATCTTTTCCTTCACTGCATTTTGTTCCGCTTGAGCTTCTTTTATTTGTTTAAGTTCAGCTTCTAGCTCCATTTTTTGAAGAGTACACTGCTCCATTAAGAACACAATCTGATCTAATTTATCTTCTTTGTCTTTCAACTGTTGATCTGATTTCATCGTCTACCGATACACTTCAACTTCCAAATAATCATCGCCACAGGAAATTCCTTTGGACATATTTGTTTCGTAAGCCATATGAGATCGTCGCATTTGAAAAAATCCTTCTTCACTTTCAATAGGATTTCCTGTGACCAAATCGGTATTATAAATCAACTGCATCAATCCTGTAAAACCACCACTATTAGCCCAATGAACAGGATGGTTGCTCTTGCCGTACATACGAACAAAGCTAAGATCTTCAAAATCATTATAATTACGAAAAATTGCTTTATCTGGTGAAAGCTCCACAATGGTATGATAGCCCCAACCCATGGTATTAATGACAGATATAAGCCCTCTTATCCAATCCTCTTTTGTTTTTAGGTAAGGCTTAACCGCTCCCTCCCACTCTTTGGATGTCATCAATCCGCTGTACGTGAAAAATCCGCAAGCATGGCCAGCTTCCAATAGAAGTTCGCTCCCTAGTTTTTCACCATACTCTCCTGCGATTTCTCCCATCGCTTTGATAAACTCAAACTGAAGTCGATTGACGTAATCACTTTGATTGCGAACAAGATAAACACCAAATGCAGGAATGAGACCCTCATCGTTTCCAACAAAACTGGCATGTGCCCCTAAAAATGTATTGCTAATCGTATCTTCATGCTCCCAACCAAGCTTGAGCTTAGGAATGTTTTTAAAAACAGTCTTCTCTTTTGGAGGATAGGTAGTAAAATTTCCTTTTCCGCTTTTGATTGAATGGCTATTGGCCAATGCCCCACAAGCCATACATTCTGTTTGTGTTGCTTGAATCTCATTAAGCGGCTTATGGTAAATCACTGCATACGCAGCAGCCAAATATCCCGTTGTATAATAATCAACCGGTTTTTGACTCGCACCAAATTTCATTAGCCATGTTTTTGAAAAAAACGATTTATCACTTTGCAATTCAATGCCATTTTCATTCATCGAAGACAAATCAATCAACCCATAACCGAACGCTTTATACATCTGCTCTGCCAATCGCTTGGAAGATTCTACATCCAAACCGTTACAAAGTGAACTGAGCTGATTATAAACCGCATCGGCAGCCGAACCAATGAGAAATAAATGACTCTCAATGTACTCAGCATCCAAGATGGAACGCTGTAGATAGTTGATGTAATGGTGGCAGTGAAAAATCATAGCCTCACCTGCAACCTCAATATAATTGTGTTCAACATCAAAATTAAAATGGTTGATATCGAATAACAATTCAGATTGCTTATTCATAGTGATCACCTACAATATTTTCAGCAGTTTGTTTTACTAGAGCATACAATGATTCTTCCACCAAAAGTTCTTCGGCATTTTCAACCATATCAGCTGTCATTTTTTGATTATATTTTAATAATTCAGGCAAAAGTTTTAATAAAATACGATCAACAATTTTCGATTCTCCATTTGCTTTCGCCCAATCAAAAAGCGGCTTAATATTTTTCATTTTTAGTCTCCATTATATTTTTCAATTTTTTATACTAGATAAGTGAAGCATATTAAGGCGTTTATGCTGTCAGAAGACTGAATTTTATGGATTTTAATTTTATTTATATCAAATAAAAATACCTTCAAAATGCAACACAACTGCAACAAAGCGGTGATAATATTGGTTTGTACAATAAAAGTATTCTAAAAGGAACTGTCAATGCAAGCTCGAAAAATATTAATTTTTTTAATTCTATTGTTTATAATTGTCATTATTTCCATTAGCGCCATTGTAAGCACCATACTAATGGATAATAATAATTCCATAGCTGATAGTAACATGAAAAATAAAGTTATCTTACAGATGAAAAATAAATCTGGAGATTCTAGATTTCTTTCGGAGATAGGAGAAATTTACTCTCTTGATCAATTCGTTCTCAATGTACGTTCAAAAGAAGGGAAATGTACACTTAAAATATCAATGAATTTTGAGATAGAGAATGAAGCACTTGCAGCAGAACTGGAAGAAAAAAAGCCAATAATTCGAGACACTATTATTACAATACTCTCATCTAAAGATATAGAAATAATTTCAAAAAATAAAGGGAATGAGAAATTAAAAAATGAAATTATGCGTAAGGTTAATTTGCATCTTAAAAATGGCAAGATAAAGCATGTATATTTTACTGATTTTATCGTGAAATGATACATTTTTTTAAGCATTTGTTCTTCATATGACTGCTAAGCTATACTTCGTCTATCAAATGACATTAATCTTCGTCACAGGTAGGAAAAAAATTATGAATGATAGTCTGCACTCTTCACAAGACCTTGAGTCGCTAATTATGTTAGCCCACAATCATCTAAATGGTCTTTTGAATGAAGTCTTTCATCATACGAAGAATGAACGAGCTGTTGTTGTGTATGACACACATTGCACATTATCTAGGATTTTGATGGAAGCATATAAGCGCTGTTTACCGGATGCTATTTTGATTGATTTTAATGGGCAAACACCTGAGAAAACTCTGGAAATATTACTTACGTTACAGCCATCTGATTTTGTTGCACTGGTTCAATCTACCAGTTTTAGGCTTGATGCTTTTCGCTTACGTGTCGAGTTGTTTAAGCGCAAAATCAAAGTTATTGAGCATCCTCATCTCAGTCGTATGTCAGATGATGAAGCACCCTACTATGTTGATTCATTAGCGTATGACTCCGATTATTATCGTTATGTGGGTCGTACTCTCAAAAGCAAGATAGATTCTGTTTCCACAGGAGTACTTGACACTGGCGGAGAACTTTTAGTGTATGGATCACCTTTTGAGTCGGCTAAGCTTAATATCGGTGATTATACGGATATGACCAATACCGGCGGTCAGTTTCCTCTGGGTGAAGTATTCACCGAAGCACAAGATTTACGAGCCGTCAATGGACGTGTAAAGATCTTTAGTTTCGGAGATGTTACCTATAAACTGAATTATCCTGAAACACCTATTACTCTTATTATAGAGCAAGGGCAAGTGATTGAGTGTGAAAATTCAACTCCGGCATTTGATCTCATACTTTCCAATATACGTAGGGATGAAGGCGGTGTTATCTGGGTTCGTGAGCTTGGTCTTGGACTCAACAGGGCCTTTAGTAAGACGCGTACGGTTGCCGATACTGGAACGTATGAACGCATGTGCGGTGTCCATTTATCCTTAGGGGCAAAACATGGTATTTATGGAAAACCGGGCTTCAAACGCCGAGATGGTACCTATCATGTAGATGTTTTTGCAGACACTCAAACCTTTACACTTGGAGATGAGATTGTCTATAGTAATGGAGCTTGGACGGTTTAATAATTATTGCCAGCATTCTTGCGTGATGAGTACATCTTTTTTATCACTATGAAGTGTTAACTCAGTATCACTGATATTGCACTGCAGACGCATAGAACGTTCGCACAATGCGTCTATCCCTTCGCAATTCAGATGAATGACACTTAGGTTTTTAAAGCGTGCGAAGGTGGCACTGTTCTGACGCCACCAAGCTGTTGCACTTTTTGGATTGTAAGTATATACGATTACCTTTTCGCTTCTGCCGCAGGCTTTACGGAGACGCTTTTCATCCACTTGTCCCAAATCAATCCACAGTTCGATCTCTCCGCTGTAATTTTTTTGCCATACATCAGGTTCATCATCTGCCCCGATTCCTTTGGTTATGATCAGTCGTTGGGATGCATTAAGGGCAAAAGTTGCCAAACGTATCATGAGTCGTTCATTGGTTTCAGATGGGTGCTGGGCAAGGGTCAATTCATGTGTTTCATAGTAGTTTTGATCCATATTGGCAATACTTAGCTGTACTTTGTAAATCGTTGAACCTATTGCCATTTTTTTCCTGTCTTGAAATCGTAATTTATTGCTTTTCTTGGAGCATTTTATCTAAAATAGTAAATACATCATCACTGGCTTGTTCCATATCTTGAAATATTTTAACAAATGCATCGGATCCGATACTCTCTTTTTGCATAAGATCAAAAATTTTATGGGTTGAATTATGGACAATGGCATGAGGGGCTTCAAGCGTTGGATAACTGGATGTTTTTTTGAAAAAATCAGCACCTTCGCCTTCGAGGTACCATTTTCCTAATCTGCAATTATGATGATCTACAAATGCAAAAGCTTCTTTTTTCATGACCGCTGAGAGGTAGGTGTTTATTTTCCAAATAACATGATCAAGCTTCGCTAAACTCATAAAAATCCGTTCCGCCGTATGTGCAGTATTCGTAAACGTATGGCGCATTAGCGACGCATTTTGCTCCATATTCGTGTTGAAACTTGCTACGGATTTGTTAGAATCCGTAATTCTTTCTTGAATCTGTTCAAATTTTTCTCCAATAGTACTAACGTCTTGTTTCATGGACTGCAAGGATATATTAATTTCACTGATCGCTTTATCGGTTCGGTCGGCAAGCTTACGTACTTCATCTGCAACAACAGCAAACCCACGACCATGTTCTCCTGCACGTGCGGCTTCAATCGCAGCATTAAGCGCTAATAGATTTGTTTGATCAGAAATATCTTTTATAAGACCTAAGATGCTGGCTACGTCTTGAGCTCGCTGAGAAAGCGCTTGTACTGTGTCCATTGAATCTAAAGCCAAATGGTTCAAATCCTCTAACGTTACTGAAATCGCCGATGCTTTGCTTCCAAGGTCCATAATGTTTTCCAATAGGGATGTTGATTGTGCAATATTTTCTTTTGAAGAGGTAACAGATGTTGCCATATTGCCTTGAATATCAACAAGATTTTTTTTGAGTTGCTGATTTTGATAGGTCATTATTGATGACGCATTTTCACATTTATGCTCTGTCATTTGAGCTTGGATAAACATCTCTTTTTCACGAAGATTATCACTTAAACTTTGGTTCTGCAGTTTAAGTTCCTCATTTTCTTTTTTGACACGCACTATCTCATTATTTAAAACGTCATCATTACCAAACCAACCCATGCTGTTCCCTTTAGTATCATTTTATGAAACACATCATATATGAAAAAAGTTACAAAAGAATCTCAAGATACAACTATATTTAAATAGATTTTAAAGACTGAAAGAATAAATTAAAAAGAGCTATTATTAATTAATATTAAATTCATAATGATATACACAACGCTAAAAATGCTTCGCCGTATCGTTCAAACTTTACATCACCTACTCCGCCAACTTGCAGCATTTCGTCTTTATTTTTCGGAAGTTTTACTGCCATGTCCTGAAGTGTTTTATCACTAAATACGACATAAGGAGGAACGCCGGCTCGTTTGGCAATATCCGTTCTAAGAACCCGTAATTTCTCAAAAATAAGGTGATTTGCCCCGGAAGCGTAGGTTACTTTAGTCGTACTGGAAGATCCTTTTTTCTTCTCTGCCATCCTCTCTTTTCGAATTGTCACAGGGAGAGACTTTTTGATTATCTCTAATCCGTGTTCATCGAGTTGCATAACTTTAAACTCGCCTTGTCTCAGAGCTTTTAATTCGAGAAGTCTGTCTCCTATTGTGAGCCACTGACCACGACTTTTGTCTTTTCCGATCCCATAGACCGAAAGCGTGTTGTGCCCGTTTTGTATTATTTTTTCATTCCCAGACCCCAATAAAATATCAACAACATAGTGGAGCCCGAACCGCTGTCCGCTGCGATAAACGCAAGAAAGCAGCTTGAGTGACTCTTGGGTAATGTCCATGCTCTCTTTATCCGGTTGCAGACAATTGTCACATCGTGTTTGGCATGCTATTGCACTGTCATCGAAATACTCGGCGATCAGTTGATGACGGCATACTTGGGAGGATGCAAATTTGGATGTTGCCTCCAATTTTTCAAACGCTAATTTTTTATACGCCGATTCAGGTTGTGCCTCGATCATCCGTCGTCGCTCTAAAAAATCCGAGGTAGAAAACAACAGTAAAGTGGAAGCATCCAAACCATCTCGCCCTGCTCGTCCGATCTCTTGATAGTAATTTTCGATGGTTTTAGGCAGTGAAGTGTGAACGACGAAGCGTATGTTACTTTTATCAATTCCCATTCCAAAAGCGACAGTAGCAACAACAACTCTGATCTCATCATTCAAAAATGCTCGATACGTCTCATTTTTTTGATGCGTTGGTAATCCTGCATGATACGCTTGGGCAGGAATTTTTTTGAGACTCAAAAATTGGGCCAGTGCTTCCGCCTCTTTGCGAGTAAATGTGTAAACGATACCGCTTTCATTCTCATAACTGCCCAAAAACTCCATCAGCTGCTCACGACCATTTCCGTTGCGATTTTGTGCTGTAATTCTGAGGTTTTCTCTTGACACTTTTGCCCGTATAAGTACCGGATCATTAAGCCTGAGCTGTGAAAGAATATCGTGCTCGACCAAATGGGTAGCCGTTGCTGTAAATGCGGCTATGAGTACAGAGGGAAAAAGTTCCCGCAAACGGTACAGTTGCCGATAGTCTTCACGAAATTCATGTCCCCATTCGCTGACACAGTGCGCTTCATCGACGACAAAAAAATCCATCGGAACATTGCGTAAAAATCGGATAAACTCTCCGCTTTTTAAACGCTCCGGTGCAACATACAAAAATTTGAGCTCTGCATTCATTGCCTTTTTCATCGTTATCTCAATTTCTTGAGCTGTTTGCATAGAGGATACCATGGCAGCATCTATCCCAAAAGCCGACAGCGCTGTAATCTGATCGTGCATCAAGGCTAATAGAGGAGAAACAACTACCGTCACACCATTCATTAACAAAGCAGGCAGTTGGTAACACAATGATTTCCCCGCACCTGTAGGTAAAATCATCATTACATCTTGTCCTGCAACAATGGCATCAACGGCTTCTTCTTGAAATGCTCTAAAAGAAGAATGTCCAAATACGCTTTTAAGTACAGAGTACTTTTTATTCTCAGCTAACATGGACATCCTTATTCAATACAGTTCTTTTATTCGCGAATTATAGCACCATCGCCGATCTCTAACCTCACTATTATCAAACCAAAAGATTGTAAGCGGTATAATTGCGAAAAATTAACCCAAGGACTTTGATTTGAGAAGTCATTTTTGTACTGAATTAAATGAAACAAACGTTGGCGAAAAAGTCGTTTTATGTGGTTGGGCGAACAGTCACCGCGACCACGGTGGTATCGTTTTTATTGATTTACGCGATAAAAGCGGTTTGATCCAACTCGTTTGTGACCCTGCTGACAATGCAAATGCGCACAAATTGGCAAGTGAAGTTCGTGATGAATTTGTCCTCATAGCACATGGACGTATTCGCGCTCGTGGAGAAGGACTGGTTAACCCGCGTCTCAAAACCGGGGCTATCGAAGTGATCGTGGATGAGTTGATTATCGAAAACCGTTCTGAAGCTGTCCCTTTTATGATTGGTGACAACAATGTCGGTGAAGAGATACGTCTTAAATACCGCTATTTAGATTTGCGTAACCCAGCGATGTACAACACCTTTTTACTTCGCTCAAAAGCTGCTATTGCTGCACGCAACGTTCTTGACAGTCTAGGATTTTTGGAAGTCGAAACTCCGATTTTGACAAAATCAACCCCTGAGGGTGCCCGAGATTATCTCGTCCCTAGCCGTGTTCATGAAGGTGAATTTTATGCTCTTCCACAATCACCGCAGTTGTTTAAACAGCTTTTGATGGTGGGCGGATTTGACCGTTACTTCCAAATCGCAAAATGTTTCCGTGATGAAGATTTACGTGCTGATCGTCAACCGGAATTTACTCAAATCGATGTCGAGATGTCATTTTGTAATCAAGAAGACGTTATCCGTGTTGCAGAAGAATTAATTGTCGGAATGTTTGCAAGTGCAGGACATACTGTGGTTACCCCATTTAACCGTATCAAATACTCGGACGCAATGGAATGGTACGGATCAGATAAGCCGGATCTTCGCTACGACCTAAAAATGGTTGATGTTATTGATATTTTTGAACGTTGTGACAATGAAATTTTTACTGCAATTGCTGCAAATTCTAAGATGAATCGTATCAAAGCGCTTCGTGTACCAGGTGCTGATTTGGTCTTCTCAAAACGTGAAATGAAAAGTTTTGAAGATTATGTCCGTAAATTCGGAGCAAAAGGACTTGGTTATTTCCAAATGAAAGAAGACGGTCTCAAAGGACCATTGGAAAAATTCTTTACGGCTGAAGATTTACAGCTTCTTGTGGATCGCACAGAGCTTCAAGTTGGCGACGTTGTATTCTTCGGTGCCGGAGATAAGAAAACGGTTTGGGACTATATGGGGCGTTTCCGTATCTTCATTGCAGAACATGAAAAAATGAATCTTATCGACAAAGACCGTTTTGAATTCGTATGGGTTGTTGATTTCCCAATGTTCGAAATAGAAGACGGTCGTGTCAAAGCGCTTCACCACCCCTTTACTATGCCACGTGATTTGAATCATGAGCATCTCGAAGACATAGAATCCATCGCGTATGACATCGTTCTAAACGGTACAGAACTTGGTGGCGGATCGATTCGTATTCACAAACAAGCCCTTCAAGAACAAATCTTTAGATTGTTGGGGATTGAAGAAGAAGAAGCACAAGAAAAATTCGGATTCCTTCTCGATGCTCTCAAATTCGGAGCACCTCCACACGGTGGTTTTGCGATCGGATTTGACCGTTTCATGATGCTATTATCGAAAAAAGATAGTATTCGTGACGTTATCGCGTTCCCGAAAACACAAAAAGCATCTTGTATTATGACGCAAGCACCAAGTCCGGTGGAGCTCACTCAACTTCGTGAACTTCATATCCGCCTTCGTGAAACCATTAAATAAGACGCCAATGGAGCAAAAGCCCCATCGGCTACGCTTGCCACTAAGGCACAAAAGCTTGCCCTTTCAGGGAAGATTATAAAAAGGATCAAATTAGTGAAAAAGCTTTTCCTTATTATCGGTGCGCCTGGTTCAGGAAAAACGACGGATGCGCAGATTATTGCACAGCGTAATAACGACTCAATCGTCCACTATTCTACCGGAGATCTTCTCCGAGATGAAGTAGCCAGTGGAAGTGAACGAGGTCAACTTATCAATAGCTTTATCAGCAAGGGATTGATTGTCCCTATAGAAATAGCGATTGAAACGATCGTTGTGGCCATTAAAAATGCTCCGAGCGATGTGATTTTATTTGATGGTTATCCACGTTCACACGAACAAATGAATGAACTTGATAAATTTCTCTCTAACGATACCGATGTAGAGCTTATCAGCGTCATTGAGGTGGTGGTCAGTGAAGAAGTGGCGTGCGATCGTGTTCTTGGACGTTCAAGAGGTTCAGACGATAATGTAGAAGTCTTTAACAACCGCATGAAAGTTTACACAGATCCTCTAATCGATATAGAAAACTTTTATGGAGCGAAAGAGCTCCTAAAAAAGATCAATGGTGAACGTAGTATCGATGAAATCGTCGATGAGATGGAACACTTTATTCAATCAAAAATCTAACAAACAGGATATTAAATACTATGAAGATTATTCTTTTAGGTGCACCAGGCGCAGGCAAAGGGACACAAGCACAATTTTTGACAAAAGCATTCGACATTCCTCAGATTTCTACAGGTGATATGCTTCGTGCTGCGATTAAAGCTGGCACAGAGCTTGGAACATTGGCAAAATCTTTTATGGATTCAGGAAAATTGGTTACGGATGAAATTATCATTGGTTTGGTAAAAGAACGAATCCTAGAGGATGACTGTAAAAATGGCTTTCTTCTCGATGGTTTCCCTCGTACCGTTCCTCAAGCAGATGCATTAAAAGAAGCTGGAGTCACTATCGATGCCGTCATTGAAATTGATGTTCCTGATTCAGAAATCGTAAATCGTATGTCAGGACGCTGCGCTCACCTCGCATCAGGTCGTACCTATCATGTTGCATACAATCCGCCAAAAGTAGAAGGAAAAGATGATGAAACAGGTGAAGACTTGGTTCAGCGTGATGACGATAAAGCCGAAATTGTACAAGATCGGCTTCGTGTCTATCATGAACTAACTCAGCCATTGGTCTCTTACTATCAAGGTATGAGCGATTCAGATGCATCCGTTAAATATATTCGCATTGACGGTACTCAGAAAATTGATGCCGTTGAAAAAGAAATTTTAGAAAAACTTAAATAGTATAAAGTTTGTTTTTCTCCCACATCCGAGAGATGTGGGTAGCTTTAGGGGGTTGCAGGGACATTTGTCCATGCTATTAAAACGAATGCATTCGTTTTAATGCGTAATATCAGATGTTATCGTTTCAATCCATTGGTTGTTGCCAACATTTCATCACTCGTAGTAATTACTTTTGAATTCGCATCGTATGCACGCTGACCCGTAATAAGATCGGTAAGTTCAACAACCAACTGAACGTTTGAAAGCTCCACAAATCCTTGTCTAATATTTCCCAACCCCGTATCTCCAGGAGTCCCCTCAACCGGTTGACCAGAACTGTCCGTTTCGACAAAAAGATTATCTCCCATAGCATGCAGACCCGCCGGATTGATAAAATTGGTGAGAGTAAGCTGCCCTACTTGAGTAGCTTGTGCTTGCCCCGGTTGCGTGACGCTGACAATACCGTCTGTTCCAATACTAATATCAATGGCATCATCCGGAATAACGATTTCAGGAATAACTGTATACCCGTCAGAATTTACCAATGTCCCATTTTGATCCACTTTCAATGATCCATTACGGGTGTACACTTCAGTACCATTTGGCAATTGCAATTTCAAAAATCCTTTTCCCGTAATCGCCAAGTCAAGAGAATTGTCCGTTTGTTTTAAACTTCCCTCAGAAAATATTTTATTAATGGCCGTTGGACGAACCCCAAGACCTACTTCAATTCCTGTTGGAGATTTAGTAGTATCACTGGTGGATGTTCCTGCATACGTCATAACTTTGTACATCAAATCCGCGAATTCTGCACGAGATTTTTTATATCCCATGGTGTTAACGTTGGCAATATTATTCGCCGTAGTATCGATTTGGGTTTGCATTGCCATCATTCCCGTGGAACTGGTATAAAGTGATTGCATCATGGTCTTATCTCCTTAAATTATCGTCGAGTTACAGCGATTTTTTCAATAGCATCGCGATTCATATCATTCATTTGTGCATCCATTGCTTTTTGGTACATTCCTACTAGCCGATTGGCTTCTACCAGTCCTATCATTTCACTAACGGCATTAACGTTACTTTTTTCCGTATAACCTTGCAAAACGCCACCACTTTGATCAATGGGGGTTATTTCAACAGAAGGATCAGGAATATAGAGATTGTCACCTTCTTTCTTGAGCAATCGTAAGTTTTGAGGTTCAACTACCATAATCTTTTTTCCGGCAATCATTTGGGTAGAACCGGGAACATTTGTACTAATAAGTCCATTTTTATCAATGGTTATAATAGAATCTTGAGGATTAAGAGTAATGGTAGTTTTAGACTGAAAATAATCGCTGGAAAGAACTTCATATCCTTGTTTATTGACCAGTTTCCCTTCATCATTAAGAGTAAAGAGCCCATCCCGTGTTAAACGTACACCTTGTGGAGTTTTTACCGCAAAAAATTGATCATTTCTAGAAAGAGCCAAATCGAGTGTGTTGTCAGTTTTTTGAAGTGTACCTTGCGAAAAATCTGTGTACGAATCGGTGATTTGAGGAACACGAGCCAATGATCGATTTAAATATAAAGCAGCCTCTGTCGTATTATTCTCAATTGGCAGCGTATCACGCGCCTCTTTATAAATTTTTGCAAAATCACCTGTAATCAATTGATCGTGCTTATATCCAGCTGTATTAGCATTTGCAAGGTTTGCTGCAATCGTATCCATACGATTGAATTGAGCAATCATTCCTCCGGTCGCAGCATAATATCCAGTTTGCATTGGCACACTCCAAATTCAATATTAGACATCTTAAGCAAAGGCTATTCCACTTTTTAATAACTCCAATTTAGACGTACTTAATAATATTTCGGTATAATCCGATTCTTTTTAAAACCGCAAGGGAGCTTTTAGCGTATGAGCGTCAAAGATTTAAACAAACATCTCGAAACACTATTTTCAGAACACAAATCGAAAAATTGCTTAACCTATGAAGCAATAGTCGAAGCCTACGACAAGCAGCCCACCTCTGCTCAAGCCAAAAATATTTTAAAATTGGCCGAAAAATTCAAAATTTGTCTTTTTACGTCATCTGAACATGCAAAAATGCTCAATCAGCAAGAAGCTGAAGCACGTCGTATAGCACAACTTAAATACATTGAAGAAGCAAGCAGTGATCAGTTTGATATTCTCAAACAGCATGAGCTTCTTGAGTGGTCACGCTCTGATTCTCCTGTTCGTATGTACTTACGAGAAATGGGACAAATTCCTCTTTTAACCAAAGAAGAAGAAGTTGAAATCTCAAAACGTATGGAGTCAGGTGAAGGTATTATTATCGATGCTATTTGTTCTGTCCCGTATTTAATCGATTTTATCCTAGACTATAAAGACCCTCTAATTAATCGTGAACGTCGTGTCAAAGAACTTTTCAAAAGCTTTGAAGACGGCGAAGAAGAAACAGAGAGTGAGAGTGATGATGAAACAACTGATGATGATGATGAAGAAGTAAAAGAAAAAGCTCCTTCTGTCAAAGATAAAAAACGTATTGAAAAAGTTGTTACCTCTTTTAAAGCTCTTGAAAAAGCAAAAAAAGAATGGTCCAAAGCAACAGAAAAAATGCTTGAAGAGCGTACTCTTGAACAAATGGACTCAGATTATGTTTTGTTTTTTCTTACTCTCAGTTTCAAGAAAAAAACACTCAAAGAAGCATTGCTAGATCTAGGACCTACGTCTAAACTTATTAATGAGTTAGTTCGTTCTATGGAAACTGCACTACGAAGTGATGAAGGATTTGATCGTGAACTTAAGCGCTTAGAATACAAACTTCCTCTTTTCAATGAACAGCTCAAAAAAAATCACAAAATAATTTTGGAAAAAATTTGTGATCTTACCAAAGAAGAAATTTCAAGTAAAGTACCTGAAGCCACTATGGTCAGTACCTACATGGAGATTAAAAAACTGATTCAAACCAAAGAAGCCTCAAAAGGCGGATTTGATATGGAGCCTGAAAAACTTGCTGATATTTTAGAGCAAATCAAACGGGGTAAAAGTATTTCTGAAATTGCTAAAACCCGTATGGCAAAATCAAATCTCCGTCTTGTTGTCTCGATAGCAAAACGCTATACCAATCGTGGTTTACCGTTCCTAGACTTGATTCAAGAAGGAAATATCGGCTTGATGAAAGCTGTCGATAAATTCGAATACAAAAAAGGGTACAAATTTTCAACCTATGCGACATGGTGGATTCGTCAAGCAATCAGCCGTGCTATTGCTGACCAAGCGCGAACAATTCGTATCCCGATTCATATGATTGAGACCATCAATCGTATTAATAAAATTATGCGTAAGCATCTTCAAGAGCACGGGAAAGAGCCGGATGTTGAAACCATCGCGGAAGAAGTGGGCTTGTCGGTTGAAAAAGTCAAAAACGTTATTAAGATCACGAAAGAGCCAATTTCTCTTGAAGCTCCAATCGGTAATGAAGAAGATGGTCGTTTTGGTGATTTTATCGAAGATAAAATGTCCATTTCTCCATCCGATGCCATTCTCAAAGATGACTTGAAAGTGCAAATTGAAGGGGTTCTTGAGCAACTCAATGAGCGTGAAAAAGCCGTTATTAAAATGCGATTCGGAATTATGGATGACGAGAGTGATCGTACATTAGAAGAGATTGGTAAAGAGCTCAATGTTACCCGTGAGCGTGTCCGTCAAATTGAAAGCAGTGCAATCAAAAAACTCAAGCACCCAAAAGTGGGTCGTAAACTTAAAAATTATATCGAGGACTGATGACATTCGATCAACAGTGGATTGAATTCGACTTCAACCCCTTTGTTCTTTTTAGTTCGAATGGTAAAATACTCTCTCTCAATACGGAAGCTCAATACGTACTTGGTGCGGTTGAAGCTTCTGTTCTTTATGAAATAGCCACTACTTACGCAAGCTCATCTTTTGGATTCAAAACAACCTTTTTAGATCTTGAATTTGGACGTTTTAAATTTTTCGGTATTACCATAGGATACGAAGATGAAGAACAAATAGGTATACGACTCTATCAACTCCCCTCTTTTAATTTTGCCAAGCAAAAACCTGAAGGTCAGTTAATCAACATCTATACATTGATTGATTTGTGTATCAGTTCCAACTCGATAGGCAGTACGATTCGCTATCCCAAAGAACTTGACCCTACTTTGCCTGAAATACGTCTGCATGCAGAATATTTTATCAAATTACTCAATAAAATCTATCAATCGTTTACAGATAATATGAGTATATTGACACGACTTTATTTTAGGGTTGGTGAACACGTTAAATTTGAGAATGTTAAATATTCACTTTTCGCCATTGAACTCTCAGCCCCTGTTATGAACCGTAAATACATCGCTGACCTCACCCATCTCGCTGAAGAAAATCATCTCTCTATCGATATAAAAGAGACGAAAATAACCATCAATATTCCGATGATTACAACGTAGTTTTAGCTTTTAATTGCTAAAACCACTCTTTTGCCAAGAGATATCCAGTAATCATACCAACACCTAAGCCTGTCATATAGGGGAGAAGTATCAATGAGTGATTATTTTGAAGTCCGAGAAAGCCTAATACTAAAAACGCATACGGTAGTAATCGATAAACCGAAACCCATGCAGCTGAATTTTTAGTGGTATTTTCAATAATATTTTGCTTCTGTTTCGCTTTTTCTTCTTTAATTAGCTCTTTTATATCTTGTACTTCGTCTTGTCGTTCTTCTTCGTACAAGTCGTAAGGATCATCCATCATATCGATGATGTCTTTGTTATCCTCAATCTCTACACCAAGCGTTCGTGTCCGAATCATATTACGATATGCGTACAACGATCCCATGATAATCACCGCTCCTGAAAGAAGCGCAACCTCAAAGCTTGCAAAAACTGCTTTCGAAATAAAGAGTAATAGAGCTACTGCCGTTTGTAAAACGATTAAAAAAATGGCCGTTCTTTTAATCTTCGTCATCATCGTCATCATCTTTTTGAGATTTACCCATATTGTAACGAGGGTCTTTTGCCATTTTTTCAAACTCTTTGTATTGTTTACTATAAGCTTTATAGACATTTAAAAATGCTGCGCCAATACCGATTACAACCCCAACCCATAAGAGCCATGTGATACCCGTGAGCTTTTTCAGCCCCAGCCCTATTCCCACACCGATTAAGACAGCAACCACCATTGAAATCCCAAGCGATAAACTCTCCGCTCCTTCAATGATTGGTTTTATTCGTGGTTTATGTTCTTCAGTTTCCATATTATAATGCTCCAAATATCGACTCTGCCGCAGCAATCGTCTCTTCAATCATTGTATCCGTAATCGCTGTACAAATAAACCCTGTTTCAAACTGTGAACACGCAAAATAAAACCCTGCATCCAGCATAGCAGAATGAAAACGGGCGAATCGTGACGTATCACTTTTTAGAGCATCGGCAAAATTATGGACAGGCTCATCCGAAAAGAAAAACCCAAACATCGATCCGCGAACATCGGTTTGTAATCCGATATTGTATTTATGCGCTGCATCATTAAACCCTTGCATCAGACGCTTTGCTCTCGCTTCAAGAATTCCGTATAAACGAGCATTTTGTTTGATCTTACGAATGGATGCCAATCCTGCTGCCATGGCTACAGGATTACCGCTCAGCGTTCCAGCTTGATACACTCCACCCTCTGGTGAAAGGTGTGCCATAATATCACGACGACCGCCAAAAGCCCCAACAGGCATGCCGCCACCGATAACCTTACCCAGTGTTACCAAATCAGGTTTGGTTCCAGTGATACTCTCTGCACCATGTAAGCACGCACGAAATCCGCTCATTACTTCATCAAAAATCAGCAATGCACCGTACTCGTCACATACCGCACGCAGTTGGGCGAGAAAATCTTTATCCGCAGGTACGAGTCCCATATTGCCTGCAATAGGTTCAATAATAACACATGCAATACCAGGACTATCCATAAAGCATTGACGCACGCTTTCAATATTATTGTATTCAGCCAAAAGTGTATGTTTCGTAAAATCAGCTGGTACACCTGGTGAGCTTGGTGTTCCAAATGTCGCTGCACCTGAACCCGCTTGGACAAGTAAAGCATCACTGTGACCATGGTAACATCCGGTAAATTTAATAATATCATCACGAAGCATGAATCCACGAGCAAGGCGAATTGCACTCATAACAGATTCCGTTCCACTGCTAACAAAACGAATTTTTTCGATGGAATCGTAAATAGATATAATCAACTCTGCTAAATCACTCTCCGCTTCAGTGGGTGCACCGAAACTCAGTCCGTGTTTTACTGCTTCAATGACAGCATTTTCGATACTTTCATCACGATGTCCAAAAATCAATGGACCCCAGCTTTGAACATAATCAACGTACCGATTTTCATCAATATCAATGAGATATGCACCCTCACCACTGGCGATAAAACGAGGAATACCTCCAACGCTTTTGAATGCACGAACAGGTGAATTTACACCTCCAGGAATGAGTTCTTGCGCCTTTATAAATGCTTCTTGCGAATGATTAATAGTCATAAATATCTATCCTTATTTGAATGATTCATATTATAACCACACCTCTATTAACCCGGTATAAGGTCGTTTACAATGATTTAGCTATAATTCCCACAATTTACACACTATGTTTGGATATTTCATTGCAGCAGCGTCCCTCTTTTTCTCTTTATGCATTACTTATCGCTGTAATGGTGCATATCATCGTTGTTCTCTTGCTAGCATTTATAGAAAAAATATCCCCTGTCCCTCCACTTCCTCCGAAAGATGAAAAGGCAAGTGAATCACGATTTAAACTCTCGCTAAAAGAACAGCCCATGGCAGCTAAAGAGGCGTTAGTAAAAAATAAAATTCCAAAAATCACCAAAGCTCGTCCAATGCCAAAAGGGGAACAGCTCAAAAATCCAAGCCCGAAGCAGCAAAAAATGGTTCCGAAACAAACTACAACAGCGGTTCAGCCAACACTTCCTGTGCAAGAAGCAGCCCCTATTGAACCTAAAAAAGCGTTCGAGAGACATGTTGCTAAAGAAGTAGCCGCTATAGAGCGTAAGCAACAACCAAAAGGGCTCTATGACATTCTCTCTCAAGCTGATCCTGAAGTCAAATCTTCTTCAAAATCCAGTATCAAAATTAATGATAGTGTTAAAAAACTCTATGGAGACAAATTTGGTGAGTTGTCTGAGGGTGAACAAAAATATATTCTGGATAATCAAGAGGCAATGCGGCGGATAACACAAGCTGTACTGGATCGATATGGGCGATCCCGTATTCCTGATAATCTTCGTGTTGATGAGACCAATACAATCGAGTTTTATCTTTATCCCGACGGAAGTATTTCTGATATTCGCTATTTGAAAAATAGCCGTTTCGCGATTTTAGATGACACAACAAAAGAGACCATTGAGCTGGCTTACTCAAAATACCCAAGACCTGCACAAAAAACGTACATTCGTTATCGTGTTTGGTATAACCTTAGCGGTTATTAATCACCGCCAACGCACCTTTATAAATCGGCTCGTCAATAAATCCATATCGCTCATCGACAAAGCCTGTAATCCCACGGGAAGCATATTCTTCAAACAGTCGAATAATCTCGCATGCTCGAGCAAGCTCAAATTCACTGCTGTCAAAAGTTTCATCTATTAGCTCCACTTGAGACGGTGAAATACAACCTTTGGCATTAAATCCCATGGTTTTCTCCAACTCTAGCCAACGACGTAATCCATCGCTATTTTTATACTCTTGATAAACAAAAGAAACAGGCTTCACACCACAGGCGCGAGTGGTAATCAAAAAATGGGAGAGAATATAATGAGTCATTGGATTATCGGGTGTAAATAAACCTTGTGAAAGTCCCAAATCAGCAAAAAGG
This sequence comes from uncultured Sulfuricurvum sp., assembly GCA_903844635.1. Taxonomy (GTDB): domain Bacteria; phylum Campylobacterota; class Campylobacteria; order Campylobacterales; family Sulfurimonadaceae; genus Sulfuricurvum. Next base: position 21,266 of record CAIMUF010000021.1, on the reverse strand, counting down.
TCTAAAATTCCAAGATAATAGGCTTTGATACGTGGACTAATCGCCAATTCTCCTAAATGTAACCATGCTTCTTTGGTCTCAATAGAGAGATGGACTTCAATTCCCTCGTCGATAAGCTCCAAGGCACGCTTGACATCTTCAACACTTCGAATTTTTGGAATGCGAATAGCATCTGGCATAAAAGCATTGAGGTATATAATTTCTTCAACACCACCTTCATCCAAAGCATTGACTCGAACGACTATCTTTTTATCAATCACAGGATTCGAGGCAAGGGCTAAAGCACATAAAACCAGCGCATACGGTTTCTCCTCAGGACTTACTCCATCTTCGAGGTTTAATATCAGACACTCAGCGTTTAATGTGGGTATTTTCATCAAATGTTTCACATTATGGGTCGAAACCATCAGTGCACTTCGAAAAGTTAATGTATGGTTTTGATTCCGATAAACGGGAAATACAAGTTGTTTTAGTGCTTCTAAATCTCTTTTCTCTACGAGATTATTTAGCGTTAATATGTTTTGAAGCGGCACGTCGAAACTCTTCACGATGGAGATAATAATAAAGAATCTGAATTTCAGTATCGGTAAGATAATAACGAGGCATCCCCACAATTTTACTGTTTACATGATGATAAAATTCTGAAAACGGGATATGGTTGATTGGAGTACCTTGAAATACTTTTTGTTCACCTTTTTCTTTATAAGCAGCAATTTTTCGACCTTCACCTAGTTCACCGTGACACATTTGGCATCCAATGCCTCTAGGGTTGTGATAAAGACCTGAGGCATACTCTTCTTTAGTGATAAACGAGGTAGTACCGTAGACTTGCAGGGCTATGAATAAAATCAATAATACTTTCAAACTGCCCCTTTAACCAACTGTTAGTTATTTATCGGTATCATACCCAAAAACTATTTTACGGTGATTAAATGCAACTACTTGATGGTAAAACCCTCGCCAAAAAAATCGAAGAAAAGGTTTCATTCGAAGCCAAAGAGTTCAAGAAAACGACTGGACGCGTACCTGGTTTAGCGGTAATTTTGGTCGGTCATGATCCAGCAAGCCAAGCTTATGTCGGCATGAAGAAAAAAGCGTGCGATCGTGCAGGTTTTTATTCGGTAACCCATGAAATGCCCGATGATATTTCCCAAGAAGCCATCATTAAAACCATTGAAATGATGAACCTAAATCCCAATATTGATGGTATTTTAATCCAGCTTCCTCTTCCAGCTCATATAGATACCACTAAGATTCTTGAGGTTGTTGCACCGTCTAAAGATGTTGATGGTTTCCACCCTTTTAATGTCGGACGTTTAGCTACAGGACTCGATGGATTCGTCCCTTGTACTCCATTGGGTGTTATGGAACTTCTAAGTGAGTACAGCATTGATCCTAAGGGAAAAAATGCAGTAATCGTCGGTGCATCCAATATCGTCGGGAAGCCGATGGCTGCACTACTGCTCAACGCCAATGCAACCGTCACCATCACGCATATCCATACCAAAGACTTACGTGCTCACACCCTTGGAGCAGATATGCTTTTTGTGGGTGCAGGTGTGATCAATCTTATAGGTGAAGATATGGTAAGCGAAGGGTGTGTTGTTGTTGATATTGGGATCAATCGAACAGAGGACGGTCGATTAGTCGGTGATGTCAACTTCGATACGGTTGCTCCAAAAACATCGTATATCACTCCAGTTCCAGGCGGAGTTGGACCTATGACTATCGCAATGCTCCTCTCTAATACTCTTAAAGCAGCCCAAAATCACGGAGAAGAAGTTTAAATGAAAACAAAAGTAATGAACGGTCTTCACAGTGCCTATAAATTTTCTAACTCATGGACAGGGACGATTATTATCGTATTGTTTGTCATCTTTTTTATTGCACAAGCCTTTAAAATTCCAAGTGGTTCCATGAAAGATTCACTTCTGATCGGTGATCATCTATTTGCGAAAAAGTTTGCTTATGGTATTTCTACTCCACACATCCCTTTTCTCGAAATCCCTCTTATTCCTGGGACAGATGGACACATTTTGGACGGTGACACTCCTTCTCGTGGTGACATTGTTATTTTTCGCTATCCTAATGATACAAAAATGCACTACGTCAAGAGATGTGTTGGATTACCGGGTGATGAACTATTTTTGGTAGATAAAATTCTTTATCTGCATCCGCATGAAGGTAATGAATACGCACGAAAAATGTTTGCCAATTATGAGCTTGTTGATATAGATGGCAAACTTTGGATAAAAGATCCCTATACATTAGAGCATGAAGGAATTCATCATGATGATCATGTCATCGATAATGGTATATATCCTGCAGAAATATTTAATACAACCCATATCGTTGTTCCTGATGGACAATACTTTATGATGGGAGATAACCGTGACCACTCCAATGACAGCCGTTTTTGGGGAGCAGTTCCGTATGGTCTTATTGAGGGAACACCGTGGTTCGTCTATTTTAGTATCGATGATGATTATAAAGTAAGATGGGACCGTATCGGTAAAACACCTCATGATTTGGAACAAGGTAATATTTTAAAACGGGCACAAGATCAACGAGTCATTGAAGACGCAAACGATAATGAACTCTACTGATTTTTTACCTATTCTAGCTTCAATCATAGCGTTATTAATCGCTATTATTGGTCATGAGATCATGCATGGTTGGGTTGCGTATAAATATGGCGATCACACAGCAAAAAGTGCTGGACGTCTTAGTATTAACCCCCTGGTTCATATTGATCCAATGGGCTCTATTTTTGTCCCACTTATGACGTATTATTTGCCTGTACTTTTATTTGGTACTACCGGATTTTTATTTGGGTGGGCAAAACCCGTTCCGGTTAATATGCAAACCGTTATTCGTAATGGCGGCTATACTGCTGCGATGCAAGTTAGTTTGGCTGGAATTGCTTATAATCTTTTTATGGCAACACTCTTTTCAGTTATTTTGACCACCATGTATACACCGGAGACAAAAGACAGTTTCTTTATCTTACTTGCATGGTCATTGGTTCAAATCAATGTTGTCCTTGCGGTGTTGAATCTATTGCCAATTCCTGGATTTGACGGATCTCATTTTGTTAGCTATGTCGCATTAAAATTTAAAATTTATAAGGTGGCAGAATTCTTTGCTAAAGCCGAACCTTATGGAATGATTGTTATCATCATCATATTAATGACGCCATTAAAAATACCTCTTTTGGTATGGCCAACTCAAACATTATTGCAACTATTACTAAGTTAAGGGAAAAAATGAAATTTTACATCGCAACAGACCATGCTGGGATTGAACTTAAAAACTTTACGGTTGAACTCCTTCGTCAAAAAGGGCATGAAGTCATTGATCTTGGCCCATTTGATAAAGAACGTGTTGATTATCCTGACTATGCAGTAAAAGTATGTGAACATGTTTTATCCGATACTGTGTCTCAAGGGATTTTGATCTGTGGTTCAGGTATCGGTATGTCAATGGCTGCTAACCGTTTTCACGGCATTCGTGCGGCGCTGTGCCATGATGCCTACACCGCCAAAGTTGCGCGTGGGCATAATGATGCTAATGTACTGTGTTTTGGTGAACGTATCGTTGGTCAGGGTGTTGCAGAATCCATATTAGATGCATGGATTGCTGGGACATTTGAAGGTGGTCGCCATTGTGGCCGCGTAGATAAAATCGAAGCCATTAAGGGATAAATAATGTTTTTAGAGTGGTCACTTCTTACAATAGTTTCATTGGGAGCTCTTGTTTTCTTAGTCAAAATGTTTTATTTTCGAAGCATTACCGTCAAAGAACAGCGCACCAGTGAAATGATGAAACTGACACTCAAAGAAGCAGAGATTTTGATTCGAAAATATCAAATTCAACTTCAACGAGCATTAGGAAATGTAGATATTCTTAGTGAAGAACTTAATAATTTACGTAATGAAGTCAAAATGCTTAAGCAGCGTAACTCAAAACACCGAATCGATACCGATCGCCTTCAAAATAAAATACGAGAATTGGAAGGTCGGATTGACGCATTAATTTAAACGCCAAAGGAATTCATCCCTTTGGCTACGCTCGCCGCTAAGGCACTAAAGCTTGCCTCTTTTGAGGCAGAAAATTTAAAGGGGAATTTTATGATACTTACATTAGAAGAAAAAACTTTTTTAAACCATTCTATCCGTGACATTCCTGATTTTCCAAAACCGGGTATTGTATTCAAAGATATTACCACCCTCTTGTCAAATAAAGAAGCCTATTCACTCCTTATGAAACATCTTCATGAACGATATAGCAGCTATGGATTAACCCATGTTGCGGGTATTGATGCTCGTGGATTTATATTTGGTGCTGCACTTGCACAAATGCTAGGCGTGGGCTTCATTCCGATTCGTAAAAAAGGAAAACTCCCCTACACTACTGTGTCAGAAAAATACTCGTTAGAATACGGTTTCGATGAAGTCGAAATTCATATTGATGCTTTCTCATCAGTTGAGAATCCAAAAGTTTTATTGATTGATGATTTGATCGCAACGGGTGGAACAGCGTATGCGGCTACTAATCTTATCAATAAAGTGGGTGCCCAATGCATAGAAGCTTGTTTTATTTTGGGTCTTGATTTTCTTGATGGACAATCTAAACTTAAAACTTTAACCCCTGTTTATACTGTAATTGGAGTAGAATAATGTACATACCTAAACCTTCCCCCTTTGACCCTATTGATGGACATTTTGGAATTTTTGGCGGACGCTATGTCCCTGAAACGCTAATGCCCGCACTTTTGGAGCTTGAACAAACATACAATGAAATTCGTTTTGATGAAACCTTCTGGAAAGAGGTAGATGGCTATCTTACCGATTATGTCGGTCGCCCTAGTCCCTTGTATTATGCGGCAAATCTCTCTGAAGAATTGGGAGCTAAAATTTATCTAAAACGTGAAGATCTCAATCATACCGGAGCACATAAGATCAATAATGTTATTGCTCAGGGACTTATGGCAAAGCGTTTAGGCAAGAAAAAAGTCATCGCTGAAACTGGAGCGGGACAGCATGGTGTTGCGACAGCAACCATCGCTGCACTCTTAGGATTAGAATGTGAAGTCTTCATGGGAGCAAAAGATGTTGAACGTCAAGAACTCAATGTCTTTCGGATGAAACTTTTGGGTGCAAAAGTTCATGCCGTTGAGAGTGGTTCTAAAACTCTTAAAGATGCTATGAATGATGCGATCCGTCATTGGGTAACCCATGCACGCGATACATTTTACATCATCGGCACGGTTGCAGGTCCTCACCCCTACCCTATGATGGTACGTGATTTTCAAGCCATCATAGGATGTGAAGCACGTGCTCAAATTTTAGAAAAAGAAAATCGTCTTCCCGATTATGTTATTGCATGTATCGGTGGAGGAAGCAATGCCATCGGAACGTTTCAGCACTTTTTGGAAGACAAAGAGGTGCGCTGTATTGGTATCGAAGCGGGTGGACATGGAGTCGATACGGATAAACATGGTTGCTCTCTTCTCAAAGGTCGTCCGGGAGTATTGCACGGTCAGATGAGCTATCTTCTCCAAGATGAAGATGGTCAAATACTTGAAGCACATTCTATCTCAGCTGGACTTGACTATCCAGGGATTGGACCCGAACACGCTTTTCATAAAGACAACAGAACCGTTAGCTATGACAACATTACCGACGATGAAGCATTGGATGCTTTTGTCTGGCTTAGTCGTGCAGAGGGAATCATTCCTGCTTTTGAAACAGCTCATGCGATTGCTTATTTGAAAAAAATGGACAACATCAAAGATAAGCTGATTATCGTCAATATATCAGGTCGTGGCGATAAAGATATGATTCAGGCAAAACAGTTATTAAATTTCGATAATTAAGGAATTAAAGTGGAACACTTATTTATTGAATGGCTCAAAGAGTATGGCTATATTGTCCTTTTTGCTTGGAGTATCCTAGAAGGTGAGCTTGGACTTGTTATGGCCGGAATTATGTCCCATACCGGTGATATGCTGCTTCCCATTGCTTTAATGGTTGGAGCTTTTGGCGGATTTGTAGGGGACCAAATTTATTTTTACATTGGACGCTTTAATAAAAAATATATCCACAATAAACTTCGATCACAACGACGTAAATTTGCTATTGCCCATCTCTTACTCAAAAAATATGGATGGCCGCTTATTTTTGTTCAACGCTATATGTATGGAATGCGTACAGTAATACCCATGGCAATAGGATTAACTAAATATTCATCTCGAGATTTTGCCATCATTAACTTTGTAAGTGCAGTTTTCTGGGCAGCATTGACCATTATTCCAGCTTTTTATTTCGGGGACGAGTTACTTAAACTTCTTGCTTGGATTAAAAGTCACTGGTATTTTGCCATACCGCTCGTAATCACTATTGTTGGAAGTATTAGTTTTATGTTTAATAGAATCGAAAAAAACCTTTTGGAGAAACGCCGTGAACGTCAAACTCGTTAATCAACCCTTAGCATCCATTGATGCAGATTTAACTCTTGAATTTATTACTCCTCAACAGCTCTTGCGTCATCCGCAAAAAGAAATATTACTGATGGCAGGATTTAAAGCCGAAGAAGAACAAATTTGTGCCTTGCATGAACAGCGTCTTTTAGTGTGCGGTATTAATAATCTAAGTGATGAACTTTTTAGAACTACCATGGCTAAAGCCATTAAATTAGTTATGGAGTACAGCTATAACTCATTAAAGCTTCTCCAATATGGTGACAACCATTTTAAAGCCCTAATAGAAGGGGTAATACTTGGATCTCATCGTTTAAACGCATACAAATCTGAACCTAAACCATCTCAGCTTACAGAAGTTATTTTTTCCAATGAGGAAATCAATGGCTTAGATTTAGATACAACTAAACTTGAAAAAACTCTAACTCAAACACTCATAATTTCTAAAGCAACGAACTTTGTACGTGATTTAGTAAATCAGACTCCTTATGATATGACGCCTCAAGGCATGGCTATCACGGCAGAAGATATAGCCAATAGCAACCATTTAGAATGTACTATTCTAGATGTCAATGGCTTAATGGACGAAAAAATGGAAGCTATGATGGCGGTAGGCCGGGCATCCATCAATCCTCCTCGTCTTATCCATCTCTCCTATAAACCAAAAAATCCAAAAAAAGTCATTACCCTCGTTGGTAAAGGACTCACTTACGACAGTGGTGGATTAAGTCTAAAAGCTGCTGCATCAATGGTAACGATGAAAATGGATAAAGCAGGCGGATGCGCCGTAATGGGGATTATCAAAGCAGTGAGTGAACTGGGGCTCGATATAGAAGTACACGCTTTTGTAGGTGCAGTTGAAAACATGATTGGTGGAAATGCTTACAAACCTGATGACATTTTACGCGCGAAAAACGGTAAAACCATCGAAGTACGCAACACGGATGCGGAGGGAAGATTGGTTCTCGCCGATGTTCTTGGATATGCTCAAGAAAAAATAAAAAGTGACTATATATTCGACTATGCAACACTTACCGGTGCCTGCATGGTAGCTCTTGGACCCTATACTACTGGCGTAATGGGACACAATGAAGAGTTAAAACAATCATGGCTTACAGCCGCCCAAGATAGTGGTGAATATTGTGGAAACCTCCCTTTTAATCGACATCTTAAAAAGCTCATTAAAAGTGAGATTGCTGATATCTGTAATGTTTCATCAAAACCTTATGGTGGAGCAATAACTGCTGCACTCTTTTTGGATAATTTTATTGATGAAAACATGAAAGACAAATGGGTTCATTTCGATATCGCAGGTTCTGCTTATACTGAGAGTGCTTGGGATGTACACACCTATGGTGGAACAGGTGCAGGTGTTCGTATGACACTTGAGTGGCTACTAAAATTACAACAAGGATTACAATAATGGGATTATCAATCGGACTCGTAGGATTACCAAACGTCGGAAAATCAACTACCTTTAACGCACTAACCAAAGCACAAAATGCCGAAGCGGCTAACTATCCTTTCTGTACGATCGAACCGAATAAAGCAACCGTTCCGGTTCCGGATGCTCGTATTGATGAATTGGTAAAAATCGTTAAACCAGAACGCGTTCAGTATTCAACTCTTGATTTTGTTGACATTGCAGGTCTTGTCAAAGGTGCGAGTAAAGGTGAAGGTTTGGGAAATAAATTTCTTTCCAATATCCGTGAAACCGAAGTTATCTTGCAAATTGTCCGTTGTTTTGAGGATGAAAATATTGTCCATACTGAAGGTCGTATTGATCCTCTTCAAGACGTTGAAATTATTGAAAATGAACTTATTTTTGCAGACCTTGAGGTTCTTAGCAACCGTATCGAACGCCTAAAAAAACAAGCTAAAAATGAAAAAGATGCTGCTGCATTACTTATTATCGCTGAAGAGCTATTAGAATTTTTAGGTGATGGCAATCTTGCCCGTAATTTTCCAAAAGCCAATACTGAGATGTTTGAACAGCTTAACCGTGAAGTTCGCTTTCTAAGTGCCAAAGAGATTATGTACGGTGCCAATGTTGATGAAGACGGACTAACGGAAGACAATGCTTTTGTCATTGCACTCAAAGAACATGCGACAAAAACAGGATGTGAAGTCATCAAATTGTGTGCAAAAATCGAAGAAGAACTTATCGGACTTGAAGACGATGAACGTGATGAGTTTTTACGCGAAATGGGTGTTGAAGAATCAGGTTTAGAGCAAATAATTCGTAAAGGGTTTGATAAATTAGGCTACATGAGCTATTTTACCGCTGGAGTCAAAGAAGTCCGTTCATGGACCATACACAAAAATTCTACTGCACCAAAAGCCGCAGCAGTTATCCACAATGATTTTGAAAAAGGATTTATCCGTGCTGAAGTCATCGCCTATGAAGACTATATAGCATGCGGCGGAGAGAATAAATCAAAAGAAGCAGGGAAAATGCGTTTAGAAGGAAAAGAGTATATTGTTGCCGATGGTGATATAATGCATTTTAGATTTAACGTTTAAAACAGGAAAACCAATGCCATATACACTGTGCTATACGGGTCCAAAACCAATATGTTCGGCTACGGGAATCGATTATCATGCGACAAAAGAGGATAAATTTATTTATCTTGGTCCGCTTTGTGAGCTTATTGACGCACTTGACTGCGAATATCAAGGCAGTGAAAAACATAATGTTCAAATCGATCAAAAATATTTTGATGATAAAAGTATTTTTGATTTAATCCGTAATTACATTCCAAATCTTGATGCAAAGATTGAAGATAGAATCAGATCAACAACCGAAGATATTGAAAATGATCTTGCACGTGCTCGCAACAATCTTCTTATCAACACTGAAGAGCGAGAAGCATTATTGAATAATATTGAAATCATGCGCGCCTATCAGATTCAACGCAGTATTAATAAGAGTGTTTACTATGTAGGAGCCGATATTTTAGCCTCTATTATTAAACAACACCATATTGACCATGTCAGTACAACTATGGAACCGAAATTACTTCACATTTTCCACTCAATACAAGGCGCGTTACGTCACCTTCAGCCCCCTATTGATTCAGAAATTGATATTTTTGAAAAAAAAGAGCATTTGGTAGTTGAACTCAAAATTTTACATTAAAGCAGTTTTCCGATTGTTTGTGCAAATTTAACGCTTTCGCCTACCGTTACGTCTGATTCCATCATCCCAGTTTCTGCCAAGAAAATAATAGTTGAACCCATTTGAAAACATCCAAAGTCATCACCTTTTTTAAGGTGCAGATTTTCGTACGTATAGACACCGCCATTGGAAAGTGTGTTTGTTTGAATACGAGGCTCAAAGTTTACTTCCATTTTTCCTACATTTAAAGCACCTACTAGCACCAAATAGAAAAGCTTTCCATTTGCAGCGACACATTCAAGTACAACACGCTCATTTTCAATAAATAAATCAACTTTACGCTTTAATGTCGGAATATTGACCGGATATAGCTTACCTGCGATATGAACGGCCTTCGTCACTTGCATATCTAAAGGAACATGATAACGATGATAATCACGCGGTGAGAGATAAAAATTTATATAATCTCCACCATGAATACGCTTTTTATGCTCAATTACAATATTCTCTCCTAAAAAAGCGTCCACGCTATAACTCATACCTTTGATCTGTAATGCTTGATCGGCATTCATGATGCCTGCTTCAGTAACGAGTGAGTCACATGGGCTGATTATATCGCTTGAATTGTTCGAAAAAGGTCTCGGAGTATTGAGATGGCGCGTAAAAAGAGCATTAAGCGTCTCATACGATTCTGGAGCTTTAAAATCACTCATATCCAATCCCATCATCGATACATAAGTACGATTAATTAAATTCTGGACTGACTTTGTATGTTTCTTAGAGGCAAATTTGCCAAAAACTCTAGATAAAGACGAGGTTATATGTTGCTTCATTCTTCTTCCTGACTTTCATCGCTATTAATCTCTCTCTTAGCAATTTCTTCGATTAATACTGTCGCATAGCATCCCTTAGGAAGGGTAAAATGCAGCTCAAACCATGCTTCATTTTCTTTATATTGACCCTCAACTTCTTCAGGATAAACCCATCCATAACGACGAGCACCATCGATACCACTTGTAATCGTGTCAAATTCTTGCTCGATCTCTTGTGCTAAACCAACAGCTCGTGTTGCCCGTTTACCACTAAGAAGTCCACTCACCGAAATATCATGTTTATTAAAACGCTCTATTTCATCTTCACTTTCATAATGAAACAGTTTTCCGTAAGGATAATGCATCAACACATCACCATGGATGAGTTTAAAAGGATGTTTTTGAGCTTTCATTAACACCATTTCTTCTTTTGGAAGCGTTAAAACATTGGCTAATTCTTCTACTTTAAAACTCTCAACCAGTTTCGAAATTTCAATACGACGAGCAAGCCAAGCATTAAAAAGATAGCTTTGATATGAGTTAATATAAAATTGATTTAATTTTCTATTTTTCTCTTTCAATGTTCCGTCTAAAATTGCTTGCCCTTTTTTATAATTTTCACCATCCAAACCAAAACGTTGAAATCCAAAATAGTTAGGCATTCCATTTTTCTTAATGGCTTTAAGAGCTTCTTGGATTTTCATAGCTGACGTAGGATTAACTTTTTTAAGACGGACAAAAAATCGGTTTCCCTTGAGATGCCCAATCCGAATTTTATTGTTGTGATACTGCTTTTCAAGAATTTTAATTCCCTCATGCTCGAAATTTTCCAACATGGGCTCGTATTTTTTTGGGATAGAAATGTATTGCTTTGTTTGAGCATTCTTATCTTTTAATCCGGCATAGCCGATATCTCGACTTTTAATCCCTAAATGATTGCTGAAAATATCCACCATCTGCCATGTTGAGAGGTTTTTCTTGCGTACGTGCAAGACTAAATGCTCGCCTTCCCCGCTGAAAGGATAGAGAGGTATTTCGTCGACAACGAAATCACGAGCTGATTGACGAAAATGAAATTCGATGACACTGTGGGGGAGATAATATTGGCGTTCCATGAAATACTTCCTAAAAATGATGTGATTTGCAACGATTAATCATCTTTCCCCGCTTAGCGGCTCCAATGATCTGTATCGGTGTTCGTGTTAATTTTGAAATTCTTTTTAATTTCTGTGTATGTCTTGGATTAAAGGCAAACAACATCTCATACTCTTCTCCACTGCATCCATGGCTTTTATCCGGACGTTTATTCCATCGTATTCCAAGACGATTCGCAGAACACAGTTTTTCTAAATCGCTAAACAGTCCATCCGAAATATCCATTCCGCAACGCAAAAAAGGACGCCCTTTTTGGATAAATGGACCACGTAGATGGGGACGAATAAAGCGGCTATTGGTATTAACAACCCCTCCTGCCATTAAATAACGCAAATGACGCAGCGACGAACCGATATTCCCAGTATGTGCGAAAATATCCCCTACTTTTAAACCCCGTCGGGTAAGAGGATTTGTACTTTTTGAAATAATCGTAATCGAAAGATCCAACTTGCTATTGCTAATCGTATCTCCCCCAATAATTTCCACTCCAAATTCTGACGCGCACTCTCTCATCCCGCGTGCAAGCTCACCCATATCAAACAAGCTCAAATACTTCGGCATTGCTGCGCCCACTAATGCATATTTTGCTTGTGCATTCATAGCAATGGCGTCTGAAATATTAATTATCATCGCTTTGTAACCTATTTGGTAGCATGTAAGCCATTGGCGTTTAAAGTGGACATTTTCAAAAAAAATATCTTTACTAAAAATCCATTCTCCTACTACTGCACCATCGTCACCTATACGAGATTTTTTTTGACTCATAAGAGTAATAAAGTGGTTTTCAATATTCACGAGTGACCCAATGTATGCCTTTGAATGTAAAAAGTATTATAAACTATTTGATGTTATGCATTGGTTAAACCAAGAGCTTGCACTGCAAAAAAATATAAATGTATGATAAAATACTCACATAATGTGATAAATTATGACATAAGGCTTTTTCATGAAACTTTCTATTCGACAAATCTTTTTTAATCTTAAAATCGCCCTTTTTATTCTAATAAGCGGAATAATCTTATTAACTATAATTCTTGTTAATATTTCTCAATTTTCTGATCGTCTAGGTGCACTAAAAAATCAACATATACTTATTAAAAAAATTATATCTACTGATCTTCAGGATTCGGATATGGCGAATATTACAATCAATGGTGATATTGCCGAATTGGCTTTACATACCAAACTTTCCAATAAAGAAACATTGTTAGATTCAATTTTTACGTCCGACGAAGAAGAAAAATCTTTGAGTCAATCCCTTTTTTCTACATCATCTAGATTTCAAGAGTCGGCATTGTTTTGGTTAGAGTCCATGCCTGTTTCCAGAAATGCAATGTATGACCGTATGATTTCAGCACGAAATCTTTATCTTATTGATATTGACGGTGTGATTGACTATCAAATACGCCTAATAAATCAATCTGTACTCATGGCTAAAATCATTGCTTTGGTTATAGCCCTGCTAGGTCTAATTACTTTTTTCTTCTACCAATGGCGCTTAAATCAAATCTATCGTGATATTAAAAAAGCATATTCCGTTGATACAGATGGGACACAACATGAAGTTGTTACTGAAGAAATTGATTTTATTATCAAACGCCTTGCTCGTAAAGTACCTTTAGTTAATACAAATCCAACACTTTTACATCCCCAAAGTGGACTTAATAATCAAAAAGGTATGTTTTCTATTTTTAATATCAAACGTAATACAAAAGCGGTGGGATCACTCTTTATTGTTTTACTTGAAATTGATCAACATAAAGAGTTAGAAGCAAAATTATCGAAAGAAGAGATGGGAAGTGTTTATAAAAAATTAGCAGATATTTTAACGATGTATGAACAGCCATTAGATGTCATTGGTCATCTCGATGATAATTGTTTTGCCTTTATCATGGCACGTAATTCCAAGGATTTAGCATTGTCAGAAGCAAAAAATATTGTTGAATCGGTTAAAGACTCTAGTTTTACAACCCAACAAGGTATAGAAAAAATTACTCTCAGTGGTGGGATAATCCTAAAACTCCCTTCTAAAACTCTTGAAGAATCACTGCCGGATGTTGCAAAATTGGTCGTAAAAGCAAAAGAGTCCGGTGGAAATCGTATCGCACAACTACGAGAAAAAGCGGATATGTTCCGTTAGCTTTATCTTTTTGTTACATTTTTGGACACTTAAACTCTCATATTTTTTCAAAGTGTTACTCTTTCGCCATTTAATTATACGCAAGAGTTAGAACGCTATAATCATATCAACTTATGCCAATTTGGTATTCGAAAATATTCTATATAAGGATGGTGTATGAGTATTCCCGTTCATACGTATGATGCGATTATAGTCGGAGCTGGTTTAGCCGGATGTGCTGCAGCTCGCGAATTGCAAAAGGCTGGTAAAAAAGTAGCCGTTATAACAAAACTCCACCCACTACGTTCTCACTCAGGTGCTGCACAAGGTGGAATCAATGCTGCTTTTAGTGATGCAGACAGTGTTGAATTACATGAATTTGATACGGTAAAAGGTTCGGATTACTTAGCGGATCAGGATGTTGTTGAATTTATGTGTCAAAGAGCTCCAGAAACAATCCGATGGGTTGAGAGAATGGGTGCAGCATTTAGCCGTAATGAAGACGGTACGATTGCTCAGCGTCCTTTTGGCGGACAATCTTCGCCGCGTGCTTGTTTTGCAAAAGACCGTACTGGTCTCACTCTTCTTCAAACCATTTATGAGCAAGCATTCCGTGAGGGTGTAGACTTTTGGGATGAGTGGTACGTTGCAGATCTTCTTTATACCGATGGGAAGGTATACGGAGTTAGTGCTTACAATATCCGAAACAGTGAAAAAGCTATTTTCAATGCAAAAGCCGTTATGTTTGCAACAGGCGGTTATGCACGCGCCTTCAAAATCAATTCTAATGCCCATGCCAATACCGGTGATGGCTTATCATTGGTCGCTCGTCATGGTCTTCCTCTTGAAGACATGGAGTTCGTTCAGTTTCATCCGTCGGGATTATCCGGAAACGGTGTATTGATTTCTGAAGCTGCTCGTGGTGAGGGTGGAAAACTACTCAACTCACTGGGCGAACGCTTTATGGAAAAATATGCTCCCAATGCAATGGAGCTCGCATCTCGTGACGTTGTCGCACGAGCTATTATCCAAGAGATTCGGGAAGGACGCGGAGTAGGACCACGTAAAGATGCGGTTTTCATTGATCTTGTCCATTTAGGAAAAGAAAAAATCATGGAACGTCTTCCAGAACTTCGTGACCTTGCGATTACTTTCCTAGGTCTTGATATGATCAAAGAGCCTATTTTGATTTCTGCTACCGCTCACTACTCCATGGGTGGAATACCTATGGATAAACTCGGACACGTTCGTAAAAATAATACTGAATTTGTTGAAGGTTTTTATGCTGCGGGGGAATGTTCATGTTCAAGTGTTCACGGAGCCAATCGTTTGGGTGCAAACTCAGTTCTTGAAGCATTGTTGTTTGGTCGTTTTGTCGGTAAAACAATGGTAGATGAAGTCGATGGTATTAAACTGCATGAAGCAACTTCAGACGATGCAGCACGTATGAATGATGAGCTCAACTGGGTGCTTACCAATCATGGTCAAGAATCCGTTGCTGTATTGCGCGATGAACTTCAAAGCTCTATGACCGATAATGCAGGTGTTTTCCGTACCGCTGAGACATTAACCGCTCAAATGGGAATACTCGAAGAATTACGTAAACGCTATAAAAATATTAGTATCAAAGATAAATCAAAAATTTTCAATACCGAACTCCAAGAAGCAATCGAATTTGGACACATGTTAGATTATTCACTCTTTATTGTAGCTAGCGGTCTTGCACGTCAAGAGAGTCGCGGAGCACACTTCCGTGAAGATTTCCCAACACGTGATGACGAAAAATTCTTAAAACACACCATGGCATACATGGATGAAAACGGCGCACTTACTCTTGACTACATGGACGTTACCCTCGGTCGCCATGAACTCAAAGCTAGATCTTACTAAGGATATGACTATGGATGCATTAACATCACAAAAGGTAACGTTTAAAGTCTTTCGTTTTAACGAAGAGACCGATTACCTCCCTTATTATAATACCTATACCCTAGACGTTACTCACGAAGAAGTTGTTCTGGATATATTAAATCGTATCAAATGGGATCACGATGGAAGTCTATCTTATCGTCGAAGCTGCCGTCATGGTATTTGTGGCGTTTGTTCAATCAAGGTTAATGGAAAAGCCATTTTAGCCTGTAAATCACGTCTATTTGATCTTGTTAATGTATTTGGGACTGAGCTTGTCATTGAACCACTCAGCACTAAACGTGCTATCAAAGATTTAATTATTGACAAAAAAGATTTTTGGGACAAACACGCTGAAGTTAAACCATTTTTGACCGGTGAAATTGAAGAGACTCCTCAGTCAGAGCACCTTGTTAGCCCGCATGATGCTGAAAAGTTATTGGAAGCGGATTATTGTATCCAATGTGGAGCCTGTCATTACTCTTGCCCTGCACTTGCCATCAATGAACAATTTATAGGGCCTGCTGCTTTTGCTGCAGCGTATCGTTTCTCTGCGGATGTACGTGATGAATCAGCGCTTGAGCGTCTTCATATTGTGAATGAAGAAGCTAGCGGTGTTTGGGATTGTGTCAAATGCATGGAATGTGCGGAAGCTTGTCCTAAAGATGTCAATCCAATTGAAAAAATAACGAAACTTCACAACATGATTTTTGAAGCCAATATCGCTAAGAACAATGTTGCAACACGTCACGCTGTTGGTTTTGCGCACTCTATCGCCAAACATGGTCTTTTGGATGAAGGAGAGCTTGTACGTTACTCTGAAGGGAATTTCGGTGTTCTTAAACACGTTCCAGTTGCACTCAAAATGTTTACTAAAGGTAAAATTATTCTACCATGGAATATGCCAAAATCAGATAAGTTAGACGAGATCCAAAAGCTTATCAAGTCGTCATCAACAGTCAAGTTTTAGGGAGTTATACGCAATGAAAGAATTAAAATACGCACTTTTTACCGGTTGTACTGCTAAAGAGAGTACTCCTGAGCAAATGATGTCTACACTGG
The DNA here is from genome assembly GCA_903844635.1 of uncultured Sulfuricurvum sp. Taxonomy (GTDB): domain Bacteria; phylum Campylobacterota; class Campylobacteria; order Campylobacterales; family Sulfurimonadaceae; genus Sulfuricurvum. The sequence continues at coordinate 4,611 of CAIMUF010000021.1, read as the reverse complement.
CAGTTGCAAAGAAACTTGGAATAGAACTCATAGAACTTACTGAGGCTTCATGTTGTGGCGCTTCACACTTACAAGATTATGATGACTTTTTATCGTTAGTTTTAAATGCACGGAATATTGCTTATGCTGAAATGCATGGTCTAACAATGGTTACTATCTGTAATACGTGTCAGCTCAACACAGCGATGACAAAACATAGACTTGACCAGAATGCAGCACTAAAAGCTAAAGTCAATGAAAAACTTGCAGAAGTTGGTTTGGAGTATAAAGGTACTTCACTGATCACTCACTTCTTGTATGCTATCATCGACGATTTTGGTTTAGATAAGATTAAAGAAATGGTTGTAAAACCTTTAAGCCAATTTAATATTGCACCGTTTTATGGTTGTCACAACATTCGTCCCTCAGAGCTTCAAAATGAGACTCATAAAGGTCACGAAAATCCTTATACCCCAACATCGCTCGATGATCTTATCATCGCATGTGGCGGTAAGAATGTTGATTATGTTGAGAAAAACAAATGTTGCGGTTTCCATGCTGAGCTTCAAGCACCTCATACGGCTGCTGTTCTAACCGGAAATGCAGTAGCAGGTGCTATGGATGCCAATGCGGATTGGATGGTTACGCCATGTCCTCTTTGTCACCTTAAGCTCGATACCCAAACACACCATGCTTCAGTTGCTATTGGACGTGACGTCTCTCTTCCCGTCCTTCATATGCAGCAGATGATCGGTCTTGCACTAGGATGTACTCCAGCCGAATTAGGACTCAATCACCACGTTACCAAAGTTAATTTTATTTAACTTCTTCTCTTTCCCCGTTTGGGGTATTTACCATAAATTTATTTTGATATATACTTTGATTGTTACTTAGCAGATAAAAAAGTTAGGTACACATAAGCCGGGTTCTGGATAAAGTGATAATTAATCTACTGCCCAGATTACTCTGAGCCTCTAGCGAAACAATAGCAATGTAGGACGCTAACCATCTGTTTCTTGCTGCACGGTTGGGTTTACATAGCTCTCATAGTTACCTATGAGACTGGTGGGCTCTTACCCCGCCGTTTCACCCTCACCTCTTTGACAAGGCGGTTTACTCTCTGTTGCACTGTCCCTCATGTTACCATGGCCATCAGTTAGATGGAACCGTGTCCTACAGCAGCCCGGACTTTCCTCTTGAATTGTAATTCAAGCTATCACCTGTGTACCTATTATAATTATAGAGAAAAGTGCATTAGAAGAGGCTTCTAAAATACAAAAATCAGCGATTATTTTTAACTAATGTAAAAAATATCTCTTCAGGAACAGGCTTTGAAAAATAATATCCCTGATAGTAATGGCATCCTTTTTCATATAAATAGTCCCTTTGATATGCTTCTTCCACACCCTCTGCTATTACATGAAGATTTAATGTTTGTCCCATGGCAATAATTGTATTGAGAAGGATATGATCATTATTACCACCCTGTACTATATCATCAACAAAACTTTTATCAATTTTTAATGAATCAATCGGGAATTGGCGTAAATACGATAATGATGAGTATCCAGTACCAAAATCATCCATACAAATATGAACACCCAGTGATTTGATTTTTTTGACTGTTTCCAGTGTAACATCCAAATACTCCATCATAACACTTTCGGTAATTTCAATAGCGAATAAAGCTGGATCTATATTATTTTGTAAAAGAGAATTTTTAATATCCGAATACAAATGCAAATTTTGAAACTGTCGTGTTGACACATTACAAGAAACATGAATATCGTTGTACCCCAAATGATTTAAACGACTAATCATCTTGGCAGTTTCATTAATAATCCATGTACCAAGTTTTAATATAAAACCGGTATTTTCAGCAATATGGATGAAACTTATTGGTGGAATAAGACCTTTTTCATGATGTATCCAGCGAATTAAGGCTTCTGCTCCAATTATTTTACCGCTCATTATTTCAATTTTTGGCTGATAATAGAGTACAAATTCATTGTCATCCAATGCCCGATGCAAATCATTAGCAATCGCAACTTCTTCATGAACTTTATGATTCAAGTTACTGGTAAAGAAACTAAACTGATCTCTCCCCTCAGCTTTTGCTTTATACATTGCAATATCAGCAAATTTCATTAACTCATCAATATCTTTTGAATCGTCTGGATAAATTGACACCCCTATACTGACTGAAAGTCTTAAAAAATGATTATCAATGACCCATTCATTACGAAACTCATCTAATATTTTTACAATAATCTGTTCTAGAAATTGATTATTCTCAATATCATTTAGAATAATGACAAACTCATCTCCACCTATGCGGGCAATAAGGTCATTTTCTCGTACTAATAATTTTAATTTATTAGCAACCTTCACAAGAAGTATATCTCCAATACCATGACCTAGTGTGTCATTAACATTTTTAAAATGATCTAAATCTAAAAATAAAACGGCGAACTTCCTCTTATATCGATTTGCATTGGCCACCATAAGACCAAGCTGAGAGTGCAAGCTATACCGATTTGAAAGACCCGTCAGTGCATCATGAAGCGATGTATAGCTCAGTTCTTGATTTAATCCTGATATCTCTTTTTCAGACTTATTCAATCCAACGCCATATTCGATTTGCAATTTAATGATATAACCCAAAACAAAAGCTTCTACAATAACAAATGCTGCATGCAAGAAAACAATATCAAAACCGCATCCATAATTGAAAATCATAACAGGCATATCAAATAAGGATACTTCATATAACTGAAGAAAGTTAAAAACGACATGATGCACAATAGTTGTTACTGCAGCCACAAATACTGGTACAATATCTTTATAAAGGGTTAGTATGGCCATTGCTATAAAAATATGGAAGTGCATTTCAATACGGCCTAAATGCTGCTGTATGAAAACTAAAGAAAAGAGCATCATACCAACCGCTACAAGAGAACGCATCACTTGTGTTCCTTTAAAGTAGCGATAGGCAACAAATAAAGACACTGTAATAAGTCCTCCACTAATAAATCCATAACTATACGTCAAATAACTGATCGATGTAATAAACGTTGCTACAAGCCACTGAATACTAAGAAGAACTAACATAACTCTGTCAGCTTTTATAAAATGCATATCAAAATTATCTTGTGCAAATTCAGGAACAGTAGGAACTGTGAATAAATTATTCATATCAATGGCCATTATTTGGTTTCCTTTTGCAGTCTATCTATATCGGTAATAATCAATTCACGATTCAAGGGGTGCGTAGGATAAATATTTTTCAAAATCAAATCCCCATTTTGTTTACGTTGCACCAAATAAACATAATCACTGTGGTTAATTTCAGTAACATCACGTAAACTCTTTGAAAAAAAGACATTGAACTCTCGATCAATAGACATCAACTCTTTTTGGGTTAAATAAAAACCTTCAAACTTTGGATTAAATGATTTTGCAAATGCATCAGGCTGGCTTCGCTCAACCTCAGGCATTAAATTTATAAAAACAAACCCTACAGATTCTTTCAAAGATTCAAAAGATTGAGAATCGTAAAAATTATCTAAATTTTGAAGTATTGGGGTACAAACTTTAACACAACCTACATATCAAAAATAAACTAATATCCAATCTTTACTTGTATGACGAAGATAAGGTGCCTGTATCCTTTGATCTATGACTATTGTACTACTGCGTTGATTAGAAAATAACAAAGAAAACAACAGAGGAAGTAGAATGCCTAAAAAAATAAAAAAAACTACTGCTAGCGTGATTTTTTTATTCATTTTTATTTTTAAACAAAGAAAATTTTTCTTTCATCCTTGCTAATTCACCAGTACAATTTTCAAGATTGATTTTTAATGTTTTTAATAAAGCATTTTTTTGTAAAGCAATGAGAAATACAACTAAAAGAAAAAGTAAAAAGAAGACAAATAATATAAAAAAAGTATTTAAAATAACATGTTCATAGCGCTCAAAAAAAGTTTTATTTTCGTGTAAAATTACTGCATTTCGTCTAATGTACTCAGAGAGTATTAACCTTGATTCACTCAATGCTTTACGATCAAACATATAAATATTTGGACTTTTACTAATTGATTTGATTGCTTGAAGTGATTCACCATTAAAATAACGTATCATAAGTTCTGCAGTCTTAGAGCCATGCTGCTTTCCACTCGTTACATACCCACCAATAACATCACCAACCATATAGGAATCTTCCATGCTGCACACAATAATATTTTTATTTTGTTTTAATCTCTTTATAGACTCTTTTGGCAATAAACTTTCACCTTTAGCATCAGTAAAGCCACCTATCGTTGTCAAAATAACAAACGACTTTGGTTTATTTGGAAGATGGCTCATGATATCGTCAATATTGTTAAAAGAAATAAAATGAAATTTGTAATTTGAGAATTTAGACATTGACGTTTTAATGTCTTGCGCAATCGATTTATAGGTATTAGAAGTATCTCCTATAAACCAGATATCATGACTTTGAGGAGAAAATTCATGAATTAACTTTATATTTGGTTCAATATCCTTAGTCTCATAGACACCTGTGAATTTTGTTCGATCTAGAGTATTTATTAATTCCATATCATTAATACCAGAAAAAAAGATAGGAAT
>CAIMUF010000020.1 GCA_903844635.1 uncultured Sulfuricurvum sp. | reverse complement strand
GACTTAAGTACGTTATTGGATGCTGTATCAATACGTTGAGACGCATTGAACGCAATATTATTCAAATGTTGTTTATCTTTAGGGAGATATTTTTTCGTCTCATCCTTATTGTGAAAAAGGGCATTTGCTTTTTGAATATCAGAAACCCCTTCTTTGATCAAAGTAGGAGTATTGTATAAAAACCCTTTTTGGATATTACTTAACCCTTTTTCCATTTGACCCATATTTGATGCCAATACATCGCTTGCCATTAGACCGGCACTTAGAAGTGCCGATAATGCTAGAATTTTTACTATTTTCATCCATTACTCCTTAGTGTACTTCAGACCAAATTTTGCGTTTCCACAAATAGGCGAGCATAGCGAATATAAAAGTATAAATCATTACATTAATACCAGTGGCTTCACGTTCTGCTTTTTTACGGTCACCCGTTTCTTCCATATAGGCAATGACTTCTTCTTGCGCTTTGGCGTTTAGACCAACGCGTGGCATAGAGGTTCCTGCCAACAATACTTGAGGATCATTGATAAATCCATGAAGATAATGTTCACCACGACTTTTGATGTACTGAGACAAATCAGGAGGCGTTGCACCCATATGCGCTTTGATTACATCAACAGGAGTTGAAGCTTCAAATGCACCGTATTTCATACTGTGACAACGACCACATGCCGCTTCAAATGTAGCTTTGTTAGCTTCTGAACCCTCTTTTACTTTTGGTGCAACAGATTGAAGATAGGAAACAACATCCATAATTTCTTGAGGAGTCATCCAGTTGTACGATGGCATAGGGAATGTTTTGGTTCCCCCTACTGGATATTTATGGCTGAGGTGCATTGCACTTACAGGATCAAAAATGAAATTCGCCAAGTAGTTTTTGTCATAGATACGTCCAGCATGACTCAAATCAGGCGGAACAACTCCATAACTTGCTGCTGCATCAGCATTAGGCATCATAGCAGGATGACCTGCTTTTTCAATGGCGTGACAAGCGATACAGTTGGCTTCAACTAATATTTGACCATTAGTAACGTTACCCGCTAATTTTGTATCAACGTTTTTGAGATCAGCAAATGTGAAATCAGCCTCTTTGACTTCAGGGTGCATTACGTGATGAGCATACGGCTCAATCCCATAATAGGTGATACCGACGAGAGTAGCAATAACTGCTAAAATCTTTAACTCTTTCATTATTTGCCCCCTACTTTTTTGGCTTCTGCTTTTGTAATAAATGGCAATGCAATAAATAGTACCAAGAACGTCATAGATGACGCAAATCCTACCCACGCATTCGCACCGGTTGGAGGTAATTTACCAAATACAGTAAGAACCATTAAATCCGCCATCAAGAACCAGAACCAGTATTTGAAATACGGACGTTGATTAGCTGGTTTTACCATCGGTGAACGGTCTAACCATGGAAGAACCAAGAAAATACCATTCGCGAACGCAAACGCCATCAATCCTAATGATTTACCAGAAATACCAGCGATTTCGAAGAAGAATCCACGTAATACTTCATAACTCCACAAGAAATACCACTCAGGATAGATGTGTGCTGGGGTTTTAAGATTATCTGCTTTATCAAAGTTGACAGGATCCATTGCAAAACCGTAATGG
>CAIMUF010000019.1 GCA_903844635.1 uncultured Sulfuricurvum sp. | reverse complement strand
TCTCCTTTTCTGTGGTTAGAATTTGAAGGTAGAGTTTAACATTTAACCTCTTCAAATCCAAAACTACAATTCTTTATTTTATTCGTTTCTCTTATTTTAAGAGATTTTCAAAAATTGCACTTCAGATTTAAATTTTGGCTTTGGTGCCCAATCCCTCGCTTATCAATAAGTCGGCAAGCGTTAGAGAACTGGAAGCGGGAGCTATTGGGTCGAGACTAAAACTAGCAGATGAACCCGAATTTTCAGCACTAGCACTTACTATTATTGGATCAAGTTGAAGTTCATTTGCACTAATGGCACTGACAACGCTAAAAGTAGATAATAGCAATGGTGTAAGATTCATATTAAGCTTTTACACAGAGTGCATATCCACCAACTATGTCTGTTTTAATAATATCATCAGGGAGTTTTTTTCGTAGTCGTTTAACCAATGACCTTAGAGCGCTTATATCACTCTCTTCATTAGGGTAAACCTCTCCAATAATACGTTCATACGGGACGTGATGGTTATTATTACTTAGAAGAAGATGGATAAATATCAACTCTTTTTTGGTAAGTCCTACTTTGACATCATCGTGAAATAATATTTTTAAAGAGAAATCGTATTTCAAATCATCGGTAATAAAAATAATGTTTTCATTTGAGTGAGCATCCAGTTTCTGCACTTTGATTAATAACTCTTCAATGTTAAAAGGTTTTTTAAGATAATCATCACACCCATTTACATAGGCTTGTTTAATCGTTTTTATATCGTTGTAGGCACTAATGATAATGATTTTAGCGTTTGGATTGAATGATTTTATTTTTTTGGTAATCTCTAATCCACTAACATTGGGTACGTTAATGTCAAGCACATAAAGATCAAATGGTGCTGAACTGTTCTGCATTGCCGTCAGCCCATCATAAAAGCTTTCAACCTCATGATTTTCCATCGCTAGAGTAGCCTTAATGGCTTTATGCAAGGCGAAATTATCTTCTAATAATAAAATTCTCATCCTTCTCCCTCGCATCGAAACGTATAGCTAAAGATATTTTCCCCATTTTCACTTTCTACCGTAATACCGATTTTGTATTTTTGAGTAATATCTTTTACGATACTCAAGCCCAATCCAAATCCGCCGTTTGAATCAACTTCACGCACATATTTTTCAAATATTTTCTCGCTATCCTCGATAGGCTCTCCAAGGGTTTTAAAGCTAAGAATATTTTTGGTGAGCGTCACGACGATAGTAGAATGAATGTTTGAATATTTGATGGCATTGGATAGATTGTTATCGATAAGCCTTGTAAGTTCTATATCCCCGATATGGATAGCACATGTACTATTTGAAGCGTACCGAATATCTCTTCCATAACTTTGAGCAATATCTTTAAAATACTTAATCCGCTCCCCCACAAACTCGTTTAAATCGATCAATTCTATTTTATAGGCAACGCTTTTATTGGTCATTAAAAAGGTCATGTCATCATATGAATTAGTCAAAATTTTAACGGCTGAATCGATTTCTTTGGTGAATTCATCTTCACCAAACATCTTGGTTCGGAGCTGATTATTGAGGGTAATAATACTCAGAGGGGTTTTGATCTCATGGATAGAGTGTTTTACAAAGATGTCTTTTTGATGTAGCAAAAACTCTTTGAACCTGATTTTAAAAATAGCATAAATCGCTAACAATCCAAAAAGGGTTAGAAAAAAGATAAAAGCATTGAGATTACGAAGATTTTGATTGTACTCATCTTCATCAAAGACAACCGAATAAATAATCTTTGCATCATCAAATATAGGGCTTTTTTGGACGAAATAAACAGCCTTATAACGATCACTTACCCCATCTATAATTAAACGGTTGTAGGTGATTTGATTGTCGGACAAATCATTCGATAGTTTTAATCCACCGTTGATTCTTTTCTTTACCTCTTGCAACGTCGGTTTATAAGGTTTAAAAGATTTGAAGAGAAAATCGCCAACATAACCATCACTAAATAAGATATAGGCTTTAGCATCTTTGATATAGAGATTGGCATCAATCAAGTTTTGGAGAGCGTGAAGATTTTCTTCAACACCATCGTAGGTATAACTCACCTGTAGTATTTTCTCACGATTGGGATACGGTAAATAGGAGTCAGTATAACTGTTGAACTTGGTAGAAAATGTTTCGAAAATAGGGGCTGAAACACCAATTCTATTCTCTTTTTTGTGGTTATCAAATTGTAGTTTTGCAAAGCTGAGATTAAAGCCAACATCTGATGGGAGAGTCGTGTTTTTGATAATGAGATTATCATCGGTGATGTAAATATTGTACGGCTTATTCTCGAATCCTTGATTGATTCGGCTTTGTATGACACTTAAATTACCATCAACCCCATGTTGGTCTATATAGTTTAAAACGTCAACATGCTTTTTTTCGAGAATATCTTTTTGGAGTGAATATTTATAAAGCAGTTTACTCAGCAAATCGCTGGAGTTTCGCTGAATATTCGAAAAGAGTATGAGTTGTTCTTGAGAATGGCTCGAAACAAGGTTTGCTTTTATGTAAAAGTATCCTAATATATCAATCGACAAAAATAAAGCAACAATAAAAAACATAAATGTTGATATTTTAGTCTTTGGCTTCAGCAATTGTATTCCTTTGTGGAATAGTAACTAAAAAGAATTTAATAAATGACATGTTGATGACATATTGGTTTTATATGATATGTTTGAAAATTTTATAATCAGGAGAAAACATGAATCTGTCAAGATTTAAAGCATTAGTTCTTTCATGTGTGGCTACGGTTGCATTCGTAGGATGTGGCGGAGGAAGCGACAGCACTGCTACCGCACCAGTTGTTGCAACAGGTACTTTTGTTGATGCACCAGTACAAGGGCTAAAATATACTACGGCAACGCAAACAGGGTATACGGATTCTAATGGAACGTATAAATATGTAGCAGGGGAACAAGTAGAATTCTTCTTGGGTAATCTGTCTCTGGGTAAAGTTACTGCTAGCTCTTTGACTACACCGTATACTATGGCTGGAGATACGAATATCAGTGCTCCAAGTGACAAAGCGAAAAACATTGCAATGTTGTTACAAAATTTCGATGCTAATCGAAGTGATAGTGCGGTATTGGATTTGAGCAAGTTGAAAGATCATAACTTTTCGGATGTGAACTTATCCGCTACAACGGCTGATATGGAAACTAAGATTACTGCATTGTTGGGCACGCTGAATACAGCTGGTTTAATTGATGCTACTACACATACTTTGATCAATGCAACCACGGCTTCTACAGCTATGAAAACGTATGTAGCAGAGGCAACTTTAAAGTCTAATGCAAAATTTACGGCTGAATATTTGAGCGGTAAAACATTTTATGTAGTTTCACACTGGGATCCAGAAGGTTGGATCACTCTGACAAATACATTTCATAGCAATGGAACTTATTCTTATTATGATGCACCAGATGCTAATGCTACTGTGGATTATGCAGTTGCAACTGATGGCAGACTTAAGATCACGTCACGAGATCCATCAGATCCAATTACTTACGCAACAATAAAATCAGTAACTGACCAGTACATTGAAGTTAATGAATATATGGAAAGTACCAATACATACAAATCAACTAATACGTATTTGTGTTTTGATAAAGCTAAAGCTGATGCTAAATTAGCTCAACTTTTAAAACCTCTTTTTGCGGGTAAAACGCTTTTTGAGGTCGGTATTGATCCGCAAGACAATAAGGCATTTATTAATTCTAATGTATTCAATGCAGATGCAACATCAATGACATATACACATTTAGATGCCAACGGTAACACTGTTCCTAATACTTCTCAAACTGTTCAAAATCCATTGTTACCTATAGATTATACTGTACGTGAAATGCCTGACTATTTACTTATTCATAACAGTGATGGGACGAATACAATACTTTATTTTGACAAAATTAAGGCGCTATCATATTATTCTAGTCTGTAAAATGCTTTTATTTGATAAAGCTGATGCTAAACTAACTCAGCTACAGCCTTAACAATCTCTCGTTCCAACTCTCCCAAGTTGGATACGCATACAAGCGTTTAAGAAACAGGAAAATTGTTTTCTAATTAAAAAGTGGGGAGAATGAAAAAAAATAGATTTTGAATATAGAGGAGATAATTATGAATATAGTTGCAATTATAATCGCTGTAGGAGTGTTTGCATTATTTTGTTTGTTCTTATTTGGAGTAGTTAATAAAATGGGGTTTTTTTATCAAAAAAAATACTAAAAACTCATTCTAATTAGACAGCTCCCACTCCCCCGAGTGGGATACGCATACAAGCGTTTAGCAGACAGTAAGATTGTTTTCTAATTAAAAAATGGGAACAATTTCTTCTACTTAATAATCTCAATATTTCTACACTAGAACAACAAATAAGAAATGATATCGTCATCCCAAATAACCCTCTAAGCCAACCCTGAGAGAGGCTTAGTTATAATTCGAAAACTTTTTACATTGGGGCATTTAACGATGAAATTTATTGAAACACGCGGAAATGATGGAGTCCATCCCGGCGAAGTCACTTTTTCAGAGGCAATTTTAAGTCCCATCGCATCCTTTGGCGGATTGTATATTCCTAAAGAACTTCCCTCTCTTGGTGAAGAATTTTTAACTAAGCATTTAAACTCATCCTACAAAGTATTGGCAAAAGATCTTCTTACTGTTCTTGGTATTGATATTGAACCGTTGGTTATTGATGAAGCCTTATCGTTGTATGATAAATTTGATGATCCTTCTAATCCCGTTCCTGTCGTAAAAGTACGTGATGATTTGTATGTGAGTGAGCTGTATCATGGGCCAACCCGTGCTTTCAAAGACATGGCATTGCAACCCTTTGGTGTAGTGCTATCTTCCATCGCTCAAAAACGCGGAGATGAGTATCTTATTCTTGCTGCTACAAGCGGTGATACGGGTCCGGCTGCTCTTGATACGTTTAAAAATCGTGCGAATGTTCGTGTGGTATGTCTTTATCCTGATGGGGGGACTTCGGACGTTCAGCGTCTTCAGATGGTAACAGAAGATGCATCGAATCTCAAAGTTATCGGAATTCACGGAGATTTTGACGATGCGCAAAGTGCTTTGAAAAAGCTTTTGGGATCGGCAACGTTTAAAGCAACTTTGAAAACTAAAAATATTTCTCTCTCTGCTGCCAATTCAGTGAACTTTGGACGTATTATTTTCCAAATCATTTACCATATTCACAGTTATCTTGAACTGGTACGTCAAAATGCTATTTTGATGGGTGAAAAAATTTACCTCGATGTTCCAAGTGGAAATTTTGGTAATGCATTGGGTGGTTATTATGCTACAAAAATGGGATTACCCGTTGAAAAAATTATCATTGCATCCAACGAAAATAATGTTCTCACTCGACTGATTAATACCGGGCACTATGATCTGCGTAATGATAAAGTGATTCCTACGACATCCCCTGCAATGGATATTTTAATTTCCAGTAATGTAGAACGAATTTTATTTGACTTTTTTGGAGCAGTTCGAACCAAAGAATTAATGCAAAAATTGGAAAACGATCGTTTTTATGCTCTTAGTGATGATGAAACAATGAAGCTTCAAGGTATGTTTTCAGCGGATTACTGTAATGGTTCTGAAGGAAAAGGGTACATTAAAGAGGCCTATGACAGTGGCTATTTGATGGATCCGCATACGGCTACGTGCTTTAAAGCATACGACTGCTGTGCAACCAAGCCACTTAAAACCATCGTTTATTCAACGGCTGAGTGGACTAAATTTTCTCCGACGATTGCGAATGCGCTTACTGGTGAGAAAGATGCCAATGACATCGATGCTCTTCAATCTATCTCAGCAACAGCAAAATTGCCTATTCCGGAAATGATCAAAGGCCTTTTCACTAAGCCAATTACCCAAGATACCGTTATTGACAAAGAAGATATTGAAGTAGAAATTCTAAAATTTCTTTCGTAATAAGACTTTAGACGTCGGCTTCGTCGCCAAGTTCCGACCGGGTCAGACGAAGCCGCTCTGCTAATACGGTAGCCAAGCTTTGCATAAAATGCAAAGAGGCTTTTTTGTGATGTTCTGAAAATAAATCAAATGCCTCGCGTGAAATTCTATACAAATCGGTATCTGTACTTGCAATGCTGTCTGTATAATGGGGACTGCATTCTAAGAATGAAAATTCTCCAAAAAAATTCCCCTGTCCCAACGTACTGAGATGAACACTTTTCCGATCAGGAAATGGGAGCATGAGACGAACTGATCCACGACGAATCAGGAAAATTTCGCCATTTGAGCTACCTTCGGAGTAAATAATTTCTCCTTTATGGTACGAATGGGATTCAAGAAGACCTTGAAGTTCTTCGAGTGTATCAAGATGTCGTCCTTTGAAAAGATCAAAATCAGCCAATTCAAATAACTTTTCTTCTGCTTTGTCCATAAGATTCTCATGAATGGTGGTATCTTCGACCCATTCAACAGCATCGTCCAAATCATCAAAAACCTTTATGGGGCTAAGATGTTTTAAAAGTCCTACATGGTTAAAATAGCTTTCTAAATCATCCCCGGTCGGAAGCTTGTGCGGCAATCGTGATAAAAGTAAATAACCGTCATTATCATGGAGTATGTCTTTGATTTGTAAGAGAATATGAGCTGCCGTTAAATCAACGGTTTGTACTCGTTTCATATCTAAAATAATGTATTTTTTGTGCTTTAAATCGTCTTGAAGCATGGAATAGAGTTGATTAGCTGTTCCAAAAAAGAGGCTTCCATGCAATTCATAGATAGAAAAATCTTCTCCATGTTCCAGTAAAAAAGCCTCTTGCTCACGGTTTCGGACAATTTTACTTTTTATTTCAGTACCATCGTGTTTGCGATACACTACTGAAGCACCCATTTGCTGTGTTATGTACAAAATAATAGCCAAGACCACACCAACACCTGATGCCGCGATAAGACTGACGGTGAGAGCTGTGAGAGATACGATTACTGTGATCAAAAAATCAAAAACTGTTTTACGAGAGTTGAAAAGTTTGATACTGTGCGTATCAATCATACGCACACCAATCACAATCAAAATCCCTGCCAGTGCCGCAATCGGTATCCAGGCAATAAGGCTTCCAAGCAGTACAAACGAGATAATTGCCATAACCCCTTCAATGACTCCTGAAAGTGAAGATCGTGCACCACTTGAGAGGTTAACCATGGTTGCACCCATCGTACCTGATCCGCTCATTCCTCCAATTAATGATGAGGTAATATTCCCAGTGCCTTGAGCTATAAGCTCTTTGTTTGAGTTATGAAATGAGTGGGTCATTGAATCGATAATGATACAAGTTTTGAGTGTATCAATCGAGAGGAGGGCAGCGAGTGTCAATGCTGGTAAAATGAGTAAATATAGGTCATTAAGAGTAAAATTGGCAAGTACCTCAAAACGTCCAACAAACATTTGTAAGAAATTGATTCCGCCACTTTCTCCCAGTTCTCCAATGACTAAAGGGTTGTTTGGTATAAAGAGAGAAGGATCAGCGATCCCAAGTAAACCATAGGCTAAGCCACCTGCTATAAGCGCCAAAATGACTGCGGGGATAACTCGAAAGATTTTGTCTGCATATAACATCGTAAGAATCGTTATGAGTCCAACAGTAATGCTTTGCCATTGCCATGTTGTTGGATTCTTCAGTGCTTCGAAAATATGTGTACCTTGCGGAAGCCCTAAAAACTTAGGTGCCTGAGAAGCAATAATATAGAGTCCTACACCGCTTAGATAACCGCTTACAACTGGAAAAGGCATGTATTTAATTAATTTACCAAGTCCAATGAGGCCAAAAAGGATTTGAAAAATACCTGCTAAAAGTGCTACGACCATCAACATAGCGAAAACAGCATCGGGTCCGAAATCTTTAGAAATATAAGTGAGTGCAAAAGCGGATAAAACGGCGGCAGCTGGGGCACTTGGAGCTGATATTAGACGGCTTGTTCCCCCTAAAAGCGCTGCAACTATTCCGATTGCTGCCACTCCAAGAATACCGGCTACTGCCCCATATGCCCCATAATGTCCACCAATGGTAGCATAAATGGTAACGCCAAAGGCAATGGCTGAGGGGAGGGCAACAAGCATAGCTGCCGTTCCACCCCAAAAATCAGCGAGAATATTTTGAGATTTTAGGATGGCTGATTGAGGCACGATTATCCTCTCTCATTAAACTCATCATTTTTCTTCAAGGACATACTGGATTCCATCAATTTGAGTTCTTGATCTCCATCGAGTAAAATCTTTTCCGATGTTTTTAGACGAGAAGATTTAATTTTACTTGGATATTCACTACGGGAGAGGATATGTCTAAAGCAGTTTATGCGTGCTTTTTTCTTGTTATCCGAACGTATAATGACCCATGGCGCATGGGAAGTATGTGAGGCTAAAAGCATGGAATATTTTGCGATGGTATATTTGTCCCACAGATCTTGAGATTTGGCATCGACGGGAGAGAGTTTAAACTGTTTTAGAGGATCAGTTTTACGTTGTTTAAACCTTTTAGCTTGTTCATTTTTGGAGACGGAGAAATAAAATTTAAAAAGAATGATCCCTGAGTTTACGAGCATTCGCTCGTACTCACCCACTTCATGCAAAAATTCTTTGTGTTCTTCTTCGGTACAAAATCCCATAACGGGTTCAACCCCTGCACGGTTATACCAACTTCGGTCGAAAAAGACCATTTCTCCTGCACTCGGGAGATGTTGTACGTAGCGTTGAAAATACCATTGGGTTTTTTCAACATCAGAAGGTTTATCCAGTGCAACGACACGAGCACCACGAGGGTTAAGATGTTCGGTAATGCGTTTAATCGTACCACCTTTACCGGCAGCATCACGCCCTTCGAAGATCATAAGGACTTTAAGACCTTTATTCTTGATATGATTTTGAAGTTTTAGAAGTTCGATTTGTAATTTTTTGAGTTCATCTTCGTATTCTATGACACTGGCTTTTACCCAAATTGGAAGTCGCTCTTCTTTAGCGCTATGTTTTTCTTGTTCTTTTTTCTGTTTTTTGATATCTAATTTTCGATCGCCATGAACAACATCCGTTATATCAGATACATCCGCGATTTCATCTCTTACCATAGAGCCTTTTGAATGCATATTGACCACCTATTTTTTTTATTGTAACGTTGAATGGATTAATTCATCCAATATTTTAGCTTCAAATGTAGTGGCAAAGCAGCTGTTTTCTCCACAAATCAAAAACCCTTCCACACTTGCATCATTTTTTAGTAATACAAAAGGGTACTTCAAAGATTCTAAGGATTTTAGTAGTTCTTTGGTTGCTTTCACAATACGATCACCTTTTAGATATCGAATGGTTTGTTCCGTAAGTTTGGGATAATAGATGGGAGTTTTCATCAGCTTAATGGAGGAGTATTCGAGACTTTTAAAGGCAAAATGGCGATACTTACTATCAATGAGACTTCCCAGAGAAAGCAAATTATCCATCATAACGGCCATCGCACTAGGATAGGAACCATCATCGAGCTCACAAAGTGTTGGAAATGCTCCGCGACTAAAATACCATGCACCGTTTTGGTAAAAAAGTTCCAATGCTTTGTTGGTGAGTTGTTGGGCACGTATGAGATACACTTCATCAAATGTGCTTTGATAGGCTTGGATTAATGCATCGGTCAGATAGGAATAATCTTCTAAAAAAGCTTCGATTTTTGGTTGTTTGTGGATAAGGGTCGTGTGATAAAGAACTCCATCAATGAACATGGTTGAGAGTAGGGACTCTAGAGCTGTAATTGCATTGTCTTGATACGATGGAATCTGCTTTCCCAGTATCAAAAGAGATTTGATCATCATGGCGTTCCATGCAACATTGATTTTACGGTCAATAAAAGGATACGTTCGAGTAGAACGCAGTTTTTGACACTCTTTGACAAAATTCTCAAACCATTGGGGTCGCTCTAATGATGAGAGGGTAACGATGCAGTGCCCTTCGAAATTTCCATCAGGGGTGATTTGTAGTATTTCTATGGCTTCATCGAGATTGGAAATACCTATATTTTGAAGTGCTTGAGTGATTTCATCATAAGAGTAAACAAAATACTTTCCTTCCTCGCCTTCGGTATCCGCATCGCTCGCACTGTAAAAGAGATGATCCTCCATCATAAGTTTCATCATAAAATCGGCAGTCTCTGTGGCGCATCGCAGATAGAATGGATTATTAAACAAAACGGAAGCTAGAGCATAGAGTTCACATAGCAGGGCATTGTCATAAGTCATTTTCTCAAAATGAGGGATCAGCCATGATTCTTCGGTACTGTATCGGCAAAATCCTCCATCAATGAGGTCATACATCCCTCCTCGTGCCATCGAATCAAGTGTATGGGTAATGATTTTGAGTCGTTGAGGATCCGACTCAAGACGCTCTTGGCTCATCAAAGTTTTAAGTGTAGAGGTGTGGGGAAACTTCGGAGCTTTTGAAAATCCGCCGTTGATGGGGTCGAAATTATGCTCGGCTTGTTTTCCAAACTGTATCATGATTTTTTCATCCAGTTGAGTTGCTTGCGTCGGTGTCTCTTTGGGTTTCATAAAACCGGTGATCTCATCAGCATTTTGAAAGAGCTTTTCGTCATTTAGGGCTATTTTTTCGGAAATGATAGCCGTAAGCTCACTAAATCCCATCATTTTATCGCGATTATGAGGGGGAATGTAGGTTGCGGCATAAAAAGGTTTATTTTCTGGTGTACAAAAGATCGAGAGTGGCCACCCACCACTTCGACGATTGAGCATAACGTGCAGCTCTTGGAAATGTTTGTCGATGTCAGGGCGCTCTTCACGATCCACTTTAATACAAATAAAATGTTTATTTACAAATACTGCTATCTCTTCATTTTCAAAAACATCGTGTTCCATTACGTGACACCAGTGACAGCTGCTGTATCCGATGGAGATGAAAATCGCTTTCTGCTCACGCTTTGCACGCTCAAACGCTTCATCGCACCACCCATACCAATCGATAGGGTTATCTTTATGTTGCTGGAGATAGGGGGAATCTTCGAGTGCGAGGCGATTGGACATTGTGTAACTCCGAAATAAAATAGACTACTTTACCATAACTCGATTCCAAACTGACGCACAATGAGTGAAAAGATGATAAAACAAATTACGGTAATGGCTATGGAAGCAAGAAGTGAAGGCCAAAAACCGATACGTTGCAGTAGCAGTGGAAAGGCCAAAAACATTGGTAATGTCGGTACAACATACCAAAACGTATACCACGCATGATTAGCAATTTTTTCTGTAGGCTGATTGTCAACATAGAGCCAAATCAAAGCCAAAAAAGTTACGAGTGGCAATGCTGCGATGAGTCCACCGAGTTTATCGCTGCGTTTTGCCATTTCAGAGACGAGGACAACAATTCCAGCGGTTACTAAATATTTAATGATAAGCCAGGTCATTTTTTCTCCAATATTAAAACATATAATCAGCAATGATGCGAGTGTTAAACTCGTCATACGCACGATTTTTATATAAATTTGTGGTGTCAGGATTGTAGTCGATGTACGCAAAACGGCATCGTAATCGTATCTCTTTGGTCGGTTGATAGGTGGCATCGAGGTTGTATTCGTCTGAGTCAGGGCGTGGGTTGTCGGTGAGAGAATTTGGAGCACTTTGTTTTGTGTCGCTTTGGTCGATTCGTAGATATTTCAGCGATGCTTCGAGTGTTTTGTCAAAACGGTGCGTTACAACAGCTCCATAGGCTACTGCACCCGCATTTTCCGTTTCACCGTCGATTTGAAAATCGGTATAGGTGATAAATCCTCCCCATCCCATCTTGGCGTAACGTCCTCCTGTCCCTGCAAGTGATTGGTCGCCGATTTGGGTGAACAGCCCCGTAAGACTCCAATCATTATAATGAAGTCCTAATTTTGTCCCGATGAGATAGGTAGAAGAGAGTTTGATTAGTTCATCTCCTACTCCATCTTCTTTTAAAAACTGTATCGCACCTGAAATATTGAAAGGGGAACTTTCCGGTAAAATTTTTGGTGTTTCGCTTTGAATGTACAGAGCATTCATCACATCGGGGATATAGTAGTCATACACTTCATTCGTACTGCCCCCTTTTTTCATCACGCCACCAAGCATCACTATATCACGATGAAATCCATAGTTTTCAGCTGGTGAGATAAAACGGTCGGAGTCTTTGTACTTCCATTTCGTAATGTAAGCACCTTTGAGCGTCACATCGGCTATTGAGCGGTTTTCGAGGGTAAGCGCTTCGAAACTGTTTGGAAGCATACGGTTGTAATAGTCATTGGTCAAAGGAGTATTGAGCCGTTGCCGTCCGTATTTTACTAGTGTGTCATTGTAGGTATACGACAGTGCAGCTTCACCGAGAACATTGATAGAACTGCCATCACTTTTGAGATTACTTGTTTGTCCCGATTCGGGCATTTGTGTGAGCGAGGTGATACCGTTACTGGAAAAGAAAGAAGCATTGGCTTGGACTCCATAAAAAGGTGCGGTCTGATAGCTGAGTATTCCACCGACGGTGAGAGCAGTGCGATTTACTTTTAGGTCACGGTCTCCGTCATACCAAAACGCACGAAGGTCTCCGCTTGCTTTTCCATTTTTAAACGCATCATCAAGCGTTTTTCCTTGCAACAATAGAGGGAGGATAAAAATGAGAGTTGATAGTAAATATTTCATTGCCCTACTTATTTAACCGCTACGGTATCGTTAAAAAAAAGCTCTCGATTATTGTCAAAATTAGTGACCAATGTCTGAAAACACGCAGAGAGTTCCCGAATTGTTTCGATATTGGGCTCAATGTAAACTTTATTTCCCTTTTTTTCTACAGAGATTATTTTTGCCTCTTTTAGCTCTTTGATGTGCGCAGAGATGGTGGGAAGCGAAAAATTAAAATGCTCTGCCACTGTGCTGACACATGTAGCGATTGGGTTGACTTCAACACCGGCTTGTTTTTTATCCAGAGAACAAGTGTATCCCCCAGTAAAGACATTTTTGAAAATCAAAAATCGTGTCTCATTACTCAGGGCTTTGAAAATCTTTAATTTTTGTTCCATATCTAACATAAACTACCTTCTTATGGATGCTATTTAATAGTTTAATTATAGCATAAGATAGTTATTAGGAAATTAGCTAATTTACATTATTTTTACGTTCGGTGATTATAATATCAAATGTAAAATTATCATAACAAAGGAATACTATGAAAAAATGGTTACTTATTCTCGCTCTCTCAGGGGTTTTATGTGCAGAAGAAGGGGTAAAGCAAGTTGTTTTCGATCTCAAAACAGGAAATTTGGAAACGTTTGAAAAAAAAGTGTTACAGGGAATTGTATTTCATAAGAATCATTATGAAGGAAAATTGGAAAAACTTGAGGTTGCAGTGGTCATTCATGGGGATGCGTATAAGTTTTTTGTAAAAGATTTAAAAAATTCGCCTTATAAAAACGATCAAAAGTTGGCTTTGGCTCACGATCAACTCAGTAAACGGATTGCTACAATGGCGGATACCTACGAAGTGGAATTTTTAATGTGTGAAGCAACAATGAAAACATTGAAGATTGATAAAAGCAATGTGTATGATTATGTTAAGTTAACACCCAACTCAACCATCGGATTAATCGATAAACAAAATGATCATTTTGCGTACATACCAATCGATTAATCGCGATTATAGGGATATGAATCCTTGACAGATTAATTTTATTGTTATATTATACACATTAATTAGTTATTTAGCTAATAACATAAATACTTGGAGTCATGAATGAAAAATATGAAAGTAGCTTTTATGCTTGTAGGTTTATTGGTGGGATCGTCCCTTATGGCAGGACATGCTGAATCTGAAAAATTGATCGAGAGTGCGAAGCAAGAGGTAGGTGAAATGACCCCAAAAGAGTTAAAGAAGATGATTGATGAGCAAAAAAAGGTGATGGTTCTGGATGTACGTGAGGAAAATCAGCGTGCGGAAGGTGAGATTTATGCACCAAGTACCCTAGCAATCACACGTGGAAATTTGGAATTTGATGTTCTAAATAAAGTTAAAGACAAAAATGCAGTTATTGTGACCTATTGTCGCGGAGGAAGCCGAGGTGCATTGGCAGCGCAAACACTTAAAAAATTAGGCTATGTAAATGCAACTTCTCTCAAAGGCGGACTCAAAGGCTGGGCTCAAGAAGGGTATGGTGTAGAGACAGGTCTAGGTGTTACTCTTTTGACCAAAGAGCAATAAATAGGATCAAATAAGGAAATAGTATGATTACCTTGATTTTAAATCACGATCCTTACAATGGAAGTGATGTTACCTATAATGCACTGCGTTTAGCGAAAAATCTGCATAAAAACGGTGAAGAGGTCAATATTTTTTTGATGAATGACGCGGTCGATTTAGCTCGCAGTATTTGTATAAAGCCTGAGATGTACGATTTTGATTTACACGATATGGTGAAAAAACTCTATGAGCATGGTGTGAGTGTTCGTGCTTGTGGGACGTGTAATGCACGGTGTGGAATGTATAAAAATGCCCCTTATTTTAGTGAAGAGATTTCCTCCACTATGGATCAGCTCACGCAATGGGTAATAGAAAGTAATCAAGTGCTAACGTTTTAAAAGTTATGCTAAAATAGTGGACATTTGTAATTAAAAGGTTTAGGTATGCGTTTTTTGTTTTTAATATTTTTTTCTATGGCTCTTTTTGGAGTGAGTTTTCTTCAACCCGAAGAGGCATTCAAGCCTAAAATTACAACTGTAGATGATGATACGATTGCGGTTGAGATAGAGTTGGGGAGTCAGATTTATCTCTACAAAGATAAACTCAAAATTGAAGATGCTGACTCAAATGATGGGATTAATTTTAGCACAGTAAATACGGTAACTAAAACAGTAGATCATGAGGGGGAGAAGGTTTATGAAACCAATCCTGTCACTCATATTGATTTAAGTGAGAATAAAAAACTTAGTGGTGAGCAAAAAGTTCGGGTTAAGCTCTCCTATCAAGGGTGTTCTTTGGCAGGGCTATGTTATGAGCCGCAACAGACTGTTTTAGAAATCATGGTTAATGCAGATAAGCTTAGTCTTGCAGATCCTGCTCATCTGAGTGCATTAGCGCTGGTAAAGCCTGTCAAAGAGGTTATGACACCTAAAAATAAATCTGAAACCGATCAAATCGCGAGTGTCATAAAGGGTGGAAGTTTGTGGTTTATCATTATCAGTTTCTTTGGTTTTGGTCTTCTACTCTCTTTGACGCCGTGTGTATTTCCTATGATTCCTATTATCTCATCTGTGATTCTTGCGCAGGGTAAGGGAATGGGCGCTAAAAAAGCATTTTTACTCTCATTGGTCTATGTTTTGTCGATGGCAGTAGCGTACACGATCGCAGGAGTTCTGGCGGGATTATTTGGGGCTAATTTACAAGCAGCCTTTCAAACGCCGTGGATCATTACGGTTTTTGCACTTGTCTTTGTTCTTTTATCGTTATCCATGTTCGATGTGTATGAACTTCAAATTCCAAATTTTATTCAGTCACGTATTTCTAAACTCGGCGGTCAGAGAAGCGGAGTTGTTGGCATTGCAATTATGGGATTTTTGTCTGCACTCATTGTGGGACCGTGTGTGGCTGCACCGCTTGCGGGAGCATTAATTTACATTGGTCAAACAGGGGACGCATTACTGGGTGGGATAGCCTTATTCGCCCTTAGCATCGGGATGGGTGTTCCATTACTCATTGTCGGTACGACTTCGGGTAAATTTATGCCTAAACCGGGAATGTGGATGGATGTTATCAAAGCGATTTTCGGGGTGATGCTTCTTGGTATTGCTATTTGGATGATGGGTCGTGTTTTGGATGAAAATACGACGTTACTATTGTGGGGTGGATTAGCAATTTTTGTGGCGATCAATACGGGTGCACTTGAGCCTTTAGGTGAGCATCCTTCATGGAGTTCACGTTCAAATGTCAAAGCCCTTGGTTTTCTGATACTACTGTATGGTATGTCATTGCTTATAGGAGGAATGGCGGGTGCTAAAAATATTTTGCATCCTCTTGATCCTTTTTTGAGTGTAAAACAAGAAATTTCAGCTCCAGCTAATGCCCATAAAGCATTTGAAAAAATTACTTCCATTGAAGAGCTTGATGCTATTTTGGCAGAAAATAAAGGCAAACGTGTGATGGTCGATTTCTATGCAGACTGGTGTACCGCATGCAAAGAGTTTGAAGAAAAAACCTTTAGTGATGAATCCGTAAAGAAAAGCATGGATGCATATGTATTGATACAGGTCGATGTAACTGCTAACGATGATGCGTCTAAAGCCATTACTAAAAAATACGGAATTTTTGGACCACCTGCTATTTTATTTTTTGATGAAAAAGGTCAAAAAATAGAGGATGAAAGCATCGTAGGTTTTAAAGAGCCAAAAGAATTTTTAACGCATTTAGGAGGAATAAAATGAATAAAACAATAGTAGCCTTGGCTCTCATGGTATCGTACGCGTCTGCGCAGATTAATTGGGCACCATCGTATGACGCAGCATTAGCTAAAGCAGTAAAAGAGAAGAAAAATGTGATGGTAATGCTTTCCAAAGAGGGATGCCCAGCATGCGAATATATGGAAAATAATGTTTTTGAAGAGCAAATGATTGAGGATACGATTAATAAAAATTTTATCCCTGTCCATCTTGATGTTCACAAAGATAAAATCCCCTCAGAGCTTGGATACATCGGTACACCGACTTTTCATTTTTTAAATACTAAAGGTGAGAGGCTAAAACGTTATGATGGTGGAGCGAATATTCCCACGTTTATGGGAGTTTTGAACAGCGTTAAGAAGTAGGGGAAGTTTTACTTCTTCCCCTCAACCAGTTTCTCTAAAATATAAAGCTGCAACTCTTTATTTGGTATTTCTTTATCAAGTGCTTCAGAGTAAATATTTGCTACTTCGCTAGCATGTATTTCATAGTTAAAATGGGGAAAATGATTTTCCCATCCACGTTTGAGAATTTTATGCGCTACCGTGTCGATGAGATATTCTTTGAATATAGCGTACATTGCAAAAAACATCCCTGTAAACAATACCGCCATTATGATAAGTAAATGACAGTTGACTTTGACCAGTTCGGCATGAAAAAGTGCAGCAGGCGGGAGCATTGTCATGTGCCATAAAATGATAAAGACAATATAACTTTTACCGACACTAAAACGAAATCCAGGGATATTTCCCTCGAGCTTTAAACCATCTTGGTACATTTTATTGCTTCTAAGTAAATCACGAAAGAGCATTGGTGCATCAGAAAGGGTAAAAACGTAGGGGATGATTTTCTCATCAACGATACGATTTGAGTAGGTTTTAGCCCATGAAAAAAGTCTAAGCATTGGTTTCCTTGATTATTTTACTTACGCGTGCAGCACTACCATGTTGCAACAGTGCTCGCAGTGCACCCGCATCATTGAAAAATTTTTCTCTATCCATTTGAATATAGCTATTATACAGGTTTTCTACCGTTACATCGTTTTGAATAAACTCAGGATGGAGGGGTTTGCCGTATTTATGCATAAACAACAAATTTCCAAGTCCTGCATATTCTAATTTTATCAAAGCCCGTCCGATGATATAATCAAGTTTTTTGGCAATATAGACTAAAGCAAAGGGGGTTTTGATGAGGCACGCTTCGAGTGTCGCTGTTCCGCTACAGATGAATGCAAAATCCGATTGAGCAAGTGTAGTATGTGCATCATTGGTAATGGTAAAATCAGCAGTATTGCCATACAGTTCTTTTATTTTTTCCAGTGTAAAGTGTGAGGGTATAACCAGCATAGCTTGACACTCTATTCGAGCACGTACTTCTTTAAAAATCCCCATTAGCTTTTTGATCTCTCCAGGGCGGCTTCCTGGCATAAAGGTAATGATGCCGGTAGGTTCAAGAGATGTTTTCTGTACCATTATCTCATCGAGTAATGGATGACCTACGTATTCGATAGGAGCTTTAGGGGAATAATATGAAGGTTCAAAAGGGAGAATAGAACACAACTGGGTGACGGTTTTTTCTAACACAGGGATACGTTTTTTCTTCCAAGCCCACGCTTGAGGGAGAATGTAGTATATAATCTCTTTGTTGGGATAACGTTTACGAATCGCTTTAGCCAGTGGTAAATTAAATCCAGAAGAGTCTATCAATAACACTTTGTCAGCATCCTGCGCAAGTTCTACCATTTCATCTTTCAGACGAAAGAAGAAGGGAAGCTTGGAAAGGGCATCTACAAATCCCATAATAGCGGTTGAACGTAAATCGACAATGCTTTCTCCTAATGAAGCATCGAAAATTCCACTAAGTTCGACATCATTTCCAAGCTCTTTTATGAGATATTGCAGGTGAATATTGGCCGAGTGTTCCAGCGCGGATACTAATAACTTCATGAACTGCCTCCTCCTGTATTGGAATTATCAGGAACATAGCTCTTTTTACTCTTTTCATGATAGTCACTTAAAAAAGTGGTAAGGGCATCAATCTGAGTATCGGTAAGCGCCATAGCAAAAGGTATCATCATTTGAGATAATTGAGTATTTCCTTGTTTTGATCGAAGCAATTTTAATTTATAGGTTAAAAATTCTTTACGACGAAAGGCGAGAGGAGGATAAAGATTGGTTCCTCCGGCAGAGAAACCGTGACACCCATTACACCCTTTTTCAAAATAAAGCTTTTTCCCCTGATCATAGGCAGTAGCGAACAAAAGCGTTGTGCTTATAAAAAGTAAAATAAAAGCGCGCACATTTCTCCTTTTTAAACCTTCATAGATTACAATATCATCATTATAGCAAAACACAGGAGCAACCATGGTTATTGCGAACGCACTCATTTGTGATGCAGATTCAGAACGTTTAGGCGATGTCAGAATACATGATGGTATGATTGTTGAGATTGGTGATTCATTAAGCGATGAGGAGATAATTAATGGAGAAGGATGTTATCTTCTCCCTGGATTAGTCGATACAAATGTCTCTCTTAAAGATGGACATCTTAACGGTAAAAATCTTGTTTCTCTTGCACGTTATGCGCTTGGGGGTGGAGTGAGTACTGTTATTCTCAACAGTGATCTAAACCCACGCATTGACAATGAAATTACCTTGGAATTTGTCCATCAGCATCGACGTACAAAAGAGGGGGCAACTATCGAGTGCAGTATCAGTGCTCTAAACGATGCAGGTGCTCTTAGCAATATTGCTATTTTGCTAAAAAATGGGGCACTTTCGGTATCTACATCAACCCTATGCGATTACAATCTTATTAGCCGCATTGCCCAATATCTCCAAATGACCCATAAACCTCTGTTTTATAAAGCTGTCGATAAAAGCCTTTTTGAAAGTGGTGTGATGGCAGATGGCTCTGTAGCTGCCAGCTTGGGGCTGAGTGGTATTTCTCCACTTTCTGAGATCGTTCATGTAGCATCAATGATTGAAGTGGCACGTCATTTTGGAATTAAAATTGTTTTTAAAAGTATTACTGAATCTCGAAGTGTTGAATTGATTGAACAAGCGAGAATATCCGGTATTGATGTGGCCTGTGAAGTAGGTTTACACCATTTATTGAAAAACGACTCAGCTTGCAAGGGATATGACTCGGATGCGAAAATTAATCCTCCTTTGGTGAATGAAGAAAAAAGAGTATCTTTAATCCGTTTGCTACAAGATGGAAATATTCACTCTCTAAGCGCTTTGCATCAGCCAAATTCTGATATTCATAAAGACATTACGTTTAATGATGCCAGTTTCGGAACCACCTCAATAGGAGAGTATTTACCGCTGTGCTATACTCATCTTATTAAAAATAAAATCATTACGATGAGCCGTCTGATAGAATTAGCATCTAAAAATCCTGCACAGAGTGTTGGGCTGAGCAAAGGGGTAATTAAAGTGGGATTGACTGCGGATTTGATTCTTTTTAATCCGAATGAGATGACGCAGGTGACACACCATCACTCACTTTATAAAAATGAGAACCTGTATGGTCAAGTAATAATGGCGATTCAAGGTGATCTGTTAACGAAATTTTAAAACTTTTTCATTTCTACTTAATTAATATTATATTTTATACAATTTTTGTATGGGTAACCATACATTGAAATAGTGTCAATAATGTGATAAAACAGCTCTTTTCCTCTCTTTTAACTCACTTTAGTCAAAATAATTATTATAATTT
>CAIMUF010000018.1 GCA_903844635.1 uncultured Sulfuricurvum sp. | reverse complement strand
TAATTCTGTAAGTGCATCATAACAAGCAGATTCAACCATCGCGTAAGCTTCGGCGACTGTCTCGCACGTTACCAAAATAGGAGCTAAATTATGAGGCATTGCAAGGATACGCGAACGAAATGCCAGTAAAGCTTTTGTATTTTCCGCCGTTGCTTCCGCAACACTGATAACTTCCCCGCGCTTTTCTGCTAATAGTAGCTCTTTGAGTTGTGCGTCTGCAAGGTCTTTTCTCTCTCTTGGTGGTAGTGCTTCAAGTTCTGCATTGGTAGCCGTCGATATTGAATAATCAATTACACCGTTTTTAATCGCCCATAAGACAACTTCTCGAGCGGGATATTTTGGCGGTTTGCTGTCCGTGATCGGGATTCCCTTTTCTTTATAGCCTTGAATTGATCGTGTTGTTACATTTAACAGTAACGCCGTTTCTTTTGCTGATAGATAAATATCATTTCCCATTTTGTGATCTCCTTGTTGTGTGTTGTTGGAGCTATGCTCACCGTGGTTTATTGGTCTTTTTGTTTTGCTTTCAAAGGTGTAAAAGTGAAGCAGTAAAAAATACTGTGACTAAGAAGTTTACGAGGTTGCACGTTACCCTCGTATGGATTACGTTCACAGTACCTTGATATACCCCCCTTACTCATCTATGCCCTCATCCTTTGGCTTGAACATTCCTTTTTTATCGTGATCGCTTATTGTACGCATTGATCTATCAAACGCTTTAGCAACGCATAGCATCGCGTCTACTCGAGTGTATCCCGCTTCGATCTTTTGATTAAACATTTCACGTTGTTCTGCATATTCGGGACTCTTCCTTTTGATGTAAATTCGACAACCTCCGTATCGCATTTCTATCTCTTTGATCTGTTCATCCGTTAAAATCTCTGATAAAAAGATAAACTCTATGTCTATAACTGCCATTAATCACCCTTTGCCTTGAATGTGATCGTGATAGCCGTATCTTTAAATAATGGGTGTTGCTTCATTATCGCCTTGATCTTCTTGGAGGCTTTGACCTCTAATGCTTTGCGCTGTTTATTGTTCATCCGTTCCCCTTAATGGTGTCTATGATCTCTTTCATATCGTGAAGCGGTAACGCTATGTGTTTGACGTTTGGTATCGAGATGGTGAACTCTATTCGCCATAATGGAGCGTTTAATCCGTTCTTGATTGCTTTGTTGTAAACGATTATTTTCTCAATCATTGAAATGTTGGGCGTGTTGATGTACACGCTATCTTTAAAATGAGTGAGATTAAACCGCTTTGATAGCTCCTCAAGCGTTGGAGGCGTTGGCGTGTCGTAACATACGTCAATACTTGAAACGTCTCTTAGAGTGCTTACAATGCTTTTAATGGTGGCATTACTTGGAGGTGATGAGGTGTATTGTTTCATTCCGAAAATTACCATAATAGCACGGCGATATTTTGGCGGTGTTGATGAGTTGAAATAGTAAATGTTCTCTTGATCGAGTTGGTAGGCTGATGTGATCTCATCCTCTTTGAGTCTCTTTTTGAGCTTTGAGGATATGTTTGAGGAGGGGGTTACTTTGTGCCAGTTACCCAAAATATCTAAAGCCTCTTTTTTGTGTTGCTTTGAGAACTCAATACGTATGGTATCTATTGAAAAAAATACCCCGTGATCTTGATTAAAATCATTGAGGTAATTTTCTATCTCTTGGAGTATTTTTCTCATAATTGACCCAAAATTTTAACCCTTTCTCTTTTCTCTTGATATTAGATTTTATTATTCTTAGAGTGGTACACTACGGGGGTGTTTTCTTAAAGTGCCTTTTTGGGGTACTTTCACCACCTCAAACAAAGCCCCGCCCCACTGTGGATAGAGGCTCTTTTTTGTGTATCTCTTTCCCCATGTAACCTCATCGCCTGTTAAGACGCTATGAGACTGTATAGTAAGGGGTGTTTTTTTGAACCTTAAGCCACGTTTTTGAAAGTATCGACGTTAATTTTGTAACTATTTTGCAAGGCGATAGCGTTCAATAAATTTTCATCGCTTTGTACTAAAATATACGGCTTATACCAACTGTATTTTGAGGTAGCTTTTGCGTCCTCTTTGAAGAGTAAACCAGCGTCTCTAAACTCTGTGATAATGTTCTCAATTCGAGAGGTATAAAATAGTTGACTATCTTTTGTGGATACGGGTTCCTCATTTATCAAAGAGGTGATAATGAGATAATGGGAGAGGTGAGGGGGCTTTCTCATTTCTCCACCTCACAAAAGTGATTTCCTACAATCTCACTCATATCTAACTGTATTTCAGTACCGATAAAGTCGATTACATTTTTAAAGGGGTCGCCCTTTGGGTATTGTTCACTGATTGCAAAACAACGGTTCATTACTACGTTTAACATTTCGTAAGTGTCGCCCACTTCGTGCATTTTTGCGTTGTCTACTGCTGTTTGTAACTCACTGATTAGGAGCATTTTATTATTGCAATTCATTTATGCCACCGCCATCATACGTGAAGCAATAAACGCCTCAATATCTGAAAGTTTCCAAACCGTCACTCTCTCTGATAGCTTAATCGGTGCGGGTAGTTTTCCCTCTTTTGCCATTCTCCAAACGCTTGATCGTCCGATTGTTAGCATTTCTGCTACTTGTTTATCCCGTAGGTATGGATTATTCATCTTGATTTTCCTTTTAACAGAAAACCGCGCGGTACGTCCACACTCTGCATAAGTGGATTATTTAGGACGTGGTGAAATTTTACGGGACTACGATTGCATTAAGAAGAGCAAAAAAATGACTCTCTAAATGCAGTAAAAAAGAGGATTATTTGATAGTTTTGAAGAATTGATTAATAAGAGTGATAAATGCTCTTTTCTTTGTCGGCGTGATGGTATGCTTCTTTAAAAAACGCTCTCTGACTTGTATCCGATATTGATCTGATGTTACATCATAAGCATTTGATAGATAGCGATTTGCTCCGTCCGTTGTTGCTTGTAAAGTTTGTGATAATTTACCTTTATCTTTTACAGTTTTTGTGAGCTTGACGGTTTTCTCTAGGCTGTGGATAATTTCAACGATATTCAAATATGTTTCAACTGGAGTGAAGGCGTATTTTACTGGATGACCCTTGCTAAATAATTTGCTTTTTTCTACATTTATTTTTAGCCACGGTATTGGTGCGATATGTTGAATTTTGGCATAGTCATAAGTAGCGTTATAGTTTACTATCTCCCCCTCTGTATTTCTTATACGGCGGGTTGTATCTTCAGCTACACCTAATTCAAGCAAAATAGATAAAGTTTTTTTAAGGGCTTTTATATCTTTACCAATTTTTTTATGGGGCAGTATTGTTGCATTGGTGGCTTGTTTTTTTTCTTCTTCGTTTAACGCTTTTAAAAAAAATTGCTTCCCTCTATAAAGTTCATGAAGTAAGTCATTATTTGCACTATCTTCAAATTCAAGTTTTAAAAGCATTTGCCCTAATGTGTATTTTGACTCATCGCCTTTTGTATTCTCAAATTTACTTTTTAATTCTGCTTGTATGCCGATTTCTTTAGCAACTCTGTAAAGCTCGATTTCGTTCATTGTTTCACCGCCTTAACCCCATCCAAATAATCCGCCCACCATTGCATTAATCCCACCCGTTGATCGAAATATTCGGCACGATTGTAAGAGGCTCTCACCTTGTTTCCTTGTTCGTGGGCTAAACATTTCTCTATCACGTCACCGCTAAAACCGTGTAGTGGCATAGACTCATTGGCAATGGTGCTAAACATCGCTCTAAAACCGTGCGGTACAATCTCATCATTCGAGTATTAACGCTGATCTGAGGGTATTATCACTTAACGGACGGGTACGACTTCGAGACGCACTAAAACAATACTGTCCATCGCCCGTGAGTTTGTGAAGCTCTCGGAGTATCTCAACGACTTTGGGAACTAATGGCACTAAGTGTTCTCTCTTCATCTTCATTTTATCGGCTTTGATCGTGATGAGGTTTTTATCCAAATCTATCTCACTCCATTCCATCGCCCTTATATTCACGGGGCGTAATGCGACATAAGGCATTATTTGAAGCGCACACCGCACGGTGTATTCCCCTTTATAGGTATCAATAGCTTTTAAGAGTTTGGCTATCTCCACGGGGTCGGTGATAGTCGGGTAGTGTTGCTTAGTGGATGGTTGCAATGTCCACTTAGTGCTTATATCTTTGGCGGTATTACGTTCGCACCGTTTATTCTCAACGGCATAGGTAAAGACTTGATCGACTAAATTATAGACACGGTGAGCCTCTTCAATAGCTCCCCTCTCTTGGATACGATTAAGGCACTTAAGAATTTTATCCCGTGAAATATTATCCATAAGTTCCTCTCCTATGAAAGGGATAACGTTCGACGATAACCGCCCCCATTGCTTGTTTAAATGCCCCTCACTGATCTTGGAGCGTATTAGCTCAAAATAATCCACGGCACAAAGTTTAAAGGTGTTGAACTTTTTTACCTCATCGAGTTTGATGATTGCCTTGATCTCTTTTTTCTCTTGGATAGGGTCAATACCTGTGGAAACTTTTGCTTTGAGTTCATCACGCTTTTTTCTTGCATCTTTGAGGGATACGGTCGGGTAGTTTCCTGCTGTGGTTTGTTTGGCTTTTCCGTCAACTGTGTAGCGTATTTCCCAAATTTTCTTTCCATCGGGTTTGATAGTGAGCTGTAATCCGTTCCCATCTGATAAAGAGTATTTTTTTTCTTTTGGTTTAGCGGTCTTGATCTCGGTATCTGTGAGGTTCTTAGCCATTGATTCCCCTTTTAGATGTAGTTTTTTAAAACTACGTTTTGAGGATTATACAAAAACTACATATAAAACTACGTTTAAAAGATAGATTGTATTAAATGGTATAAGACGCTATTAGAGGTTAAACAGTGGATAAAGTGCCTATTTCAGGGAGGTTTTAGGGGTTAATTAGACTGTATTAGAGGGGGTTAAATTGTAAGGATGGTGGAGGCGTCCGGGATTGAACCGGAGTCCTAAACCAAGATTGTAAAGGCGTCTACATGCTTAGTTTCGTTGTTTGTGTTTCGGACACTTTCACACACCGAGCAAAGCTACAGCATCCAATTCTCTAAGTTCATTCCCGTCCGAGACATTCCGAGAGTATAGCTATCACAGGGGTTATACGCCAAGCCCTTCCAGTTATAGCATAGGAAGGTAGCGCAGTCCTAAAGTTTAGTTAAACTTACGCTACAGCGTAAGCAGGACGGTAATTAGTGTTGTTTGCGTTTAAGCAAGTGTGAGCCGTGTAACGGAATTGCTCAGTCCGACGATGCAACCTAAACCTTCTTGATCCAGTCGAAGCCATGTCGCCCCCACAGTGGATAACCGAAGTTATTTAAACATTATACCGAAAGCTTTGTAAATGAAATCATGATTTTATACATCTTACCAAAAGGTTATAATAAAACCGATTTCACGCTCTCGTGCACGTATCGAATCCTCTTTTGGATCAAGAACAGGAAACTGTCGCACAGTGCGAGCTCCCGGATAGGTTTGTATCGTCATGGTCACATCAAGATCAATATGAAAAGTTTTAAGGACATCTCTCATCCCATGGGCGATATTGCCCAACGGATCCAGAAAAAAATAGCTTATGTTTCCCAAACTTCTTGAACCGAAGATCACCCCGCCCTTTTGATCCAATTTTCCCTGAAGAACCATCATCCCTTCCCCCAGAATAGACCCGAATAAAGGGGTGATAATAAGATCCTGTATCGAAGGAGTCTCGGCAAAACTTTCGTAGCCGTACTCCCAGAAAAAGGTGGACATCAAGGCGGAAAAAGCTGCCGATTCACCGATCGACATCCCATCATTGCGTGCCATTGTATAGTAGAATGCACCCGATACCGGATGTCCGATGTAGTTGATGGTCCAGTCATCGTTATCCCAAACCGGTGTAGAGGAAACATTCTCAAACCAGCGCTGAGCCAACGTCTGTTTTTGCAGTTCCTCCATATCCCAACTTGTAATGCTCTGTGGCAGTAGAGTCAAAAATCCAACGGAGGAGATCATAAGGAGTTGGAGATAAAGGGAATCCTCAATAAGTTTTTTATAATGGAAAGGGAGTTCTTCATTGACATTGATGTAGATTGGCAGATAGTCTTTCCCCTCATCGGCATTGATCGGATGAGACTGCTCTGCCAAACTCTCTGTTATTGGGTATTTCCAGAGGGAGTCTCTCGACCCATCCTCAGAGAATGAGGGAGCCGGCTTCAAAGTAGGACTTTTTTTCAACTCATCATAAAGAGCGTTGTCTGCAGAAGCGGTTATGGCGATTGAAAGTAAAAGAACAGCCCAATACCCCATTTATTCGTTAATGAGTGATCTGATCGTCCGAGTAATCTCACAACATTTAGCAATTTTTTGGCTACTGTTGAGTGTATTATCCAAAAGGACGCTAACAATAGAGGACCCGACAATAACACCGTCTGCACCTTTGACTTTTTCACGTGCAGTCTGCTCATTAACCCCAAAGCCTACATAAACAGGAGTTTGGCTGTGGCGTTTAATCATTTCAAGGACCGGCGCCAAATCTTCACTCTTGCCGCTGCCTGTAATTCCGGCATAGGCAACGAGATAAATAAATCTGCGAGCTTGAGCAGTAATCATAGCAATTCGCTCTTCTCCATCGGTTGGGGCTACGAAAGAAATATTTGCCAACTGACGCTCTTCAAAGAGGTTATGATAGGCTTTTGCTTCCTCGTAAGGGACATCAGGGATAATGAGGCCTTTGACGCCAAGCGTCTGAGCTCGGTTTAATAACGCTTCCATTCCGTATTGATAAAAAGGATTAAAGTACCCCATCCACAGTGTATCGATTTTAGGAGCAATTACTTCAGATATGTCCAAAATATCCGAAAAACGAAATCCCGATTCCAAAGCGTGCTCATTTGCTGCTTCGATAACAGGACCGTCGGCAACAGGATCGGAAAAAGGAACACCCAGTTCCAAGGTATCGACACCGTTTTCACCCAATGCCAATGCTAGGTCAATGGTAAAATTTTTATCAGGATATCCTGCGGTAATATAAGCTACTAGTTGCTTCACGCTTTCTCCATATCGGGTAATATTAGGAGAGAAAAATTGATTTTTGAGAGTTCATTATCCATTTTGAAATCTTCTTGCCATTGTAAAAACATATCCGACACACTAATGAGCCAGGATATAGTCTCTTCATTGGCGGACGTATCTCGTACTCTCAGTTGCTCAAGGGCATCTTCCACAAAAGTAGAAAGACGAATCATTGGCTCTATTTTTAAATAGCTTGTTGCTGATTTAATATTGTGAAAAATACGAAATAGTTCTTCAACACTCCGCCCATACCGGTCATCATGCCCTAAATCAATAATCAATGGCTCCATAATTTCAATCATCATGGCATAGTGATCTAAAAATTCATCGATAATTTCAAAATCGAAATTGTTCTCTAAATCTGTCCGTATACCCATGATTTCTTCTCCTATTTGAGGCAATTATACCGCGTTTTAAATAAATAGCATCTCCTCTTTTATCTGACAAAATGACATATTTTAGATGCCATAACAATTTTAGGGTAAACTTCTATTCATGAAAAAACTATCTATTGGCGCTATTTTAAAGCGCAAAAATATTTTACCCATTATGATGATTACGGCATACGATGCACTTTTTGCTCGACTTTTTGAAGAAAGTGCTGATATTTTACTGGTTGGCGACAGTCTCAATATGAGTTTTGGCGGTAATCCGGATACATTAAGTGCCACTATGGATCAGATGATCTATCACACGAATGCCGTTTGCAAGGGAGCTCAAAATACGTTTGTCATTTGTGATATGCCGTTTGGTACCTATACGGATGAGCCCACGGCTTTGTCTAATGCCATTCGCGTCTACCGTGAAACTCCTGCTGATGCGGTTAAGATCGAGGGGGGAGCCGATAAAGCTCATCTTGTTAAACATCTGACTGACAACGGTATCGCTGTGTGCGGTCATATCGGGCTCTTACCTCAAAGTGTTCGTGCCGAGGGCGGATACAAAGTCAAAGGTAAAACCGAAGACGAAGCCCTTTCTCTCATTACCGATGCACAGATAATCGAAAAAGCAGGCGCCTTTATCCTCGTCATCGAAGGGGTAAAAGCGGATGTTGCTACTCGTGTTGCACAAAGCGTCTCTATCCCCGTTATCGGTATCGGTGCGGGCAATGGTGTCGATGGCCAAGTCTTGGTTTTCTCCGACATGCTGGGGCTTTATGAGCCATTTGTCCCTAAATTTGTGAAACAATACATGAATGGTGCAGCAACCGTGAAACAAGCAGTTGCCACATATACCCAAGAAGTTCAAACACGCGTTTTCCCAGATGAAAATTATGTTTACTAGAAATATTTAACGTGGAACGCATCGTCGAAATCGAGAAATTTACTGCTGAAGAGGTCACCGAGACTTCCTTGCGTCCTAACAATTGGGACGGGTATATCGGACAAGAGCAAATCAAAAAAAATCTGGGTGTTTTTATTGAAGCAAGTTCTAAACGCCGTGAAGCCCTCGATCATGTTCTCTTTTACGGACCTCCAGGATTGGGTAAAACTACCCTTGCTCTTATCATCGCTAATGAGATGGGAAGCAACATCAAAGTTACCGCTGCTCCCATGATCGAGAAAAGCGGAGATCTCGCAGCTATCCTCACTAATCTTGAAGAAGGTGATATTCTCTTCATCGACGAAATTCACCGCCTTTCACCTGCGGTCGAAGAGATTCTCTACCCTTCGATGGAAGATTTTCGCCTTGACATCATCATAGGCTCAGGTCCTGCAGCACAAACGGTTAAAATCGACCTTCCCCGCTTTACCCTCATCGGTGCAACAACCCGTGCCGGGATGCTGTCTAATCCTCTGAGAGATCGTTTCGGTATGAATTTCCGGATGCAATTTTATACCCCTGAAGAACTGTGCATTATTGTCACACAAGCTTCTCAAAAACTGGGGAAAAATATCGATAAAGAAGCCGCACACGAAATCGCCAAGCGCTCCCGAGGAACACCTCGTATTGCATTGCGTTTACTAAAAAGAGTCCGTGATTTTGCGGATGTTGCCAATGAGACTTCCATTTTACACTCTCGATCCCAATATGCTCTCGATCAGCTGGGAATCAACGCCCATGGATTTGATGAGATGGACATACGCCTTCTGAAGCTGCTCATGGAAGCCAAAGGTCGAGCTATGGGACTAAGTACTATTGCTGCCGCGCTCAGCGAAGATGAAGGGACGATTGAAGATGTTCTTGAACCTTATTTGCTTGCCAATGGCTACTTGGAGCGAACAGCCCGCGGACGTATAGCCACGGCGAAAACGTATGATTTGCTTAAATTCGGAAATCCGCCAAGTCATTTACTTTAGTTAACACCGTTAACATTGAGTTATTGCATAATTTACTTATTTCATCTATGATGTGACTATCAAAACCAAAAGGATTCCAAATGAAAAAGATTTTAGCACTCGCACTTGCTCTAGGGGCTACCGCACTATTAGCTTGCCCTATGCAAGGTGGTATGAATAATGGCCCAATGGGTGGTGGTATGATGCAAAAGTGTCAATGTGATACTTCAAAACTTC
Organism: uncultured Sulfuricurvum sp.; assembly: GCA_903844635.1. Lineage (GTDB taxonomy): Bacteria > Campylobacterota > Campylobacteria > Campylobacterales > Sulfurimonadaceae > Sulfuricurvum. Next base: position 52,683 of record CAIMUF010000018.1, on the reverse strand, counting down.
CAAAACCTTTCGAAGCATTGGGTTTAAGTGATGCACAAAAAGCGGATGTTCAAAAAATTCGTGAAGAAGGAAAAGCTTTTCATAATCAACAGCATGAAAAAATGATGGCAGTTCTCACTCCTGAGCAGCTCAAAAAATTCGAAGCCAACGCACCTAAAATGTGTCCAAAAAAAGGCGATATGAAAATGCCTGCAAACGGTATGGGATGCAAAAACTGCGATAAAAAATAGTTATGATTAAAATCCTCCTTATCGAAGACGACCTCGAAATTGCTGACTTACTGACGCAATATTTGAGCCGTTATCAGATGGAGGTCATTAGCTATACTCATCCAAAATCAGCGTTAAATTCTCTCTCTATTGAATCCTATGACCTTGTGCTTCTTGACCTGACGCTTCCAGATATGGATGGTTTGGAAGTATGTAAAATTCTTCGTGAACGCAGCAGTATTCCCATCATTATTTCTTCAGCACGCAGTGATTTAGGAGACAAAGTCATCGCCCTTGAACTGGGTGCGGATGATTATCTCCCCAAACCTTATGAGCCACGTGAATTAGTGGCACGCATTCAAAGCCTTCTTCGTCGTATTAATGGAAGCTCTCTGCAAACGTCCAATGAAGCTTTTCGGGTAGAGGATAATGGTATTTATAAAGAAGGTGAACTTTTAGCCCTCACGCGAGCAGAATTTGATCTCTTAAGCCTTCTGCTTAAACATCGCGGTCAAATTATTTCACGTGATTTTATTGCCAACAATGTTGAATCTATCGGGTGGGAAAGCTCAGAGCGAAGCATTGATGTCCTAATCAGCCGAATTCGTCAAAAGATTGAGTCCAACCCTAAGCATCCACTCCTTATCCGTTCCATACGTGGAATGGGATATCAGTTTAGTAAATGATCTCGCGTTATCACTCCGTTTTTTTCAAACTTCATGCCTTTTTTTTGATTGCACTTGTTGTTTTAGTATTACTCTTTAACACTGCATTAGGTGAACAAAAACATCAAAAATTTCGCTTGTTAACCCATCGTTCAATGGAACTGTCTCAAACATTGGAAATGCTAAAAAATCACAGTTGTGAAAATCAAACTCGAGAACTTAGCCGTGCCGGATTCCAAGAGATATCCCATCTTAAATCCAATGCAAAACAAATAAACCTCCCAACCCCGATGGAACAAAAGCTTCAATCCAATCAGCTTCATGTCCAAATTTATCAAGACAGTCAAGGGATCATTTATGCCCTAATGCGTAATCACTGCACCATGCTTTATCGTGATACTGTCGAAGGAAATACCTATTATTTTGTATGGCTTTTATTTTTTACCCTTTTTGGTGGGCTTGTTAGTATGTATCTACTACTGTGGAGCAATCTTCGACCGCTTAAATCTTTGTATCAACAGATACAGCACTATGGAGCCGGTGAAGAAATTCTAAATATCCCCAATAACGGAAAAGATGAAATTGCTCTCATTTCTAATGCTTTGCACGATGCCCTCCATCGGCAAAATGCCCTTAAAAAATCTCGTGAGCTTTTCTTACGGAATATCATGCATGAACTCAAAACTCCTATTACTAAGGGTAAGTTGATTGTTGAACTTCAAGAACCAAATAGCAATACAACACTGCTTGGTAAACTTTTTTCACGTATGGAACATCTAATTCATCAAATGGCGCAGATTGAAAAAATGCATGCCTTTGCATTGAAACCTCAAGCAGTAAAACTAAAAACTCTTCTCAATTTAGCGATGGATAACTTGCTTTTGGAGGATGAGAATATACATCTTTGCGGAGGCGATGAAATAGTAAGGGTTGATCCAGTCCTCTTCACCAGTGCACTCCAAAATTTGATCGATAATGCCTATCGTCATGCAAGTACGTTTCCAATAGTAATAACCTATAGCAGTGAAAAAATTTGTATCCAAAATAGTGGAGAACCGCTTAAGCGTCCAGTGGAAGAAGCTCTGCAAGCCTTTGTCACGGAAAGAGGAGAGGGAGGACTTGGATTAGGACTTTACATTGCCCAATCGGTGTGTGAATTGCATAATTTTCATTTAAACTATACGTATGAAAATGGAAATCACACTTTTTGCATAGAGTTTTGAGAGCGAAGTACAATCCAAATTATGGCAGAAACGATAGCCATTGCAAGACTTAATGCCATACCAAGCGTCATCCATTGACCTATTAAATAACCGATTTGTGCATCAGGAGCACGATAAAACTCTACAAATGCACGACCCAAACCATACGCCACACCATAAATCAGAATCAATTCGCCCTCAAACGCTTTTCGCTTACGATAAAGATAGATAATCGCGAATACAACAAATCCTTCAATAAACGCTTCGTAGAGCTGTGAAGGGTGGCGAAGTGTATCGTACACGTAAATTCCCCACGGGACATCCGTAGCTCTTCCGACTAGCTCCTGATTGAGAAAATTACCAATCCGGCCGAATACATACCCCAATGGAACCGATACCGCCACTAAATCCATCAAGAGCCCAAAAGGAATACCATGTTTTCGATAATACAAATACGATCCAATCAAAAAACCGACAATGGCTCCGTGAAAGCTCATTCCTCGAATTCCGACAAACTGTCCATCAATAAATGGATTAAAAATCTGCCATGGCTGTGTCAAATAATACATCGTGTGAGTATCATAAAAAAGGACATACCCTAATCGTGCACCTAAAATCACACCGATTTCGGCATAGATAAAATAATCATCCAATTGCTCTTTCGAAATAGCAATATTATCTTTTTTAACAATCCATTTAGCAATAAGAAGCGCTGATAAAAGAGCGAGTACGTACATCAATCCGTACCAATGAACGGGTATCGAAAATAAATTAAATGCTATAGGATTAAAATGTTCGTATATGTGGTTCCAGAATTCCATTCAGTCCCTTTATTTCGAATGCTGATGGACAGCACTAATCTGGGTCAACACTTCAAGGTTTTCATTCAAACGGTACGCCTTCCCAAATCCCATCACAACACTTCCGCTTAATGGCGAAAGTTTAAAAAGATGAAAATCTCCCATCTCCGACAGACTTTGGACAAGATCAGAATCAAAATGAACTTTAAACCGCTCTATTGCCTCTAAAAAAATGGGGGTCTCTCGATGTATCTCCGAAACAGAAGCCTCAATGGTAGCGCGTTTACGTGCAAATGGCTGCAGTGTTTTTGACTCATCTTCAGCAAAAAGCAATGATACTTGACTTGATGCTAACAGATTACGCCCATGCTGAGCAACAGTACTTATCAGAATATAAAAATCATTATTCATTCGTACATAAGGAGCCGTACTCGCATGAGGCTCGCCCGTCGGAGTTATCGAAGCCATTACGAGCGTTTCAAATGTTTCTAGAAAAAGTTTTACTTCGTCTGTTGTCATCGATTATCCTTTAATGCTTCCGCAATCAATTCGATCGGGTTTTTAAAGACAACATCAACGTTTGCTTCATGCATCGAATTATTAATCTGCATACGGCATGCACTGCACTCGGCTGTAACGATTTGCGCACCGGTTTTAGCAATCATGGCAGCTTTAGGACGTCCTGCAGCTTGAGCAAAATGGAAATTTTCCGTTTGCATGGTCACACCGCCAAAGCCGCAACATGCATTAGGATCACTCATCTCGGTGATCGTATAGTTTTGTGCCACCAGTCGGCGAGGCTCTTGGTAAACCCCTTGCATTTTACGCGCATGACACGGGTCATGGTACGTGACTACAGAATCACTGCGTCCCTTTGATGCCAAAAGAGCATTAAGCTCAGTTTTTTGCTCAAGCCACTCTGTTGCCATAAAAATTTTACTTTTAAGTTTTTTTGCGCGTTCCAGCCACTCAGGCTGATCATGAAAAAAGTGTTCATAATCGATTTTAATCATCGCACTGCACGTTGCTTCCGGGATAATAATCGCTTCAACGTCATCGATAAAACTCTCGAAATATTCGATATTCTTTTTGGCATTGTGATCAACGGTTGCGAAATCACCGGTAAAATAGGCAGGTGCTCCACAACAGAGCTGTTTTTTTGGAATAAAGGCATCCACTTCCAAAACTTTCAAAATTTCTAGAAGCCCTTTTCCGATTTCGGTATAGTTATAATTTGCCAAGCACCCAATAAAGATTGCAACACGGCGTTTACCGCCATTGGGAATATTTTCGGGATAAGAGTTCATAAAAGAAGTTTTTCCCATGGAGGGTAAAAGACGGTCTTTTTTGATGATGGGAAGATTAAAACGAGGCTGCATCGAGTTTAGCTCTGCTTTGATCTTAAATCCGCACGTTTGAAATACGTATCCGAGTTTAAACAAAATATCCATCGTTGTGCGATGACGTAAAAGAAAGAAAAATGCCCGCTTAAACCATGCAATCCCATATTTATCGGCAATATCCGCACGTACTTGTTCGATGATCATATCCGTTGGAAGTGCTTTTGGGCAGACATCGACACAATTCGTACACAAAAAGCAGCTCTCAAAGATCGCTTTGGCATTCAAATCAAGTTCCAATTGCCCGCGCTGATACGCACCAAGCAAATCAATAAAACCACGAGGAGACGTTACTTCATCAGCATTGACATTATGAATCGTACAAACAGGAATACACTTTCCGCATTTAATACACGCATCCGATGTTTCTGTAAAATTAAAAAGTTCACGCATCCTTATACCGTCTTACTAAACGCTTTATCGCTACAGGCATGACGCTTCATGTAGGCATCAAACGGCATTGCAATATTTCGAATAAGCAAGGTTCCTGTCGGTGAGCATTCAATCGATGTTGGAGTCATGGTGAGAAGATCATCCGCTTCAAATGGCTTCAATGCTTCTATCGCATCCGCAAAATACTCAGCAAACACGACTTTATACAACGTCTCAAAACGTTTAATATCAAGTTTAAAGTTACTCATCAACTCCATAATGACGTATTGACGAATTTGATCATCTGCATGAAGCGACACTCCACGCTCATAAGGAAGTTTTCCGGCATCAATCGCCTCTTCGTATAATTCCATCTCTTTGAAATTTTGAGCGTAATAATCCATTCCCTCACCGATACTGGTTAACCCTACACCAATCAAATCAGCTCCGCCTTTGGTCGTATAGCCTTGGAAATTACGGTGTAATTCCCCTTTCTCGATTGCCTTAAAGAGTTCATCGGCAGGTTTGGCGAAGTGATCCATACCGATCAAACGATACCCTTTAGCCGTCATGTAATCAATTGTATAGCGCATAATGGCAAGCTTTTCTGCAGGATGAGGCAAGGTCGTCTCATCAATTTTACGCATTGTTTTTTTGAGCCACGGAACATGCGCATAGTTGAATACGGCAAAACGATCCGGATCAAGAGAAATTGCCAAATCAAGGGTCTTTTTAAACGTCTCCAAACTCTGATACGGCAATCCGTAAATAAGATCGACATTAACACTCACCATGTTATATTTACGCGCCAATTCCATCGCTGCTTTAGTGATGTCATAGGGCTGAACACGGTGAACTGCGATTTGAACTTTTTCGTCAAAATCTTGAATCCCAAAACTCACACGATTAAATCCGGCATCACTCATCACTTTCATCTGCGCATCATCAATGTGCCGAGGATCAATCTCACAGCTGATTTCAGCGCCCTCTGCAAAGTTTTTAAACGTACTTTTAATCGTCGCAATAATCTGTTCAAGCTGTTTAGCATCAAAAAACGTTGGCGTACCTCCACCAAAGTGAAGCTGAATAACACTTCTATTTACATCAACATGGGTACTCAAAATTTGAAGTTCACGCGTTAAATAGTCAATGTAACGCTCTTTCTTCTCCTCTTTGGACGTAAAAACAACATTACAGCCGCAGAAATAACAGGCATTTTTACAAAATGGAAGATGAAAATAAAGCGACAAAGGGCGTATAGGATCTTGGGAATGAAGCTTTTCAAGATAGGATGAGTAACCAAAGGCATCATTGAATTCGAGCGCAGTTGGGTAACTCGTATATCGAGGTCCCGGCTTTGAGTATCGAGTAAATTTATCAAAATCAAGCATTATAAGTATCCATTAAAGGGTTTAGTGTCGCGATTATACTCTTTTGGATTGAAACCGCCCTAAAGCAGTCATATTAGGCTCAAAGTTGTTATAATAACAATATCTTATTTTATTTTCGAAATTTGTGATAAAATAATCAAAAAATTATCAAGAAGTACACAGATGACTACTACAAAAGTTCTTATTATTGAAGATGATGATGTAACTGCCCTTAATCTCAAAATGTCGCTTGAAAAATTCGGCTACGAGGTTCTTTCATTGGCCAACGAAGAAGTCAGCGCTCAAAACAAAATAAAAATTTATAATCCTGATATTGTGCTCATCGATATAGGACTTAAACGACATGATGGAGGGATTGAAGTTGCGAACTTTATTCGAGATAAAATGCCTCGCCCTTTTATCTTTTTAACTGCCCATTCTGACAGTGAAATCCTCGCTAAAGCTAAACAAACTGAACCTTTTGGCTATATTGTCAAGCCGTTTGATCCCCTTAACCTTCACACCACTATCCAAATGGCTCTTTATCGGTTTGAGGAAGAAAAAAAACGGCTTGTCAACGCCGATGTCCTTAAAACAGACAAAGCAAATCTTGAAAAATTACTTTATGCAAAAAAACTTTCCACTCAACCCATTGTTGAATTCGGAGATGGCTATCGCCATGACATCTCTTTGGGAGAAACTTTTTACAAAGATCAAAAAATCAAACTTACCAAAAAAGAGAATGCTTTTATCCATCTTTTAATAGCTCAATTGGGAAGTGTTGTCGATTTTGCACAAGCAACCGATTACGTCTGGGGAGAAGAAGGAGCGAGTGACAACAGTGTTCGAACTCTGGTCTGGCGCTTACGAAATAAGCTTCCCACCGATGTTATCAAAAATGCTTCGGGGATTGGCTATTATCTCGAAGAATAAAGTTTTTCATATTCGTATTCCAGAACACAGTACGCCTCGTTAAAATCAAAAAACTCATTATTATGCAGTGCCGTATCTTCTAAAAGTGCTGCACGATGAGCAAATGCTTCAAATCTAAAATTAGCACTTGATCCTTTCATAGTATGCGCAATACGAGCAATCTCTTCATAATTGGATTGCTGGATATTCTCTTTTAGCTCCATCAATAATTTGACCATATTTTTGTGAAATAAGTCCAACAATTGCCGAACCTGATCGCCAGAGAGCATCAATACTTTTTCAAGACGTTTCATCTCTTGTGATGAAGTATTTTCATGCACACTCTCTTCGTGAGACACTTTGCTTTTATCTAAGTACTTCTCCAATAAAATTTCTATATCTCGACTTGCGAATGGTTTACCGACAAAAGCATCATAGCCCCACTGTATCGCTTTTTCTCGTGAACCTTTGAGAACATTGGCACTCAGTTCAACGATCGGCGTCGAGGGAAGAGAATGTAAATTTTCATACTCTCGAATTTTAGCAACGCTTTCATGTCCATTCATAATGGGCATTTGTTCATCCATAAAAATTAAATCATATCGCTGTGAAGAGGCATGTGCTAATGCTTCTTGACCGTTTGGAACCACCGTTACCTCGACACCATAACGCTCCAAAGTAATTCGGATAAGCTCCTGATTGGCTTCATTATCTTCTGCAACCAAAACTTTGCCAATAAAAAATTCGTTATTACTGGGCAGCGTTTTGATCGCACAAAATTCTTCAGGAGGAAATTCAACCGCAAGCGTTACCACAAAAAGTGTTCCCCATCCTACTTTGGAGTCCAAAGTGATTTCTCCACCCATTTGAAGTGCAAGCTGCTTGCAAATCGAAAGACCCAATCCGCTTCCGCCTCCACCGAATTTCATCCCCTCCGCAGCTTGATAAAAAGGATCAAAAATACGCTCTTGATCTTTAGTATCAATACCCGCTCCGTAATCACGAACACAGATCACAAGAGTAGAATCGGTACGATTAACGTCAACACTCACATTTATTGAAGAACCAAGAGGACTAAATTTGATTGCATTACTCAAGAGATTCCCGAGTATTTGTTGTATTCTAAAAGAATCAGCACGAATACAATGCGGAATTTTTGGATTGATTGAGTAAAGAATAGGAATTGATTTCACATTGGCGCTGGGAATAAAAAGTTCCAAAGTATTGGTAATCTCATCGTGAATATTAAAAGGATGGGGATCAATAGCAAATTCTCCACTTCGAAGTTTGCTAAAGTCTAGAATATCATTGATTATATGGAGTAAATTTTCACCGCTTTGGGCAATAATATCGAGATACTTTTCTATACGCTCGCCTAAATTTTCACCTTGTAATAAATTAACAAATCCTAAAATAGCATTCAAAGGTGTTCGTATTTCATGTGAAATGTTGGAAAGAAAATATTCTTTTGCTTTATTCGCTTCGATAGCTTCTTGCTCTTTTTGGTAAATCGTATCCGTATAAATCGTCAATACACCGGCAAAATTCATATCAAAAAGATAACTGACAGCTTCAAATAAATTTTTCGAATTGATATTTAAAGAATAGGTAGCATTGAGTACGGAAAGTTTAAAATTGCTGCACAAAATAAATAGCTCATCTGCACGAATCTCTTGATTTTTGAGATAAGCAATAAACTCTTTCATAACCGGACATTGCCCAAGCTCCATATCTCCTGCAACAACCCCCATGAAGTAATCAAAAACGGCACTTGCATAATAGGCTTTAAACCATTCGGAATCTATCGAATGTTTATCTAAAATCAAAGAACATTGCTGCTGTGAAATCCACTCGTTTAAAATGGTCTCTTTTGCATTGACAAGGGCTTCTTTTGCTTGATAAAGTTGCGTAAAATTGGGGAAATCCATAAAACTCTACCTCGATGCTATTGAATTACTGTTGCTTAAGGTGCCACCCAGAGAAAAACACCCAGAGCCACTACGGCGAGCTGCCCTATTAAAAATGCAAGTGTACCAATAATATTCCCTGTTTGGCAACTGGTACACTGTTTGTATTGCTGTGATTCATATTGTGCATAGAAAAAGTAGCCAATCATCAACAGCAATGCCCCTGCAATAAGATACTTATCCATTAAATACGTCCATTCCTGTATCTGACTTGAAGCAAAAAATGGAACGACAAAGGTTGCAGCAATCCCAAGGATAATGTATCGTGCTCCACGTTTAAAGTAGTCACGATAAAAAATAGTTGGACATGACCCTCCATCTTTTACCAATCCAAATTCAAGATGATCATGAATACGCTGTTTCATATCACGGTCTACTCGGTCCACAAACGTACTGCCGAAACAATAGTCAAAATGTTGCTGAAAAATACGCGCCGCCTCTCCCTCCAAATCACGATAACATGGAGAGGCATTTTCATCTTCAGAGACAACCGTTACTTTATCATACCGATCAACATCTACACTGATACCCGGATAATAGATACTTCGCTCTGTGTGTGTTTGAACATCAGAATGCTTGATAAGACGAGCATTGATATAGGGTATGTAATTTTCCCCTTCTTTAATGACGATAATGCTTTGCTGGATACCGATTAAAATTGCACTGAGGGCATCCAAATCGTTTGCTATCATCGTATCACGTATATCGGTGATCCATTGCGTGAGTTCATCATTAAAGAAACGGACATTAGCCGATATTAATCGGATGGTAGGGTCGGGATATTGAATAAGAGGTTGAATCATTATGAAGATCTTTAAAGAATCTGCCTCAAAAGAGGCAAGCATTAGTGCCTTAGCGGCAAGTGTAGCCAAAGGGATGTATTCCTTTGGCGTTCAAAATTAATTCGCTTTAGTGACTTTTACTCACAACTATAATCATCTTGAGGTTGATGATGACGAAACGGATAAACTGCCAAATTTTGCAGGTACGCATAGCTCGAGCAAATTTTCCTGGGATCATTGCATTATTGAATTTATTGTTTTTTGCAAAATTAAATTCTTCAGGTTTTACTGCCATAATTATCTCCTTAATATTTTTAAAATAGATGGTTTATTCTGGAATTACTTTCCAGAACGGTTTTAGCTTCGCTTTGTACATAAACAAATAGTGAAGAATATGCTTAATCCAGTGACCAGCCAAACCAATTTCACCAAAGGTATAATCCGTATCGCGACCCGTTCCAGGATATTTTTCATAGTCAGGAACAACAGGGAATACCGTCATTGCAGCCGCTTGGCCATCTAACCAGCCTTTACCTGCTGATGCAACACATGCCGCACCCATTTCTGCCATAGATGCTTCATGTAAATGAGCGCCTTCACCATTTTTAATCAAATCACAAACACTGTGAGCAACTGCCTTACCGATAATACCGCTTGGCATACCTGTACGTGGAGGAGTTGGATTGATCACAGTACCATTTGGTGATTTTGCAGGTTTAGAGATGATATGCGGAGGTGCAAATGCAATTCCCGCTGCAAAAAGATTTTTATAGGCAGGATTTTGATAGGTACGAGGCCAGTCAGACGCTTTCCATTCTTCGTATGGTTTAGGAGTATAGTTCGCATCAACTTTCATAAAGCCGTTTGGAGCGAATACCGTATCAGTAATGTCTTCTCCAGCTTTATTATAGGCTTTAAGACCAACGCCCGCAAATGGTGGAATCAACATTGAAAAGTCAAATGTCTCTTCGCCCATAGTTCCATCAAGAAGTTCGTAGGTAACTTTTCCTTTTTCAACTTTGTTGACGTGTGCACCAGTAATATAATCAACACCGCGCTCAGCAAACAATGACTCAGTGAAAATACGTGAACTTACAACGTAACCGCCCACTTTCATGTGCAATCCGCCCATACCGAAGTCGCCTAGGAATGCTTCGTTTGAAATCCATTTGATCTCGGCCATATCACGAACACCGGCTTTGTTAAGTTCATGTTCAATGTTGAAGATGTATTCGAACGCTGCACCCTGACATGTACACATACCGTGACCTGTACCGATGAGGAATTTTTGATGTTCCCCTTTTTTCATTTTTTCGATGCACTTCATAAGTTCATGGGATGCATGTTCTGCGTGATCTGCTGTACACACTGAAACAGTGTGCTCGCCCAATGACGAACCCTCACCCAAGCCAGGAGTTGCGCCAAAGTTTAATTTTGGTCCTGTTGCATTGATAAGGTAGTCATACGTTACTTCTTCGCTTTTACCCGCTTTACCTTGACCGGTGTACTCAATAGTGACAAACGGTTTGTCTCCTGAAGCATTTCCCTCAGGATTAAGGCTGACTGCTTTAGCTTGCTTATACGTAATCCCTGCTTTTTTGTAAACAGGGTCAAGATCAAAAGTGACCTCTTCTTTAGACATTTGACCGACGCCAACCCAAATATTTGAAGGAATCCAATTCCATTTTGCGTTTGGAGTAACCACGACTACTTCATGATCACTTCCAAGCCAATCTGCTTCAAATGTTGCTGCTGTGTGTCCAGCGACACCGCCGCCTAAAACAACTAATCTTGCCATACTTTCTCCCTGCTTAATTACTCAAATTCCATAAAAGACGATTATAATCCTATTACGTCACAATGCTATCACATCCTTAATTTAATCCTTATAATTTAGACTAAAATTTTAATAATGTCGCTGAGTGTTACTTTTCTTCCCAACATATTTTTTTAGTTTTACACCCCTAGCTGCTAAAGAACTATACATTATTAGGTTTATAAACAAATATTATTTAACGGAATAATTAATAATAATAACCTCAGGTAATCTTTTAGTTAACTTTATATTATTTTTATAATTCCAAGTGTATCATCATTTCGAAAATCTTTGAGTATCTCTTGGATGCTCATAAAACTACCTACTTAAGGAAAAAACAATGACTTCAATCTCTAAAATTGCGTTAGCAGCCCTTCTTGGTCTTACACTCTTTAGTACAACCGCTTCTGCTGATTCTGAAAAAGGTAAAAAGCTTTACCAAAAAAATCTCAAAGAGACATGTGGAATTACCGGTGGCGTATTTGCCGCTAAATACAAACAGGCAGATTGGGATAAAGCTTATAAAGCGGGCACATTAAATAAAAAAATGACCGAAGCATGTCCAGCAGGCAAAGACTTTTTTGAAAGCGATAAGTATAAAAAAATTGAAACGCATTTGTATGATTTCGTTCACGACTTCGCACGTGACAGCGGTAATATCCCTTCGTGCTAACCCCCTGGCGAAACCTTTGGGTTTCGTAAATTAGTCCCTTTAAATCTCTCGCATCATTACGAAATTAATCCAAGGAAGACGGATGAAGAAAATCACCCTATCACTTATAGCAGCATCGCTATTTTCAGGAAACTTGCTGGCAGATGAAGCCGCACTGCAAGCACAAATTCAAAAACTGATCCAACGGATTGAACAGCTCGAACAAGCCCAAGGAACAACACAACAAACACAAATCGTTCTCCAAGAGAATCAAGCCGAGATAAAAGAAACTCAGATCTCTCAAGGCGACATGCTCTCAAAAGTCAACGCTCAAAGTGCCAATGACAATATCAAATGGGATATTGATCTTCGTTCAGCATTTCATAATATCAACTATCAATATGCTGATGACGCGAAAAATCGCGATGGTTCAGCTGATGCTACACATTCAGGACAAAAATATTCAAACAACTCTCTCTTCACTAATCGTCTATGGCTGGGTATGGGTTCTAAAGTCAATGATGATCTCTTCTTTAACGGTCAAGTGGCAGCTGATTATTACTGGGGAGCGGATACAAGTGTAAATCACTCAGCAATGTCTCAAGATATGGGTTGGGAAGCGAATTCAAAACCGCATGATGCTTCCCTAGGTTTACGACAAGCCTATTTTGTTTATAAATTTGGGAACGATTGGGATATTCCGATGACGTTCAGCGTGGGTCGCCGTGCTGCAGTGGATGGGTTCTTAGCCAACAATCGTGAAGGGACACAAAAACCAGGATCACCACTCGCACACATTACCAATGTCGAAGTCGATGGGGCTATGATGCAGTTTAATCTCGATAAAGTCTTTTTACCGGGATCGTATCTGAAAGTCGTTTACGGACGCTCGTACGACACGATTAATCAAAATGCTCTCAGTACAGTACCTTACACTGGAACAACATTCCCTGGTGATGATAAAGTCGACTTTCTAGTCTTGCCAATGTCCATTTACAATGATGGTGCCAGCAATCTGATGGCGGAATATGCAATGATTATGAATGCTAAAGGAGATACTGTTTCAGGTACTACTTATGGAGGAGTAGCTGCAGGAACAGCACATTATGCTGCCCTCTCCTATCAGCTCGACGGCCTCAATGAAGATGTTGATTTTCTCAATGATTCAACGGTGTTTGCAAGTGTGGCGATGACGTCTACTAATCCAGACAGTGGCTACACAATGCTGGGTTCCACTGATAATAAAACAGGATACAGTTTTTGGGCAGGAGTATTATTTCCCGATACGATCAGTGACGGCGGTCGTATCGGCATCGAATACAACCATGGAAGTAAATATTGGACACCCATGACATGGGCAGAAGATTCCATCATCGGATCCAAAGTTGCCACACGGGGAGATGCGTATGAAACCTATTGGAATCTTCCAATCGTAGGAAAAAATTTGACGGCACAACTGCGCTATACCTACATCAATTACAATTATCGATCCAGCATCTCATTTATGGATGATCCATCCTTCAAAAATCTCGACCATTCTCAAGAACTTCGCGCATTTGTGCGCTATCAATATTAAGGAGCATTTATGTCTAAACTCGAACTTAACGCACTCAATGAAATCAAATCCGGTATGACCCGTCGTGAAGCTTTACGATTTATGGGGCTCTCTCCTATCGCGGCAGGTGTTCTTGCCTCTGCTGGCAGCAGTAATGGTACGAATGCCATGGCTTCGGATGCCAAAGGCAAAATCGTTATCGTCGGAGGCGGTGCTGGCGGTATCATGGCAATGGCACGTTTGCGTAAAGCTCTCTCCAATCCTGACATTACAATCATTGCTCCCAATGAAGTTCATATTTACCAGCCCGGGCAAGTGTTTGTTGCAGCGGGTGAATATGCACCTGAGGATATTATCGGGAGCAATCTCGATTTTATCCCCGATGATGTCAAATGGATTAAAGACGAAGTTGCCACATTTGATCCCGACAACAACACCCTTACTACCCGAAAAGGGGAAAAAGTCTCTTATGACTATCTCATTGTAGCCACGGGGTTGGTCTACCATTATGAAAAAATCGAAGGGCTTACCATCGATATGATCGGTAAAAACGGTATTTCTAGCGTCTATCTCAATAATCTCGAAAAAGGGACAGCTGAGGGTGGATCAATAACATGGAAATGGTTCAACGACGTTAAAGAAGCGGCGAAAAAAGGGAAACCTCGTGTCATCTGCACTCAACCCGCAACTCCTATCAAATGCGGTGGAGCTCCCCAAAAGATTCTTTATCTCAGTGATGACTTTCTCAAACAAGATGGATTAACCGCTGATTTCACTTTTGCCCTTAACGGTGATAAACTTTTCGGTGTCCCTGCGGTCAACAAAGCGCTCAATGAAGTGGTTCAACCGCGTTATGGGAACATCACCAATAAATTCAAGCACAATCTCGTTGCTATCGACGGGGAGAAAAAAATCGCTACGTTTGAAACCAAAGTAGAAACCAAAGGGGCATATGACGAGGATTTAGAAGAATATGAAACCATCACTACTGTTGAGCGTGTACCGATGGAATATGATTTTATCCATATTGTTCCTCCGATGTCTGCACCGGATGCTGTTTTTAATTCCGCTCTTGCATGGCAAAAAGGGTCAGCAAAAGGGTGGCTGGAAGTGGATCAAGACACACTGCAACATAACCGATACCCTAATGTCTTCGGAATCGGTGATGTGTGCGGTATTCCACTGGGTAAAACCGGAGGAAGTGCTCGCCATCACGGACCAATTATGGTGGCCAATCTGATTTCTCAAATGGAGAAAAAAGCCCTTACGGAAAAATTTGACGGCTACACGGTATGTCCGTTGAAAACTCAATACGGCAAAATTATCTTGGCTGAGTTCAACTACCTCGGTGCTGCTCCGTCATTCCCGCTTGCCGTTGAAGAAGAACGCTGGATTTGGTGGGCATTTGATCTCTACATGCTTAAACCGATGTATTGGCATCTTATGATGCGCGGCTTGATGTAATAATGAAAAAAAGGTTGCTCAAAGAAGCTCTAATATTTAGTAGTATGCTGATACTTTTATCAGTCTCACTTCATCCAGATCTTCTTACTCACCCTTTTTCTCGTTTTAACCACATGCAAGTAAGGGAGAATTTTTTTCACCCTTTCGTTTATACCTCTATAGTCTACATTTTTATTTTCATACTTCGATTCTTATTCCTATTTATCAAACGAAAATTTTCTTCAAAAATAACTATCTCTCATAAATAAAAATTGACGGTATAAATAAACTATACCATTGACTTTAATCGTCATTCATATTATAATTCACATTGATAGTTAAAAGCAATAATTATTATTTGCAGACCATAGTAAGAAGGGTATACCAATGAAGAACGTTACCATTATTGGGGGCGGGATTGCCGGACTTGAAGCAGCGATTTTTTACCGTAAAGAAGGTTTTGACGTTGAACTGATCAGTGATCGGGATTATCTGTATAACTTCCCTATCTCAATTTGGATTCCCGTTGGAACGTATGCCTTTGATGATGTTGCTTTGCCCCTAAATACATTTGCAGAACGTCACAATTTTGTCCTCACCATTGATCGTGTCATTGCAATCGATGCTCTTAGAAAAACCATCACACTTGAAAAAGAGGGTGAATGCCAAATCGATCATCTCGTTATAGCGCTTGGATCGGGCAAAATGAAGCATGAGGGACTCGAACATACTCTCTCTATTTGTGGTGCTCCGGAACAATCGCTGTTACTCAAAAAAAGAATTGATGTCTTAATCAAAAAAGGATCGGGGAAAATCGCATTCGGATTTGGCGGCAATCCCAATGACCCTAGCGGCGTACGAGGCGGTCCTGGATTTGAGCTCTTTTTTAACCTCCATCATAAACTCAAAAAATTGGGAATTCGTGATAATTTCGAGATGACTTTTTTCGCCCCGATGGCAACTCCTGGGGCGCGAATGGGTGAAAAAGCCCTTAAGCTCATGGCGATGATGTTCAAAAAAAATAACTTCCGCGAACGTTATGGCAAAAAAATCACCCGTTTTGAATCCGAAAAGATTGTTTTCGAAGACGGAAGCACTCTCGAGAGCGATTTAACGATGTTCATCCCCGCTGGAAATGGACAGCATCTTATCAAAGAGAGTAATCTCCCCCTTAACGATGCCGACTTTATCCGTATTAATGATTTTTGTGAAATTGAAGGGGTTAAAGGATGGTATGCCATCGGAGATGCTGCGGCACTGGAAGGTCCTGACTGGAAAGCTAAGCAAGGACACATCGCCGAAGTCATGGCACGCAATGCCGCTCACAACAGCGCAATAACCGTCGGTCTCAAATCCGGGGAGAAAAAAGGGTACAAAAATCACCTCAATATCCTCTGTGTTATGGATATGGGCAATGGTGCAGGATTCGTTTACCGTGACGATAAAAAAGCACTCCTTATCCCGATGCCGATTATCGGACATTGGATGAAAATCGGATGGGGATGGTATTACAAAATGTCGAAAATGGGTTATATTCCTCGAATTCCCGGGATGTAATATTTCTATCAATCTAAACTATCACATCACTAAGGAAATACGCTTTGAAACAAACTACTTTTATGGAAAAATATCCCATTTATACTCTTGAAATCACTAAAAAAGAGTCGCGTTACTCAGATGTCAATCAGATCATCAGCTATTTAAAAGATCAAATTGCTTCCAACCCAATTGCAGCATATATCGGTGAGTTTGACCATCACGCCCATACAACTTCTCTTGGAGGAGATATCAATCCTTCTATGAGTGAAGCGAAGATGGTCATATTTTGTTTCGGGCAAAAACTTCCAAGACCCGAGATGATGGCACCTCGCCCTCGTTCCATCGGTGTGTGTGATATGGGTGAAAATTTTGTTATCACCTTTTTAGAAGCTCCGATGTATGCAATCAATGAAACGATGGAGGGGTGGGTTAAAGGAATTATTAATTCCTAATGCATTAACTCTGCAACACACCCTCTCTTAACCCATGAAAAAAAATCTATTTCTCTTGATAAGCATTCTCTTTCTCAGTGGATGTTGGGAGAGGGAAGTGTATACTGAAATTTCAAACCCCAACTTCATCTCTCATCCTCCTTCTTCCCTTCATATTGACGATTTAAGCGGTATGCTCAATAGCGATTTTAAGAACGATTCTAATACTCCCATCTCTTTAGAAGTCTATACGTATTGTGCACATTGCACCAATGCCCAAAGCCGTTCCTTAGGAACTGATTTTGATGGATATATCCGTATTACGATAAAGGAACAAAATACTACAATCGCACGCGCTCAAATGGATTACAAAGGCGAACCTGATTCGCAAAAAGTTCAGTACATCTACGATCATCTGATCAAACAACTGCAATGGAGATAAGCATGAATCGTGGTTCCATCGTGTCAATGTATCGTGATTTATGGCGGGCAATGCACTTTAGAAATAAACTCATGATGGTACTTATCATCAAATTACTCATTATTTGGGGACTTTTTCAATTTTTCTCTGGCAACCCTTATAAAAACGCTCCGAAAGAAGCACCTTCAATGATCGCAGAAACTTTAAAACCCTAACAAAGGAACCGTACCATGGATCTTATTGACTGGTCGCGTGCGCAATTTGCGCTGACGGCGATTTACCATTTTTTGTTTGTTCCACTGACACTGGGGCTCTCTTTTCTCGTTGCCATAATGGAGACGATTTACGTCAAAACGGGTGATGAGAAATGGCTCTCTACCACCAAATTTTGGGTCAAACTTTTCGGAATCAACTTCGTTATCGGCGTTGCAACAGGTCTCATTATGGAGTTTGAGTTTGGAACCAACTGGGCTGCCTATTCATGGATTGTCGGTGATATCTTCGGTGCACCTTTGGCGATTGAGGGTATTTTTGCTTTTTTCCTCGAATCGACTTTTTTTGTTGTCCTTTTCTTCGGATGGAACCGTGTGTCCAAAGGGTTTCACCTCACATCAGCATGGCTGGT
Organism: uncultured Sulfuricurvum sp.; assembly: GCA_903844635.1. Lineage (GTDB taxonomy): Bacteria > Campylobacterota > Campylobacteria > Campylobacterales > Sulfurimonadaceae > Sulfuricurvum. The sequence continues at coordinate 34,522 of CAIMUF010000018.1, read as the reverse complement.
TGCCATTGGGACCAATCTCTCGGCATTGTGGATTTTAGTCGCAAACGGCTGGATGCAGCATCCGGTTGGGATGAATTTTAATCCCGATTCGATGCGCTATGAGATGGGGAATTTTTGGGATGTCATTTTTTCTCCTGTCGCTGTTGCCAAATTTCTCCATACCATTGGCGGCGGATACGTAACCGCTGCTGTTTTCGTTGTCGGCGTTTCCGCATGGTTTCTCATCCGTGGACGAGAAACACAGTTCGCCCGTCGCAGTATCATCGTTGCTGCTTCCTTTGGGCTCTTTGCATCCCTGTTTTTACTCTTAAGCGGTGATGAATCGGCACATCAAGTGGCTCAAAAACAGCCGATGAAATTAGCTGCCATGGAAGGTCTTTATTCAGGTGAAGGACGTGCTGGAATCGTAGCATTTGGGATTTTAAATCCTGATAAAAAAGTAGGTGATGATCTTCCGGAGTTTTACGGAGACATTCAAATCCCCTATGCTCTCTCCCTTTTAGGATACCATGACATCAACGCTTTTGTTCCGGGAATCAATGATCTCATCAGCGGAAATGAAAAATTTGGCATTATGAGTGCAGATGAAAAAATACAACGAGGACGTGCGGCACTAAGTGATCTGTCCGACTATCATGAAGCCAAAAAATCGAACAATACCTTCGCCGCAGAAAGAAGTCTAAAAGCTTTTGATGCAAACCAATCGTACATGGGCTATGGTCATTTCACCAATGCGCTTCAAACGATTCCCCCTATTGCATTGACGTTTTACAGTTTCCACGTAATGGTAGGATTAGGTTCTTTTTTTATCGTTTTATTTATGGTTCTTTTGTATCTTTCAATGACCAATGAACTGATCAATACCCGCTGGGCGTTGTGGATTACTTTTATGTCCATTCCTCTTGGGTTTGTTGCATGTGAAGCAGGATGGATTGTTGCAGAAGTAGGACGCCAGCCTTGGGTTATCCAAGACCTTCTTCCTACGATGAAAGGTGTAAGTGCACTGAGTACTACAACGGTTAAAATTACGTTTTGGGCGTTTGCCATCCTCTTTACTACGCTGTTAATCGCAGAGATAAAGATTATGGTGTCAGCGATAGCCAACGGACCGCACATTGCCGAAAAAGGAGACGATCATGTTTGAGACATGGGAATTGCTATGGCTTCAAAATTACTGGTGGGGGATTGTCTCTCTCTTGGGCGGGTTTTTAGCGATGATGCTCTTCGTTCAAGGAGGTCAAGCACTGATCCCCTCTATTGCGAAAAATGAAGCGGATAAAACCTTGCTTTACAATGTTTTCGGACGCAAATGGGAACTTGGGTTTACCACTCTTGTGTTATTTGGTGGCGCAATTTTCGCCGCGTTTCCCCTCTTTTATGCCGTGAGTTTCGGAGGAGCATATTTCGCATGGATGACACTTTTGTTTGCGTATATTATCCAAGCCGTTTCGTATGAGTACCGCACTAAAAAAGGGAATGTCTACGGCGCACACATCTATGAAACTTTTTTGAGTATCAACGGCTATCTCTCCCCATTTTTGATCGGTGTCATCATTTCGACCCTCTTTTCAGGCGGAGCATTTATCGTGGACGATGCGAACTTGTCACACTGGATGGTTGCAACACGAGGGCTTGAAGCATTACTCATCCCTTTTAATATTTTGGGAGGACTTAGCGTGATGATGCTCTCACGTATTTTGGGAATGTTGTATATTCTAAACAGCGTTGAAGAGGATAAAATTAGACGCTCAGCACTCAAAAAACTTCATATTGAGATGCTCATCACGGTTGCTGCTTTAGCGGTATATGCTACATGGATTTTTATCATTCCTGGACTTTCGATAGAAAATAATCGAGTGGTCATCGAAATGAATCGCTATTTTCATACCTTTATCACCTATCCTATAAGTATTCTAGCCCCTTTTGTCATCGGATTAGGACTTTTTCTTCTCGGAGGAATAAGAGCTAAAAAATCGGGATTCTGGTGTGCCGCAGCCGGAACGGTATTAATGGTTTTTGCCCTTCTTTTTTCAACAGGAGTAGGAGGCGCACCTTTTTATCCCTCGTACGTCGATATCCAAAGCTCATTGACCACGGCAAACAGTTCAGGCAGCCGATACACCTTGACCGTTATGGGGTATGTCTCTTTATTCGTTCCTGTCGTATTAGGGTATATTGTAGTCGTTTGGAAAGCGATGGCGCGTCCGCTCACCCACGATGAGATCAAAAACGATCCATTTAGTTATTAGGAGTAAAACATGGAATACATCGAAGCATTTCTATGGTTGGGGCTTTGGCCTCTAATCATCTTTTTAGGCTATAAATTCACCAGCTTAAACCTGCGCCATTACCAAAAAATGGAACGGCTTGAAGAGCTGGAAATACAACTCGCTTCATTACAACAAAAAGCCAATTCATCGTTATAAAACAAATTCTTTATGCCTTATTCAAGAGGCATTAAAGTTTGATCTTTTTTGATACGACTCTATATTCTTTCTTAAACCTCTCGTCACTCAGTTGAAATTTCTCGACGATCGACTCTTTTGCCAATCTATAATTTATCGTTACTACCGCGTGTGTACTTCCTTTTGGAATAACGATGCCCAATATGCGAACGTCATTAGGCTTAAGACGGGTATCGCTTAGCTCTTTACTTGCCATTGGAGGGAGGGTTATGTTGCCATCAGCTGCTGCGAAAATAACTTCCAGTTTTTCGGTTTGCGTGGAAATTTTTGTATTTCCTTTGTAAAACTCACTGACAACCGTAGCGATGCGTACGCCTGTGCCGGTAGGAAAATTGTGGCTTGAGAGATTGGTAAGCGTTAGCGTTAAATCACCATTCTTTTTGGCAAGTTCCAAATCAACCGCTTTGGTCAAAATATCACTGTTGCGTGCACCGTGAAATCCATGAGAGCGCATCATCTTTTTGGAGGTAGAAAGTGAAGAGACAAGTCCCATTTTTGCTTCACCCATGTGGCATTCGATACACGTTTTTTGGGTTGTGCCGCGACGATGTTCATCCCCCGTATTGCACACGGTAATGTCTTGCTTGTTTTTCATCACGTTATGACACGCCAGACACAATGTATCACTGTTTGCTTCCATGAAAGGACGTTTTACAATCCCATGATATGGAGAATTCCCATTTCCGCTAGGACCTGCCATAACGTTTTCTTTCATCCAGCGAATGGTGTTTATACCGATAGGGGGTTTGCTTTTGTTTTGATGTTCTATCGCATCGATTCTATGACACGCTACGCAGGTCACACCCTCTTCTTTAACTTTAATATCCTCAGCGGGGGCATGACAAATATTACAATTTTCCATTATTTTGGAAGGGTCAACTCCATTGGTTTTTGCAGCACCGGCAACCATTTTGGCATACAATTCATTTTTACTGCTGTGCGCCATGGCATGCGCCGATGTTTCCCACTCTTTTACAATAGCACTGTGACATTGTGCACACTCTTTTGAGGAGTTTCCCCACAATGAGAGTGATGCGATAAAAAGCATCCCAATCGTTGGTAAAATTTTAATCATAAAAATCCTTGACGTTAAAATTGATATAATAATACTAGATTATTCGTCAAAATGCCCTTAAATACTTATAATTTTATTTACAATTTCAAATACGTTATTGGAAATATTCGGATGATTTTTGATACGCTCCAGTTCAATCCCCATTGTTGCTTTTTGTAATGGGGAAAGTTTCCCGTAACTTTTAAACGCTCCTGCAAGTCCCGAAGCGATTTGAGGATTGAAGGCATCTATTTCAATGACTTTATCCGCAAGAAAGAGATATCCATTTCCTGAGACATGATGAAACGCAACGGCATTACGCGAAAAACTTCCGATGAGCGAACGTACCAAATTAGGGACTTTCATATCGTAGGCAGCGTCGTTTTGTAAGGCAATAACACGCTCCAGTGTCCCCTCACGTCGTGAAGACGAAAGAAGGGCAAAGTATTTGTTCATGATCAAGGTTTCATGAGAATGTTTTTGATAAAAATCACTTAACGCCTCAGTTGCTAAGTGCGGAGCATAATTTTCGAGTAAATCCATTGCCGCTAAACGGCTCGTCATATTGACCGATTCTTTGTAATGCATTACACACATTTGAGAGATTGATTCGTCTTCAAGACTCATGAGAAGTCCCAAATAACGATTTTTAAGTGCGCGTGATGCCATGCTTTGTGCGTCTATCTCACCGTTAAACGGTTCATACAGTGTTTCCATCAGAGGGACAAGTTTCTCTTTGTAGTGCGATGCCAAATGTTTTTTAAGTGTTTCAAGCGCCGTATGAATCGCATCCACATCCAAAATCTCTTGGCGCTGCATCATCGTACTGATGCTAGGTAATCCTAGAAGTTGTGCTTTAAACATCGATTCCAATGACGCATCAGACAAGATCACTCCGTAAGCTTTTATAAATTGAGGATCGATAGCTTCGCCCTTCATCATTTTTTCGATGGTCTCCATCCCAAAAACCTGAGACGCTTCATAGCGATTAAATCCATCACTGTCCATCGCCATCAAAAAGGGGTAGTCCAATTCTTCACACTCGATTTTGACCGGAGTGCTAAAATGACGATTGAGAGAGAGTTTCGGAGCTTCACAGACCTCATCAAAAACAATGCTGGTAGTTGCTTGATCAATCCAAATAATCCCCTCGTGAATCATCGTCGCCTTGGTACTTTTGAGCAGTATATCGCCCCCTGCACTGTCTAATAATCCAAGAGCCAAAGGAAACGCATACGGTAGTTGCTCACGCCCTTGGGTGTCTCTAGGGATACTTTGCGTGATGTTCAGTGTCATGGTTTGTGCGACGGCATCGTAGCTGCTCGAAATTTTGAGAGTTGGAGTACGCTCTTGTGAATACCATCGTTTAAACTGCGTTAAATCAAAAGGGCTTTGTGTTTGCATCGCCCATAAAAATTCCTCTGTTCCTACCGCTTGACCATCAAAGTGTTCAAAATAGCTGTCCATTGCCAGGCGAAATTTCTCACTACCCAACAGCGTATACAGCATCCGAATCACTTCGGCACCTTTCTCATAAATGGTTGCCGTGTAAAAGTTGTTGATCTCGATAAAGTGATCAGGTTTGATCGGATGGGCAGTGGGACCCGCATCTTCGACAAACTGACGCTCACGAAGCGATTGGACATCATCGATACGCCCGATGAGCTGCGAGTTCATATCGGCGCTGAAACATTGGTCTCTAAAGACCGTCAGACCTTCTTTAAGCGTCAGCTCAAACCAGTTTCGGCACGTGATACGGTTTCCCGTCCAGTTGTGAAAATACTCATGAGCGATGACACTCTCAATTCCCATAAAATCCCCGTCGGTTGCAGTGTTCTCATCGGCTAAAACATAGTGGGAGTTAAAGATATTTAGCCCCTTGTTCTCCATTGCCCCCATGTTAAAACTGTCTACGGCAACAATGTTATAAACGCTTAAATCATACTCCCGTCCGTATGTCTCTTCATCCCATGTCATCGCTTTTTTCAAACTTCGCATCGCATGGTGGCATTTATCTTCATTTCCTCGGTCACAATAGATCGCCAAATCGACTTTTTTACCGCTCATTGTGATAAACGTATCGTGAATGCTCCCTAAATCACCCGCAACAAGAGCAAAAAGATACGAGGGTTTAGGGATAGGATCTTCCCAAATCGCGAGATGTTTTCCATTTTCCAGTGTTGCCGTACCTACGAGGTTTCCATTTCCCAGTAATATCGGACATACGGCTTGATTGGCGATGATTTTGGTGGTAAAGCGAGTCATTACATCAGGTCGGTCGATGAAGTAGGTGATTCGACGAAACCCTTCAGGCTCGTTTTGAGTACACCAAATACCACCTGAACGATACAATCCTTCTAATGCGGTGTTGTCATCGGGATAAAGGCGGGTAATAACGCGGATACGTGCTTCATCAGTATCGAGAGGGAGGAGTATGAAATTTTCTTCTTTGACGTACATCTCTTCGCTAAAAAGTTCGTCATTGACCCATATAAGCTCAATGTCCATCATCTCGCCATCCAGACGCAGCTCTTTGGCATCCGGATTTTGGTGTTTGATTTCCATGACATTATCCACACGGGTAGAACCGTTGTCAATAATAAATTCTAAAAGGCACGATGTAATCGTGTAATCGCTAGGTTTGTAGTCGTTAAAATAAATAGGTTCAGGCAGTTTCATCACTTCTCTTTTAGCTTTTTGAAATCATAACGCAAAGAGGATGAAATTGACTGCCTAAAATTTGTTACATCAAACCGTTCAGCATCAAATAACGATACATCGGTTGAAGCATGTAGAGATCAAACGCCCACCATACCCATCGTGGCTGTGCCGGATCGAGAGGGAACGAGGGAGCAAGACCTTCATAATTGAACTCTGCCATTATTATCTCACCATACGATGTTTTAAGAGGACAAACGGTGTAGCCGTCGAATTTCAATGTTGGTTCTTTTTTCTCCATGACCGAGATTAGATTTCCCACAACAATTGGTCCTTGATGGCGTGCACTTCCGCCTGTTTTACCAATAGGAATACCGCATACGTCGCCGATTCCAAAGACGTTTTTATATCGGCGGTGCTGGAGTGTTTCACGATCGACTTCGAGCCACCCTTTTGCTGTCCCTTTTTGCCATCCGAGCATTGAATTAGCCACGGCATCCACTGCTCCCATTGGTGGTGTGATATGGATGAAATCGTATTCCATCGTGATATCTTCTTCTTTTTCAATCATGTCGTATTCTTTGAGTTCTTTGTCGAACTCTCCTTTTACTTCATACTTATGATGGAACGTTGCAAGTTTTTTCTCAGCATCAATGGCAATGAGCTCATGACCAAATTTATTGCTAATATTGCCGTAGCCCTCTTGAACTTTATGAAGTGCCGCATCAATCTCTGGTAGACCAAAGAGTTTATCCCCGGCAGTTGCAAACGTAAAGTCAGCCGTTAATTTATCACGTTTGAGGAAATCATCACTAAGATAAAGAATTTTTTGAGGAGCTCCTCCACATTTGAGCGGGGTTGACGGCTGAGTACAAATAACACGCGGTTTGGAAGTTTTTGCTGCTTCATGAAGTTCTTTAAACCATTCATGCGTAATCGTTCCACCCTCTGCTGTTCCAGCTGCCAAATCACTGAGATAGACGCTGGAAATACCGTTTTTACCGATCATATCAGCGGTCAAGCCTGCAATTTGCTCATAATGGTACTGTACGCCAGTGGCTACAACGAGATAATCGTAGTCAACGATTTTACCACCTTTGGTTGTAAGTTTGTTGTTATCAGGGTCAAATGTTGCCGCTTCGTCTTTGATCCATGTTACATCTTCACCGATGTAGCCTTTGTTGTCAAAAATAATATCTTCAGGAGCGTATTCACCCGCAGCGACAAAAATCTGTCCCGGTTGATACACGTGTTTTTCATTTGGCGCAATAATCGTAATATCCGGTTTAGCAAACGCTCTACGAAGACGTGAAAGAACCATCAACGCACCTGCACCCCCTCCGACAATGACGATTTTACCCACAGCATTCGACGAAGAAGCCGATAATGTCGTTGGAGCAGCAGATCCAGCCAATACCGATGCAGCAACAGGAGAAAGTGCCATCATTTTTAGGGCGTCACGTCGTGACAGACCTTCGTGTGCTCGTAACTTTTTCATTAAATCTTGATGATCCATAATCAACTCCTTGCTAGCTTAACGTTTAGACGTTTATATAGCTATTATCGCCGTGATTACATTAAACTTTCTTAAAAGTGAATAGATTTTCATTTTTTTCTACTAAATTTTGACGACACTGGTTTCCCAACCGTCATATTGACCGCCGCATTGATGAGAAAGTTCAATAAGATGCAAGGTTAATGTATCAATATCGTAGTAAAACGGTTTATCCTGACGGTAAAAACTTACACCCATCATCGGAATACTTTCATTTGCTTCTATAAATTCTTTTACTTTAAACGATTCGGATTCAATTCGTTCTGCAAAAGAATCTCGTTGCTCCAAGGTATCAAAATAGGATTTATGCTCAATGGCGCGAGGAAGGTGAAGTGAGTCCCCTTGGACTTTTAAATTATCACAGACTTTATGGTTTTGAATAATTTGCCACTCGATGGGAGTCGGAAAAAGAAGCTTATGGTATATTTCCCATTCACTGTCCATTTTAGAACCGTATTCATAGCTGTACGTTGTAAACTCTTTCATCGCGGCTTGAACCATATCCGACCATTCAAAATCGTGTTTGAGATAATAAATAAAAGTCATCTCACCGTTGGAAACGATTTTACCGACATAGGTTCCGATACGATATCGCAGTGATTCCATCTCGATTTTATCTTCGATAAAACTCAATTGTGCTTCTTCATCTTCTGCAATAAGTCCTTTATCGCTCGGTGAATTCATTTTAACCTTGATAAATCCCATAAAATACTTATCGTCACTGGGCAACTCTACCGAAACACCTGCATTCACTAAAACCGACGCGATGTTGCCATCGATTGTCTTCATATACAATTCCCAATATTCTTGCATGTTCTACTCCATTTCCAAGGTCATTAAATACATATCTTCACCGTCGATCACTTTGACATCCAGACTTTCGCAAGCTGGACATTTGTAAAAAATCTCATCCAGTGTTGTCTGTACTCCGCACTCTTTACATTCGATCACCAGAGGCTGTACGTTCAACACAAAATCTGCTCCGTCACACACCGTTTTCTCTTTAAATGTATTAAATGCCATTTCCAGCAGATGGGGTTCCACTCCGCTCATCTTACCGATTTTAACAATAATTTTTTTAACCGATTGGGCTTCATTTTCACGTGCTATATCTTCACATTGTGTCAACAAAGCCTGTACTATCGAATATTCATGCACAAAAATCTCCTTTTACTCAATTTTAACGCCATTCAAAGCAAAGCCCCGATCGGCTACGCTAGCCGCTATGGCACTAAAGCTTGCCTCTTTGAGGCAGATTTTTCTTAAATAACGGGGTGTCTGTATCGGACAAAGTTTATAGACAAATTCTTTACGAAGAGTGTTAAAATCACTGTTCGGATCGTAAAAACTTGGATGCATCTGCTCCAATTCAACTTCACGATGACGCTGAATCTCCTCCGTAAACGAAGTATGATAAATTTTTTCTCGCTTAGCATCCAAAAGCTCATAATAACGTTCTTCATTATCGCAAAGTGATTTACAATAACGGTGCAGTTCATCCAAATAGGTCTCATCATTTTCAGACAAAACCGTATCGACCAAGCCTATCGAGCAGGCTCTTTGCGTACTGACTGGTAAACAATTTTTTGTCAGTTCTTCTGCTTTTGATTCTCCAACACGCAGCGGCAAACTATACGTCCAGTATTCGCTCCCGTGTAATCCAAGCGTCTGATAATGGGGATTGAGTACCACTCCATCACGTGCAATTACATAATCAGAGGCAAGGGCCAAAAACATCCCTCCCGCTCCCGCATTGCGGTGAAGCGAACTCACCGTCAATATCTCACCACACAACAATACGGATTTGACGACTTCATTCATCGAATGGATATTAGACCATCCGTCCTCATCCGATTTTTTGGAATCTTCCATGATATTCAGATGAATCCCGTTGGAGAAAAAATCAGATCCTCCCATCAATACCAGAACTTTAATACCCGATTGCTTGAGGTGATCAAACGCGTACTTCAGTCGGACACACTGATGCGCACCCATCGCCCCGTTATGAAAATCAAACCCAAGATACCCGACTTCATCCCGCTGATAAAAAGTAATCTCTTTAAACGTTTCTAGCATCGGATCGACAAAAAGTGGCAACCGATCTTCTCTCACCCCTTTGAGCCGATCTTTTAGCACATACGTAGCAGGCAGCTTAATACTGTTATTCTTCCGCTCTTTAAGATGAGAAATCCAAAGTGCTCCATCTCTCGTTCCGATACAAATTGCCCCCTCACGCTTTGCTAAAACCTCTTTGATCCCGCCCCTCAAGATTGCCTCTTTGTGCGCCCCATACAAAAAACATTCCAAATCCAAAAGGGTATCGACGACACCCGGATGACTGTCCCCTGCCTGAATTTTTTTGAGTATCTCATCGGTGGTATCATGCTCCCAATCGATGCGACGATCCAGCTGGGTCATCACCAAATGTGCTGAACCGTGCAGGCTGTGTTCTTGCTGTGACATAGGGATAAATGTAGAGTCGTTAAGTGACTCAAACAATTCTTCCACCAGTTTTGATGCAAGAGTACTCACCGCGTTACGATACGCAGAGGCTTTAGTGGCTTTTGGCATTGTAAACGTACCGTGAGCATAAATATCCCCTGCATCGTATTCGCCATTAGCCCGTAATATTGTCACACCCCAATTTTTTTCTTCGTTCATAATCGCCCAGTCGAGTGCATGCGCTCCACGATCTCCCGCGATTCCGGGATGGACGATAAAGGTTGGGATAGCACTCCAGATACTTTGTGGAATACGCTTTTTTAAAAACGGCGATAGAATAAAATCAGGATTAAAGGCAGTCACTTCTTCGATGAGTTGAGCGTCATTAATGGCAAATGTGACACCTACCGTTTCACCCCGATCTCGAAGGTCACAAAAAATACGCTGGGAAAGTGAATTAAAAGCACTTATCACCAGTAAAATACGCATCTTTTTTCGCTCTTTTAACATATCCGAGGCAATAACTCACCCGTCGGTAAATCCATAAACCGTTTCGATCCCCATGCACTTAATAAGACAACACGTCCGTCATACTGATGCGTTACTTCAGCGATAACCGCCGCATGATGTGCCTCTTCAAAGCCCTGCAAAATCTCTACTGCTTTTTGAGCATCTTCGCTCTTTACCGCAAGGACAAATGTCCCCTCATTGGCAAGGTTGTACGCTTCAAATCCTAGGATTTCACAAATACCCCGTACCTCATCGCTCACGGGAAGCGTTTCTTCGCTTACTTCGATACACACTTTTGATTGTTTTGCCCACTCGTTGAGCACTGCTGCGACACCGCCGCGTGTTGCATCGCGCATTGCGGTAATAGCAATCCCCTCAGCGAGGAGTTTTTCGACCAACGGCCACAGCGAAGTACAATCGCTTTGCAAGGCAGAGCTAAACTCCATCCCCTCACGATTGGCGAAAATTGTTGCACCGTGCTTGCCTATTTGATTGGAAATAATAATGCTGTCAGAAGTACTGACACTGTTTGACGAAATTCCGCTTTTCTGAACGACACCGACACCGGTTGTATTGATAAAGATCTTATCAACAGCCCCGCGAGGGACGACTTTCGTATCTCCGCACACGATTACCGCACCGTTAATATCAAGCTCTTTTTTCATCGACCGAACAATTTTTTCCAAATCAGCAACCGGAAATCCCTCTTCGACAATCACGGCGCACGTCATATACGTAGGTTTCGCCCCCATCATCGCCAAATCGTTGCACGTTCCGCAGATACTGAGTTTTCCGATATCGCCACCGTCAAAAAAGATGGGGCTGACCGTAAAACTGTCCGTAGTAAAGGCTAATCTTCCCCCGTCGATGATCGCCGCATCTTCGCTTTTTTCTAAAATCTCATTTTTGAAATGTTTGTAAAATATTTTCGAGATGAGTTCGGCATTTTCTTCTCCGCCGTTGCCTTGAGCTAATGTAATCGTTTTTGTCATCTTTTCTACCTACTTTTTCATAATCTTTATATACAACTCTTCCACCTTCGTTCTCGCCCAAGGTGTCTTTCTAAGAAACTTTAGACATGAATTTATAGTCGGATTTATCAAAAAGCATCTAACATTTATGCGACTACTTAACTCTTCAAATCCATAACGTTCGACCAAACTCTCTAAAATCTCCTGAAGTTTAATACCATTCAATAGATTGTTTTTGTTTTTTTCCTCTTCACTCATTTTTTTCCTTTGGTAAGCTTGTTGTTTTATTTATTCTATTCATCATGTAACACTTCCCAATGCCCACTTTTCAAACTACCGACCCGCTGTAGTCTCCCTTGTTCTTTGAGTGTTGCCATATCCCTTTTGATGGTTTTATCGCTTACTTTTAATCGCTCGGCTATCTGTATCGAAGTGATCTCTTTATTTTTTTCGATTAGTTTTACAATCTCATCCAAACGGTTTTTAGGGACATTTTTAGGGACATTTTTAGGGACATTTTCATTCGAAGCATTTTTCAATGTTTTGAGTATAATCCCCAGCATAAATTCTATAAACGGCGTACTCTCTTCCGCACTTCCCGCATCTTCCAAAGCCTTATAATACGATTTTTGATTCTCCCGAACGACACTCTCTATGGGGATAAATCCGAAAATCTTTTTGTAATGGTTCAATATAACACTCTGCCAAAGCCGTCCCACCCTGCCGTTACCATCTCGGAACGGATGTATAAACTCAAATTCATAGTGAAATACACAACTGACAATGAGAGGATGATCTTTTGTGTTTTGTAACCATTCAAACAGATTTCCCATGAGTTCAGGTACAGCTAAAGAAGGCGGAGCTACATGTGTCATACCATTTTGATCGCCAACGCCTACGTTAGTATTTCTATAACTTCCCGCATTGGCTAAAAGCTCATCCATCATCAGTTTATGCGACAGGAGGAGATCTTTTTCTTGTTTAAATACGTAATTATCAAAATTCTCATACGCTTTTATCGCGCCTTGTACCTCTGCAATCTCTCTCATCGTCCCTAAAACTGTTTTACCCTCTATTACATTGGTTACTTTCTCTTCACTAAACGTATTGCCCTCTATCTGCAACGTTCCCGTAATACTCTTTATACGATTTTTTTTACGAAGTTTCGGAGTTTTTAAATTTGTTTCTATATGCTTAATATCCGTTATGATTTCAACAATATCACTTACTAAAGTGAGCATTTTAGAGGTGATCGTAAACGGCGGTTGATAACTCATAACTTTAAGCCTTAAAATTTATGTGGGATATTATATTCTGTTTCAACTGCTTCACATCTCTTTTTTCGGATAATCGAATGAGACCAATCTTGCATTGTCTGCACTCATATCTGCCCAGCTGTTGCACTCAAACTCTATCTCCACAACTGCGCATGTCGGAATGTTGTCGTTAAAGTGAATGTAGTTTTCAGCCAGTTCATTCAAACTCGGATTGTGTCCGAACAAAAACACTATATTATTTTTATCCGCTATTTTGCTCAATACTTTGTGAAGTGTCGTCGCGCTTGCCTCGTAAATATCTTTTATAAATACAATCTCTTTTTCAAATCCTATTTTTTTTGCAATTATCTCTGCCGTAGTTTTAGCCCTAACTGCCGGACTTGACAAGATTGTGTCGGGCATAATTTTTTTATCGTGAAGTCTAGCGCCCATCAAAGGGGCATCAAATTTGCCTCTTTTATTCAACGGTCTCTCAAAGTCATCGAGTAAAAAATCCTCCCGACTTGATTTGGCATGTCTGATTAAATAAACTTTTTTCATGATAGACTCCTCATATCTTTTCAATTTAAGCTTTTAAATTGATTATAGAGTTTTACATTCTCTTCTTGTATAAATTTTTCTATTTCACTTAGCAAAACAGGATTTACACTACACATACCTAACCTCTCCATCCCATTATAATTGTCATGTATCATCCCTAAAATATCTTTAATTTTAGTCAGAATTTTTATTTTTGTCTCATTTATCGAAAAGCTGTTTTTTTCTTTCGCCAATACTTTTTTTATATAAATTCTATATTTATGCAACTGGGTTTTATCTAATCTCAACTCTTCGCTGCTAATAAAAATCAATTCATGATTCTCACTTGCGAACAGAACACTTTTAGGAATAACTAAAGATTTTAGATATTTGTGCAGCTTCTCTATCTTCTTTTTTCTACTCTTCATGGTATATTTTTTTATACTCTCCATCTCCAGCTTATTGCGATATTTTTTTGGCAAAGATGGGAGAAAGATCTCAAAAAAAACATCGGTATCTCTTATTTTATTGCTTATTTTAATTACTTTTTTGACTCTTTCGTAAAAAGGGTCAGCATCACTAAGCAATGAATAGAGTTCTCGGCTTAGTACTCTCAAGGTATGAATATTTTTAGGTCTGCTCTTGCGAGAGTTAACAAAACATTTAACGTATTTTTTATACTCTTTTAATTTTTTCAAGCAGTTATGATTATTCATACTATCCCTACCTACAATAAATTTCCATACTTATAATAAGCAGCACACGCCCCCTCTGAACTCACCATACAGCTTCCCAATGGAGAACTGGGCTTGCATGCTGTTCCAAACACGCTGCATTCCTGAGGTTTGGCAAATCCGCGTAAAATATCTCCGCAAATGCAGAGTTTATGGTCGTCGATCTCTTCGTATGGGAGAATATCTTTGAACAGTACTTCCGCATCATACGGTGCAAATTCATCCCGAAGCTTCAACCCGCTGTTGGGAACATTTCCCATCCCTCTCCATTTAAACAAATCCACTTTTTCAAAATAGTGTTCGATAAGCCCTTGTGCTTTCAGATTTCCCTCTGGGGTTACGAGTCGTTTGTACTGGATTTCCAAATCGCTTCGTCCCTCGTTAAACTGTTTGATCATCATGTAAATAGCTTCCATCACATCGACGGGTTCAAATCCCGCTACGACGACAGGTATATGATACTGTTTGGGAAACTTTTCATAGATTTTCGATCCGCTGATAACACTGACGTGAGAAGGTCCAATAAACGCATCGATACGGTGGTCATAACTGTTGACATGTTCATCTCGGCTATCAATCAGCTCTGTCATCACTTCGGGTACCGTGACATGATTGATATGAAAAAAGATATTCTTAATCCCTCGTTTAATGACGACATCGAGCAACGCGGCCGTCATCGGAGTAGTCGTCTCAAATCCGATTGCAAAGAAAATAATCTTTTTATCAGGATTTTCCTCGGCAACTTTAAGCGCGTCCATTGGAGAATAAACATAGCGGACATCCGCCCCTTTAGCCCGTGCATCTTGAAGTGAGCCATGACTTCCCGGGACTTTAATCATATCACCCAGTGTGAGTAAAATAACATCGCTTTGCTGTGCCAGCACATACGCATGATCAATACGTTCTTTGGGCATGATGCAAACAGGACAGCCGGGACCATGAATAAAATTAATATTTTTAGGAAGCAATTGGCTAAGACCGTATTTCATGATCGTATGGGTATGCCCTCCGCACACTTCCATGATATTGACGGTACGAGGCAGTTTTAGGGCTTCCTGCGCTATACGTTTTTGAAACCCTTTAATCACCTCAGGATCTCTGAATCCGTCATATAAATCTTTTAACTCCAGTGAGCTCATGGAGCTTCTCGATTGGCACAATTATCATCTTCTAAAACAAGGGCCCGACGTTCTTCTTCATCCAGTGCTTCGAGGATCTCCCGATACACGCGCAACGATTCCATTGCATCCTCTTCATCGATTTTGTTCATAATAAAACCGATGTGCAAAAGGACATAATCGCCAAGCACAACAGAGCCCTCCTCCATCAGCTCCAGACTTGCGGTTCGCTGTACTCCCATTGTATCGACGGTTGCGATATTGAACTCTGTGTCAATTTTGACCACTTTTGAAGGTATCGATAAACACATAATTAAGCTCTCATCTTTCGTTTAAATTCAATCCATTCAATCACTCGTTTAACGGAGGCCTCATCGTTAACATTGACCTCTAAAATATCAACATTCGGTTTGATTTTACGGGCTTCGGATTTCTCACGTTCCATGTCGTATTTAAAATACGGGAGCAAATCGGTTTTTGTGATCAAGATCAGATCGGCAGCTCGAAACATCACCGGATATTTGGCGATTTTATCTTCACCCTCAGGGATGGAAACCAAAACGATATTGAGATGTGATCCCACGTCATAGCTCGCCGGACACACGAGGTTACCAACATTTTCGATGAAACAGACATCCAAATCGGCAATCGGTAAATCATGAAGCCCTTTATGAACCATAAACGCATCCAGATGGCAGGCACTTCCTGTTTGAATCTGTACGGCATTGATTCCTTTTGCAATCAGACGATCCGCATCACGCGACGTTTCCAAATCCCCTTCGATTACAGCAAATTTAAATGGAGAAATTCCAGCCATTGCTTCTAACAATGCGGTTTTCCCGCTTCCCGGTGAACTCATCAGATTGATGGCCAAAACACCGTTTTCATTAAAATGCTCACGGTTATGGTGCGCTTCCTGATCATTTTTGTCCAAAATCTTTTTGATTACTGCAATCGTTTTACTGTCGTTAAGCTGTGGATTATGGTGCAATGTTTCATGCGCCGCCTGATGGCTGTGAGAATGATCATCTCCATGATCGTGGTGATGACCGTCGTGATCGTGATGGTGGTCATCATGGTTGTGGTGATGGTCGTCATGGTTGTGGTGATCGTGATCCGTAATTGAACATCCGCAGTCTTTACACATAGTTAAAATCCTTAATATTTTTTAAACGCCAAAGGAATACATCCCTTTAGCTACGCTTGCAGCACAAGGCACTAAAGCTTGCCTCATGCGAGGCAGACAATTATTTTACGCCAATAGCATATTCCCGCCCACAAGGACAGAAATAATTCCTACCGTAGCGAAAACTCGTCGCACGTTTTTTATATTGGTCAAAATGTCTTTATTGATCCACGAAATAACCAAACCGAAACTAAAAAATACTACCATGACTCCCGCTATAAATGCGAGTATCATGCTAAAATCGACAGCTTGTCCATGGAGCACACCAAGCGTAACGAGCATACCTCGCACACCGCCGATCCCCATCAAGACACCTACCCCAAATGCGGATGTAGTGGTAGACGATTCATGTTGATGTTCATTCCCAAACCAAATATGAACGTGTTTTTTATGCTCATGGGTATGGGTTTTTAAATGAATTTTATTGGCAAAAACCATATAAAGCAGATAGATTCCGATGGACAGAATCACACTCGATGCAATCACATCGCCATAGGCCAAGAACGCTTCGCTCAGTGTATAATATTGCAGAATTTTTGCAAACATAAAAAGCATTATTCCATGCCCTACCGCAAAAGCACCCACAATCAAAAATGTTTTTTTGGCCTCTTTACCGATTGAAAAATCAGCAATAGCGGTCAAATGATCGGGACCAAACGCGTGTAAGATACCGTACCAAAAAATTACAATTAAACCCAGTTCCATAGCATCCTCATTCATTATGAATAATCATTCAGATGGACGATTATAAGACAATAGAATAAAAAGAAACTAAAAAAATAATCTTCTTATCCATTTTCAGGACTCATATTTTATTTTTTGATGCATCTAGTATGACAGATCTTTTCCCTATCCCCTTCTAAACGCTATAATTCGAGTACTATTTTAATCAAAGGTATCCATTGCGCTTTATTTTTTCATTTTTCTTACTCGTATGTATGTCTACTTCTCTGTTTGCTCTTGTCAGTATTGCACCCGTTGATATTGGTTCCAATATCGGCTTGAGCGGTAATGTTTCAGGGGCACTAAGCTCCAAAAGCGGGAATACCGAAAAAGATGAATACTCACTGGGGCTGCGATTGCAATACGATCAAGGAATCGATTATTTAGCGTGGGGAATATTTACCTACGATTATGGAAAATCCAGTGGGACAACAAACGAAGACAAAAGTTATGCTCACTTACGCTACATCCACGCCATAGATGAGAATAAAGACTGGATAGGCGAATTCTTTGTACAGTCCGAGCAAGACAAGATTAAAGATATTAACGCACGTTCACTTGCGGGAACCGGTCTGCGTTGGCGATTTCTTAATTCCGATGAGTGGGGCAAAGGATATGTTGCCATGGGCGGTTTATTGGAAAAGATTAACTATTCCCACCCTGCTATCAATCCAAATGAAGAAAATTATCGTCTCAACAGCTATCTGGCCTACACCAAAAGCTTTGCAAACGCCTCGAAACTCAATTATCTAGGCTATTTCCAACCAAAATTCAATGACCTGTCCGATTATGTCTCATCACAGACCGCGGAGCTTATCATCCCGATCTATGGCAAATTAAATTTGAGCTTGACGGCAAAATACGGCTATGACAGCAATCCTGCCGTAGGGGTTAAAAAAGAAGATACAGCCTATATAACAAGTTTGCTCTGGACTTTTTAACGTATTCGCCCCGCTTGCATCTCCATTGGCTACAATATACTTTATGAAACAACCTCATCTTTGTATCTACTGTCGCCATACGCTCTATTCGCTCAACGATGGAATGGTCAAATGCTCGGCATGCAAAAAAAAGTACAGTCCGACGAAAGTCACTAAAATCCTGCACCTTATCGAGTTGTTTTGCACAGATGAGAATGCGTTGAGTGCGTCTAAAATTACCGAAGCAAGCTATGCTACTGCTCTTTCCTACTATCAAAATTTTCGTAAACTCATCGCACAGCAGTGTGAAGAACAATACCATTTACATCGTACCCAAGAATCCCAATACGAAGAATATCTCTATCTCGAAAAATCAAAACGTCATGACAAAAAAGCTATTTTCGACTCCCATAATTTTTTGACATTTGCATACGGTGAGCATGTTTACACAATTTTAATGCCCTCTTTGGGCGTTTATAAACAACAATTTTTAGAAGACAATCTCGAAGACGTTTACACGAAAGAGTTTTCGAAATTCATGCGAAGCAGTAAAATCATCAAAATATCCGAACACGATAACGCGATAAAGCGTTTTTGGTACTATTTTGAAAACTTCATCATGACTTTTAAAGGGGTAAGCGCTGAATTTTTCCCTTATTATCTCAAAGAGGCTGAGTTCAAATTTAATACACCTTTGATACAGCGCAGCGAGGTTCTTGAACAACTTTATTTTCGACCTTCGATTGAAAATATTTAATAGATAAATGTTATAATCAAAACACTAGGCTATTCTTGAAAAAGACGACTTTCGAAGAGGGGATATTTTTGAATAATTCAAAAAAAAACAGCACTGCTGCGTCACATACGAAGATAAAACGACATCCGAAAAACATCACTTTCCCAATCATCGGAATCGGTGCTTCAGCGGGAGGATTAGCGGCATTTGAATCCTTTTTTTCAAATATGCCCATGGGTCTCCATCCTGATTGTGCCTTTGTATTGATTCAGCATCTCTCCCCTGATCATAAAAGTATCCTCTCAGAGATCATCGGTCGCTATACGGTAATGCACGTTTTTGAGGCTGAGGATGGGATGATTGTACAACCAAATTGCGTCTATGTTATCCCACCAAACCACGATATTGCCCTGATCAACGGGTCACTACAGCTATTGGAACCGGTACAGGCACGAGGCCAGCGTCTTCCCATCGATTTCTTTTTTCGTTCTTTAGCTGTGGATCAGCATGAGCATTCGATCGCTATTATCCTCTCAGGTACTGGCAGTGATGGCAAAAAAGGGATAATGGCGATCAAAAAAGAACGGGGAATGGTGATGGTGCAGAACATCGATTCTGCCCAATTTAACGGAATGCCGATGAGTGCCATTGCTACAGGTTTAGTCGATTATGAATTATTGCCTGAAGAGATGCCGGCGGTGCTTATGGACTATATCACCCATACATGGGGAGTTCTTACACCTGCTCCAATCCCAGCCATCCTCCCCAAGCATGTAAATAACCTTCAAAAGATTTTTCTCTTCCTTCGAGATCAAACAGGACATGATTTTTCACACTACAAGCCCAGCAGTATCGATCGCCGTACTACAAGACGTATGACCATTCAGCAGATTGATGATATAGAAGAATATATCCGATATTTGTTAAATTCGCCCTCTGAAGTAGAAGCTTTATTTCACGATTTGTTAATTGGAGTGACCAATTTCTTTCGTGACCCCAAAGTATTTGACATGTTGGAAGAAAAAGTCATTCCCCGACTCTTTGAGGGGAAACCTGCCAAGAGTGTCATCCGTGCTTGGTCATGCGGATGCTCCAGCGGTGAAGAACCGTATTCTTTAGCCATACTCCTACAAGAGCACATTGAAACTCTTGGGAACCCGTATACAATACAAATCTTTGCCACCGATATTGATACCCGATCTATTGCAACCGCTCGTGCCGGTCTCTATCCCATTAGCATTGCCGCCGACATCACTCCCCAACGGCTTGAGAAATTTTTTGCTCTGGAACCGGATGGAAAACATTACCGTATAACTAAAGAAATTCGTGACATGATTATTTTTTCGGAGCAAGACGTCATCAAAGATCCTCCTTTTTCCAATCTTGATCTGATCAGCTGTCGAAACCTCCTAATCTATTTTAGCTCTGTACTGCAAAAAAAAGTCATTCCCTTATTCCATTATGCTCTCAATGCTAAAGGTATACTCTTATTAGGAGCCTCAGAGGGGATTGGGGAGTTTCATAATCTCTTTACGTGTTTGGATGAAAAATCAAAACTGTATGAATGCAGTGACGCCCTCAAACAAGAACGACGCGGATTTATAAATAATGTCATTCCCATCACCACTCCTGCATATAAAGGAACTCTCATGCCACCAAAATCATCCATTCAAGATAATACTTTACTTCAAAACACTCCTACCGGCGTACTGGTAAGCGCCAATGGTGATATGCTCTATTTGTATGGAGATGCGAACTTTCCGCTGAACGTTGGTGAGATACCTACGAATACCGCAGATAGGATACAGCTCGTCAACGAAGAGCTTCAATCGACCAATGAAGAGTTGCAATCCACCAACGAAGAGCTCGAAACCTCTAAAGAAGAAATGCAATCGCTCAATGAAGAACTCTCAACGGTCAACGCTGAACTGCAAACGAAAGTAATAGCATTGTCCCAAGCCAACAACGATATGAACAACCTTCTCTCAGGTACCGGAATTGCGACGCTGTTTGTGGATCAAAATCTTTGTATTTTACGCTATACCCCCTCGGCCAGTCTCCTCATCAACCTCATTCCAAGTGACATCGGTCGGCCCGTAGGCCACATAACATCCACTCTGAGCGGATACAACACGCTGCAATCAGACATACAAGCCGTACTGGATACGCTGATTCCAAAAGAGATCAAAGTATACACAACGACAGATCAGTGGTACATGATGCACATCATCCCCTATCGAACCCTTGAAAATGTCGTTAAAGGTGCGGTTATCACCTTTGTTAATATTACCGAAATCATGAGCGCACAAGAATCCTTGCGCCATATGGCAACCATCATTCGTGATGCATACGATGCTATCACGGTACAGGACTTACAGGGGAATATCATCGCATGGAACCCAAGTGCAGCACGAAAATATGGATGGAGTGAGACAGAAGCCTTGATGATGAATATACGTAATCGCATACCCGAAGAGATTCGAGAAAAAGAATTAGAAAAGATATATCAGCTCAGCCACGACGAGATTTTGAAGCCGTATCTCACTCAACGTCTTTGCAAAGACGGTACGATCAAAGAAGTTTGGATCACAGCAACGGCGTTGGTCGATGACAATAACAAAATGTATGCGATCACGACAACAGAACGCTTAAATGAATCATCCGAAGGTCCTTTCAAATGAAACGTAAAAAAAGTAAAAGTGATCTCAAAAATGCAGAGGTCCAGGCGCAGATTTTACGTGGACAAGCCGAACTCTTAGTATCTAAGGATGCACCATCTTTAAGCAAAGATCTTTCACCTGAAACAAGTCAGGATCTACTGCAAGAACTGCACATTCATCAAATCGAGCTTGAACTTCAAAATGAGGAATTACTCCAACAAAAAGCTGAACTTACCAAGGAAAAAGAACGCTATTTTGACCTCTATGAGCTGGCACCTGTCGGATATTTTACCCTTACCGACGAGGGCAAAATCCTTCAAGCCAACCTCACCTCCACTATCTTACTCGGCACCCCAAAAAGTGCCCTTCTCCATCATCTAATCAGTAACTTTATCCTCCATGAAGATCAAGACATCTGCTATCATAACCGTAAAAAACTCCTTTCGACGCATCTGCCACAAACGTGCGAGCTGCGCATGGTGAAGAGCGATGGGTCACAATTTTGGGCACAATTAGACTCATCCATAGCAAAAAATGGTAAGGGCGGAATGGACTTGCGTATTGTGCTTCACGATATCACTCAGCGGAAAAAGGGAGAAAGCGACTTAAGCGTCGCCGCCATTGCCTTCGAATCCCAAAATGGAATCATTGTCACCGATACTAAGGGAATAATACTGCGAACCAATCAGGCTTTCAGCCGAATCACAGGCTTTAACTCTGAAGACACGATTGGTAAACCCATTACCATTTTGAAATCAGGACGCCATAATAAACAGTTTTATGAACGTATGTGGTCTACCCTTAACGCTCAAGGCCGCTGGCAGGGTGAGATATGGAACAGGCGTAAAAATGGGGAAATCTATGCTGAACTCCTGACCATCACAGCGGTACAAAATGAAGGATTGGGTGTAACTCATTATGTCGGTAATTTTTCGGATATCACCGAAGATAAAGAGTCCGAGGCCGCCATTCATCGTCTTGCCTACTATGATGCACTCACATCCCTGCCCAATCGTCGCTTATTGCAAGACAGAATCACACAAGCCATCAGTTCCTCAGCTCGAAGCGGGGAGTATGGAGCTCTCCTTTTTGTCGATGTGGACCATTTTAAGATACTTAACGACACGCGCGGTCACAGTGTGGGCGATTTATTGCTCATGGATGTGGCACAGCGTTTACGCGCCAATGTCCGTCAATCCGATACGGTAGGGCGTCAAGGAGGGGATGAATTCGTTATCCTGTTAGACAATCTAAGCTGCGAGATGAACGAAGCAGCTACCATGGCTCAACAGCTGGGAGAAAAACTGCGAGAGACAATGGAAAAACCTTTTAATCTCAACGGCTTAGAATACCATTGTAAGATTAGTGTCGGGATAAGCTTGCTCACCAAAGATGATACCATCGAAGATCTTCTCAGACAGGCTGATCTCGCGCTCTACAAAGCCAAAGATGCAGGACGAAATACGCTGCGCTTTTTTGATCCCGAGATGCAAAAAGAACTGGAGTTTCGAATCGCATTGGAGTCCGAACTCAACCTCGCCATCTCGGAAAAACAATTCCGTCTCTATTATCAGCCCCAAGTCGACAGTAAAGGGAACGTTAAAAGTGTTGAAGCACTGATACGGTGGAGCCATCCGCGACGAGGGATCGTAGCACCCGATGATTTTATCCACCTTGCCGAAGAGACTGGATTGATTTTAACGATCGGGAAATGGGTCATGGAAACTGCTTGTTCCCAACTCAAACAATGGGAAACGCATCCCCATACGAGCGCACTTAAAATAGCCGTCAATGTCAGTGCAAAAGAATTTCGGCAATCGGACTATGTAGCTCAAGTGGAACGTATTATCAAAGCAAGCGGAATCAATCCAATGCTTTTAAAACTCGAACTTACCGAAAGTATCGTAATCGAAAACATGGAGGATACCATCGAGAAAATGAATGCTCTTAAACAGTTTGGTATCACTTTCTCCATGGATGATTTCGGAACAGGATTTTCCTCGCTCGCCTATCTGGCACAACTTCCTCTTACGCAGCTTAAAATCGACAAATCATTTGTAGACAATATCCCCGGTACTAAAAATAATGAAATGATCACCCGAACCATCATCACCATGGGACACGGTCTGGAAATGCATGTGATTGCTGAGGGAGTAGAGACACAGGCTCAACGAGAATTTCTCAAAGCCAATGGATGTACTGCCTATCAAGGGTATTTATACAGTCGGCCATTGCCGATTACAGAGCTTGAGGAATTTTTGAAGCGAACCTCACTCTTGCCTGCATAAAAAAGGATGAACGGGAGTTTCGAACGTAATGTGCTATACTTTGAAATAGAAAATTACTTAAAGGCAACATTATGACTTCAACATTTAGACTTAATGCTGATGAAATAACACCATTGTTTTTTGATTCACTAAAGTTACTTTTTCAGGGCAAAGAGATTGAAATTATTGCAAGACCAATAGACAGAGAATTTGAAAACGAAAAAGAAGATTACGCAAATGCTCTCAATGAAGTTGAAAAAGGAAACAGCTCTCCTATTGATGCAAACTTTTGGAATAAAATGCACGCATCCATAGAAGCTGTTAACTAATATGATACTTGAGCGAAGTGAAAAATTTGCAGAGGATATTGTACAAATTTTAGTTTATATCGCCAAAGACAATAAAAATAATGCTCATCACTTTGCAAACGAATTGCAAGAAATCGTTAGTAATATTCATCCGCATCTGTACAAATATCGAAAATCTATCTACTTTGATGATGAGACAATAAGGGATTGCGTTTTTAAAGGGTATACAATACCTTATAAAATTTATGATACAAAAATTGTACTCTTAGGTATTACTAAATATCGAAAAAGCCTATAATTTGGACAGATGAGTTGGATATTTAAATTCATCGATAATCTCTAATAGCGTTTGAAGGGACTCTTTTTTACCCACCTCAATATCACAGGTTTTGAGATAGTTGATAATCGTTGCGATATAGCTATCAAACCTATCCGTGAGGTCTGGACTTAGTCCCATGCGAAAAGAAATCGTAGCAGGGACAATCCCCAATACATTCGATTTTGGAAGCGGTTTCCCCATCAGCTCGATCATATCCAGACACTGCATCACACCTACTTCATGTGCACCGCCACTGTTAAGTCCATATCCGCTAAGTTCATACGAGGGGATGTTGTAAATACTTCCTGCACTGTCATCGAGATTGATCGTATCGAGGATGATAATGTGGTCATTTTCTAAAAAAAGATTGAGAAGATTGATCCCCTCCACTCCGCCGTCAATGACCTGAACCTGAGGACTCAACGTATAATTGGCACGAAGATATGCTGCCGCATAGATACCGATTCCATCATCTTCTTCGAGCACATTTCCGACGCCCAGTACAACAATCGACATGGATTAAAATCCTTTACCGTGTTCGATACTGGGATTGGCAAACTGGTCGAGTATCTCATCCAGCCCCATCACAGACTCTTTACGTGTACTATTGATCCCGCATTTTGCCAGCTCACTCACAATCACATCAATGTACTCCATCCATTTTTCGCGCAAAGCAGGAGTGACCCCAACGTGAACACTGATAATGTCTTCAGGTACGATACTCACCATGGAGGTTTGCGCACAATGGTTTGCCATCGAACAGATTTGGAGCATTTCAGTAATCTCGACTTCATTCGCCGTTTTTTTGATCCCTTGGTTAGCAATGAGTTCGTCACCGCTGAGAACATCGATATCTCCTACGATTTTACCATCATCAGAACTGGTATTGACGATTACCACAACTTCATACTCTTGGAGCAGAGGCATCAAACCAAAACCAAGCGTACCACCATCGATAATGTCCAATTCAGGCTCAAACGTGTAGTTTTCTTTGAGGTATTTTCCCGCGTACAGTCCAATCCCCTCATCCATAAAAAATGCGTTTCCTGATCCTATCAATGCGACTTTAGCGTTCATTATTATCCTTTTATTTAATATATCACTATTTTCGAGCAAAGCCCAAAAATTGGCAGGGACAAATGTCCCTACAACCCCCTAAAGCTACCCGTATCTTTCGGATACGGGAGATTATTTAAAGCATAATAAAGTTGTCCGAGTGCAATTCCCCCGTCATTAACCGGAGTTTGCTGTTGTGCGTAAAATCGTCTCTCGCCGAAACGTCGGTACAATCGGCTCATCAAAGCATGATTTTGAAACACACCGCCACCGATGACCACGGGGTATTCAGGGTGTAAATTAACAAAATATTCCATCATAGCTTCTACCGTAGCAATAAATCGGCTGGCAATCAGGCGTTTGGCATCGCTTTGAGTGCTTAACGCGACTATTTGTTCGACCATCGGAGATAAAACAACTTCTCTATCCGTCACAGTAAAATCAAACGGTTCCGTAATCGAGTCATCGACAAAGGATTCCATTATCATTCCCCCCTGCCCCTCATAGTCAAGTGTTTGAATAAATCCGCCCAATGAGGCAACCGCATCAAACAATCGACCCATCGAACTGCTTCGCGGAGAATTGAGCTGTTTCGTCCACATGTGGTGAAGCTGACGGATTTCGTACTCTAAAAAAGATTCCGTAGCAGGGGATTTCAATCCCAGTACTTCTTCCAGGGCGTAACACTCAAACAACAGTGACAACGCAATTCGACGAGGTTCTTTGATCGCTTTGTCCCCACCCAAAAGAGCAAACGGTTTTAAAAATCCGATTCGTTCATATCCATGATTATCGGCAATCATCACCTCACCACCCCATAGACTGCCATCGTCGCCATATCCAGTACCGTCAAATGCAAACCCCAGTACCTTTTCATCCAACGTATATTCTCCCATGCAGGCGAGAATATGCGCATAATGATGTTGAACACCATAGTGTTCTTTTTTTTGTTCTTTGGCATAACGTGTTGAGGAGTAATGAGGGTGTAAATCGCTAATAAACAAGGTCGGTTCACACTCATAAAACCGCTTGAACGTTTGAACCGTCTTTTCAAAATATCCATCCGATTCGATGCTTCCTAAATCACCAATGTGCCCGCTCAACACCATATTTTTCTTGACGCCCAGAGCTATGGCACTTTTTTGATGGGCTCCGAGGGCTAAAATATTTTTATCAATGGCATTTGTCAAAAGAAGCGTATGCGGTGCAAATCCTCGCCCCATCCGAAGCATCACAACGTGCCCCTGTGCGATTTGAATGACGGAGTCATCCAACGCATTGACGATGCTACGATTATGACTCACGATCCCGTCCACAACATTTCCCAGTCTGTGTGAAATCTCATCGGCTTTTACGATGATGGGTTCATCGCTGATGTTCGCGCTCGTGGCAATCAACGGAAAATCAATTGTCGCAAATAGGAGTCGATGAAGTGGGGTATAGGGGAGAAATACTCCCAACCGGTCAATCGAAGGGGCGACGTGCACAGAGAGATTTGTTCCACTTTTGGCACGGACGATCACTATGGGCTTGATGGCTCCCGTGATATGAGCTCTCTCTTCCTCGTTCACCACGGCATACTCTTGCAGTTGTTCGAGGGAGCGAAACATCACGGCTAAGGGCTTGGCTTTTCGGTGTTTTCGACGTCGTAATTCAGCCACAGCGGTATCGGAAGTCGCATCGCACATCAGATGAAATCCCCCCAGCCCTTTGAGTGCAATAATTTTCCCTGCTTTGAGCATCTCAACTGCCAACGCAATCGGATCACCCTCTATTTCTAAACCTACATTGTCCAAAAATGTCAGCTTTGGTCCGCAATCAGGACAGCTGATCGGTTCGGCATGATAACGGCGAGAAGAAGGATCGGTATATTCGGTATGACAGGCATCGCACATCGCAAAATGTTTCATCGACGTTCGGACACGATCATAAGGAGGGATTTGAATGATGGTATAACGAGGCCCGCAGTCGGTGCAGTTGATAAACGGATAGCGGTAACGGCAATTAGCAGAATCATCCATCTCTGCTTCACACGCACGGCACAATGCTGTATCCAAAGGTATAGCAACACTCCCAACACCTAGCGTACTTTCTCGAATTTCAAAATCGGTATAACCGCAGGATTCACTCTCAACAATTTCCATCGAATCGATACGGGCATGTTTGGGAAGATTTTTTCGTAAATCGTTAATAAATGCCTCAGAGTCCAACCCTTCGGCTTCGATGACGACTCCATCAGCGGTATTGATAACAAAGCCCTTTAACCCGTGTGTCTTGGCTTCACGATAGACAAAAGGGCGAAATCCTACCCCCTGCACGATTCCACGTACTATGATGTGCACGTGGACGTATTGTTCAGACACTTTCTCTCCCTAAATATTCATGAATGAGATCTATTTCTAGCCTCACTAATCATATCATTGAGGATTCCAAACAAGAGAGAACTTTGACGTTCGGTTTCAGCAAAGGCAGATGAAATCTCATCGCGTCGTTCAACGCAATCGTTTCGCTTGACGCACTCTAGCGCACGCAGGACATTCTCATGGACAATTTTATGAGGCGCTTCAAGACGACGGTACGAATCTGTGGCACCAAATGCAGTTTTGCCTTCTCCATGTTCATACCATTGACCCAACCGGCAACCGTGATGGTCACCAAACTGTGCTTTTAGCTCATTATCGAAAACAGATCCGTAAGCGTTGAGCTTAAAGACTAAATGATCGAGTTTGGCCAAAATACCGAAAATCTCAAACGATATAAACTCATTATCATGTTTAATAATCTCAGATTTTTCGATCAGAGAACTCAATGATTGCGTAAAATCATTCAATTTTTGTCTCGAATCAGCCGCATATTTTTCAGTCGTTTCACTGCTCTCAACCATCGATCCCGCACTTTGCTTGAGCATATTAATCGTCAATTCAACCTCAGAAGTTGCTTTTTGAGTACGTTCAGCAAGTTTCCGTACCTCATCGGCAACCACCGCAAAACCGCGCCCATGTTCTCCTGCACGCGCAGCCTCGATGGCAGCATTGAGAGCTAACAAATTGGTTTGATCGGATATGTCTTTGATCAGAGAGATTACTTGTGATATATCACCAATGCTTTTTTGAAGTTCTTGTGCATTATCACGGTTTTCATTGATCATCTCTGAAATAAGACTAATAGCCTCGATGATTCCGCCGGTACTGTCTTTTACTTCCAAAACGACTTCAGCGGTCGATGAATTAAGGGCATTTACCTCTGTGAGGCTGTTGACTGCATGTTGAGCTGACTCTTGTAAATCTTTAGCTCCACTCACTGCGCCTCCGCTCATGTGACCGGATAAGTCAATCATCATATCCGAATGGACTAAACTTTTATTGGCTTTTTCGTTTGCAACATGAGCATTATGAGCATCTATCTGCGCATCATGCGCAATATTGGCAACTTTCTCCAAAAATAGGTTAAAGCGTTCCGATGCATCATCAATCTCATCCACACCTTGACTGGGCATTCGTTTGTCCAAATCAGCATCCCCCGATGCAAGATCAGAAGCGATCTGACCAAATTGGCGAATCCGTCCAACGATGGCACGGCTTGTAAGAAAAAATACGGCAAATAAAATCATCATACCGAGCATTCCGCTTACTACCATTTGTGTCATTCCCGATGAAAGAAGCTCATCTGAAACTTCTTCATCCGCTTTGGCTTGAAGGGTTGCCTTTTTCACAATCGCATCAATATTGTTCCGATGCTCCATATAAATTTTTTCCAATTTACCATGAAGAAGAATTCTTGCTTCGGTACTGCTACCATTTTCTACCAGAGGGATCAATTGACTCTTAACGGTATCGAAATACTCCAAAGCCGCTGACTTAGCCCCAGATGTAATCATCCCTTTTAGTTCGCCATTGAGCTCGCTGGCTGCCCAGTAACTCTGACGATCAAGAAAATCTTTTTCAAGTCCTGAAAACTTCGTCACTAAAGGCTCTAATTTTTCTTTATTTTCTGCATCAATCATCTCATAGGTCACAAGACGTGCCTCAATAATATACGCAGGAGGTGGTAATATGTCCGCGATCAAATCTTTTGATAAGATGATTTTATTGTACGTTTCACCTTTGATTCGAACCGATTCGGTGGTCATGTATGAGACAATGCTAATTATTAGCATCACCATTAAACTTAGTGCTGCCGCAAGTATTAATCTAAATTGTATTGTCATGCGCATTTGCCCTCTTGATTTCATGAAAAGTTAACATATTATACCAAGAGATCAATACCATTGATGGTGAATATTTAGACATATTTATTTGGTGATACTGCTCATAATCTTCAGAATACTTTCATCACAAGTACCCTATAAAAAGACTCCGCCAACGACACAACTTTCTTTCCCAATGGGGTAACTTACATTCATTAAAGGTGGTGTGGTTTTCAAGTTTCTCTGTAAACGGCTAAAAAGAGACTGTCCAGCGAAATACGACCCACAAAGCACTACATCCGATGCTTTGGTTTTTCCTTTTATTTCGGTGAGAAGTTCACTGAAATAATCGCCAAAGGATTCAAAAATAGAATAGCTCAAATAGACGGCATCGACATCTGCAAGACGGTAGCTAATGATACTGGATAAAAAAGCAACATGATTAAATCGGTTATCTTCTACTTTCGTATCGATTTGAAGCCCGCCTTTTCCGACGAATTTCAATGCCTCTTTCATCACTCCCTCATAACTTTTCTCTTCCAAATCCAAAATGATAGCCGTCGCTTCAAAAAGAGTCGCACCCTCTTTTAGTGATGATAATGCTTCAACCATCTCAGGGAGTTTTATTCGCATATTTGCCACCAAACGATCCGATCCCTCTCGCAACGTCGCCATTTTTTCCAGCAGTCCCTCAGGGCTAAATGGTTTAGGAGGAACAACACGAATCACTTTTTTTCCATCATAATACAAAAATGACGGTTCCCCTTCAAAATAGGCTCCGACCACTTTTGTTCCAAATTTGTTATGCTCCGCGATGACCGACATAAACGACGCTTCATCTTCTGCCATCGTGTGAAAGTTGGCAGATTCAACAGCAGGAATTTCGGTTTCGAGCTGATTGACTTTCAGTGTAGAAGCAGAGGAAAAACGCTCCATCTGATCAAATAGCATCCCTTTTTCATCTTTAATGCCTACCAATCCATTGGCAATACTAAGAGTATCTGTACCAAATGGGAGACGTGCAGGAAATGAAACACGCTCACCTGAAGCGATAAATTTCACATCTTTGTTGATAAAAAGGCGCATATCACTTTGCGAATGGATATTTAAATCAAAGTCCATACTAAGATCGGCTTCAACAGCAGACTCCAATGCCCTGTATGCAATAAAATCAAGACCTAAAAGGGTCAACTCTTTGCCCAAGAGGATTGAAAATCCTTCATCCGGATATTTGACATCAATGGTTGCGCCAAACGTACTGCGCAGGGTTTCATCTTTGAGTGCTGCGTGAATAATTGGACGCTCGATGCTTAGCAGTGCATTAAATTCATCATTGATCAGTGAACAATATTCTGTGATTTTCATCGCATTGGTCAGCATCAAAACCGAACCCTGATCCAATTTATCCGTACGATAAAAGAGCCGATATCCCATCGTCGTTTTCATCAAAAGTGTTTTACCGTCACGCAATGCTTTCGCGGCAACTTCAAACATGGTTCGAAAACTTCCCGGATCGTTGGCATAACGTTCATTGCCTTTATGGATCAATTTGACAGGGATTCCGCATTCGTGACAAGAGTTCAATACTTGTTTTTCACGTCGTCCAAAACTGACGGATTCTTTTTCACACGTAGGACAGGGCTTCACATAGGATAGTGCTGTATTACTACGTACATAGGGATAATGATCGAAAAAAGCATATTGCCCCCCACAATGAGTACAGTGCGTAAAAGGATAATAGTACCGCTTTGATCCAGGATCGAACATTTCTTTTTGACAACCGGGACACAATCCCAACGCGATCGGATACTCGATATCAAAATCAGGAACCGTTTCGGGTTCTCCCTCGATGTCGTAAAACTCACTTTTTGTCATAAAACACGATGCAGGAAGATTGGTTCCAATCGATTCAAGACACTCTTGGAGCTTCTCATGACCACTGTCAAAAGCACAAATAATCTTTGTCTTTTGTTGATGAACAACGGCTTTAATCCCGAATGTGCGGATAATAGAAATCAAATAATTTTTAATCATAGGTTGTGAAAAAGAGGTCATTACCTCTAACGTAAATGCCATAACTGCCCTTTGTTAACTAAAATATTATAGTTCTTTTATAGCTCTCCCACCGGAGGATTATAAAAAAGCTAATCTTCGTCATGAAATATTCTGCCTCGAAGAGGCAAGCTTCAGTGCCATAGCGGCAAGCGTAGCCAAAGGGATTTTATTCCTTTGGCGTTCTAATCTAATGTATCGTCTTTAACAAACTTAGATCCGCCGATAACGATAGCGATATCCGCCTCTTTCCAGAAAATAGTTCTCCATACTTGGTAATAGATATGAAATACCACCCAGCAGACAATAAACCACATACTCATATGGTGAGCAATACGGACATCCATCAAACTTCCGCCTGTAACAGGAATCGTCCAATCCGTCACAAGATGAAGCATCCACGGCCACCATGCTCCAATAGAGCTGATTCCTGATCCCAAACCATGTACATACATCTGAAGACCCGTAAACAGCATCCACACGAGAAGCAGATGAAAAATCGTAAAATAGACCGTATTGAAACTGTCAGCATGAGATGAATCAAACTCTTTTTTACGATTTAACGTCAAAAGATTGATCAGAACTGCTTTAAATTCAGTAATATTTTTTCCATTCGGAATGAGCTTCTTATAAGGCTTCTCAAATCGACTGAAAAAATAAAGATAAGCAATTACTACCGATGTTACATCAAAAATAATCGCGATCATAAAGTGCCCGTAACGGTTCCATGCCATCACATATTTATCAACCGCACCATCCGCGATAAACGTTTGATAATACGGATGTCCAATATAAAGACCTGTAATGACAGCTCCAAGCATACTAAACGCATTCACCCAATGGATGATGCGCATAGCAGGTGTCATACGTTTGACTTGTTTGTACCCCTGTTTCATGATTGGCTCCTTAGATACTGCAAACAGTATCTACTTTGTAAACAGCAAGCTCTTTACCTTTGGTATCGACAACGTGTACGGCACAAGCAATACAAGGGTCAAAACTGTGAATGGTTCGAATAATCTCAAGAGGTTGCTCTGGATTGGCAACTTTGGTTCCGATCAAACTTGCTTCATACGCACCTAAACGACCTTTGTGATCACGAGGTGCTGCATTCCATGTTGATGGAACGACGGCTTGGTAGTTGGCTACTTTTCCATTTTCGATACGAACC
The DNA here is from genome assembly GCA_903844635.1 of uncultured Sulfuricurvum sp. Taxonomy (GTDB): domain Bacteria; phylum Campylobacterota; class Campylobacteria; order Campylobacterales; family Sulfurimonadaceae; genus Sulfuricurvum. The sequence goes on along the minus strand of CAIMUF010000018.1, from coordinate 1,635 downwards.
CAGTGACCCAGTGCGCCACGAGGAGCTTCCGCCATACCGCGACCTTTAGTACTAACACTTACGGCATCAAAGTCAAACTCAGTCCATGTACTTTTATCACCAGACGCAACATTTTTAGCAAGTTCGTCGATCCAATCAACCATTACATCTGACATCAATTCAGTTTCAATAGCACGCGCAGCAGTACGTCCGACTGTACTAAACAACACTGCAATCGGTAAATTTCCGCGCTCTAAAAACTGAGTCACATATTTACTAATACGGGCATCTTTACGTGCAACACCGATAAGCATACGTGCCAACGGTCCTACTTCAACACGAGTGTCGTTGTAGATTGGAGATTTAATCCAGCTGTATTTTTCTTTTGTTTTGAGATAAGCAATTCCATCTTCACGTTTATCAAGCCCAGTATATTCAGGAATCGTTTGTCCCTCATACGGATGGAGAGGTTTATCCCCTTTGTACCATGAGTGCGTCACGTCTTCAGCGATTTTATCCGGATCAATATCCGCTACTTTGCTGATATCTCCACCATAGACTACTCCGCTTGGGAAGAGAAGTGCTGATTTGTAAAAACCGGTATCATCGAGACGGAAATCACCGTAACTCATATAGTTGAGCAATCCGCCGCCTGTTCCGCCAACACCTTTGCCAGCCATAAGCTCAGTAAAGGTAGCTTTTGAATCAGTCGCTTCTCCAGCATACATAGTCCCCGCCATATAGACGTCTGGAAGATAAGCTTGCTTGATAAATTTACGTGCATCTAAAAGCAATGATTTGAAGAGTGCAAGACGTGCAGGATTTTGGATATCCTGAATACACGTTACACCACCAACAACGATACTTTGAGGATGCGGGTTTTTACCGCCTAAGATCGCCTGCATTTTTGCCATATTGCGTTGAATATCCAACGCTTGCAAATAGTGAGCAACACCGATAAGGTTTTGTTCCGGAGTCAATTTATAATGAGGATTGCCCCAGTATCCGTTTCCGAAAATTCCCAAACGACCTTGTTTTACAAATTTAGCAACACGATCTTGGATTGCTTTAAACTCGCTTTCACCATCCGTAAAAGGTGATTCGCCTGCAACCGTAGCCCATTTGCGAGCTTCTGCTGCAGTTTTCACAGGATCCGCTGAAAGAGCAGAAACAACATCCACGAAATCAAGCGCATGAAGGTGATAAAAGTGAACCACGTGGTCATGAAGATACAACGCACCTTGAATCAAATTCCGTACAAGACGTGCATTTTTAGGGATGGTGATTTTAAATGCATCTTCTACCGCTTCGATTGAACGTTGATAGTGGGTACCGGTACAAACACCACAAATACGCATTGCCAACAATCCGCAGTCGCGTGGATCACGCCCTTGTAAAATGGTCTCAATTCCGCGAAACATCGTCGAAGAGCTGTACGCATCTACGATCGTATTATTATCATCAATAACTGCTTCAATACGCAAATGTCCTTCGATACGTGTAATAGGGTCAACTACAATATGCTTACTCATGGCTCTCTCCTGATTTTTCTCGTTTACCGGCTACGGCGCTTGCTGCTGCATGGATCGCAATACCGATTCCCGCTGCAGTTAACATGCCCAAACCAAATTCGTCAACGGTTTTTTCAACACCACC
>CAIMUF010000017.1 GCA_903844635.1 uncultured Sulfuricurvum sp. | reverse complement strand
CGGCGCGCACGAGCTTCAGTAACAACAAGATTACGATCTGTTTGTTTCTTGAAGCGTCGGTAAGCAGCGTCAAAGTTATCATCTTGGCGTAAGATAATTCCAGGCATTCACATCACCCACTTTCTATTTAAAATTTTCGAACCGGAAGTTTAGCACAGTTATACTTATTTTAACAATTTAAGTGTTTTAAAGGATTTTTGGAATAATGATGTATGATGGTTAAAAGGGCTTAAGGAGTCTGCAATGAAGTATAAAAAGATAGCTAAATGTATTAAAGTCATCGTGTGTATTACTAGCCCCTGTTTAGTGATGGCAAATGATTTAGCTATAGATGATAATGTCAGCAGTGAAAAATATTTTAATGAAAAGCAGTATGACAAAGCTTTTCCTTTGCTGGAAAATGAGGCCATAAAAGGGATAAAGCCTTCTATCTATCGACTCGCTTATTTATATCAAAATGGGCTTGGGGTAAAGGTAGATTATCAAAAATCAGCCTTTTGGTTTCAGCAGGCAGCTTCAGAATACAGCTATACATTGGTGATGGACACGAAAGCTGAAATCGCCAAAAAGTCATTTTTAGAAAGTTTGAATGCCCAGATGAATCCTGCCACCAATAAAGAGGGCAATGCGTATATCTTGCGAACAATGGATACAAATACACCAGAAACAAGTAAACTGTTTGATGCTATTTCAGGCGGTGATTTCTTTGGATTGCATCCGTATGAAACTAATTTCCTTTTACCTTTTGGTTATTCAACGCATAAATATCCTTATATCGCATCAGATACTCCAGCAAATATCAATACTTCATCAGACGCTTATTATGAAAAAAATTTGGAAGCAGAATTTCAAATTAGTCTAACAAAAATGCTGACGTATAATCTTTTTGGCTGGAATGAATATATCAATTTCGCCTACACTCAAAAAGTGTGGTGGCAGATCTATGGTGATTCTGCACCGTTTCGTGAAACGAATTACTCGCCAGAAATCTTCATAGGAGTCCCTACATCGGGAGCTATTAATGCAGCCACGGGTCTAAAACTGGCAAAATTTGGTTTTATACATGAATCGAATGGTCAAGACGGGTATAGATCCCGCTCGTGGAATCGTCTTTATTTAACTGGAACGTGGCAGTGGGATGAGCTTTTTCTCTCTACTCGTGCATGGTACAAAATGCCTGAAAGCAAAAAGTATGATGGGTATTATGAGGGGAGTGTTAATCCAGCAACAGGCGAGCTTGAGCCAAATTATCCAGGAGACGACAACCCTGACATTCAAAACTACCTCGGGTATGGCGATATCAAGGTAAAGTATTTGTACGACAGACATGAAATTGGGGCACTTTTTCGTTATAACTTCGGAGCAGGTGGACTAAACAGAGGCGCTATAGATGCGCACTGGTCTCACCCATTTTTAAATTCAGAAAATACATTTTGGTATGCCAAGATCTTTAGCGGATATGGCGAGAGTCTAATCGATTATGATCGCTCTGTCACGAAAGCAGTATTTGGTTTTTCGTTCTCACGAGACTTGTTTTAATCCTCAAAAGAGATCTTAATCCTTATCTCTTTTGGTTAAAATAGCGTTATGATAACCCAAGATTCCATCGAGGCTCTCAAAGCCCGTCTTGACATTGTCGATGTCGTCGGCTCGTACATCGAGCTCAAGCGAGCAGGGGCGAACTTCAAAGCACCGTGTCCGTTTCACGATGAAAAATCTCCCAGTTTTACCATAAATCCTGCACGTCAAAAATATCATTGTTTCGGGTGCGGTGTAGGTGGTGACTCGATTAATTTTGTGATGGAATACGAAAAGCTCAATTATCCTGAAGCGATTGAAAAACTTGCCTCTTCGGTTAACTTTACCCTCCATTATACGGATAACAAAGAGCGAAAAGAACGCTCGAATTTACTTGAAACACTGAGTGGATGGTATCAAAAACTTTTGGGTGACCACCGTACTGCCTCCTCTTATCTTCATGAGAGAGGGGTGTTTGCTTCCAGCATCGAGAAATTTGGTATCGGGTATGCTCCCACCTCTCCTGAAACACTTCGTTTTTTAGAACAGCATCACCTTAGTGTACCGGAAGCGCTGGAACAAGGGGCAATCGGTAAAGGGGATGACGGACGGCTTTTTGCCCGTTTTATCGAACGTATTACGTTTCCGATTCATGCCTCAGGTGGTGCAATCGTCGGTTTTGGCGGGCGCACCATCACGGGGCATCAAGCCAAATACGTCAATTCCTCTCAAAGCGCACTTTTTAATAAATCACGTCTTTTGTACGCGTACCATTTGGCGCGTGATAGCGTATATAAGAACAAAGAGATTATTGTTACGGAAGGCTATTTGGATGTTGTCATGTTGCATCAAGCCGGATTTACCCACTCGGTAGCAACACTGGGAACTGCTCTTACCGCGGATCATTTACCGACATTACGAAAGGGAGAACCACGTGTTCTTGTCGCCTATGATGGGGATAAAGCAGGGCGTGCTGCGGCACTTAAAGCGTCCAAACTTCTTAGCGGCGGCGGATTTGATGGCGGGGTAATCTTGTTCGAGGGGGGATTAGACCCTGCGGATATGGTTCGAGATGGACGTATCGAAGAGTTGAATGCACTATTGCACAAACCGATACCCTTTATCGAGTTTGTTATTACGGAAAGTATTGCAACCTATAATCTAAGTGATCCAAGAGCCAAAGAGAGTGCTATGCATGAGAGTATTGCCTATCTCAAAACTCTTTCGCCTTTGATGCAAGAGGAATATCGAGCATTTGTTGCTTCTAGGCTAGGTATCTCTCCTTCGCAAGTTCGTCTTAGTCAGCCCTCAACGACGGCTCAGCCTATGAATTTTTCGCATCACGATATCTGGGAACTCAGCCTCGTGAAAACTTTGTTGGAACGTCCTAATATTATTGATTCACTCCTTGATTTTATCGATCCCTCTTTGCTTCAATATCACGGGAGTGAGCTTACCGCTGCTATTAATGGCGAAAATGATCCGAGACTGGGCGCGTTGCTGATGGATGAGCGAATTCGTGTTTTCGAGGGAGATGATGGGATTCGGGCAGAACTTATTACGTTCTTAACGAACCATTACAGTCGAGAACTCAAAAAAATTGCCAGCGAAAATTCGGTATCATTCGATCAAAAGTCCTATTTAATACGTCAGATGCGAGATAAAATCGGACGGTTAAAAAAAGGCGAACTCGTACCATTAGGGTGAAGCTCTCTACTTTTCTTTTTAATAATAAAAGTATCAAAAGAAAATCGCCCCCACAACAAGACGCTTCCGATATGCCAGCGCACTGCTGCGCGCAATCGGGCTCTTTGTATGTTGTGGGGGCATAATGAATAATATAAATGTAAAAAGGAATTTTAACTAAATGAAAGCTATAGCACTTTTCAGCGGCGGTCTCGACTCGACTCTCGCCATGAAACTTATCATTGATCAAGGAATCGAAGTCGTTGCCTGTAACATCAGTACCGGATTTGGTTCAACTAAAGATCGACGTAGCCATATGCAAAATATGTGTGACCAAGTTGGTGCTACGCTTCGTATTGTCGACATTCAAGATGAATATTTAGAAAAAGTATTATTTACACCAAAGCATGGCTATGGCAAACATTTTAATCCGTGTATTGACTGTCATGCCAAAATGTTCGAGGTGGCAAAGCGTCTTATGGTTGAAGAAGGAGCAGATTTTCTTATTAGTGGTGAAGTATTGGGTCAGCGTCCTATGAGCCAAAATGGAGAATCGCTTCAAATCGTTCTTAAGCTAAGTGATTGTGAGGGCTTATTACTGCGTCCTATGAGCGCACAACTGTTGGAACCTACAATGCCAGAACTCAATGGATGGGTAGATCGTGAGAAACTTGAAGCCATAGTGGGACGTTCCCGTGATCGTCAGATGGAGCTTGTAAAGAAATTTGAACTCAAAGATTACGAAGGTCCAGGTGGTGGGTGTTTGCTGACGGATGAACATTTTTCACGTAAAATTCGTGACGTTCTTGCCCATGAAGATACTTTTATCAAAGCGGATATTCCCACTCTTAAATACGGACGACAGCTTCGTCTTCCTGATGGAGCAAAATTTATCATCGGACGCAACGAAGAAGAAAATACAAAGCTTGAAGAGCTTGAAAATCCTAAATATATGCACATTAATACGCCACTGTTTGGACCTCATTGTCTTATTTCTGTAAACGCAAGTGAATCCGATAAGTTATTGGCGGCAAAGTTTGTTTTGGCGTACTGCAAGCCTAATTTTACAGGTGAGCAAACATTGGATTTTGGAAGCGTGCCACTAACAACTGTTAGTGATATGAGTCGTAAAGATGCACAAAAGTACTTTATTTGAACGATTCTATGATATCAACAAAGATAAAGCTTTTTTCAAGATTCTAAGGATTAAAATTATTCTTTGACGATAAAAAGGGTGTTTTTATGAAAGATATCATCGATAAAGATCCATCTTTAAGTATATTTGCTGAGTTTTTATCGTGCGAACTCGGCAATACTGCCCTCGATGATATTGTCTTTTTTGCCGCTCGTTACTTCGAAGTTGAATACGTCCACATCGCATTGCTTCAAGATGATTTGACAACCGTAAAAGTCGTCTCTGCCATTCTGGACGGAAAGATCATCGATCCTGGTTATGTTTACCCTCTTAGTGGGACTCCATGTAAAAACGTTTTGGAAAAAATTCATAAATGCTATAGCGATCACGTGCAGGAACTTTTCCCTCAAGACATAGACCTCGCTAGCCTCCAAGCTGAGAGTTATATCGGAGAACCGATAGTCGATAATAATGGGATGGTTATAGGACTTATCGTTCTGATCGGTCGTCGAAAACTGGAATCTTCTGTGCTTGTAGCATCAATGATGCGAACCCTTGCAGGAAGAGCGGGAATCGAACTTTCACGTCGGCGAATGGAATCAATACTTGGCAAAGAACGGGAAACCCTTCAGTTGATACTTGATTATGCCCCGATTGGTATCTGGCTTCAAGATGGTAAAGGGAAAATCGGCTTTGTTAACAAAGCATTTTCCCAAGCTGTCGGTATTTCCGAAGAAAGATTCCTCGAAGTCGATCATTACATTGAGCTCATACCGGAAGCTTTCAAGCCTCAATGTGTGGCCTCAGATGAAAAAGCGCTTGCTTCAGCCAATGTTTCTGTTACTCAGCAGCAGCTCCCTTTTATGGATGGACAAATTCATGATTTGAAGGTGATTAAAGCGGTCAAACGTGATGAGGAAGGTAATCCAATTGCTCTGGTAGGTTTGAGTCTTGATATCACGGAAGAGCTTCGTAAACAAAGTGAGCTTCAGGAAAATCAGCAGCTTTTACGTACTGTAATCGATGAAATGCCCGATGTTCTTGTCGTTAAAGATGAATATGGAAATTTTCTTCTCTGCAATGAGACAGTTGCCCAACTTTATAAAACAACTCCCGAAGCGATGATCGGTAAACATGACGGTGATTTTGGAGTTTCCAAAGAAATGGCCGAAAATTTTCGCGCCAATGTTTTAGAAATTATGGCCGAGGGGGAAAGCCGTATCGTTATGGAACAAAGCCGAAACGCTGAAACCGGGAAAATTCATTATTACCGCTCCATCAAAAAACCATTTAAAGATGCTCAGGGGCTTAACCGTATCCTCGTGATTGCTACTGATATTACTGATATCATTGAATCGCAGAAAAAGGTAGCAGAAAGCGAACATCTTCTCAAAGAGGTCATGAGTATTGCTAAAGAGGGGATTTGGGATTGGCATATTCCCAGTGGTAAATTATTCCATAACGATGAGTGGTATCGTTCTTTGAATGCTTCGGAGACAGATCAGTGTACTACAGTAGAATCCTTTTCTAACATAATTCACCCTGATGATAAACCCAAGGTCGTGAGTCTGATAGAAGCACTTGTTCGGGGTGAAAAGGAAAACTATTTTTCTGAACACCGGCTTATACGCTTTGATGGAAGTGAAATGTGGGTTCAGGACCGAGGAAAAATTATCGAATGGGATGAGAATGGTGTAGCGGTTCGGGTGGTCGGGGCATTCACAGATATCACGTATCAGAAAAAATATCAAAAAGAGCTCGAACACATCGCTCACTATGATACTCTAACGGGGCTTCCCAACCGAATTCTTAATGCTGATCGGCTTCAGCAAGGGCTTTTTCAGGCACAGCGCAGAGGGACGTTGGTAGCGGTCTTATATCTTGATCTGGATGGTTTTAAACCAATCAATGATCAATACGGTCACGATGTTGGGAATCTTATGCTCATCGAAATTGCCAAAAGAATCGGGTTGCACCTCAGAGAAGGTGATACCTTGTCTCGACTGGGTGGAGATGAGTTTGTTGCCATCCTCACTGATCTTTCTTCTACGATACAGGCTACTTCTATTATTAACCGTATTCTTGATTCTTTTTGTGATCCGATTGATATTGATAAAAAAGCGCTCCATATCACGGCCAGTATCGGGGTTACATTTTATCCGCAGCAAGAAGAAGTAGATGGAGATCAGCTGATGCGTCAGGCTGACTTGGCGATGTATGCTGCCAAACAAGCCGGTAAAAATCGTTTTCATATTTTTGATTCTGCACACGATCAGACAATCCGAACGCGACATCAAAGTCTTCAGAAAATCAAAAATGCTCTTGAACAACGGGAATTTGTTCTCCACTATCAACCAAAAGTCAATATGCAAACGGGAGAGATATTGGGTGCCGAGGCCCTCATCCGATGGAATTGTCCTGAACATGGATTCATCTATCCGATGGAATTCCTGCCTCTGGTCGAAGACGAGTCCCTTGCAATCGATATTGGCGAATGGGTTATCGGTGAAGCACTGTCACATATTCCAGAGTTTAAAGAAAATGGACTTGATATCACTATCAGCGTAAATGTTGGAGCAAAACAGCTGTTAAACGGAAATTTTCCCGAGCGGCTTGAATATCTTTTTCATACGTATCCTTTTGTAGATTCGAGCCGATTAGAGATTGAAATACTCGAAACAAGTGCACTGGAAGATTTAAGTACAGCGGTTATCGTCATCCGAAAATGCGCTGATTTGGGTGTGCAGTTTTCGCTTGATGATTTTGGAACCGGCTACTCCTCACTTAGCTATCTAAAACGGCTTCCGATCTCGACTCTTAAGATCGATCAAAGTTTTGTCCGGGATATGGATAACGATCCAGATGATCGTGTTATTGTTCAGGGTATCATTGGTCTGGCGAAAGCATTTGGCAAAAAGGTGATTGCTGAGGGGGTTGAGACAGACTCTTTGGCCAAAAAATTAGTGGCATTGGGATGTGAAATAGGACAAGGCTATGGAATAGCACGACCGATGGAGCGAGCACGTTTCTTTGAATGGGCTGCAGAATGGAAAAAAAAGTACGGACTCTCTTAAGCTCTCAGGCACTCTAAAAGAGATTGCCTGAGGATATACTATTATTTGGTTACTTTACACCCATAACCTGCTTTTTTGACCGCGTCACACATTGCTTCTGGTTTTACGCCATCAGTACTTTTAACTTCAGCTTTTCCTTCTTTGAGGTAAACAGTCGTTTCATTCACCCCTTTGACCTCATTGAGTGTACCCTTAACATTTTTAACGCAGGCCGGACACATCATTCCCTCGATTTTTAGGCTAGTGAGCTGATCTGCGCTTGCGATGGATACCATTGCCAATACGGTTAGTAGAACTTTTTTCATTTTTATCCTTTTAGTAATTTCATGCTATTGTTGCATAGTAGTGTTAAAAAAGTGTTAAGACTTAATACTTTTGTAACAAATATTATTTAAAATATGAATAATTATTAAAAGGAAATATTATGAGCAGTATCGACTGGTGGGTGATAATATCGATTGCATTTGCAGGGAGTTTCGGTCACTGTATCGGGATGTGTGGAGGATTTATTGTCGCGTACAGCTCAACTAAAATCGACGCTACCATGAGCCGTCCAGCACAGCTTGTCCGGCACAGCGCTTACAACGTTGGCCGTGTTAGTTCGTATGTTATTCTGGGGATGATTTTTGGAGGTCTTGGATCACTTTTTACGGTGACGATGGAGATGCATGGCGCGTTGTTTATTCTTGCCGGTGCCTTGATGATTATTACGGCGCTCTCAATGCTGGGTCTTTCAAAACTTCTTCATGCACTAGAACACTCTTTTTCGAACTTTAAACTCTTTAAAATTCTTTTTTCTCGCCTTATCAAAAGTAAAAGCATCCGAAGTTTTTTTGCCCTTGGGATGATGAATGGATTCTTCCCGTGCGGTTTTGTCTTTTTCTTTGCCGCAAAAGCAGCATCATCGGCTTCGATTATTGATGGGGGGCTGATTATGGCAGCATTCGGACTTGCTACCGTTCCTACGTTGCTGGCGCTTGGTCAATCGGTTAATTTTATGCGTGAAATCGCTTTTCGTCAAAGCATGAATCGAATCGCAGCACTGGCCATTGCCGTGTATGGCATCTACAGTATTTACTATGGATTGGCGTATTTTATCGATCTACCGATGTAAGTGTTTTAGGAAGTGAAAAGTAGAAACAGCTTCCTTCGCCTACGGTACTTTCAATCCATATTTCTCCGCCGTGAAGTTCAATGATTTTTTTAACGATAGAGAGTCCCAGTCCTGTTCCTTTTATAGATCCCTGTTGGTGCTCTCGGATTTGGATGAAAGGATCAAAGAGAGTCTCTATCTTATCGTGAGCAATCCCCATCCCTTGGTCTCTTATACCAAATACATCTTTGTGTGAGTCACTATGGTGTTCCAAGGTGATTGTAGAGGAGGGAGGAGAAAATTTAATTGCATTGGTGATGAGATTGACAATTACTTGTTTGATAAGCTGCCGATCGGCTAGCAATGTAAGATTTTTATCGATATTAAGCGCTAATATAATCTCTTTTTTCTGTGCCATGGATTCTACAAGAACATTCACTTCATTTAAAAGATGCTCTAGACTGAAATCGATTCGTTGTACCTCCATTTTACCCGCCTCGATCTTTGAAAAATCAAGCAATGTGTTAACCAAAGTGAGGAGATTTTTACCTGAAATATTGATTTTTTCGATGGTACTTTTAACACTGTCGGAGAGTTCAGGACGATGCCCTAGAATTTGAGAAAAGCCGATAATGGCATTGAGCGGGGTTCGAAGTTCATGACTCATACTTGAGAGAAAAGTATCTTTAGCTCGATTGGCTTCTTCAGCATGATGCATCGCGAGAACGGCATTGTCGCGTGCTTCTTTCAAATCTTTTGTGGCTATTTGAACTTGTTCTTCAAGTATAATATTATTTTTACGAGCTACATGCCGATACAATAGTAAAAATGGCAAGGCTCCAAAAAAAATCACGATAGACCCCATAAACGCTTTAAGTGCTGCTGCGCGAGAAAGTTCTTCAATCGAGTCAATACGAATATCTGCACCAATGACATAGGTAAGCCCTTTGGCTGTTTTGCACCCAACGAAAACACTCCTAAAATGTCCCCATTGATCTGTAATCTCTGTAAATATATTTTGCTTACCATGAAAAGCGTCAAAAATATTTGGGTCAGCGTCGTATGTATCGTAAAAACGTGACAAGTTTTTACCGGTACGCAACTCTTCGTCGGTTGCGCTGCTGGAAGTAAAATGCAATGTTTTATTTTCGTCTAAAATCATTGTATAGATGTATTCAACTTTTTCTGCTTTTGCGAGAGCAGATAGGTCTACAATGATTTGCATTTCTTCTTGGAAGCTTGGCGGAGTGCCAGATACACGGTCGTGATAGTGATCTCCAACAACAACTTTTGCAATCTCTACGGAACGTAAAAGGGTCTCATTGATGGATTGATTGATGCGACCTTTTTCTTGTTCAAAACGGTAATAGCCAAAAAGAATAATCGTAACCATAAAAAAGAGAAACGCAAAGGCAATCTTTTTGCTATCAAGACTCATAAGATTCTTTCGAGGCAATGGTAAGATTTTTTGGCAAACTAAAGTAAAAACAGCTTCCTTTCCCAATAGTGCTTTCAATCCATACTTTGCCATGGTGCAGTTCAATGATTTTTTTGACAATAGAAAGTCCTAGCCCACTTCCTTTTATGGATTCGTTTTGATGCTCTCGAATTTGGACAAAAGGATCAAATAATGTAGCTATTTTATCGGCAGGTATACCATGCCCATGATCGGTAACACCAAATACATGCTGCGTTTCATCTGCATTGTAAGTGAGTGTAATCGCTTCCCCATTAGGAGAAAATTTAATCGCGTTACTGAGTAAATTGACTAACACTTGTTTGATTAACTGCCGATCTGCATTGATAATCATCTCTGCATTTAGAACTAAATCAAGCGAAAGATTCTTTTTATGTGCCATAGATTCGACGAGAATACGAACTTCTTTGGTGAGTTCGTGCATGAGAAATGGTGCATAATGAAGCTCCATTTTTCCTGCTTCAATTTTCGAAAAATCTAAAATCGTATTGACCAGAGCGAGGAGATTATTTCCTGAGATATTAATTTTTTCAATAAACTTTTTTGCATTTTCAGGAGTATCCGCTTTTGCCAGCAAGATTTGGGAAAATCCGTTAATAGCATTGAGTGGAGTACGCAGTTCATGACTCATACTTGAGAGAAAAGTGTCTTTAGCACGATTGGCTTCTCTGGCTTGATTCATCGCCATAATCGCCTCATCGCGAGCAAGTTTTAACTCCTCTTGAGCCCGTATCCGCTCACTGATGTCTTTTTTAACGGCAACAAAATGGGTAACGCTTCCGCGTTCAACGAGAGGCGTGAGTGTCAGCTCCTCAAAATAAACATTTCCATCTTTGGATTGAGCGAGAATCTCTCCCTCCCATGCTTTGCCGCTTTTTACCGTTTCCCAGCAAATCTTGACCATTTCAGGGTCATTTATTTGTTCGTCAATGATATAGCGGGAACTTTCACCTATCAGTTCTTCGACTTCAAATCCGCTAACACGTACAAACTCTTTGTTAGCGTATTGTATATGTCCCTCATTATCGGCGATAAGCATCATAGTAGCCGTTGATTCAAGGGCCAGCTGTTGGAGATCAATCAGCCCTTCACGTTTTTGGTCCAAGGTAATATCAGTGAGTGAAAATACTGTCCCTTTTGGAAGTGACTCATGTAAAATAGGATAGGCTGAATAGCGGATGGGGATACGTGTTTGATGTGCATCAAAAAGCTCGGATTCCCCTTCACGGCGTCCGAATCCAACGCCGTATTCGAGTATGTCAGCAATCTCTTGGTCGTGAATAAAGGTTGAAATATCACGTCCTACGAGTTCATGGTCATTGTATCCAAAAAGATAGTGAGCACTTTCATTGGCAAAAATAATTTTACCCTCGTTATCAATTGCAAAAAGTCCTATGTTAAGAGCATTGAGAATGGAATGGTGCATCTCTTCGTGCTGCTGTTTTAAGCTGCGATTAGCTTCTTCGAGTTCTCGTGAGCTCACATCGAGTGTATGCTCCAGCAGTCGTCTCTCTTTGTCTGCGCCCGTATAAAACTCACTGACGCTGTTTAAAAAAGGAGACAGTTCATCAATTAAATCAGGTCGAACAAATCGACGCATTTGACGAATTAACAATCGATGATAAGGCAACTCTCCCATTTTCTATTCCTATTTCTATTCGTATAAGCTAACTAAAGTCATAGTCTGATTGTGAAGCGTACAGCGTGATTCGCCGACCTCTGAGAGCTCACCATAGGAGTAAAAACCGGTTAAAATGGCTTTTTCTCCAAGGATTTCACGAATAATTTCAAGCTCTTCTTCACACAGTTGCCCCAGAACTAAACGTCTGCCTACACAACTTACCAGTAGTACTAAGAATTCTTCTTCCTGATCTATTTTTGATGTTTCTGCCGCTAATCCTGCATGCTCGATGAGACTGTCCATATTCGTTTTCATTAAACGACATAAGCCGCCGTTTGGAATATCTCCTGCAAAAGTCAAACTTTGAGTTTCCTCATCAATAGCGAGAAGCGTTCGAATTAAAGGAAATGAGGTGACATTTTTACGAACACTCATTGGAAAGCGTAAACCGCTTCCAGGTAAATCAGCCGCAAATTCTCCTAGATAGCTCTTATAAAGTTCGAGTGCCGGTTTGTTATCAATGGTATATAAAACATTGCCCTCAGAGTGTGTGATATGGCGCTCAGCACCAAACTCTTCCCATCCGGCAGAACATCCGCTTTGAGCGCGAAGCGTTTCTCCATAGAAGCCTATTGCAGCGACGATCCCCGTCTCTGCTTGCCCTTGTGCCACTACATACGTTGTACCAAAGCGTGTTCCATCGCCCGCCATGCCACCAGTTATGCTGACTCCATCAGGTAATACGTTTGATAATCCGCGTGCCAATTCACTTCCATTTACTATAAGTCCATCTGAGAGTATAAATACATGACGTAACGAATCAGCAAGCAGGTCTCTTCCTAAAGAACTTCCGAATTCTTCCATGTCGGTAAATTCAGAAACTTTTTTAGAAATACAGCGCACTTGAGAGCGCTCAAAGGTGATAGCGGTAGCAACTGCATCTTGATCACTGATGACAGTATCTAAAACACTTCCTGCACTGCTTGCGCCAGCAATAATAGCGTTGGGATAAATGCGGCTTAGTTCTTGATACCATTCCTGCGTTAAACATGCCAGATGATCAAAGAAAACCAAAACTAAATCTCTGGAAGCTGCATTTAGTTCATCGTGTCCGCTCCATCCTGATTTTGAGCTCCATCTGATTTGTTCGCTTTTCATTTTGTGTCCTTTGTGATATTTATTTTAATGAGTTCAACCGCTTTTTCAAAAGCAACACCATCAAGTCCAAATTCTTCAATCGCACGATAAGCACGTTCCAAAGAGTCTTCAGTTAAAACTTCATGCACATTAATAGCGCAGGAAATGACATTGAGTATCTCGCCATTTTCCCCGTGACTCGGATTATGCATACTGCTTAGTGTTTCAATCAAAGATGTTTCAAAATGCCAATGCTTAAACATCATACCGGCAATTTCATAGCTCTCGTGTCCTGTGTAGCTTTTTTCAATATCGCTTAGAGTCTTGCCCTCGGCCGTTTGGTGTAAAAAAGCCTCTTTTTCACCAGACTTAATTATTTTTTGAGCGACAACAAGTTTCCCAAGTTCCATCAAAAATGACGCGCTAAGAAGTTGTGGAAGTCGTTGTTTATCGACGATTCCATACCACTCTCGTAATAATGCTAATTGTAATGTGGATGTCTCAGTGAGTTTTTCGATGGTAATATTGTAGGGGGAAAGATCAAGAGGAAGTGTTTTTTTGATAGCATTGGCTGCGGCAAAACCTCGTATCATGGAGACACCAAAGAGCATAACTGCCTGATGGACAGAGGAGACTTCTTTACTCATCCCATACAAAGGTGAGTTGACCGATTTTAGGATATTAGCACTGAGCATAGGGTCGTTTTCAATGACTTTGGTAAGCGCATTTATGTTGACATCCTGAGCCATACAAAGTTCTTGAATGGCTGCTATGGATGCAGGGAGCGGGGGAAAATTTTTAATCTCTTCGAACATTATTAGCCTTTATGCTTGATCTGAAATGTGAGAAAATCACATATTTCATTGATGTGCGCTTTGTTGAAAATTCCTTCAACATTTTGAGCATCTGGGAAATGAGCGATGAGTTTACTGTCGTCTTCAGCGGATATGATGATGGAGGGAGTTTGAATATTATTGGTATCCATAAACTGTAATACTTCAGAGCTGATCCCATCGACAAGAAAGAAATCCAGAATAATAAAATCAAATTTTTCGTTTTCGAGAAGTTCTTTGGCTTTATTGACCGAGTTGGTTACGGTTAGATGAAAATTGTCCCCTAAGCGATCGATGAGCACTTGCTGATACTCAACTGCGTCTTCGACTATCAATGCTCGTGAGGCATCAGGATTAGAAGAGACATATCGCTCAAGTGTACTTTGAGAGGAGGATACAGGTATGGTAAAATAAAAGGTAGAGCCCTGACCCGCAACACTCTCAACCCAAATGCGACCACCGTGTAAATCTTCGATAATTCGTTTTGAAATTGCAAGACCAAGTCCTGTCCCTTTTGCACTTTTTTGAAAAGGATTTTCAACTTGGGTAAAGGGGTCAAAAAGAGTCGCAATATCACTGACGTCGATACCGATACCATTATCACGAATCCCAATTTTGTAAGAACGTGCTACTTCATCGTAATCTATGGTTAGGGTGATTTCCCCTCCCTCGTGAGTAAATTTTACGGCATTGCTTAATAGATTAAGCAGTACTTGAACGATCAGCCCTTTATCGAGATAAAGCCCCAGTGAGATCAGCTCAGGGTAGTGAAAAATAATCGATTTTTTTTGTGCCATGGGTTCGATAATGGTTGCAATATCCCGGATAATAGTCGAAACGAGATTGATCTCAGGTTTAAAGGAGAGTTTACCGGCTTCAAGTTTGGCAAAATCTAAAATAGTATTGACCAATGTTAGAAGATTATTGCCTGCAATTCCCATTTTTTGAATGTAGGGAGCCAAGTTTTCTGGAAGGGTTTTATTCATCATCAAAATCTGTGAAAATCCAATAATAGCATTAAGCGGAGTTCGCAATTCGTGACTCATATTGGCTAAAAACATATTTTTGGAAGTGCTCGCTCGTTCTGCTTCATCGACAAGGCGAACAAGAGTATGCTCACGCTCTCGATTTTGAAAATTTTGGCGCATAATTTCGAGTAAAATTCGAATGATTTCAATCATATACGTTTTATTGGGAATCTCTTTGATCGCGACACCGATATTGATACGTCTTTCATTTAAAATAATTTTTCCATGAACATCGTAAGTATCACTGCCGGATATTTCTCCCTCACCGACATACATCCCTTCGATACACCACCCAAGCGTTTGTTCGAGTTGTGCATAAAGCTTATCTCTTAATCCGCCGACAAGTTCATCGGGATTATAGGTACTTCCACTCTCATAAATCGAATGAGAACACGCCTGCAAAAACTCGATTCCTGAGTGCACTCCCATATAGGAGGTTGCGGATATGTCCTGTAAGGGTTTGTCGATGATTTTGTAAAGAGTTTCCGAGAGAATACAAATCTCATTGTAGAGCGTTTCCTCATCGTCTTGAGCTATTTCTATCAGAGTATTTAGCTTTTCGTGGTAGTTATGATGCAGTTCTCTTACTTCATTAAGATTAATTCCAAATCCCATCAAAATGGTATCTTTTAGGGCAAGCTCGTTGAGTGTATGGGTAAAAGAGCAGGAGTCTTCATCTTGAAAATGCTCTTTTTCTTCTGCAGAGTCTTCTTTGTTTGTCGCTTTGTTCAACCAATGGCGGGTTAGCTTTTGCTGACTTTGTTTGTGAACAGTAAGCGCAGCATACAGTTTGTCAAAAATATTGAGAATTTCGTTTTCTTTTTTAATTTCATCTAAGTGCTTTGATTCGCGATCCCGATAACTCTCATTCATTAAGGCTTCACAGATACGAAGCATTTTAAGAATAATGGTCAAATCTTCCTGCACTTGGACATTAACCCGAGCCAAATCAACGATGATTTCATTAAGGATATCAAACCCTCTGGCAATATGGATCGGTTCAAGTCCAATGGCGATATGAATTTCGGATATTTGACGCGTCCGTTCGATGAGGCGCTCATCAAAAGGGTGAATAAAGAGAGAACTAAAATACTCTCCAAACATTCGAACCAGTCGAGGGGTATCAGAAGAAGAGAGGATATTTCGGTAAACGGGGTCTTTGAGCAAATAATGGTTGTACATTCGATCGGCAATCAGCGTCCCAAAGGAGTGGATGTAGGTTCCTACTTTTTCACGTTGAGCGAGATGTTTTTCATCCAGGCCAAAAAAGGCAATCAAGCTAGAAGAATTAAATGATTTTCGCATTAAGAAATATACCGATCCAATACTACTTTCATTGCATCCATGTCGATGGGTTTGGAGATATAGTCATCAAATCCATGCATTAAAAGCTTTTCGCGATCACCGCTAATTGCAAATGCTGTAACGCTTATGAGGGGAAGGGTAAGTCCCATTTTTTTAATCTCATTGACCAATTCATACCCATTCATAATGGGCATATCTACATCGGATAATAGTAAATCAAAGTTCTCTGTCTTAAGCTTCTCAAGTGCCTGAAGCCCATTGTCAACCATCTCCATAATCACATCAGGATAGAGAAGCTCGACCATCGCTTGCACTACCATTTGATTGTACTCTTCATCTTCCGCTATTAAAATTCGCATCATTATTTCCTTTATTGCAACTGGTCCATCAAATTCATTATGGATGGTGTCTCTTCCTCATCAGGGAATGCCTCTTTGATAGTTAAAAACTGATTGAGGTTATTTATCAGTAAATCAAGCAATACCGTATCAAAATGTGTTCCTGAACCCTCTTGCATAATTTCGAGAGTTTTTTTAACGCTAAAAGCTTTTTTATACACCCGCTCAGAACTTAGAGCATCAAACACATCGGCAATAGAGACGATACGTGCATGAATATGAATGTTCTCGCCTGCAAGTCCTGCCGGATAACCGGTACCGTCGATTTTTTCATGATGCTGTAGAGCAATGATTCTACCAGCTTCAAGAACAGGATAGTTTCCATCGGTTTCAAGCATTTTTCCTCCAAGAACGGAGTGGAGTTTCATTATCTCAAACTCATCAGGAGTAAATTTGCCCGGTTTGAGCAAAATCTGATCGGGTATCCCCACTTTTCCGATATCGTGAAGAGGTGAAGCATAGAGTACTAATTCTACTTCATCTGCGCATAAACCTGCTAATTCTGCAAGTTTAGCAGAATAATGACTCATACGCTTGATGTGCATCCCTGTTTCTAAATCACGATACTCCGAAGCTTTTCCCAGTCGTGCTGAAATTTCATACTCCGTTTTTTTGGCTAATATTAAAGCCTCTTGCAATTTTGCAGTTTTTTCTTGAACCATCAGGTCTAGATTGTCTTGATAGTCTTTTATTTTGGCATAATTAAAGGTTCGCAGTTTCAGCTCTTCAACGTCATACGGCTTGCTGATAAAATCATCTCCGCCAATCTCAAGAGCCCGAATTTTTTCTTCTTTATTTGCCGTAACGATGATCGTAGGGATTTGCTTCCAAATGGTATGAGCTTTAAGTCGTTCGAGGGTTTCAAATCCATTGAGAACTGGCATGGCAAGATCGAGTAAAATAACGTGAAAATTGCAATCATTCTCTAATACATTGAGTGCTTCTTGACCATTTACGGCTTTAATGACCTGAACATGCTCGTGCTCCATAAACGCGAGCTCAATTAAATCTAAATTAAACTCTTGATCGTCAACAGCCAATATTCGTACCGTTTGCATTGAGGCCCTTTTTTTATCTGTTAATTCAAAAAAAATTATAAAGTTAAACAGTTTACACTTAGATATTTTAAATTCGGTTGAGCCGGATTGCTTCTTTATGCTATACTGCTTTTTAGATGATTTTAAAAGAGGATGTGAGCTATGGCTGGTGTTACTTTTTCGTTTACTAATTTTATGGCATTGATCGATCTTAATATCGGAATCGCAAGCCGATTGGATGAAAATAGATCTGAGAGTTTTACCATATTGTTTTGTGATTTTACAGGGGTTGCCCAAAATGTGATCGATGATAATCTCCTCACATTACTTCGAACTTCCGATTCTATTGTTCATTATGAGCAGTATTACTTTTTTGTTATGCCGTATACGGATCGTTATGGGACAGGGATTGTTAAGAGAATGGTGGATGAGGTCTTTGCTCGCAGTATCCCATCTGCGGCAGTTTGTTATCCTGTGAATGGAGAAAATCCAACAGAATTGTTGGAGTCACTTCATTTAGAAGCTAAAAAAGTGAACCAAATAAATCTCGATTGTCTCTACGATCTGTTAAGTTTTTCTAAGAGCTGACTCTCAATCTTATTGACGGATGCCAGCTGGCTCAAACCGGTGATAAGGTGATGTTTTGTAGTAGTTGATCGCTTCTGCAAAGGCATCTTTTCGTAACTCTTTTTTATCGCATTCAGGGAGTTGGGCTGCAACAATAACGGGTTGTTTGACTTCGTGAACGATGACAGGTGCAACAGAAGCTTCATGCGTTGGTGTCTCAACTGTTTTGGTTACTTCAGCAACTGCAACAGCTGCTGTATGTTCTTGAACATTGCTGTGTGCAGCAGGCTCTATAACACTGCTGTGTGCCACTGCAGTAGTATTACGATTTACGAGACGGATAAAGGCATCTTTCGTGACCACTGTACGAGCTTTTTTAAGAGCAGGTTTCGCACTTTTTTCAGCAGGATAAGTTCCAAGCGTTACCACGTAACGACCATTTTCAATTTTTTTATGAATATCAAGCCCAGTTTTTTTCAACTTTGCATCAAATGCAGGTGTTATAGATTTTTCGTAAACGGCACTGATCACTTGGACGGTCACATCTTCTGTACCCCATACGAGACTTACCATTCCCATCATCATTAAAAATGCTAATTTATTCATTGTTTATATACCTTTTTTGTGATAATTATGAAATAGTATATCGACATTCGTGTTCAAAACTTTAAACACACTTTCAAACAAATATTAAGGAGGGAGTGTCTATAATTCTAGCTCCCATCCAAAAGAATTCTTTTGGGCCCTTAGCTCAGCTGGGAGAGCGCGTCGCTGGCAGCGACGAGGTCAGCGGTTCGATCCCGCTAGGGTCCACCAATCTACATATTTACTTCATCCAATTTTATTATAGATCAATCTTTAAAGTTTAAATTGTCTGATTTTACCTGCTTACAAAATAATCTTCAAGACCTGATTGAACTCTACCGAAGATACTAAAGTAAAT
>CAIMUF010000016.1 GCA_903844635.1 uncultured Sulfuricurvum sp. | reverse complement strand
CGTTCTTCTTGACCTCTAAACTTTTACACTTTGGACACTTCTTAGCGCTTTTTTACAATCCATTTTAAAAAACCTTTTAAAAACCTCGATAGTAGCGTAGTTTTCTAAGGTTTTCAGCAACCCGAATTTTTCATTACGCCACTTTTTAAACCTTAAACTAGAAGATGGATTTGAAGATTTTCAAGAGGCTCTAAAATCTAACTTTTTTTTGTATTTTTGTCAGTACGTTTTTCTTTTAAAGTTTTTGTCGGTGCTTTTTTAACTGCTTTTTTTGAATCTTGACCTTTTGCCATAATATCCCCTTTATTTGGATTTGTTAATCGTATAATCGTTTACACTATAGTATACGACTTATACTTAAAAACTGTGCCAAAGTTCTCTCAACTCCTGATACCTTATTTGCCTCACTTAGCTTCACATAGTGTGAAATATATACGTCTAATTGGCCTTTTTTGATACTAGAGCACCTATTAGTGCACAAAATCGTGTTCCAATAGGGTAAACATCATATTTATCAGTATGATTACAATACAATTTTCAAAAAATAACATAAGCAGTCGATAACAATGCTCTTTAATAGCTACGAATTCATCTTTTTCTTTTTACCAATCACCTTTGGTATCTACTTTTGGCTTAATAAAAAACGTCTGACGTCAGCCTCAAAAGCATGGATGGTATTTGCCTCATTGTTTTTTTATTCATGGTGGAATGTTATTTATCTTCCGCTAATTTTGGGTTCCATCCTCTTTAACTTTACGATAGGTTCCAGCATTACCCATATTAACACTACCCATCTTTCGAAGAAGAGGCTCTCTTCTAAGACAATATTAATGTTTGGTATCATTGCCAATGTCCTTTTGCTGGGTTATTTCAAGTACATGGATTTTTTCATTACTAATGCCAACATGATTACAGGGTCTCATGCAGATCTGATGCACATTGTTCTTCCTTTAGGAATCAGCTTTTTCACATTTACTCAGATCGCTTATCTGGTTGATGCGTATCGTAATGAAGTCAAAGAGATGGATTATCTCAACTATACTCTTTTTGTCACTTTTTTCCCTCATTTACTGGCAGGACCTATTTTGCATCATAAAGAGATGATGCCGCAGTTTGATGATGTCCGTAACAAAGTATTACATACCAAAAATATTACTGCCGGAATGTATCTGTTTGCCATAGGGCTCTTTAAAAAAGTGGTTATTGCCGATACTTTTGCCGTTTGGGCATCCTGTGGTTACGGCGATACCGCCTCTTTGTCGTTGATGAGCGCTTGGGCTACCTCGCTTGCTTATACGTTTCAGCTCTATTTTGATTTTAGCGGTTATACCGATATGGCTCTGGCGGTTGCGTTGCTCTTTAATATCAAGCTCCCTATCAATTTTAACAGTCCGTATAAAGCCTTAAATATCCAAGATTTTTGGAGACGCTGGCATATGACACTGTCGCGTTTTCTACGTGATTACATCTATATTCCGCTTGGCGGAAACCGTCATGGTGAATTTCGTACCTATAGCAATCTTTTTACTGTCTTTTTAGTCGGTGGATTATGGCATGGAGCTTCATGGATGTTTGTTATTTGGGGTGCATTGCATGGGATAGCCATTGTAGCTCATCGACTATGGCAGCAGATGGGGTTTAAAATGAATGCTCTTTTGGCGTGGTTTATCACTTTTAACTTTATCAATATCACGTGGATTTTCTTTAGAGCAAAAGAGTGGGACGATGCGGTTAATGTTTTGTCCGGTATGTTTGGATTAAACGGGATTGAAAAATTCTCTGACTTGCTCGAGTTTGGTACGTTATCAACGATAGATTTATTCATAATGATGATTGTTTTTGTCATAGGCATAAGTTCTTTTTTCACGAAAAATTCCAATCAAATGGTTAGTTCCCTGCATTTAACAAACAGAAGTATGTTGCTTGGTGTCTTTTTGATGTGTATTGGAATATTGCAGCTGAATAAAATTTCAACTTTTCTCTATTTTAACTTTTAGGCTGATCCATGAAACCAATTCCTTGGATAATAAAGTTTCTTTTATTATCAATACTTACTCTGTTGACTGTGGGTGTTATAAATTTTCTTTTAGATCCGTTCCAACAATACAGAAAAGCCAATTTTTATAAACCTATCTATGATAACGAGCGCTATTTAAACCCTGGATTAGCGAAAACGTATGATTATAATCAGGTGATTATTGGATCGTCTATGACCGAAAATTTTCTACTTTCGGATGCCAAAGATATTTTAGGATTTAATAAACCAATTAAGTTTTGTATGTCTGGAGCAACTGCGTATGAGATAAAAACACTATTAGATTACGCCTATCAACATCGTAAAATTGATATGGTCGTCTATGGAGTGGATCTCTTTTCATTTACAGGAAATACAACACGCCTATTTCAAGGTGAGGGCTCATTTCCTTTTTATCTGTATGATAATAATCGATTAAATGATTATCGCTATCTTGTGAGTTTCGATACGTTTAAATTTTTTGTAGATTCTTTTGTACTATCGAAACCAGAAGTAATGTTTGATTTTAACCGTATGTATCAGTGGCAGCATAAGGCAAGCGAAGATGATTTTAATGGAGCAGATCGTATTTCTGAGTGGAATGAGAAGTATGGATTTAATCCGGATTACACTAAAAGTGACTATTCGCTTAAAGCAATGAAGGTAAATATTGATATTAATCTGATCCCTCTTATTCAAAATCATCCTGAGACAACATTTTACTTTTTTTATCCACCTTACTCGATACTTGCGTTCAAAGATATGGAGAATAAGGGATGGTTGAGCACAGTAGAACAATTCAAGCAACATTTATTTACTCAGTTGGCTCACTATCCAAACGTAAAAATATACGATTTTCAAGTATCCAAAGAGGTTACGTGTAATCTTGATAATTATAAAGACCTCCTGCATTACCATCAACGGATCAATACATGGATGCTGCAAGAGATGAAAAATGATAATTATCGGATAAAAGATAAGGCTGAACTGCAAAAATTCAATCGATCTTTGTCTTCAAATATTGATGAGTGTGTGGCGAAAATTAATTTCAAGTAGCGATGAATTTATTTTGATCAAAACGCCATTAAGTGGAATGTTAAAGCAACCCGTCTTTTTGCATTCGCTCTTGCAACGCGATAAGAATATAAGCGCTTACTGTTCCCCCATGAAAATCACGTATTTTAGCTTCCCATTCAACGGGCATCGTAATAAGCTTTTTCATTTTAGCTTTATCGCTTTTAACAACATCCTGACGTTCACTCATAGCAGCTGAATCTTTTACTTTTTCAATATTTTGTAAAAAACTTTTTTTAGCCATACTATATCCTTTATATATGTTTTTTATATGTTTTAAATATTTAAAAGACTTTTTATTTCTTCAAATAAATTATCCATTTCTTGATCCGCTTTGCTAAATATTCGATATTCTTTTATGCTTTTACCTTCTCCGACGGAGTTTGCAAAATCTACTCTTTGACGTAAAATAGATATCAAAAGATCAAAGTAATCGGAGGCACAAACAAACTCGATGAGGTCACCGAATCTCTTCATGGCAGGATTGATGTTATTGAATAAAATATTCGTCTTAATGGTCTCACCTTGAATTTCAGAAAGGCTTTTGAGTATCTCTTCATACTTTTGCAGACCCATTAAATCAAAGGGCTTATCACTTACGGGTGTAATAAGAAGATCAGATGCCATAATCGCTACACGATTATAGGCACTGTCAAATCCGCCTGAATCGATAATAGTCAGAGTATTATCCAAATCATTTTGCGCATAATGAGCCAGTTCCTCAGCGGTATTAAAATGAAGCATTTGGATAGGATTCATTTTATGCTGTTGGCGAAGTGCATTGGTAACGGTCAGTGATCGTTGGGTATCGAGATCGATAATACGCGTATCGATTATTTTTGAAAAATTAACAGCAAGATTCCAGGCAACGGTTGATTTTCCAACGCCGCCTTTTTGATGTGAGAGAGTGATTATCATATATGCCTTAAATATCTATAGAATATTTAAAGTATATACTTTAAATACTTTAAATGAGATGTGAGGCATGATAAAAAAGTAAAATTTCTTTTTGAAAAAGGTTTCAATAGAAAAACGAGTATTAGCTAAATAACTGACAATAGGCTAATGAAATTTTATGTATATTTGATATTCAAAATAAAAATGGTTTGTATGCATAATGCAATATATGGTAGAATTAAAATAATTTGATTGTGAGAAAGAAATGAGTTGTTATGCCTAATTTTACATCCTTTTTCAATGAACGTCATGATACATCAACACAAGGATTGATGGCCGGAATATTGGCTTTTTTATTGCTGTTGTACTATCAGGAACGATAGTCTGGCATTTTGAAGAGATGCGAATAAATAATTTACAAGTTAAAATCGAAAACATTGCTAAAGAAAATGCCAATAATATACATAAAAGTATTAATCAAAAATTAGCATTAGCTTATCCATTGGCCGGAATAATTGAACAAAGCGGAACTATCAATAATTTTGAATCAATCGGAAAAAAACTTATTACTTTTTATCCCAATATTTCCGAAATAGCTCTTGCTCCTAATGGTGTTATCAAGCAAGTTGTTCCCCTTTCGGGTAATGAAAAAGCCATTGGTTTTAATCTTTTGACTAGTCCTGCACAGAAAGCTGAAGCTTTGTGGGCTCTTGAAAATAAAAAATTAACTCTTGCCGGACCGTTACATCTTGTTCAGGGTGGAGATGGACTTGTCGGGCGATTTCCAGTTTTTATAAAAGAAAAGTTTTGGGGATTTGTACTGATTGTAATTCGATTTCCTGATATTATTAACACAACAGCTCTTGGTTTACTTAAGCAAGATGGGTATCAATATACTCTTTCCCGCATTCATCCTGTAAGTAAAAATGAAGAGATTATTGCTTATTCAGGCAGTAGAGAATTGGTGCATCCTGTAGAAGAAAGGCTCGATATTCCTAATGCAGAATGGATACTCCGGATTGCCCCTGCTGATGGATGGACAAATCAGGGGCTTTTAGCGATTGAAGGAATAATCGCTTTTTTATTCAGTATTCTTGTGGGATACAGTATAAAACAGTATGTAGAATTAAGAAGCTATCGATTTTCTCTTGAAAGACTTGTGCACAAGCGCAGTATTGAAATTTTAGAGACGCAAAATCAGCTACATACACTGCTTGATACTATCCCCGATTTAATATGGCTTAAAAATAACGAGGGTGTTTATCTGCTTTGTAACCCGATGTTTGAACGTTTTTTTGGTGCCAAAGAAGAAAAAATTGTCGGTAAGAGCGATTATGATTTTGTTGACAAGGAAATGGCAGATCTTTTTCGTGAAAAAGACCGTTTAGCAATGGAAACCAATGGTCTAAGTATAAATGAAGAGTGGGTTACTTTTGCCGATGATGGCCATAGTGCTTTGCTTGAAACGATTAAAACACCTATGTTCGATGATAATGGCCGCTTAATCGGTGTATTGGGAATAGCACGGGATATTACACAGCGTCATGAGAGTGAAAGCCATATTCAGCAGCTTTCTCATCTTTATGCAGCTCTTAGTAATTGCAATAAAGCTATTGTTCACTCTGCAACTCCTGAAGAACTCTTTGTGGAAGTGTGCAAAGGGGTAGTTTCAGAAAATATTATTGCTATGTCCTGGATTGGTCTTGTCGATCCATGGAGCCATCTTGTGTATCCAGTTGCCTCGAATGGAGATACTAATCAGTACCTCAATGGGATAAAAATTTCTACTCTTGCTGATAGCATCACTGGACAAGGCCCTACGGGTACGGCCATCCGAGAAAACCGTCCCTATTGGTGTCAGGATTTTATGAGCGATCCAGCTACGGAAGCTTGGCACGAACGAGGCAGCATGATGGGATGGAAAGCATCCGCTTCCTTGCCGATTCATCAATACGGTGAAGTGATTGGGGCTTTCACTGTCTATGCACATAAGATCAATGCGTTTGATTCGTTAAGCCAGAATTTACTGATAGAGATGGCAATGGATATCAGCTTTGCTATGGATAATTTTGATCGCGAAACGAAACGAAAAGCATCGGAAGCATCTTTAATACAAACTGAAAAACTTCTCGAAGAAATGAGTTCTGCTGCGCATATCGGTGGATGGGATATTGATATGCGTACTAAAACGGGAGTTTGGACGAAAGAAGCGGCACTCATCTATGAGATGGATTTAACTGAGACAGTAACGATGGCAATAGGATTCAGTGTTTTTGAAGGGGAATGGCTCAAAAAAGTAGAAGCTGCACTGGATGAGATGCTGAAATTAGGTATTTCTATTGATCTTGAACTCCACATGAGAACCAAAAAAGGGACCCAAAAATGGGTTCGGCTTATTGCTTCGCCTGTTATGGAAGAGAATAAGGTAGTCCATATCCATGGCTCTGTTCAAGATATTACTACTCAAAAAATAGCCGAAGAAAAAGTACAGTGGCTTGCCCATTTTGATGCTCTTACCGAATTGCCAAACCGTATTTTGCTTAACGATCGTGTCAAATATGCAATAAGTATTGCCCATCGTTCAAAAGAATCGATAGCATTATTATTCCTGGATTTAGACCATTTTAAAAATATCAATGACTCTTTGGGGCATACTATTGGAGACGATTTACTTGTTCATGTAGCGAAACGTATGCACTCCGTAGTTCGTGAAGAGGATACACTTTCTCGGCAGGGGGGAGATGAATTCGTTATCGTTCTTCCCGGTACCGATGCAGATGGAGCTGCTCACGTTGCTGAAAAACTGATTGATGCTATCTCAAAGCCTTACTCTCTCCAGTATCATGAACTTACCATTACACCTTCGATCGGGATTGCTCTTTATCCAATTGACGGAAATGATTTTGAAGCGCTGTTACAATCGGCCGACGCTGCAATGTATCGAGCAAAACATGATGGTCGCAATTGCTATCGTTTTGTTACTCCTGAAATGCAAGCCCATTCTGTACGAAATCTTGAAATTGAAAATGCACTTAGGTATGCTCTTAGTCGTAATGAACTCGAAGTTTACTATCAGCCGCAGATCTCAGTAGACACAGGTCTCATCATCGGGGCAGAAGCTCTTTTACACTGGCATCATCCAACAATGGGAATGGTATCTCCTGCAGAATTCATCCCTATAGCTGAAGAGAGCGGACAAATCATTGGGATTGGAGAGTGGGTTCTTCGGTGTGCACTTGGACAATTGAAGATGTGGATGGAGGGAGGATTAAATCCTTTTATCATGGCAGTAAATCTCTCAGCAATCCAATTCCGACACCCGCAATTGGTGTCTCTAATTTTGAGTATTCTTAGTGAATTACAGCTCCCTGCAGAGTATCTTGAACTTGAACTCACAGAAGGGATTGCTATGGAAAATCCGCTTCATGCTATTGAAATTATGAATGAATTATATGGCCATGGAATACGTATGTCTATTGATGATTTTGGAACGGGGTATTCATCACTCAACTACCTGAAAAAATTTCGAGTGTATAAACTCAAAATCGATCAGTCCTTCATTTGTGACATCACTGAAAATTCTGAAGATAGATCCATCGTTAATACGATTATTAGTATGGCGCATAGCCTTAGTATGATAACCATAGCTGAAGGGGTAGAGACTGTTGATCAGCTCGAGATTCTACGTGAAAGCGGTTGTAAGGAGATACAAGGATATTATTTCAGTAAACCGCTTCCCGCAGCTGAGTTTGAGCAATTTGTGTTGAATAGAGAAGTCTAATCATAAATCTTGCTATGATGGCAGTTAATAAATATTTATTGGAAGAGATGATGAAAATTGTTCTAGTTATAATGTGCTTTACATTTATAACAAATGCATATGCAGAAAAAAAATGGATTCCTATAGAATCAATAGGTTCAAATGAAAAATTTAAGCCTGATAGCAATAAATCATCTTTACCGGTTAATAAATGGCTAGAAAATGCACAAGTTATGAAGCGTTTGTTGGATCGTACAAGTCAAGATGATGTAAATTCAGAAAACAAAAAAAATTGGTATGATTTTGATAAACTAGAGAACAATTGATACAAAGTTTCTAACGAATCCCATTCGTAATGGGAAATATGCTAAAATCATAAATAACACATTCATATTCAAGGTTGATCATGCTTTTTAATCCCACTCCTCTAGAACGTCTTACTACTCTGACTACTCAATTAATTGAAAAACATGCTGCTGAAAATGATGAGCTTAAGGTTCTTCAAGAAGAAATTGCAATGCTTCAAGCAGGCCTCAAGGGCAAAGACGATGAGATTGCTAAACTTGAGAACGAACTACTCGAAAAAGATATTGAAATCGAGGCTATTGTTTCTAAAATTGAAAGCTTGTTGGGATAATCGTGAACGTCTCTCTTACTCTCAATGCCAAGCGATATGATATTGATGTGGAGGAAGATTTTGCTCGTTTTCTCAACACTAAAATGAGAGAAGATTTCCATATTGATGGGAATAATGATCTCAAAACACTTCTTCATGCTTATGTTCGTCAAAATTTTGCGTTGTATGAGCAAGAGAAACAGATTTCTAGCTTAATTGATAAATTTCCAAACCGTTAATTCACTTCACAATCCCTCCACAATCTTTTTTTATACTGCTCATATCTAAAAAGAATCTCTTTAAGAGGCTCTTTTAAAAATAGGAGTTTATGATGAACAAGTTTTTACTTTTAGTTGCCTTTATGGCTTTGGTTGCCTCAATGGCACATGCTGATGCGAAAAGTGGTCAAAAAACGTATCTAAAATCGTTTAAAGCGTCATTTGGAATGAACGGAACGAAGTTTGCGGCGGATCATACTGTAGCTGAATGGGAAGATCTTTTTGCCGATGGAGCAAAAGGATTTATCAAAGAGTATGGAGACAAATTTCCAAAAGCGGTACCAATTTTGACAAATCCTGATATGGCGGATAAGCTCCAAGATGTAGGTGATTTTGCCAAAGAATACGGCAGTGATTCGGGCAATGTTCCGAGTTGTGGTTAATGAAAATACATTGAAAAAAGAAGCAGAAATGTGCGTGAGCTCTCTGCTGAAGAGAACTTAGCGTTAGCGTAGCCGTCGGGATGTATTCCGATGGCGTTTGAATGAATAAAAAAGGATAAACAATGAAAACTCTACTTGCACTATTAGGTCTTACTCTTATGTTGAACGCTGCAGACGGTTCGGCATTGTTTCAAAAATGTGCTGCGTGTCACGGTCAAAAAGCTGAAAAATCAGCTTTGGGGAAATCTGAAGTGATTGCCGGATGGAAAAGCGATAAAACTCTCGACGCACTTAAAGGATACAAAGCCGGAACGCGTAATACCAAAGGGATGGGAGCTTTGATGAAAGGGCAAACAGCAGCGTTATCGGATAGCGATATGAAAATGATTGCAGATTATGTTGCTGGATTGAAATAATCTTTCTCTACCTAGAGACAGTGTGAGCTTTGGCTCACACAACAAACTGCTATAAATTCTTACTCACCCAATTTCTCAATGAATTAGCATCAAGTGCTCCCGAAATTCTGTCAATCTCTTTGTTATTTTTAAAGACCATAAGGGTTGGAATACTTCGTATGCTAAATTTTGCTCCTAACATTAGTTCATTCTCTGTATTGACTTTGACAAATCGTGCTTTCAGCGGAAATTGCGCTGCAACAGAAGTAAAGGTTGGTGCCATCATCTTACAGGGTCCACACCAAGGTGCCCAAAAATCGACAACAATTGGAATATCATTATTGGCAATAAAATGATCAAAATTACTTGCGTTAAGTTCGATTGGGTGGGTATCCAGAAGTGATTTTTTACAATGTCCACAATTGGCTTTTGTATAACTTTCTTTTTTTGGTAACGCATTGGTCTTCAAGC
The DNA here is from genome assembly GCA_903844635.1 of uncultured Sulfuricurvum sp. Lineage (GTDB taxonomy): Bacteria > Campylobacterota > Campylobacteria > Campylobacterales > Sulfurimonadaceae > Sulfuricurvum. The sequence continues at coordinate 38,136 of CAIMUF010000016.1, read as the reverse complement.
AGTGAGGACATACGACAGTGATCTTATCCATACTTTTTCCTATTTTTATACTTATTATAATCGGCAAATCTGAAATTTTTCTTCAAGTATGGTTACTCTTATTATGGAGCTTATTCATTAACACACAGGGGGTATAATTTCAAGAATACAATATTAGGAAGTAAAATGAAAAAAATAGTTTTTATAGCGATAGCTTTTATTAGCAGTGTATCAATACATGCTGGTCAAATAGATGGAGGTGCAGTACTTGGTAGTGCATTAGGTGCGGCAGCTGGATCCGCGATTGGGTCAGCCAGCGGAGGAAAATCAGGAGCTATTATTGGTGGCGGTGCAGGTGGTGCAATTGGTGCAGCTATAGGAAGTAATCAAGGGTCGAATAATAGAACAACCTACTATAACGACGACCGTGGTTACCACAAGGGGCATCACAAGCATCATAATGAACATCATGGTGATCGCGATTAATAGATAAAATTAATCGTTCCACTCGATACAAATTTTTGTCCCTTTTTGTATTTTTGATTCGATTGAAATCTTAAAGTTATACTCTTTTGCAATCATGGCAACGATGTGCAAGCCGATTCCAAATCCTCCGACGCTTTTATCGGCGCGGGTATAGCGTTCAAATACCCTTTCGATCATTTCTTCTGGTATACCAATACCATTGTCTTCGATGCATATCCCCACACGATTTAAAATCACAATAATCTTTCCACCCATTCTATTGTACTTAATCGCATTCGAGAGGAGATTGTCAATGACTCGAGTTGCTTTAGTTGCATCGATAGTGATAATGATTTCAGTATCGATATGGACTTCTAAATCAATCTTTTTTTGCTCGATTCGATGGCGAAAATACTCAAGGCGTTCAAGGAGTAAATCGCTCAGATTGAGTTTTGTGTTTAGTGTGGCTAGATCATGATTGAGGATGAGGTAGGTAAGATCATCGTAGAGTGTTGAGATGGTTCGCGAGGCGATTTCGATTCGTTTTAGTTTTTTTTGTACCATTTCAGGAAGGTCACTTTCATTTAGTGATTCGATGTTGGTGATGATAGCGCTGACAGGGGTATTAAGTTCATGGGTAGTATCTTTGATAAAATCATCGAGCAGTGCGATTGCTTCGTTCATGGGGCTTAAAAGAAGGCGTGAAAGTCCAAAGCCAACTAGGGAAAGTATTAGGAAAAGAAGTGAACCGAAAATGAGAAAATATTTTACGGTTTGACTTTTCCATAGCTCATCATCTGGTGTTTCAAAGACGAGGTAGTATTCTCCCAAGCCATAAGGTGCGAGGGGTAGAACGAGGTGAATGGTTTTGGAATCAAGATAGATATTTTGATTAAAATCAATGGCGTGTTGTCGGATGTTACCTACAAGTAAATCTTTGTCGTAGCCATATAGTGCAGTTTTGTATGCTAAATCGATTGGGAATATTTTTAAATCGTGCCCATTTTCAAGCCATTTTTTGACGCGAGGAATATACGTTTCACTTTGAAGCTGCATAGCAAGACGATGAGAAGAGAGCATTTGATCTTGCTGAAACTGATAGTAAAGAGTCCCGATAAGGGTTAAAATCAATACACTCATCACTCCATATAGCGTTAAAAAGCGTTTTAAGGTACGGTACTTAGCGGAATTGATACCCGAGGCGTTTGTGGCTGACAATACGCTCACCTCCTAGTAATTTACGAAGTGTTTTGATGTAGGTGCGCAGGCTTCCGTCACTGGGGGTCTCATCAAAATCCCACAAATGTTCCATGATGACTTCGTGAATTAGAAGCTCTCCTTTATGCTGTAAAAAGAGTTTGAGAAGTTTATGCTCTTTAAGTTGAAGGTTTTGTTCTACACCCTTTATTTTTAAGACTTGGTTGATCGTATCATAAGTGATACCGTCTCCTAAATCAATGGATTCGCTGATGGGATGATAAAAACTGCGTTTTAGGATGGTTTGGATGCGCAGCAGCAGTTCTTTGAGAGCGAATGGTTTACGCAAATAATCATCTGCACCACTTGCGAATCCCTCTTCAACATCGTCCATGGCATTGCGTGAGGTGAGAAAAATAGCAGGAGTACTGTTCCCCTCACGGCGAGAGTTTTTTAGCAGTGAGAAACCATTACCATTGGGGACGTTTACATCGAGAAGAAGAAGATCAAATTTTTGTTCATACAAGATATCCTCAGCGCTGGAGGCATCATAGACGCAAACGACTTCATAACCTTGTTCGTTTAAATATTCACTTACACTTTCCGAGAGATTCGGGTCGTCTTCGAGAAGGAGGAGTTTGGCTTTTATCATAATGATAGTTTACCCTAAAAAGCATAACCTATACGCACAGCCACTTCGTGATCGCTGGCGCTGTCACTTATCCCGTATCGATAATCTCCCAAAAAAAACCAATGAGAATCGAGAGGAAGCATAACTCCAAACGAAAGCGTTTCAATGGGGTTAACGCCTGAGTAGATGCTTTGAGAATTGCTATAAGATGCGCTGACCGATTTATTTTTACTCCCGATATACCTAATACCCGCGTAGAATGCATTCGTATTTTGATAGTTAAGAAGATTTCCAACATCGTTATCATTTACCATTGTATAGCTATATCCGCCAAAGAGATTAATATTTTTATCAAGAGAATATTGAAGAGAAAGGGAGGCCATATAATCGGCTGCTTCATTGTTGTATCCCGTAGCATAAGTAGGTGCAATAATTCCAACTCCTGCTTGAATCATCAATTCTTTGGTTGGTTTAAAAAGATAAAAGAGGTTGATCTGTGAGTCATTCCATCCGCTGTCGCTGTAGGTACTGTCCTGTGATTTGAAATAAGAAGTGAGGAATTGAGCTGAAAAGTTGCCATGGTAGATATCCGCTTGCAAAGTAGCGTTGGATGTTTTCGTATTCTCCAGGGTATTAGCATTCATACTAGAGAGATTAAGCCCCATGATAATATCGTAAGAAGTTGGGGTGTAAAGCGATGATGTTGTACACCCATACGCATCAGCGAGATCACTAAAAGGGGTATTGGGACACTTATCTATCGCGTCATCCACTCCATCAAAATCAGCATCTTCTACCCCATATACATGAAAAGCAACCAGTAGTATGAGGTAAAAAAATGATGTTCTATTTTTCATTCTTAGCGTCTATTTTGAAAATTAGGCTGAGTATTGGTATTCATCTGACGTTGTACTGAGCCGCTTCGATTCATCTGTTGCATCGGCATACCGGAGAAATTATTTTGTGAACTTTTACCCATTCCCTTGCCCATACCGCCTTGAAGTTTTTGCAGTGCTTCATTTCTTTGGGTTTCATTCATTGTTGCAATGTTTGTTTTGAGTTGATTCATCAGCTCATATCGCTCATTTGCAGGAGCTTTCATGATTTGATCAATTTGTGTATCAATAGTGCTCTCACCTTGTGCAACCGATACCAAAATAATCATGGCACAGAAAAAGGGAAAAAATTTCATAGATGTTCCTTTGTATTTAAATCGTTATGATAACCGATAAAGATTAGTGCTGTATTAGTGCGTGTAAATCGAGGGTAAATCCTGTCCCTTGATGTAAAACGCTTTTAACATGAATGGGAATCTTGAGTTCGTCACACAGTTTTTTAACGATGTGCAATCCAAGTCCCAAGCCTCTTTCATGCTCTTTATAAAAACGGTCAAATACTTTTTCAGGATGTTCAATTCCTTTGCCGTTATCATCGATATGAAGTGTTTTAGTCGTAGAATTGATAGAGATCCATACGGAGCCGTTTTCTTTGTTGTATTTACACGCATTACTCAAAAGATTGTCCAGTATTCGGGTTATGGCATCTGGATTAGCATTGATTGAGAGCGTGGCACTGTCAAGAATAAAAGAGACAGAAGGATAAAGCTTCTGAATCGTGGCGATACGATCTTCGAGTAACGTATGCAAATCAATATGCTCTTTTTGCAAGGGATGCCCTTCGAGATAACTGCGTAAATTGTTTCCCAATGAAATCATGGTCTCAATGCTTCGTTCGATGCGCTGAATCTTTTTGGTTTCGCTCTCGGAGACATTCAAGAGGCTTACATTCAGTCTTAGGCTCGAAAGGGGCGTATTAAAATCATGAAGTATATCACGGCTAAACTCTTGGGTTAAATGAAGTGCTTTTCTCAATGGATGGAGTGAATACAGAGAAAAAAGGGCAGAAATAATCCCTAAAATAAGAAGTGTGATCAAAAAAGCTTGAATAAGCGGATCTCGTGTCTGATGCAGCATGACATCAAAACGCTCCTGTGAGAGATGGAGCTTAAGGGCATACTTACCGCTTGGTATAGAAAACAGGGCGTAATATCCTGTCTCATCTTTTTTGAGGGTATACAGTGTTGCCGCTTGCAAGGGTGCAAAGTCCAGAGTAAATTGTTGGCATTTGAGATCAAAACTGCACACTTTCATGTCATTGAAAACGGCTTCTTCGAGAGAATGTCTTTCTTGCGTGTATTCATACCAAAAAACTAAACCGCTCAACAGAGATAAAGAGACAAAAAAAACCAAAAAACTTTTGATAAACGACTCTGCTTCAGCGTGTTTCAAGACGATACCCCACTCCCCGTATATTTTGAATTTCCCAATTCGTCGTAGTTTTAAGCTTATTGATGGCGACACGCAGGGCACTATCGCTGGGGTGCTCCATGAGATCAAATAAACTCTCTTTTGTAAGAGTCCTACCTATATTCTGAATAAAAATCCGTAACATCGGAAGCTGAACATCTCCGAGCGTGATAAGTCGCCCTTCTTTATGAACTTCATTGTTTTGAGGATTAAACGTAATCTCTCCGTGTTGAATGACTTTTTGAAATTGAGTAAATTTTGCATCGATACGTACGAGTAACTCTTCAGGAAAAAAGGGTTTTTTGAGATAATCTTCCGCCCCTAGACTGAATCCTTTGGAAATTGATCCCATATCACTCAGAGCACTGATAAAAATGACGCGGGTATTGTCTCCCGCACTGCGAAGCTCTTCCAGCAGTTTGAGTCCATTGATTTTGGGAACGTTGATGTCTAAAATATAAAGATCATAAATCGTATCGAAGGTTGCCTCTGCAGCCTCTTCACCATCTTTGACCCAAAGTACATCGTAATGTGCCTCTTGGAGCATCTCTTCGAGGGTTTCGCCAAGGATAAGATCATCTTCAAGTAATAAAATTTTCAAATGATCCTCCTTATGTTGGTTGAGATATTATAGTAAATACTCTTAGAGTTGCTTGTTAAATGCAGCAAGATGATTTTCACTTCCTGCACGTAAATTTTCATAGACCGTTCGAATATCAGATGGCAGATCAGTAGCACTTAATCGATCATCTATATCTTTTATGTCTTTGATCTCGATAGCTTGGCCTACTTTATAGGCCTCTGTGAGCGATATGCTGCCTTGTAGAATGAGAGCATCGTATAATGCTTGTAATTCTGGTAAAATAAATTCACCGACAGTAGTTTCATTGACATTTGAAATATCAACACCATATTTTATACATAAACTTTCAACGGCATCAATATGCTTTTGTTCTGAAAGCTGAATATTCGCAAACGTTTTGGCTGTCGGGTATTTTTGACCTAACACGTTGTAAACATCACGTGCTACTTTTTCTTCTTGATACATAAAAAGGAGACCCTCTTTCATCTCTTGCGGTAATAATGCTTCCAGTGATGCACTTAATTCACTAATTTGTGCCGTTACATCTGTAGTGTTGACGACTGTAAGAAAAGTGGTATCGTTGGCATCAGCAGCCACTTTGATTGCATCGGTTTGAGAACGAATTTGTTTAGAAGCTAACAAACGAATAAGACGCGGTTGGACATCAGGGGCTAGCGCACTTAAACTTATTTCTGTATTTGCTAATGATTTAGCAATAATTTTAGCTGCATTGTGCGCTTTGGTATTATTGGCAGCAACATAATCTACGGTAGTATTAATATCAATTCCCAGTTCTGTTTGCAGATTAAGCATCGCTTGTTCAAGTGTCAATGATATATTTAATTCCATCTCTTGTGCGACCAAGGTACTCAAAGGAGAGATAAAGTTGCTATTTCCGGCTACTGCTTTAAAGTGCCATTTTTCACCAATCTTAGTATTCGTATCCAAATCGATGGTATTCTCGTCCGCTTCAACGATCAGTGGAAAGCCAGTTGCTTCTGTCGATGAAAGTGCTAATGTATAGTGCCCGCCATTATCAGTAATAGCAAATGGTTCATCCGCGTCACATACATCATTGAAGTTTTTATCGATACATACTTTTGCTCCGACAAGATACCCATCCGCAACGGTTCCGCTTAGAGTTGTTGTTGCATCGGTTGCTGTGACGGTACTCGTCGCATCATCGCCTCCGCCACATCCTGTTAACCAAACTGCAACGGATACTGCAAGCGATAGTGACGCTATACTTTTTGAAAATTTCATAACTTTTTCCTCATTATTTTTAGATTCAGCCATTGTAATACAGAAGAGTTAGTGAAGTATTAGCGTGTTAATCAACGAGAAAAGTAGGTGAGGGTGAGAGATACTCCCCACTTTTTTAGCGTACAGGAGTATTAGTAAGACGAGTCTTTAGGGGAGTTTGCAACTCATGTTGTGATTGAAGTTGCATTTGCAGGCGTGTTTGCATTGGTACGCTTATGGGATCTTCATTTTCTACTCTATTTTGTTTCATGTTTACTTGAAATACTTGTTGTTCTTCTTGGGTCATAGCTTGAACTCTGTTTTGCATTTCAGTCTGAAAAGCGGCACGATCCTCTTTTGCAATATGTCCACGAAGAGCTTGCAGTTCTTCCATGGACATAGAGCGAAAATCTACCGCCAAGCAATTAAGAGTAACTACACTCAAAAGGGTAATAAAATGAAAGGCTTTCATACAAATTATCTTCCACCACGCTTCATTCCGCCGCCTTGCATACCACCATTCATATTTTGTCCGCCACCGCTTCCGTCTTGCAATTGTGTACGAGTACGTGTTTGGGTTTGGGTTTTTACACCTGTACCATTTCCTACCTCTAATTTCTTACCATACATATTGGATTGCATCGTTTGACGCTCTTCTTGTTGTTGAATTTTTGTTGATTCAGCTTGATTTTGAGTCTGTGTCATAAGAGGAGTTTCCTCCGCCATTGCCGAAAAAGTAGCGAAGCTCAAAAGAGCAACTAAAGTTAAAGTTTTCATGGTATTTCCTTGTGTTTTGATAGCGTTAGTATCGCACACAAGCATTAGTGAAAGATTAGCGGTTTAGCGCAGTTTTGGAACGAAAATAAAGATAAAACGGTATCCCAAGTAAAATAAGCCCAAGCCCTGTCAGTGATTCAAGCGGTCTGGTATAGATAGCATTGACGACGATAACGGCACAGCAGAGCAAAAATAAAATAGGAACTAGCGGATAGCCGTAGGTTAGGGTCAATTTTCCTTGCATTTTCAAGCGGATCACGGCGATTGCTCCGAGGCCGTAAAAAATGAAAGCGGCAAAAATTAGCATATCAGTAAGCTGATCGAATGTACCGCTGAGGATAAGTAAAGATGCCCATGTCATTTGTCCATACAAGGAGAAATGCGGGGTACGATAACGTTTATGAACATTGGAAAAAGGTTTAAAAAAATACCCCTCTTTGGACATTTGATAGTAAACTCGTGCAGCTGACATGGTGCTTGCTTGTGTTGCACCAAACGTTGAAATCATTATGAGTATGGAGATGACAGTCATTCCAAAAGAACCCATAACGATTCCTGCTACTTCTACGGCGGCAATACTTCCTTCTTGTGTACTTAGACGTGCAAAATCGGCTGGAGTTAAAACTTGCAAATAGGCATAGTTGACTAAGACATAGAGTAACATCGTAATCGCTGTTCCGATAATAATGGCTCTTGGAATATTTTTGGTAGGATTTTTAAATTCACTGGCCATATTGGTGATATTGACCCATCCATCATATGCCCAAAAAGCTCCAAGCATAGCCGTGAAAAAGGCGCTGATCCGAAGAACATCCTCCATTTGTCCGCTATGTGGAGCATGGATTGGTGCTTGGGAAATTGACCCATCTCCACTGTAGCTAAGTCCTAAGCCTATGAGGAGCAAAATACCCAAAATTTTAGCACTGGTAACAATATTACTGAGCCATCCTCCGCCCTCAACACCACGAATATTGAAGAGGGTCAAAAAGACGAGAGCCAAAATAGCAATAAGTTTGACGGAAGCATTTTGAAACGGAAATATTACACCTGCGATATTGATAGTCGTGTAGGCTTCTAGAATAGGAGGTATGCCAAAGAGGCTGCTTAGTGATTCAGCAAAAACATAGGCGATGGAAGCGATGGAAGCAGTGCTGATAACAGCAAAAAAACTCCATCCGTAGATAAATCCGAAAAATCCTCCAAAAACGTTTTTGAAATATTGGAATTGCCCACCTGCCTCTTTCGTGGTCGTAGCCAGCGATGCAAAGCTGAATGCTCCCAACATCGTGATAAGTCCCGCAACAACCCATGCCCACAGGATGAGATTCCCATCCATGAGCTCAGCAGACATAGGAGTGATTTTTTTAAAGACTCCTGAGCCGATCATATTTCCGGCAACGAGAAGAATGGCGGTTCCAACTCCAAGGACTTGAAGTAGCGAAGGTTGAGGCTTTTCGCTCACTATAGTATTATTTGCAATCGCATTAAGCCTGCCCGTCCAAATTGTTCTTCGTAGTAATCACTTCTTTTTTCATCAATGACGCTGAAGCCTAGTTTTTTATAAATCAGCTCCGTTTCGGCAGAGCCTATTTCGATCATAGTCTGAACTTTTCGATATCCTTTAAGACGTGCCGTGAGCATGCTTTTGCCTACCATCTCTTTGAGGATACCCAGACTTTTGAACTCTGGCTTGACCATCATGAAATCACAGACCCATGTTTTATTGTCAATCTCAGGTTCGCACAGTAAATAACCTGCTATTCGTTCATGATACGTTTCATCGACACCGACTTCTTCGAGTGCACGGGCAAAAATATCATGAGTAGCAATACGAGGCTCATATCCGCAGATCGTACCTGCTTTTACACCATCAGACAGGGCAATCATAAAATTTGAAAAGTGACAATAGCTTTTGGTAGTAGTGAGGGTAAATTTTTGGAGATATTCCAAAAGCTTCTTTTCGTCATTTGTATTAAAGATATAATCAAATATTCCCACTTTTTTTCCAGAACGAGAGCTTTCCAATAATGCTTCTGCTATAAATGACGCGTCTGCTTCTTCGGCTTTTCGAATGGTTATGCTCATCCTCTGTACCCCCATGATTTTCATTATGCTATACTACCTAACTTTAAAACAAACTAAGTTCAAGTTGAAAATATGTCTAAAACAATCTCACTTTTTTTTATTTTCCTAATAATATCCCCTTTATGGGGATCACAACAGCTTATTGTTGTGATTGCTTCCGAACTAAATTCAACCAGCGGCGAACTTCAGAGGTATGAAAATGAGGGTAATTGGCATAAAGTGGGAGAGGTTGTTCCTGTAATACTTGGACGAAGCGGCTTGGGTTATTCAAGCTTGCGTCAACCACAAAAAAATGAAGGAGACGGCCGATCGCCTGCAGGGGTGTTCGATATTGGTTCAACGTTTGGGTATGCGCTTGAGACGAATTTTTCAATGCCTTATTTTTATGCCGATGAATCGCTGATTTGCGTAGATGATGCCGATGATCGCTTTTACAATAAAATGACTCTTTTAAATCCATTAAATCCTCCAAAAAGTTTTGAAAATATGCATCGAAATGACGAGCTTTATCGCTATGGTGCTGTTATCGAGTACAATCGACTGGGTGAAAAAGGGCGAGGATCGTGCATCTTTTTTCATCTGAATCGTCCTGATTATCGTCCAACAGCAGGATGTACTGCAATGGATAAAAAACCGCTGATTGAGATATTGCGTTGGCTTGATCCGACTAAAAAGCCAAAATTATTACAGATTCCAAAGCGTGATTGTAAAGAATATCAAAAAGAGTTTGTGGGGATAGAGTGTCAGTGAGCGTCATTGCGGACGTGATCCGCAATCTAAAAAGATGTAGTTAGTTGTTAACGACATCCACTTTAGGAGTCTTAGCCGTAGATGCCGGAAGCATTGGATAGATAACCGTTGGTTTTTTGCCTTCGAGTGATTTTAGGAAAGTTTCAATCTCAGCTGTTTCGTTATTATTTAGATCAACGCCCAATTGAATACGTCCCATCTCTTTAATCGCTTCGCTAAGGGTTGCAATTTGACCGTTATGAAAGTATGGGGCTGTTTCGGTGATATTACGAAGTGTTGGTACACGTACCATTCCATTTGCATCGCCTTTGAAATCGCCGACATTCATATGTTTGTACTGAGCCGTCACGTTGAATGCGTTCATTGTTCCGCCCAATGCGATGTCGTTATGACACGTTGCACATCCTTTGTCGATAAACGTTTTAAGCCCTTTTTGCTCAGGTGCAGTCAGTGCTTTTTTGTTACCGGTTAAGAACGCATCGTAACGTGATGGAGTGACCAATGTACGCTCATATACAGCGATAGTGTCCGCGATTTTTTCAAAGGTAATTTTGACATCTTTGCCATATGCTTTTTGGAACATGCTAATGTATTGCGGCATAGACGTAACCACACCGGCTACATGGTCTTTTGGTGCTGCCATCTCAGGACCTGCTTGCATAGGACCCTGTGCTTGATCTTCGAGGTGAGGGCTTCGTCCATCCCAAAATTGCTGGCTGTAAAATACTGCATTGTAAACAGTAGGAGAGCTCAAATGATGTGGGTTAGCCGTCCATTTGTGCCCGATTGCGGCACTCATACCGTCAACACCACCGATGGCCAAGTTATGACAGGTGTTACAGCTGATAAGACCGCTTTTAGAGAGGCGAGGCTCAAAATAAAGCATTTTCCCTAGCTCAATTTTTGCTGCTGTTGTAGGATTTTTAGGATTTGAAGTGAGCTTTTCAAGTGCTTTTGCATTAGAAGGGATTGGTTTCAACCCCGCTGTTTTGACTTCATCGGCTAATGAAGCACCCATAACCGCTGTTGCTACAAGAGCGCTAAGTAATAAGCTTTTCATGAGACTCTCCTTATAATTAAAATAGTTATACATTGTAGCATATTTTAACAAATGGAGAATTATTTTCCTCTAGAATCTTTCCAGTTCTTGCATTACTGTTTGACGTTTGGTGTTTTCAAGCCGTTTACATGCGACTTCAAATGCTGCGGATTCACCGATGATGGTACAGTGTTTTTTTGCTCTTGTGATAGCCGTATAGAGGAGTTTGGTATTCAGCATAATGAGGTGTGAGAAGCTCATTACCATCACGATATTTTCATACTCCATCCCTTGAACTTTATGGACACTTAGTGCATACGAGAGACTGAGTAAATCACGTACTTTCTCATAGGTATAGTGAACAATCAGCTCCTCATTTGGATAATAAACACTGCACAGTTCCTCTTCCTCATCGATTTTAAAAAGCAATCCGCACATACCGTTAAAAATCCGTCGCTCCAGAGGATCGCTTTGCTCTTTGAACTCATCCGTCGTATGGGTAGGCATATTTTCATTACGAATATGAACCACTTTGTCAAAGAGACGAAATTCTCCTTTATGGGTTTTTATCTTTTTTTTTGGATTGGGATTAAAATATTCTTGTAGCAGTATATTGAGATTATCAACCCCAAGCGCATGCCCACGCATGGGAGAGATGACTTGGAAATGGTTTAGGTACTCTTTGATTTTTTTAGTTTCTAGATAGGTGCGCGAAACGCTAAGATGAGAGAGAGCAGTTTGAGCAATGGAAGCGAGAATATTTTGAGTATTAGTTTGCACAACTTCGTCAAATTCGCTGCCGCTTAGATTTTGTTTGAGAGCGTATCGGTTGGAAATATCAACAGGGGTAAAAGTAAAATCATCATAAACATCGCCATAGGCAGGAATAACTCCTTGACGTACGTCATTAGCGATGAGGGCGATAGCCTGATCGGAGCGTTGGCGATAGATGTGCGTAAGGGTAACCGTCGGAGCGATACCTAGAGCAATAAAGTCACTCAATGGACTTCCAGCACCGATAGGGGGAAGTTGTGCGTCATCACCCACGATGATGATGGTGGCGTCGGAGTCGATTTTAGAAACAAGCCGTGCAAACAGAAGTGAATTAATCATAGATGCTTCATCGATAAGGACGACATTGTACGGCATCTTATCCTGACTCTCAAATTTGACCAAGAGACTTTGGATGGTGGCACTCTCATATCCGCTTCGCTCTTTAATCCGTTGAGATGCGATACCGCTTAGAGCACAGGTTATAATTGTTTCTCTTGTGTAGCGCGTGTTCAGTAAATCCAAAAGGGCTTTGGCTGTGGTACTTTTCCCCGTTCCGGCATAGCCTACGAGAAGCAGTAATTTACATCCTAGATTGATCCGCTCCAAGGCACTTTTTTGTTGCTCACCCAGAGTCAGAGAATGTTCGCTTAAAAAGGATTCCAAATCACCGGTGAGACTTTGGTTTGTTATTTTTGTCCGTTTTTTGAAATTGTCCACTAAAAACTTTTCTGCTTCATAAATACGATCGAGCGCGAGTTTTCCGCTGGATAAAACAACGATACTTCCCTCGTTGATTCTGTCCAGTAAAGCCTCTTCATAGACACCGTTATTTCCTAAATTCAACAATCCGTCGAGCTTCGTAAAGAGGATATTTTTTTCGATACAGCTGTGTCCCTCTTGATCACAATATTCACTGAGGGTAAATTCCATCGCCGCTTGTATACGTCTGGGATCATGATGATGGAGTTTCATGTTGAGCGCAATCTCATCCGCCTTTTTAAACCCGATACCGTGTATTCGCATAAGAGCATATGGATTTTTTTGGATGGCCTCGATGGGATTTTTGACTTCTTTCATAGCGGTTGCTATGAGACGCAGGAGGATAGGAGTAACGCCAAATGGAGCTAAAAACTCTCCCAAAAGACGCATGGAGCGAAACTGTTTCCAGCCGTTTGCCAACCGCTCCAGCCGCTTTTCATTCATCCCTTTGATTTCCAAAAGTTGTTCGATATTATTTTCTAAAATCTCAACCAGTCCTTCTTGACTATATTTTTCGATCAGCTCGGCAGTGAGTTTTTTGGTAAATCCTTTGACCACACGGTTGAGAAAAAAGAAGAGTTCGTTTTGATTGACGGTGAGGGATTGCGCATTGAAGGTTTTGCCGTAGTTTTTATGAACTTCCCATTCACCCTTGAGAGTGATAGCGGCATCTTTGAGATTTTCTACATCACTCTCATGGTAATGAGCACTGATTTTTTCACCACTTTTGAGTGCAGCGATAAAAAAACCGCCGTTTTCATAGATGATTTTATCGATTTGACCGATGAGTGTTTTCATGGAAAGATTGTAGCGTTATTGTAAAAATAATAAATTTATGTGGCTCATAGACATATTTTTAATCTTTTAGGCTTTAACTCGTGCGATTCTTGCTTCTTCTTGAGATTTATACAGTTCGGCACATCCCTTTGAAAGTTCGCGAATTTTTAGAATGTAGTTAGCGCGCTCCGTTACAGAAATCGCTTTCCGTGCATCGAGAGTGTTAAACGTATGGGATGCCATCATGCATAAATCGTATGCAGGGAGAGGAAGTTCTGCATCGAGACATCGTTTGCACTCGGCTGATTTAGACTCAAATTCAGCAAAAAGCATGGCAGTATCGGCGATTTCGAAATTGTATTTACTAAACTCGATTTCGCCCTCTTTGTGGATATCACGGTAGAGCGTTTTACCATACTTGTTTTCGCTCCACACGATATCAAACACGGTATCAACGCCTTGGAGATACATTGCCAGACGCTCGGTTCCGTAGGTAATCTCAACCGCAACAGGATCGCACGCGATCCCTCCCACTTGCTGAAAATAGGTAAACTGCGTTACTTCCATCCCATTAAGCCACACTTCCCAACCCAGACCCCACGCACCCAGTGTCGGAGATTCCCAGTTGTCTTCCACAAAACGGATGTCATGTTCTTTGAGGTTGAGCCCCAGATATTCGAGACTTTTGAGGTAAAGCTCTTGGATATTTTCAGGGCTTGGTTTGATAAGAGCTTGAAACTGATAGTAGCTTCCCAAACGGTTTGGATTTTCGCCATACCGTCCATCAGTCGGACGGCGACTTGGAGCAACATACGCTACTGACCACGGTTGAGAATCCAGTGATCGTAAAAAAGTAGCAGGGTGAAACGTCCCAGCACCCGCAGGTATATCATAAGGCTGGACAATCGCGCACCCTTGGTCATTCCAAAATTGTTGAAGTTTTAATAGCATATCGCCAAAAGTTATCATAAAAATTCTCCGTTAAATAGTGATGGGATTATAACTCAGTCCAACTTACAGATTATAGAGCCTATCTCGTGTCCCAGCGAGCGTGAGACGACAGAACATTTTATCTTGAGTAAAAAACAGATATTTTTGCGTGTGAATGGGGTCATACATTCGTAATTTCCCATTCCTTTGGCGATGATAATATCGGCGTTATCAAAGAGGTTTTTGGATTCTTCGGATGCACGTTCATAGACAAACCCGGGAGTATTAACACCGCTATCCATGAGGGCGCAAATTTGATCTATTTTGGCTTCTTGTGCCTCTTTCAGGGTGACATCGTTGATGATAAAATTACCTCGAACCATGTAGGTGATATCTAAATCAGGGTAAAGTATTTTTAGATGTTCGATGGCTAATGCATCGAAAAGATGCTCGCCCGTATTGTCACCGATGTAGAGCAGTGTTTTTGATTTTTGGAGTTGCTCAGCGAGCTTTATCGAGTCATCATGTGCAAATGGAGTGTCAAAGACAGAGGTAATCGCACCATGTAAATCAAACGCAACTTCTGCCGCCAAATCGATAACATTTCCCACCACTGCTGTTTTGAGTAGCGCCATAAAGGGATTATTACTTTGTTCTATTGTTTCACGTAAAAACGGCATATAGTGTTGAGCTTGTGCAGTTGCGTGGGATTTTTGCGTATCATAGAGATCGATTTTTTTGGCAAAAAGCGCCATTTGTTCATACAGCGGTGCAGCTATGACAGGCGGAGAGAGTGTAAAATCGGCAGTTGAAAGAGAGTCCTCGACAAAAGAGACAATCGTTTGAGTTAAAGCTTCATTTGCCTCAATCGCGTCACAAACACGTTGACTTTGTGCAAGGATGCACCCGATACATTCATTTTGAATGGTCATTGAGCCGCGTGCTCATCGATTACTTTTCCCCACATGAGCTTGTATTTTCGACGCATAAATTCTACTTCTTGAGCCGAAAGTTTGAGTTGCTCTGTAAGGATAGCGATGGTTTTACGGTCTTCATCGTAGAGTTCTTGGAGAGATCCAAGCGCTTCTTTTAGGAATGCATTTTCATTTTTAATCGACTCAATGGTCTCTTCTTTAGCAATGAGGACTTTTTCGTGAAGGTTGATAATAGTACCGATGGTTTTTTCGACGAAACTCGCCCCGATCGTAATATCTGCATGAGACGTGCTCAATTCGGTTATCGATGCAGGAATTATTCCTCCCATCGCTTGAGATGGATCAATGAGGATTACTCCTTCTTCCACAAAAGTTGCCAATTTACCGCGAACGATCAATGCTTCTACTTCTTCAGGATCCATTTGCGTCAAATCGGCATATTCGTGAATGCTCATCCAATGTTCGTGCATGTCGCTACCTTCGTATTAGTTAAAAGTTTAAAGCAAAAGGTGTACCTATTATAAAATAGTTTCAATTTCCATGGAATCCATTTCAACTTTTTTTGCTTTGGAAATACGGTCTTCTTGAAGTTTCATTCGAAGTTCTTCATTTTCGAGTGCCAAAATCTGCATAGCAAGATAAGCTGAATTGATAGCTCCTGCTTTACCGATAGCTACTGTTGCAACCGGCATTCCTGCTGGCATTTGAACGGTAGAGAGAAGAGCATCGATACCGCTAAGTGCCGATGCGCTCATCGGTACACCGATAACAGGTTTGATCGTTTTAGAGGCAAGAACACCGGCTAAATGGGCAGCCATACCAGCAGCTGCGATAAAGACCTGTGCCCCTTTAGCTTCCGCTGCAATAATATAATCTTTAGTGCGCTCAGGAGAGCGGTGAGCCGAAGAGATGATAAGTTCATACGCAACACCGAACTCTTCGAACGTTTGTGAGCACGATTTCATCACATCAAAATCGCTTTTACTTCCCATAATAATAGATACAAATTTCATTATTTCTCCTTGTGTTTTTGAATGCCGTCATTCCCGCGAAGGCGGGAAACCAGCTATTTTTAAAGATGGATCCCCGGGTCAAGCCCGAGGATGACGAGTGTGTATTAACATCTCGTTCCAATCCCCATATCTTTCGTCGCAGGAATACGAAAAAAGGTAAAGTGAGGAAGCGGACAAGGTAGTTTAAATCGATTCAGATTCCCGCTGTGAACCTGATCCCACACCTTTCCATTTTCAGCGACGAGCTGTTTAAAGATAATGATCCATTGCCCGTCTCGATTTTCTACTGTTCCGATTTCATTGTCACACGCTTCGATTAATGCATCGGATGGAGCTACGATTTCCATGATATCATTGGGGAACGTTTTGTATTTGCATTCAAAAAACTCTCCTGATTCATCGACCATTCCTGCAACTTGATGCGTTCCCATCATCATAGTAAAGTCGAGATTTTGCGTATCATGCTTCTCGAAAGGACGATTGATGAGATAGGCATCGGTAAACCCGCGATTTTGCATCGTGTTCAATTCTTTTTGATATGCCGCATCATCAAATTTCCCCTCATAATAATCATCGATCGCACGTCGATAGGTTTTAGCTGTAATCGCAGCATAATAGGGAGCTTTGGTCCGCCCTTCTACTTTGACCGAATCGATCGCACCACTTTGCAAAATTTCACTCATATGAGATGCGAGGTTAAGATCTTTGGAATTCATGATATAGGTCCCGATTCCCTCATGCTCTTCGAGTTTGAATAGTGTTCCTGTCTCAGGATTTGCAGCGTACATCTCATAGGGAAAACGGCAATCATTGGCACAGCTTCCACGGTTTGGGACACGACCGCTTTGGAGTGTAGAGATGAGACAGCGTCCACTATAGGCAAAACACATAGAACCATGGACAAATACTTCGATTTCCAAATCAGGGAGTTCTGCTTTGATTTGGATGAGGTCTTTGAGAGAAATTTCTCGTGCCGCGATGATACGGCGTGCTCCCATATCGTAATAGACTTGCGCATCCAATACATTCATCACATTGGCTTGCGTAGAGAGATGCAGTGGAATTTGGGGAGCAATTTGATGCGCGAGTTTAAGAACGCCTGGCGTGGCTACGATAAACGCATCCGGCTCGAGTGATGCCATAGTAGCAATATGTTCTTTTAAAAGTTTGAGCTGTGAGTTAAAAGGAAAGCCATTGATCGTAACATAGACTTTTCGGCCACGTTCATGAGCATAATCAATGCCCTCTTTAAAGCTCTCTAAATCAAACTCTTTACCCGATCGGATACGAAGTGAGAAATGACTAACTCCACCATACACAGCATCCGCGCCATAGTCGATGGCAATTTTGAGTTTTTCTAAATTTCCCGCAGGGGAGAGGAGCTCAACTTTTTTCAAAATGATAGATTCTCGTTTTTAGTAATTTAGAAGAATTTTAGCGAAAAAAAGGTGTTGATTGTTTGAAAGCAGTAAGTTAGCTCTTGATTATGCCTCAACAACATACAAAGAACGAGGTCGCGTGCAGTAGTGCGCAAGCGTACCGATTAGTGATTTGTTGTTGAGGCGATTTTCTTTTGGTACTTTTCTTATGAAAAAGAAAAGTATAGTAATGTTATTTTTGTCCAAACGAAGCAAGTAAGGCTTCAATGTCATCACTGCTAACAATGTCATCTGTGTCCGTATCTCCGTGGATATGTACTGCTGAGGTAACCCGTTTAGAATCATCGATTTTTCCTGAAAATAGGTGATTCATATACGTAGACAAGGCACGCATAACGTTGATAACTCGCTCGATTTTTTGACGATGAATATCTTGGTATTGCATAATATCCATTACATTCATAATAGCATCTCCTCCGTCTTGAAGGATTTGCTCTACTGAATCAAGTTTTTCTTTAGCTTGCGTATTTTGGGCTAGCTGTGTATCAAATGCTTCAACGTGAGGAAACTTAGCGTGTAAGGTCGTAAAAAGAGCAAGATTAGAATCAATAATTGCTTTTACATTTTTGATATGCTTTTCACCATCACCCAAGTCGTTGCTTATAATTTCGATGAGATCAAAAATCTCAGAAGCTTTTGCTTCACTTTCTTTCGTTACATCATCGAGCTGATGAACCATTTTATTATCATCCGTCGGTGGAGGCGGTGGCCAGCTTTGCATGGCTGAAACACGATACGCATGTGGATTTTCAATGTCGTTAAATACATGGTCGATCTCTTCAGGAGTATCAACGCTTTCTTCAGACTCAGTGATTTCATCCATCTCTAAATCTTCGTTCATAAGAGCATCAAGTTCTTCTTGCGTCATAATGGCTACCTCATAAAAAATTGCACTATAATATCATTAAAATGATTATTTTCAATAGGAAATACGATGAAAGTTGACCTCCACAATCATACCGTGTTGTGCAATCATGCAACAGGCACTGTAAATGAGTATGTAGAAGCTGCCATAGTGCAAGGGACAAAATATTTTGGTTTTTCAGATCATGCTCCGATGAAATTTGATCCACAGTATCGAATGGAATTCTCACAAATGGATTTGTATGAGCAATGGATTCAAGAGGCCAAAGAGCGTTATCAAGGTAAGATCAACGTATTACTAGGCTATGAGGTAGATTATCTTCCCGGATTTATGGATGAAAGAGTTCTGAAACGACCTTGTGATTATTTGATTGGAAGCATCCATTTTATTGATGAATGGGGATTTGACAATCCGGAGTACATTCATCGCTATGACGGTCTGGATATGGATGCCCTTTATACCCGTTATTTTCAACTGGTTGAAGATATGGCGATGAGTGGAAAATTTGACATTGCAGGTCATTTGGATTTACTCAAAGTCTTTAAGTTTTTCCCAAAAACAGACATTCGAATTTTGGCAAAAAATGCACTAAAAGCGATCAAAAAAGCCAATATGGTCATTGAAATTAACGTCTCAGGTCTTCGAAAACCAGTAGCTGAAGCGTATCCGTCTCCATTATTGCTCGAATCCATAGCCATGTTGGATATACCGATTACCTTTAGCTCAGATGCTCATCGTCCTGACCAAGTGGGGTTATTTACGGATGAAAGTGAAGCATTGGCACGATCTTTTGGATACAGCGAGTGTGCCACTTATTGCAACAGAGATAGGGAGATGATTAAATTTTAGGCAATTTATTTTTTTACAATTAATATTAATTTGCTATACTGTTTACAATTTTATTTTTGAGGTGAAATGTATGGGTAAATTTGTAAACAGTGTAGAAGAGTTTTTTACTTTTTCTAAAGAGAACGATGTTCAATTCGTAGATTTCCGTTTTACTGATATTAAAGGGACTTGGCACCACGTTACTTACCGTTACAGTGCAGTTAACGCCGGTCAATTCGAAGGCGGCTTACCATTTGATGGTTCATCGATTGATGCATGGCAGCCAATCAATAAATCAGATATGTTACTTATCCCTGATGCTGGTTCTGCATTCATGGATCCTTTTACTGCTGATCCAACCATTATCGTTTTCTGTGATGTTTATGACATTTACAAAAAACAAGCGTATGAGAGATGTCCACGTTCAATCGCAAAAGCAGCACTTAAACATGCTGAGTCTTTAGGTATTGCTGATGCTGCTTACTTTGGTCCTGAAAATGAATTTTTTATGTTTGACTCTGTAACTTTTGTTGAC
Organism: uncultured Sulfuricurvum sp.; assembly: GCA_903844635.1. Lineage (GTDB taxonomy): Bacteria > Campylobacterota > Campylobacteria > Campylobacterales > Sulfurimonadaceae > Sulfuricurvum. The sequence continues at coordinate 18,227 of CAIMUF010000016.1, read as the reverse complement.
AATATCAATGAAGCGGGTTATAAAATCGATACCGAAGAGGGTGGCTGGAATTCAAACAATGCATACCCGGACAATTACAATACAGGTCACAGACCAGGCACTAAAGGCGGTTACTTCCCAGTAGCACCAACAGACTCTGCAGTAGATATTCGTGCTGAAATGATGCAAGTATTAGAGCAAGTGGGTCTTGAAGTTATCTTGGGTCACCACGAAGTTGCTCAAGGGCAACACGAGATCGGTATCGTATTCTCTGACATCATCGGTGCAGCTGACAATGTTCAAAAATACAAGTATGTTGTCAAAATGGTAGCTCACCTTAACGGTAAAACAGTTACATTTATGCCTAAACCAATGTTTGGTGACAACGGTAACGGTATGCACGTTCACCAATCACTATGGAAAGATGGTAAAAACCTTTTCTATAAAGAAGGTAACTACGCTAATATCTCAGAAATGGGTCTTAACTATGTTGGCGGTATCTTTAAACATGCTCGCGCAGTTGCTGCATTTACGAATCCAACAACAAACTCATACAAAAGATTACTTCCAGGCTTTGAAGCACCAAGTGTACTAACGTATTCTTCACAAAATCGTTCAGCATCTTGCCGTATCCCTTATGGTGCGGGTGAAAAAGCGACTCGTATCGAAATGCGTTTCCCTGACTCTACTGCATGTCCATATCTTGCATTTGCAACGATGATGATGGCTGGTCTTGATGGTATTATCAACAAAGAGATTCCAATCGGTCCAATGGATGAAGATTTATATGAACTTTCTTTAGACGAAATTCGTGAAAAGGGTATCCCTCAAATGCCTCACACGCTTCGTGGTTCTTTAGAGTCACTTGTTCGTGATAATGACTTCTTAAAACCTGTCTTTACGGATGAATTCTTAGAAGCATACCGACATTACCGCTTTGAGCGTGATGTATGGCCAGATGAAGGTCGTCCAACTGCTTATGAGTTTAAAACTACTTATTCTTGCTAACCTTTTCTACTGTTCCCGTTTATGCGGGAATAGTAACCTCCTTTGACTAATCATATTTATCTAACACAATTTTCTTGTGAATTCAAAAATACACGTGCTTAATGAAGCAAAGTAAAAGCATAAATACAATTTAGAGTTGAATTCTCAAGAAAATTGTGTTAGATGAACATAAGTGTAATATCAAATGTAGATTCCCGCAAAAGCAGGAATAATGAGAGGAAGAGTTTAGTCGATAACTTTCGGACCTGCAGCAGAATAATCAAATCCACTTGTTCCATCCGTATATTTTTTGAAGTTTTGTATAAAGAGTTTAGCCAAATTATCACGTTGAACAAGATACGCATCACGATCCGCCCAAGCATTACGAGGATTAAGGATTACAGGATCGATCGATCCGAGTGTTTTTGGTATATGAAATCCAAAAGTATTGGTAGTATCAAATTCAGACTCATTGATTGAACCGTCTAGAATAGCATTGATACATGCACGAGTATCTTTAATGCTCATTCGTTTTCCGACGCCGTAAGCACCACCTGTCCATCCTGTATTCACGAGATAGACATTAACATGATGCATATCGATTTTTTCACCTAAAAGTTTTGCATAAACGGTCGGATGAAGAGGTAAAAACGCTTCTCCGAAACATGAGCTGAATGTTGCAACAGGTTCCGTAATACCGCGTTCGGTTCCCGCAACTTTTGCAGTATAGCCGCTGAGGAAATAATACATTGCTTGTTCTTTAGTAAGTTTACTAACCGGAGGAAGTACACCAAAGGCATCAGCAGAGAGAAAAATAATATTTTGAGGATGGGCAGCTTGAAGAGAAGGCTGATGATTGTCGATGTGTTCAATAGGATACGATACCCGAGTGTTTTCCGTTTTCGAGCCGTCTTCGTAGTTGACTAAACCATCTTCGTCATAGACGACATTTTCGAGCAGTGCCCCTTTACGGATAGCAGCGTAGATTTCAGGTTCACTTTTAGGATCAAGATTGATCACTTTTGCGTAACATCCACCCTCGAAGTTAAAGACACCTTCATCATCCCAGCCGTGTTCGTCATCACCGATGAGTGCACGTTGAGGATCGGTTGAAAGGGTGGTCTTACCTGTTCCGCTAAGACCGAAAAAGAGACAAGTATCGCCTGCAGGTCCCACGTTAGCAGAACAATGCATCGCCAGTTTCCCCTCAAGCGGAAGCCAGTAATTCATCATTGAAAAAATTCCTTTTTTCATTTCACCACCGTACCACGTACCACCAATAATACAAAGATTGGCCTCGATATCAAAAAGGACAAACACTTCCGAGTTCAATCCATGATTTTCCCATTGGCTATTAACCGCTTTACACGCATTGAGAACGGTAAATTGAGGTTTAAAATCATTGAGTTCTTCGGATGTAGGGCGAATAAACATATTTTTGACAAAATGAGACTGCCATGCGATTTCTGAAACAAAACGAATAGAACGTTTACTCGAAGTACTGGAGCCACAAAAGACATCAGTGATATACAAATCTTTATTAGAAAGTTGTTCACGTGCAACGATCAAGAGCTCATCAAAAACGGCTTTATCAATTTTTTTATTGACATCTCCCCATGCGATGTATTGATTGGATGGGTCGCTGTTGACAAAATATTTGTCTTTAGGACTTCGACCGGTAAAGATCCCTGTATCAACAGTGGTTGCACCGCTGCTGGTCATGGTGCATTCACCGTTACGAAGTTCATGCTCTATTAATTCATCAAAAGTTAAATTATGAAAAATATTTTGGGAATTTTTTATCCCTAATGTATCAATCTCTGCAGTATTCATGATCTATTTCACCTTTTAAGCCCGAATAACGAGCAACATTGTTAGCCGAATTATACGCCTACAATGTTTAATCGGAATTAAAGAGTGAAAGTATGATGATTAACACAAAATATTGATATAATAAAAACCAGAAAAGTGTTGAGTTATTATAAATAATGCAAGAATGGACAGAATGAAAGTAGTGATTTTAGCAGGTGGGTATGGAACCCGTATATCTGAAGAGACAGAGTTAAAACCAAAGCCGATGGTAGAAATTGGAGGAAAACCGATTCTTTGGCATATTATGAAAATGTATTCTGCTCACGGTTTTAATGATTTTGTTATTTTGCTGGGATATAAAAGCTATTACATCAAAGAATATTTTGCTAATTATTTTTTGCATCAAAGTGATATTACTTTTGATATTCAGACGGGTCAAATGGAAGTTCATAATAATACCAGTGAGCCATGGAAGGTTACTTTAGTCGATACGGGACGTGATACAATGACAGGTGGACGGATCAAAAGAGCTGAAAAGTATATTGGAAATGAGCCTTTTTTGCTTACCTACGGCGACGGGGTTTGTGATGTTAATATTACAGATACGGTAGCCTTTCACAAAAAAAATGGCAAGACATTAACGATGACCGCTGTCCAACCCGAAGCACGATTTGGAAATTTGGATATTTCTGAAGATATGAATATTAAAAGTTTTGTTGAAAAGCCGCTTGATGAGGGTGGCTGGATTAATGGCGGATTTTTTGTATGTGAATCAACAATATTTAAGTATTTAACTGAAAATGAAGCATGTGTTTTTGAGCAAACTGCCTTGCAAGCGATTGCAAAAGAGGGTGAGCTTTTTGCTTATAAACATCATGGTTTTTGGCAGTGTATGGATACGCTTCGAGATAACCAAAAGCTGAACCAACTGTGGCATGATAATAAAGCCAAATGGAAAAACTGGTAATGGATAATCTTTTTGGTGGCGTTTACAAAAATAAAACGGTTTTATTAACAGGGCATACAGGATTCAAAGGATCATGGCTGGCATTATGGTTACATCAGATGGGAGCCAAAGTAATCGGATATTCACTTCCTGCCTCCACAGAGCCTAACCATATTTTGCTTCTAAATCTTGATATTATCTCTATCATCGGAGATATTCGAGATTTGGACGCATTAAATACTACTTTTGCAACCTACAAGCCCGATATAGTATTTCATCTTGCCGCTCAACCGCTTGTGTACCTCTCCTATGAAAAACCTATCGAAACGTATGAGACCAATGTGATGGGAACACTTAAAGTCTTTGAAGCATGCCGCGCAAACGGTGTGAAAGCAATCGTCAACATCACCAGCGACAAAGCGTATGAAAACCGTGAATGGGTATGGGGATATCGTGAAAACGATCCTATGGGAGGATATGATCCTTACAGCTCGTCTAAAGGGTGTGCCGATTTGCTCGCTAATTCTTACCGAAACTCATATTTCAATCCTGTCGATTACAAAAAATCGCATAATACTCTTTTAGCATCGTGTCGCGCGGGTAACGTGATTGGTGGCGGAGACTGGGCGAAAGACCGCCTGATGACCGATATTATGTTATCCGTTTCAAAAGGAAAAAAGGTCAGTATCCGAAATCCCAATGCTACTCGCCCATGGCAGCATGTTCTTGAACCTCTCAGTGGATATCTTGCTATCGGACAAAAACTTTTGGAAGAAAAAGTCGAATTTGGAGAAGCATGGAACTTTGGTCCCAGTGATGAGGGGAGTATTACCGTTGAAGAGGCCTTACATCATGTAAAAAAACACTGGGATAAAATCGATTATGAGATCAATCGAGATCTTTATCAATTTCATGAAGCGAATTTATTAAAACTCGATTGTTCAAAAGCCCATATTCGTTTAAAATGGAAAGATGTTTGGGATAGCAAAACGACTTTTGAGAAAACGGTAGTGTGGTATAAGAATTTTTATGAGAACAATACAGTTGGTACAATTGATGATTTGAATCACTATGTTGCAGATGCTAAAAAGAAAAATATGTGTTGGAGTAAAGTATGATAAAAGTAAGTGATTATGTCGCCAATTTTTTAGCGGAGCATAATGATACTGCAAAAACAGTATTTATGGTATCAGGTGGTGGAAATATGCACCTTATTGATTCGTTGGGACGACATGAAAAATTAAAGTATGTGTGCAATCATCATGAGCAAGCATGTACATTTGCAGCAGAAGGATTTGCTAGGGTAACCAATAAAATCGGTATTGCTTATGTGACCACAGGACCTGGGGGGACAAATGCTATTACAGGTGTATACAGTGCGTGGGTTGACTCGATTCCGACTCTTACTATTTCAGGACAAGTAAAATTTGAAACAACGATTGCATCTCAACCAGAATTAAATTTACGACAACTTGGTGATCAAGAGTGTAATATTATCGCAATGGTAAAGCCTATTACAAAATATGCTGTAATGATTACCGATAAAAATAGTATTCGCTATCATCTTCAAAGAGCAGTGTATGAAGCCAAAAATGGTCGCCCTGGGCCAGTGTGGCTCGATATCCCACTGGATATTCAAGGATCGATGGTAGATGAAGCGACTTTAATAGAATTTACCCCTCCTGAAGCACAAAACTATGACACCAAAATTGATGAAGTTATTGAGTTACTTAAAAATGCACAAAGACCTGTGATTATTGCTGGAAATGGTATAAGGCTCGCTGATGCACTGCCATCCTTTATCCAATTAGTCGATATGACACGAGTTCCTGTTTTGACAGCTATTTCAGGCGTAGATTTAATTGCGTCAGACCACAAGTTCTTTTTTGGTCGTCCAGGAATACTAGGTGAACGTGCTGCGAACTTTATTATGCAAAATAGTGACTTAATAATTATTTTAGGTACACGTATGAATTTGCGTATTATTAGCTATAGTTGGGAATATTTTGGTAGGGAAGCTATAAAAATTATGGTTGATATCGATCCTGCAGAGTTAAATAAACATACGTTAAATATTAATCTTAAAATAGTGTCAGATATAAATTTTTTTATAAATGTAATGATTAAAGAGTTTAAAAAAGTTTCATTCAATACTGTATACGATGATTGGTTAGACTATTGTCAGCGAATCAAAGAGTATTATCCGATTGTTCCAAAGGAATACTATGAATACAATAAATATGTAAATTCACATGTCTTTGCTGAAAAATTAGGAACATTACTTTCTTCAAATAGTATTACCATTACGGGTAACGGCACGGCTTATACGTCTGCATTTCAAGCATTTCCTGTAAAAGATGGTCAGCGTTTATTCTCTAATGTAGCATGTGCATCAATGGGTTATGATTTACCTGCAGCAATAGGCGCATGTTTGGCAAATAATTGTAAGGATATAATTTGTTTAACTGGTGATGGCAGTATTCAAATGAACTTACAAGAATTGCAAACGATAATCCATTATAAACTACCAATTAAAATTTTTATGTTTAATAATAATGGATACCTCTCTATACGCACCACTCAAAACAATTTTTTTGATGGGCATTTTATCGGGGAAGGTCCGAAAAGCGGAGTAACAATTCCAGATATGATTGCATTGACTAAAGTTTATGGATTTGAAACCTATATACTTAGTAATCATAAAGAAATGGAAATGAATTTAAATACGATTCTTTCCATAGAAGGTCCAGTATTTTGTGAAGTAGTACTTGACCCTAGCGAAGTTCTATATCCTAAAATCTCGTCGTATAAAAAAGATGATGGCTCGATAATCTCAAAGCCTCTTGAAGATCTTTATCCCTTTTTAGACAGGAATGAGTTTTTAAGTAATATGATTATCAAACCGATTGAAGGAGGATAAAATGATTAAAGGTGTTATATTTGATCTTGACGGAACGCTTTATTATGGCAATAAGTTAGCGCATGATGCACAGGATGTTTTGGAAATATTACGCAAAAATCAAATTGATATTTTTTATATTACAAATAATTCGACAAAATCACGTGAAGAGATGGCTCAAAAATTGATTTCATTGGGTATACCTGCTTCTTCGGATAAGGTATATTGTTCTGCATCGGCATCAGTACAGTTTTTATTAGATCGCAGTTTAAAAAAGATTTATGTTATAGGTAGTAAAAATTTAGAAAATGAAATTATCTCCGTTGGTTTAGAATTAAGTAGTCCATCAGAGTGTGAATGTATTTTAATCGGAATGGACTTTGATATTACGTATGATAAAATATATGATGCACTAACAGCTTTAGAAAATGGTGCTTTATTTGTTGCATGCAATACTGATTCAAATTATTTGATAGAAAATAATATCTTAAAACCGGGTTGTGGAGCCATGGTTGGAGCTATTGTCGGTGCTTCTAAGCGACAGCCTGACATCATTATTGGTAAACCAGAAATCAACATGATAGCGCAATTGATGAATGATTGGAATTTAAATACTGATGAATTATATATTATTGGCGATACATATGAAAGCGATGTTGCAATGGCAAGAAAATGCGGTATAGCTTATTCACAAATTATAAATAATAATGCTACATTATTGAATGACGAGCGGGAGCTACATTTCCATCATGATTATGAAGTTAGATCACTTACTGAGGCTGTAAATAAATTATTGGAGTTAAGATGAAGATTTTACTCAAAAAGAAAAGAAGAAGATAAATAAAGAATTTTAGATATAGAAAAAAGGATAGGAAAATGAATGAAATAATGTTATATGGTTTTGGTGGATTAGGAAAAAAATTTTATCATTATATTGAAAATAAAAATTTTAAGGTAATTTCAATTTTAGATAAAGGGAAGTCTGGACAGTCTTATAACGAAGTGGAAATTGTAGATCCAAAATCTATTAGAATAAAAAACATTTCAGTTATTATAACAATTTTAAATGAATATGTAAATATTTATGAAGTAAAAGAATATTTAATTAAACTTGGATTTGAAAAAGTTTATACAATATTTGAATCAATAGAAAAATTTGATTTATATGACTTTGAACATTTATTTTTAAGACATCCTAATTCTATACAAAAAGATTTAAAAAATATTGATATAGATAAGGTGAGAAACCTCTTGTCAGATGAATTATCTAAGAATATATTTAATGCAATAATGAATTTTAGAAAGACATTTAGATACGAGTTGATCAATGATTTTTATGATAGAAATATGTATCTGCCCGATGTAATATTAGAAGAAGTAAAGAACAAGGAGACTATGAATGTATTGGATTTAGGTGCTTGTCATGGTGATTTAATAGATGTTTTCAATGGTAAGAATATAAAAATTGACAACTATTATGCTTTTGAACCAGACAGTGCTAATCTTATAAAGTTACAGAATAAAATTTATGCCAATAATTTGGATGCATGCGTATTTCCAATGGGTGCAGGAGACTTTGATGGATTGATTGGATTTAATTCAGGATCTGGAACGGGTTGTAATATTGATGAAAATTCAGAGCATAAAATAATGGTTTCAAAGGTTGATAGTACTATTATGGCAAAAGTAGATTTTGTAAAAATGGATATTGAAGGTTTTGAAAATCAAGCATTAGAAGGTATGAAAAAGTTAATATTAAAGAATAAACCTATTTTGGCCATTTCAATTTATCATTTACCATTAGATTTTATTAATATTCCTCTCTCTCTCTCTCGAAAGAATATCAAAGACTATTCATTAGGGTGCACAGAAGATTTGGACTTGATATTGTCTTGTATGCAATATGATAACTTTTATATTAGATATCATGGGCATTATGGATTTGAATTTGTATTATATATTTTTTAGCTGTATGTTATGAATATTTTTATTACTGGAGCTAATGGTTTTATTAGCTCTCATCTGAAAGAATATTTTCAACATGAATATAGTTATACTTTGTTTTGTCCTTCAAGATCAGAGCTGGATTTATACAATGAAAAAGAAGTTGATAATTATATTTTAGGCAATAAAATCGATATTATCATCCATACAGCAAATCGTGGTGGTGGTCGCGATACAGTTGATATGAAAAATAGTACGGAATACAACTTACGACTGTTTTTTAACATTGCTAAGCATGAAAAGAATGTTCAAAAGATTATCAGTTTTGGTAGCGGTGCCGAATATGGAAAACATAAGCCAATTGTTGATGCCAAAGAAGATGATTATCTTGCGACTTTACCCTTGGATGAATATGGTTTTTATAAAGCGATAACATCTCATTATATTGAAAAAACAGATCGAATAGTTCAGCTTAGAATTTTCGGCGCGTATGGGGAGTATGAAAACTATCGATATAAATTTATTTCTAATGCCATTGTTAAAAATCTTTTACATTTACCCATAACGATTAATAAAAATGTCTTTTTTGATTATATTTATATTGATGACTTACTAAAAATGATTGATTTTTTCATACAAAATGAAGCAAAAGATAAAATTTACAATCTCTCAACGGGTCAAAGAATCGATTTGATTGCACTGTCAAATATTATCAATGAAGTAAGTGATTTTAAATCTGAAATCCGACTATTACATGAGGGTCTAAATAATGAGTATACATCCAATAATGAAAGAATCTTGAGTGAAATGGGTAATTTTGAGTTTACTTCCCATAAAAATGCAATTATAAAGATGAGAGACTATTTCAAGCACAATTTGGATAAATTAGACGCAGAAGTAATAAAAGAAGATCGGTATTTAAAAGTAATTGATACTATGTGGAAAGAATGAGCATGACGAAACAAGAAATACTAAAAAACGAAATTTTGGCCAAGACCAAAGAATATTATGAATTGGTTCATAAGCCGACACAAGAGAAAGAATTTGTAGCGGGTAAAAGCCGTGTCAACTATGCAGGACGCGTATTTGATGAAAAAGAGATGATTAACCTCGTCGACAGCTCTCTGGATTTTTGGCTCACCTACGGAAGCTATTCTAAAACATTTGAAAAGAAACTCGCCGACTATCTTGGAGTACGATGGACATTTTTGGTCAATAGCGGCAGCTCGGCTAACTTGCTCGCATTTTATACTCTTACGTCCCCATTGCACGGTGATCGTCAAGTCAAGCGTGGAGATGAAGTAATCACCGTTGCGGCAGGTTTCCCGACCACAGTTGCTCCGATCGTGCAATACGGCGCCGTTCCGGTTTTTGTTGATATGGAACTGACCCATTTTAACATCGATGTAACACAACTCGAAAAGGCCCTTAGCCCAAAAACCAAGGCGGTCATGATCGCCCATACGCTGGGTAACCCTTTTAACCTCCGTGCGGTCAAAGAGTTTTGCGACAAACATAACCTCTGGCTTATCGAGGACAACTGCGATGCGTTAGGATCTACCTACGAGGGGAAACCGACAGGGACATGGGGAGATATCGGAACATCCAGTTTTTACCCTCCTCACCATATGACCATGGGAGAAGGGGGAGCGACCTATACGGACAATCCTCTCCTAAAAAAGATCATGCTCTCTATGCGCGACTGGGGACGCGACTGCTGGTGTGAAAGCGGTATGGATAACACGTGCGGATGCCGATTCTCTCAAAGTTTTGGAACTTTGCCAAAGGGGTATGATCACAAATACGTCTACAGTCACTTCGGATTCAATCTCAAAGTCTCCGATATGCAAGCGGCAATCGGTGTAGCACAGCTTGAAAAATTCCCCACTTTTGTCGAAAAGCGTAAAGAGAACTTCACAAAACTTTACAATGGACTAACAGGTGTAGATGCTCTCATCCTGAATGCTGCTACACCAAACAGTGATCCAAGCTGGTTTGGCTTTATGATCACCCTAAAAGACGGCGTACAATTTAGCCGTAATGAACTCGTAGAACATCTCGAAAATGCTAATATACAAACCCGTAATCTTTTCGCCGGAAATATGCTTCGTCATCCGATGTTTGACAGCATGGTACGAGACAGCGATTATCGTGTCATTGGTGATCTCCCCAATACCGATAAGATCATGAATGACAGTTTCTGGATCGGATTGTATCCAGGGATGGGTGATGAGGCAATAGCCTATATGATTCAAAAAATAAAAGAGTTTATTTCGTTTCATGGATAAACGACTTATTAAATTTTTAGCGGTAGGTGGGCTCAATACACTGTTTGGATATGCGGTATTTGCTGTGTTGATCTCTATTGGATTGCATTATACTATAGCTGTTTTGATAGGAACGATCATCGGTGTTCTATTTAATTTTAAAACAACAGGAAAGCTGGTTTTTGATTCGCATGACAATAGATTGATTTGGAAATTTTTTGCTGTGTATGGGATTATTTATCTACTGAATATTATTGGACTCTATTTTTTGAAACAAATCTCAGTTGATATATATGTTGCAGGAGCGATTTTAATATTGCCAATGGCATTGGTGTCGTTTGGTCTTAATAAAAAATATGTTTTTAGGGAGCGTAATTGATATTGAAGTCAAGCCGTAAAAACTCTGCGGAATGGTACACTTTTATCCTTTCTGTAGAAATTATTTTTTTGGCCTACTATATTACTAAATCATTAGTAATACCTTTGCCAGAATATACTATTTTTAAAAGTGTTGCAATTTATTTTAATCCAAGCAAACGAATTGAACTTTTAACCTATCTCATTTCTATTATTTCTTTAGGATTATTTTTTATCAGCGTTGTTATTATAGATCATAAAATCGATTCCAAAATGAAACGTTATGCTTCGATAACGATATCGGCTATGATAAAAGCTTCAGATAAAAAATTATTTTTAATTTCATTCTTTTTTTCTTATTTGTCTCCCCTAATCATTTATGGATTGAATATATCTTTCTTGGATAAAGCAAGTTTACAGTTAACTAATTTTTTTATACTTGTGTTATTGCCGTGGTTTGACTATATGGTTAGATACAAACAAGAAGTTGTGAATCGTTGGAAAAAAATATTGTTGCTTGGGATTCGATTGTGGCATAAATGCCAAGAAGTGAACACCTATTTATGGAATAAAATTGATATTTATATATTGTATTGTGTAAAGTTTCAAAATTGTCTCTTCAAAAAAAAGTTTTTTTATATTAGTATCATTGTTATAGGGTATATTCAATTAATCACTATTTTTTATGACCCGATTATTAACCATCCGAAAATTATAAATGAATATATGAATGTTCCCGAAACTACGATTTTGGCTGATGGAAAACAAATTAATAATAGTGAATATTTCGATAGATTCAATAGTCCCAAAAAAAACCAATATATGCAGGTAGCTTTTGATACAAATTTAACCAAAGAATGGTATCAAAGCAATGCTTTTGAGGCTCATTGGCAGATATTAAGTCGCTATATGATTCATCATAACAGTTTTATGTTTATTCCGATAGATCAATTTCTGCATTCCCATGAAATTGGAAAAATTAATGCACAATATGGGCTAGGAAGTGCATGGTTGTTTTCAAAGTTTTTTTCTCAGATCGGAGATGTTTCATTGGATGGTTGGTTGAAAGTTAGTTATGTATTTTATTATATTTATTTTGGATTATATATTTTTATTGTTTTTATGATTACGAGAAGCTGGGTATGGACAGCGGCAATTTTTTTACTATCGATTGCATTGGTGAATAATCGTGGATATGATTTTTTACTACTCTCTCCAGGGGAAAGCCCATGGCGACATTGTTTAGATATTGTAGTAGTTTATAGTTTGTTTTTATATGGAGAAACAAAGAAGTTAAGCTATTACTTGCTTGCTTTGACATTAAGCATTATTGCTACAGTCATTAATCCGCAAATAGGAATAATGATTTTCATGGCGACAGCTTTATCGGGATTATTTTTGGCTTATCGAGAAAAAGATCGTACGAAGACAATCACCATAACAACATTATTTGCTCTGGTAATCACTGTAATTACTTTTATTGTTACGTCAAGTATTAGCTCGTTGACGCAATACTATCTGGATGGGGTTATTGGATTTTCGATTAATTTTTGGCAAATGTTCATAATTTTATTTATTATAGCAATTGGGTATATGTTATTATGGAAAATTGTGAAAGATCGTCTATCCTTCAATTATCTTTTTATTATCTTTTTATTTATTTATTCACAAGAATTAATTGTATATATAATTTGGCATTTTAATAGTGATGGATTGAGATCACGTGCTTTTATATATGTTCTTACCGTGGCATTATTGCTTTTGCATTATCGAAGAGTATTTTCAGATAATTTTAAAAAACGTTTTACCGTTGTGATTTTTTCTATCATTGGCATTGTTTATGTTGATAGTGTTGTTTTTGTAATAAAGGGTCAAAGTAACTATGAAATGATTTTTAAACGGCATAAAATCTATGATTGGGATTTGGATCGTGCTCAAATCGTCTCAACAATGGACCCTAGATATTTTAAAAATAGTATAAGTTTAATTCAAAAGTACAGTAGAGTAGATGAGGGTATATATATTATTTCTGAGTATGATAATTTTTTGCCTTTCTTAGCGCATAGATACAGTAATATGCCATTTTTTGATTTAAAATGGTATCTCATGACACCAAAAGAATTGGAAGAGTGTAAGGAGCTTCTTTGGACTCGAGGGCCCAAGTATCTTTTTGTAGATACAGCATTGGATCGTGATAGAGGTCAAGAGGTTATGAGTAAAAATTTGCCCATGTCAATAGATTATATGTATCATCATGGAGAAGCCATTTGGCGAGCAGGGCGTTTAGAGCTTTTATACAGTATTTTTAGGGATGTGGAAAAGCAGTATGATTTAGTTGAGCAAGGAGCTTTAATCTCAGTCTATAAAAAGAAGGATGAAAATGAAACTGATTAGTATTATGACACCGTGTTTCAATGAAGAGGGGAATGTTCGTGAATTGATTTCACGTATTCGTAAGGTGATGGAGGAACAATTTGATTATTATCAGTATGAGCATATATTGATTGATAATGCATCAACAGACGATACGGTAAAAATATTAAAAGAGCTGGCATTAGAAGATATACGGATAAAAATCATTGTAAATTCTAGAAACTTTGGGCATATTAAATCGCCTGCTTACGGACTTTTTCAAGCCAGTGGCGATGCGGTTATAGTAATGGTTTCAGATTTACAAGATCCACCAGAACTAATCCCCGAATTGATCCGAAAATGGGAAGCAGGGGCAGATATGGTTTTGGCAATACGTAAAAGCTCACAAGAAAATCTTGTGATGTATAAAGTGCGCGAGTTATACTATACCCTCTTGCAAAAGTTATCCGAAATTAAAATATATAAAAATTTTACCGGATTTGGATTGTATGATCGTAAAGTTGTTTATGCACTTAAATCGATTGACGATCCTTATCCATTTTTACGAGGGATGATTAGCGAGGTAGGATATACAGTGGATACGATTGAGTATGATCAACCGGTACGATTGCACGGTATAACGAAAAATAATTTTTATACTCTTTATGATATGGGTATATTGGGGATAATGAACTATTCTAAAATTCCGTTACGTCTCGCAATATTTTCGAGTGTGATTATTGCATTGTTGAGTATTGTAACGGGGTTTGGCTATTTGATTGCAAAGCTAATTTATTGGGATACTATGTCACTTGGGGTAGCACCGTTACTCATTGGGGCATCCTTTTCTTTCTCAGTGTTACTTTTTTTCATAGGGATTATAGGGGAATATATCGGCATGATTTATACACAGGTTCTTAATCGTCCACTAGTTTTTGAAAAGGAGAGAATTAATTTTGATTAAAAACTTTAATCGCTTTTTATATCAGCAAATTTTTAACAATACAAGAGTGCTTATACTTTTTTCAGTCACGATTTTGTTGTTGTATTTATTCCCGCTTTATTATTTTGGTGAAGATTGTAGGCTTCAAGTATATGATAATTTGGATATTGTATTTCCTATTTTAAAAGTATTGACTTCCAGTGGTATGATATTCGCACCATCGGATACGATTATACCAAACATCATGGGTGGGCTCCCTCGATTAGTGTATGGAACTGAGTTAAACGGTTATGTTTGGCTTTTTTACTATTTTCCTCCCCTTGTTGCCTTTACTATTAATGAAACATTGATGCATGGATTTGCATTATTTAGTATGATTATTTTACTGAGCCGTTATTTTGTTCCTAAGGATCATCGATATCGGGTATTGATGATTTATTTAGTTTCACTAATGTTCGCAATTTTGCCTTTTTATACAGGAGCAGGACTAAGCGTCCCATTAGTTCCACTGGCATTGTATGGATTTTTAAATATAAAAAATGGTCACTCAAAATGGGTAGATTGGTTGATTATTATACTCATACCATTTTATAGTAGTTTAATTTTAGTTTATTTCTTTTTTCTTTTGGTAATGATGGGACTGCTCTTATTGGATAGTTATCAAAATCGAAAATTTAATATCCATCTTTTTTGGGCACTTTTTGTGATGTCATTTACTTTTATTGTTGTGGAATATCGTATGTTTTACGATATGTTTGTGGGACATTTGTTTGTTTCTCAGCGGACCGAATTTTCGATATTGCAAAATCATACATTATGGGAAACGTATAAAGCAGCGCATGGCGATTTTTTAAATGGATCAGTCGATATGGATACCAGAGCTTCAGCTATTGTATTGCCGTTTATGCTTTTGAGTCTTATGTTGACGTTGGTGAAAAAACGACTTTCATGGTATCTCTCAATACTAACAATTATGTTATTTTTTACATTAGTTTATAATATGGGAATTTTGCAGCAGGTGACTGGTAATAAATATGCAATGCCAATTTTAGTGGTAATTAGCATCGTTTTGTTTGTGATTAAAAAAGAATATAGAATATTTTATGCATTTGTGTTGCTTCAAATATTTTTTGTTTATTGGTATGCACTGTGGTTTTATCAGGGTACGGGGGCATTGGCTGAATATATTCCGATTCTAAAAGAGTTTAATTTTGCCAGAATCGGTATGCTTCTGCCACTATGGTGGGCTATTATCACTGTCTATGGGATGCTTATTGTTTCTAAAATATTGCGTTTTTCACCTTTAGTTTTTATAGGAATGATTATTTTTCAGATAGCGATGGGGCTTTCAGCGAGAGAATTTGGTATTTCAAAGTCCCCCTTGAGTTATAAATCATATTATGCGGAGGATTTATTCGCAAAAATTAAATTGTATATAGGGGCTGATGTGTCCACGTATCGTGTTGGATCTCTCTCTTTAGAACCAGCAGTAGCAATCTATAATGGATTTTATACGATTGATGGCTATATAACCAGTTATCCACTAGATTACAAGCATCAGTTTCAAAAAATAATTCAGAAATCATTATCAGAAAATAAAGAGAGTCGAGAGTTATTTGTCGGATGGGGGAGTAAATGTTATCTATTTGACGGTAATGAATCATCACTCTTTATTCATAGCAACGTAACTATCAAAAAATTGCAAATGGACATGAACGCTTTTTATGAGCTAGGCGGACGTTATCTTTTATCAGCACATAAAATCGAGCAGTCACAGATGAAAAATTTGATTTTTTTAAATAAATTTGAAGATAAAAATACCTTTTGGACAATCTATTTGTATCAGATAGATATTCCAAAATCATGAGAAATTCAAGATGATGATATGAGTTTTCTATGATATTGTCAATATAGTAGTATTATCAATTAATAATATTTTAATATATATTGCTCGATAATACTTATTAAGGTTGCAAGTGTAATCTGTATTTTAAATTTTAAAGGAGTAAGCCATGAAACGTTCAGGTTTTACTATGATCGAGTTAATCTTCGTTATCGTTATTTTAGGTATTTTGGCAGCAGTAGCTATTCCAAAATTAGCAGCAACTCGTGATGATGCAAAAGCATCCAAAGCTGCGACCAACTTAGCAACATATATCAGTGATATTGGTGCAGCGTATACGGCTAAAGGTGTTGCAACTTCTTCAGATTCGACAGTAGATTTAACTCAAGATGGTTGTTTTACGCCTACTATTTCTGCAAGTGGTGCTAGTTTGAGTATTGCTTCAAGTGGTTCATCCACAAGTTCTGCTCCTTGTGTAGCGGCATATTCGATTGCTGCAAAAGCAGGGAATATTGGTTCTAAAAGTTTTGGTGGATCAGGTGTAACTTACTAAGTTCTACATCAATTACAAGTGGGCTTTTGCCCATTTGATCAATATTTGTTTTTTAGAGTATTTTTTATAAAATTTTATAAAAAGCATATCTTTGTATCCCTGAGGCCATAAATGAGAGCTGCATTTACTATGATAGAGCTTGTTTTTGTTATTGTGATTTTAGGAATTTTGGCTGCTGTAGCAATGCCGAGGTTGGCTGCAACGCGTGATGATGCTGTAAATTCCGGTCTTGCTCAAAATATAGTTGGCGGGGCAGGTGAGATAGCGGCTTACACTACGTCACACGGTGAGGTATTAGACGATTTGACGCTCATGTCAAATGGGATGAAAACGCTGGTTGATACAGGTGTTGGTGTGTCTGGTAGTAAAAGTGTGACAGTGACACGTGGTGCTGATGCTGCATGCGTCGTTGTCGCAATAGATACAAATGCTACAACCGATATGTTGACGATTAGCACCAGCTCAAGCTCTGATCCTCAATGCATAAATTTACAGAAGTTGATCGATACATCTACCTATCCTATGGTTATACGAGGGACAAATGCTGTTTTATAAACGAAAAGCTTTTACTATGATTGAGTTAGTATTTGTTATAGTAGTACTAGGAATTTTAGCCGCGATTGCGATTCCAAAATTTGCTGCCACACGTGATGATGCACAAATAGCCAAAGGGCGCAGTGATGTGGCAGCAATTCGTGCAGCTATTGTGAGTGAGCGTCAAGGGCGGTTGATGCAGGGGCAGTCGAATTATATTTCTAAGTTACATCATGCGACGGATGTTTTGTTTGATAATAATGGTACAGCCACTAGTGTATTATTACAGTACGGGATTGTGACACAGAATGAGACCAATGGACATTGGGATGATTCGGCTACAGCTTCAGGGACAAATTGGACTTATGTTTATAGAGTGATGAATGCTGATAATACATTTACGTATAATCCTGCCAATGGAACATTTAGTTGTACAAATGGAACGTATTGTGCTGATTTAACGAATTAATTGCAAGTGCATTTTTACTCCCTAGCCCTTTTGGGCTCTCCGCTTGAACCTCTTACTTATTATTCAGACCTTCCACTCTCCATTGGTATTAAAGTTTCACTCAAACTTACTAATCGAGAAACAGATGGTGTTGTCCTCTCAGAAGTAGAAAAACCTGAGTTTAAAACCAACTCTATTTTGGAAATTCTCCCGTTCGTTTATTCTGAATCTCAAATCAAGATAGCGCAGTTTATGGCAGAGTATTATGGGTGTTCAGTTGGGGAAGCATTGAATTTGTTTGTACCGTTTGAAAAGCTGGATTCCCGCCTTCGCGGGAATGACAGTCCTCCCGTCATTCCCGCG
>CAIMUF010000015.1 GCA_903844635.1 uncultured Sulfuricurvum sp. | reverse complement strand
GGAGTATTCTCACACCTCAAAAAACTTATCAAATTACATCAGGGATTGGCTAAAAAAAGGAAAGTGAAACTGATAGATGAATTTCTAGATAACTATAATAAAAAATGATTTCTTAGCAACCCGAATTTTTCATTACGCCTATAATTACAATAGATGATACCCAACACAAATGTCAATCGCATGACTTTTGAAAATTATGCTTAAAAATGTTAAAAGAATGTATCAATGCTCTCAAAAGTGTTACTGGATCAAATCCAACTACTTAAATAAAATACCTTTTCTCAAAAACCTCACCTAAAACCTCACCTTAACCAAGCAGCCTATAGGCAGTCATCCTCCTTAGAAAACAGCATTTGCGCTATAATTCGACCACTATAATCAAATTAATTCAGGGTAGTATTTTGCCAATATTTAAAGTCCATACCCCGTATCAAGCTGCTGGTGATCAGCCTGTTGCTATTGAAGCACTCGCATCGGGCATTAAAAACGGTGAGCGCTATGTATCCCTAGAAGGTGTCACGGGTAGCGGTAAAACGTTTACTATGGCGAAGGTCATCGAATCGGTTCAATTGCCAACCATCATCATGACCCATAATAAAACTCTTGCGGCTCAGCTGTACAGTGAGTTTAGAAGTTTCTTTCCTGATAATCATGTTGAGTATTTTGTCAGCTACTACGATTATTATCAGCCCGAAGCGTACATCCCCCGTCAAGATTTGTTCATCGAAAAAGACAGTTCTATTAATGAGGAGTTGGAGCGTTTACGCCTCTCCGCTTCTGCAAATCTCCTCAGCTACGATGATGTTATCGTTGTAGCTTCTGTCTCTGCTAACTATGGACTGGGTGATCCTGAAGAGTATGAAAAGATGGTGCAGATTATCGCCATTGGGGATGAAATCAATCAGAAAAAACTTCTGCTTCGTTTAGTTGAAATGGGATATTCTCGAAATGATGCTTATTTCGATGGTGGAGATTTCAGGGTTAATGGAGAAGTGGTAGATATTTATCCCCCTTATTGGCAGGATCAGGCGGTACGTATCGAATTTTTCGGGGATGAAGTGGAGCAGATACGTTTTTTTGAACCTCTGAGCAATGCAATGACCGAGAAACAAGAGACCGTCACCATCTATGCTACCAGCCAGTTTGCCGTGGGTGCCGAAAAACTCTCGCGTGCCATCAAACGCATCGAAGATGAACTGGGAGAACGTCTGCAAGAGCTTGAAGCACAGGGTAAAATCGTGGAGGCTCAACGGCTCCGTCAGCGATGTGAGTTTGATCTGGAAATGTTGCAAGCTACCGGAATGTGTAAGGGGATTGAAAACTATTCGAGGCTTCTGACCGATAAAAAAGCGGGAGAAGCACCATATACCCTTTTAGATTATTTCACTCTTCATCATGATAAGTTTCTCATCATTGTTGACGAATCGCACGTGAGTTTGCCTCAGTTTCGTGGGATGTTTGCTGCGGATAGAAGTCGAAAAGAGGTTCTCGTCGATTATGGATTCCGTCTTCCAAGCGCACTGGATAACCGTCCCCTTATGATCGGAGAGTACCTCGATAAATCTCCTCACTATCTTTTTGTCTCTGCTACACCATCCGCTCAGGAACTGGAACTCAGTTCCACAGTAGCGCATCAAATCATCCGACCAACGGGCTTGCTTGATCCCCCTATCATTATCAAGCCCTCTACCAATCAAGTTGAAGACTTACACGATGAGATCAAAAAAACGGTGGAACTGGGTGATCGTGTTCTTGTAACGGTATTGACGAAGAAAATGGCAGAAGCTCTCGCTAAATATCTGGCTGATTTGGGAATCAAGGTCCAATACATGCACTCTGAGATTGATACGATTGAACGCAATCAGATCATTCGAGGTCTTCGCGTTGGGGATTTTGATGTTCTTATCGGAATCAATCTTCTACGAGAAGGGTTAGATTTACCGGAAGTAAGTTTGGTAGCGATTTTGGATGCGGATAAAGAGGGATTTTTACGTTCAGAAACGGCTCTTATCCAAACCATCGGTCGTGCAGCGCGTAATGAGCATGGTCGTGTTATTCTGTACGCTCAAAGAATTACCGGTTCCATGGAACGAGCTATCAAAAAAACCAATGACCGACGTGCCATCCAAGAAGCCCACAATATCCTTCATGGAATCGTCCCCACAACCACCATGCGCTCACTGGATGAAAATCTCAAACTCGAAGATGTGGGTGATTTATACAACCGTTCAAAAAAAGCCAAAACGCTTCCTGCAGCGGAGCGAAAGAAACTCGTTGATGAGCTCAGTCTCAAGATGAAAGAAGCCGCAAAAAAACTCGAATTCGAAGAAGCCGCACGATTGCGGGATGAAATCGCTAAAATACGGAAACTGTAGCATTCTGTCATTCCGTGCCACGACACGGAATCCAAAAACAACCAATAGATACCGTGTCAAGCACGGTATGACATAAAATTAAGGAAATTATAAATCATGGATGACATGTTAAATAACCTCTCAACGTACGGCTATGCAGTTGTATTCCTCTACTCTTTAGGCGGTGGTTTTCTCGCGCTTTTAGGTGCGGGAGTACTGAGCTTCATGGGGAAAATGGACATTACGCTCTCGATTACCATCGCGTTTATCGCCAACTTTATCGGTGATGGTTTGCTCTTTTACATGGCACGGTATCATAAACGAGAGATGATGGAATATTTAAGTAAACACAAACGAAAACTTGCTTTTTCACACCTTCTCCTCAAACGTCGAGGTTCATGGATTATCGTTATCAAAAAGTTTATTTACGGTCTCAAAACACTTGTTCCGCTCGCTATTGGTTTAAGTAAGTACAGTTTTTTGAAATTTAGTCTCTACAATGCGATCGGTGCATTTATCTGGGCAATGGTTGTCGGAGGACTGAGTTATCTTTTTGGAGGAGCGCTTATCGAGGGGTATAAAATGGTTTCAGATAAACCATATCTAGCCCCTGTCATGCTCCTCATCATTGGTGGAAGCGTATGGTTTTACCTCTCACAAGCTACGAAGAGAAAATAATTTAAAAGACCAACTTATCATCTGTTTTTGGTGTTTGTTCTTCACCTACACCAGGTGTTTGTGATACATCGGTAAAATTCTCTGTCTCATTGCTATCTGTACTTTTATTTTCCATATAGACACCTGCAGGTCGATCAAAATAGCGTTTCGTATTAGGATAGATGCGGAACAAGTCTTCAGTGTAGTAACGGAATACCTGACCTGCTGCCCGTCCACCGGTTTCACTGCGTCGCATCGGGGTATTGTTATCATTACCGTACCAAACGACCGTTTCTATCGTAGGTGAATAACCGATGAACCATGCATCCACATTTTTATTCGTCGTTCCTGTTTTACCGGCGATTTCGACTCCTACTACACGTGCTGCTGTACCGGTTCCAAACGAAACAACATCTTGTAAAATCGATGTCATTAGATACGTTTGTTCTTTAGTATCCACTTGACGGCGTTTATTTTCGTATCGGAAGGTTTCTCCTTTAGGAGTAATCACTTGACGGATTAAGATTGGATTTGTTTGTACACCGCTACCTGCAAATATCGTATAATATTTTGCCAAATCATGAGGAGAAAGCGCGATGGTTCCCAGAGCTATCGAAAGATCCGGAGGCAAATTTTCAACAATCCCTAAGCGGTGTAAACCCTCTACGACTTTCCCGAAGCCCATATCACTTACCATATTAATGGTTGCAAGGTTACGTGAATAGGTGAGAGCATTGCGAATTGTAACCATCCCCTTGTACTCATTTTTATAGTTTTTCGGTTTCCACTCTTTCTCTTCCCCATCATCCCCTTTATAGGTATAGGTACGAGCAATATCAGGTACAAGAGTTGCAGGAGTCATTCCGCTATCAAGTGCAACTTGATAAATGAACGGTTTAAAAGCAGAACCCGGTTGACGCTTGGCCTGAGTTACACGATTGTAAGAGCTAACAGAATAATCATACCCTCCAACCATTGCCAACACTTCCCCAGTATTGGGATCCATACTCATCAAAGCTCCATTGAGCTGCGTTTGCATATTTTCGTCCAGTTCACCAGCATCTTCAGCCCGTTTCAAAATCTCATTACGTCCTGATTGGAGGGCTTTGTATCCTGCTTCTTGCAGTCTCATGTCAATGGTAGTGTAAATTTTATATCCACCACTGCGAATATCAGGAAAAGCATCCCCAAGCTGTCGCATAACCTCATCAATAACATAGGGACCAGAATTTTTGCTCAGAGTATCATTGTAAACTTTTGGTCGCTCTTGCGTAGCTTTATCGTACGTATCTTGGTCAATCCATCCAAGTTCTAGCATCCGTTCAATAATCCGATTGGCACGTCCAAGACTTAACTCATAATTTTTTGTCGGTGCATAAAAATTTGGTCCCTTTGGAAGACCAACAATCATTGCCATCTCTTTGAGAGTCAACTCTTTAAGCTGTTTATGAAAATAACCGTCCGCTGCTGTTTTAATCCCATAATAGCCGTGACCCAAATAAATTTCATTAAGATAACGCTCTAAAATTTGTTCTTTCGTGAGCTCTTGTTCAATCCGGATGGCGTATAAAACCTCTTTAAATTTACGGGTAAAGTTTTTATCTCGTGTTAAAAGGGCATTTTTAACCAGCTGTTGAGTGATCGTACTTGCCCCCTCTTTGAGCTTTCCTGCCGATACATCTTTGACAATAGCGCGCATAATCGCATCAGGATTGACACCATGATGCTCAAAAAAGTCGGTATCTTCGATAGCGACTAATGCCTCAATAAGACGGGGTGGAATGTTCTCAAACGAGACATAATAACGGTGCTCATCACTAAATAAATTAGCGATTTTTTCGCCATTACGATCATACACTTCGGTAGTAAGTCGAGGTTTATAGTTTATAAGACGTTGTGTTTCGTACTCAAAACTATAAATAAGATAACCCAAATACCCTATTGGAATCATAATTAGAATTCCCAGTGTGATCCATAAATTTTTATTCATTCTCTGTCCTATGTTAAACTCTAAATTCTCGTGTTTTAAAATCCGCTTCGATAAGACGACGAGTATAATCCTGTTCAGGATTTTTCAAAACGTTTTTCATCTTTCCCGCTTCAATGATTTTGCCCTCTTTAAGGACACAAATATCATCACATAAATCTGCTGCAACACCCATATCATGTGTTACAAAAAGAGTTGAAAACCCCAACCTTTCTTGTAATGATTTGAGCAATGCAGTCATCACTTTTTTTGCCACAGGGTCCAATGCTGTCGTTGGTTCATCCAATAAAAGCAGTGATGGCTCACTCATGAGCGCCATGGCCACCACTACTCGTTGGAGTTGTCCTCCTGAAAGCTCACTGGGATAACGCTCTAATAACGTAATCTCTAACTCAAGCCATCCAAAAATTTCAACCACCCGTTCATACGGATAAAACATCTGGTCTTTTATTTTTGTGAGAGGCGAAAGTGCCGTAAACGGATTTTGAGGAACCAGAGATACACTTTTACCTCTGACCCACTCAAAGTCAGAACTTTTTTGCATTCGAACGTCCAACGTGCTATCCGACATTCCCAAAAGTGCTTTGAGGATCAACGATTTACCACTGCCGCTTTGCCCTACTAATGCGAGTGAAGTACGAATTTCAAAAGAACACTCAACAAGCGTCAATCCTCCATGGCGAATAATCAACTCATCGATATTAATAGACTTCATCGTGCTATTTTATCCAATTGTGACTAAAACGCTCACACACCCTCTTCAAAGTTTCCTCCGAAATATCCGTACGTGCAATCAGACGAATAATTGAGCGCTTAACCGTCGGTTGTCGTATCGCTCCTACACTAATTCCAAGCTCCTCTTTGAGAGAAGACTGAATCTCCATCACAGTACGATTATCTCCGATTTCGATAGGAAGAATCAACCCCTCAATCTCAATACCAAGAACCTCTTTTATGATACTCTGGCGCTGTTTTATTTTTTCTTTTAACTCACAAACATTTTCTTGAATATAATTTAATGCATGATGCGCCAATGCTGTATCGTATAAAGAGGGTGCGGTTGCATAAATAACATTTTTGGCACGGTTGATAAGGTAATCGCTAATATGAGCGGATGAAAGAACGTAGGCTCCGAAACTCCCATACGCTTTCCCCAGTGTCCCCATTTTTATCATGTTGTTTGCGGGAGCAATCTCATAAAAATCAAGGATCCCCATAAGATGTCCCCCGATCACTCCGCTGCTGTGCGCCTCATCGAGAATCACCAAAACATCATAGCGTTCGCATACTTCTAAAATATCTCGTGAGAGAAGATCTCCCCCCATCGAGTAAATCCCTTCAACGGCAACAATTATTCGCTTTTCAGTTGCTTTAGCAATCGCCCTTTCCAATGCACTTGCATCATTATGGGTAAAAAACTCGACCCGTCCCTCACACATTTTCGCACCTATAACACCACTGGCATGGTACTCTTCATCCATCAATAGTACATCGCCTTTGCGTACCAAAGCTTCCATAAGACCGATGTTCGCATTAAATCCGCTGCCCATCACGATTCCCGCATCAAAACCGTTTACCTTATAGAGTGCCGTTTCGAAATTTTGATGAATGGGGTGATAGCCATTCACCAGCATTGAAGACTTTGGAGCGTGATAATCGTAGTGTGAAAGAGTTTTACACGCTTTATCGTGCAACTCTCGATGATGCGCCAAACCTAAATAATCATTGGATGCCATATCGATTAAAGCCTCATCCACCACATGACGTTGGCGATAACGTCCTGAACGTTGAAGGGCTTTGAGTTCGTTGGCGTAAGGGTTGTTCATCATAAAAATGGCTTAAGCACTTCAACGCAAAGTCCCATTGCAGTACTCTCATATCCTCTGGTCTCACGAATATACGATTTACAAAACCCCTCGACCATACACGCACCCGCTTTTCCTTTCCAATCACCGCTTTGAATATAACGCTCCACATCATCAGCATTAAAAACATCGAAAAAATAATGAGTAGAGGAAATATCGAGAAGTTCCAAACGAGGCGTTTTGTAAATCATACAGGTGATAATAGCAACTTCAGAGCCACTTTGAGTGGCTAAAATAGCTCGTGCATTCGATTCATCTTTAGCTTTACGGAGAATTTTACCCTGTGCGGTTACAACCGTATCCGCTACAAGTAAAGGAAAATCATTGCATCCAAATTTTTCAATATTAACACGGTATTTTCCCAGTGTCGCTTGGTAAACAAAGTTTTTGGGAGTTGGAGCGACTATAGAGTCTTCATCAAAATCGATGGACTCTTGAAAAAAAGGGATACACGCAGCACGAAGAAGTTCGGAGCGGGTGATAGAAGAAGAGGCTAAGCGGAGCATTAAATCCCTTTGTCATTCCCGCGAAGGCAGGCGAAGTGCCCTTTAGGGTAAATCTAGCTGGATCTCCGCCTTCGCGGAGATGACGATACACTTAATAAGCGTTACGAAGAACCACACCGATAAAGATGGCAATAACACCAAGAACAATATTAAGAGGAACCATATATTTAGAAATCATCTCTAACATTGCTTTTGCACGTCCTAAATCATTGTTGGTAAGTGCTTTTTGTGCTTGATTTCGTCGATAGATCATAACACCCAAATTGATGCTCATAACGAGCCAAATTGCCTCTTTAATATGAATGGTTTGATACAAACTCATCGCATAATCATCGATCACATTTCCCATTACATCCATTGCCGCAGCACGAAAACCAAGTCCTACCGCCATTATGACCGCAGTAATAATCAAAATAACTGCAAATGGCGTTACGATGGTAAAAAGACGTTTAAGGGTATGTGCTGCCCGCTCCATCTTTATTTTTGGATCAGTAATCATAGCACACGATTGATGAACGGCAAAACGAATGGCAATCATTCCGCCCACCCAGATCACCGCACTGATAATGTGTAAAAAGATAATCGTTAGACGATAATCAGCAAACAGTTGAACTAAAAATTCTTTCAATGTAATTCCTTAGTAATATACGCCAATGCAGCCTCAA
Source organism: uncultured Sulfuricurvum sp. (assembly GCA_903844635.1). Taxonomy (GTDB): domain Bacteria; phylum Campylobacterota; class Campylobacteria; order Campylobacterales; family Sulfurimonadaceae; genus Sulfuricurvum. Next base: position 17,106 of record CAIMUF010000015.1, on the reverse strand, counting down.
GTGCTTCATTGATTTTCGCAGGATCTTTTCCGCCCGCTTGTGCAAAGTCTGGACGTCCTCCGCCACCGCCGCCGACTATTGGCGCGATAGCTTTAACCCAGTCTCCCGCTTTTACGGACGAATTTTTGACCCCGCTGGCGAGTAGAACTTTATCGTCTTTGACTTGGAACAACATTACACAAATCGACTCATGTGCATTCTTAAGCTCATCGATACGCTCTTTGATATCGCCCAATCCAAGTTCCGCTACAACAACCGCCGTAGTCCCCATCATCGTGACCGTGATCTCCTCTTTCGAAGAAGAAGCCAACGCCGTCATTTCAGTTTTAAGGCTTTTTACTTGCTCTTTAAGTCGCTCAATTCCTGCAAGAATATCACGATTTTTTACTGATGCTTCCACCTCTTCGAGAAGATGGCGATTGGCTTTAAACACATTGTATGCCGCATTGCCACAGACCGCTTCGATACGTCGCACACCCGCGCTTACACCGCTTTCTTTGGTAATGATAAAAGTCCCGATGGTTGCCGTATTATCGACGTGAATACCGCCACAAAACTCTACTGATGCCGTCCCAAAGTTCACAACACGAACCGTGTCACCGTATTTTTCACCAAACTGCGCTTTTGCCCCGCTTTTTTTGGCCTCATCAATACTCATCTCTTTTGTCACACCTTCTAATGCATGGAGAATATGATAATTTACCCGCTCTTCGACGAGCGCAATCTCTTCATGACTCATCGCTTTAGGATGAGAAAAATCAAAACGCAATCGGTTGTGCTCGACCAAAGAACCCGCTTGTGAAATATGTTCCCCCAACAGCTCGTACAACGCTGCATGAAGAAGATGAGTTGCGGAGTGGTGTTTCGCGATTTCATTGCGTGACACATCCACAACTGCTTCTACTATTTCACCGACTGTTATCGTCTCTTTTACCTCAACATGCGAAAGATTTAATCCATGGAACTTTTTTGTTTGAGTGACAACGGCTTTATCTGCGAGCATACCATTATCACCGCATTGTCCGCCGCTTTCCGCATAAAACGGCGTTTCTTCGAGGAGTATCCACCCTTTTTGATGGGAATGAAGCTGCTCAACCCGTTCGAAATTTTCACCCAATAACGCTTGAATTTTTACTGGCGCTTTAGTATAGGCGTATCCGATGAATGCATTGACACCGAACGTCTCTAAAAGCGTTTTAAAATCACCCTCAACTGCCGTATCTCCCGAACCTTTCCATGCTGCTTTTGCACGAACACGCTGCTCTTTCATAAGAGTTTCAAACGTATCGGTATCAAGTGTGAGATGTTTCTCTTTGAGCATATCTTCCGTTAAATCCAAAGGGAAACCAAACGTATCGTAAAGTTTAAACGCCACTTCCCCGCTAAACGTCTCTTTGGTATTTTTGAGTTCTTCATTAAACAACTCGATACCCGATGCGATAGTTTTGAAAAAACGCTCTTCTTCGAGCATGATTTGCTCTTTTAGAACCGAAAGTTTTTCCACGATATACGGATACTGTTTCCCCATAAGTTCCGCTACGGTGTCCGCAATCTCAAACATAAACGGTTTGGTAAATCCTAGCAAATACCCGTGACGCACCGCACGTCTCAAAATACGGCGAAGAACGTATCCGCGCCCCTCATTCGAGAAGTTCGTCCCTTGTGCAAGCAAGAAAGTAACCGTACGGATATGATCGGCGATAACACGGTACGATGCACCGCTCGCGTAATCATACGGCTTGCCGATAAGGGCTTCTACTTTGCGGATAATTGGCATAAACAAGGTTGAATCGTAATTGCTTCGAACCCCTTCGAGAACGGCAATAGCACGTTCCAATCCCATACCTGTATCAATAGAGGGTTTTGGCAACGGCTTTAACTCTCCCTTAGCATTTCGCTCATACTGCATAAATACGAGGTTCCAGATCTCCAAGAAACGATCCCCATCGCCTCCCATATAATCTTCTGGTCCATTAAAATGTTCCGCACCCTGATCAACAAAAATCTCTGAACACGGACCGCACGGACCCGTATCACCCATCTGCCAAAAATTGTCTTTATCGCCAAGACGCATAATACGATCTGCAGAAATATGCTTCTTCCACATCTCTTCCGCTTCATCGTCAGACTCATGAACCGTTACCCAGAGTTTATCCACAGGAAGTTTCATCACTTGCGTAATAAATTCCCATGCATGCCCTATTGCTTCTTCTTTGAAATAATCCCCGAAACTAAAGTTCCCAAGCATCTCGAAAAATGTATGGTGACGCGCCGTATGACCAACGTTTTCCAAGTCGTTGTGCTTACCACCCGCACGCAGACATGTCTGCGAACTGGTAGCTCGTGGATTAGCAGGTGCAGGAATATCACCCGTAAAAATGGACTTAAACGGAACCATCCCAGCATTGGTAAACAACAACGTTGCATCATCAGGAACAAGAGGCGAACTCGCCACACGGGTATGGTTTTTTGATTCAAAAAAGGCTAAAAAAGCTTCGCGTACGTCCATCATGGGTTACTCTCATTTGGGTAAAATTGTCGCGATTATAGCGAAGATGGGTTTAAAGAAAGTAATTAGGTTTAAAAGAGAGGATTTCGGCTTCGTCGTCACTCCCGTGAAGACGGGGTCTAGCTGGATTCCCGCCTTAGTGAGTGAAATGCTATCGAGTGAATGACGAAAAAGAACATTCGCTAAAAAGCAAACGTAAAAATAAAAACTTACGAAAACGCTCTATTAAGTGCACTAAACATCGCCTTGATCGACGCAACAGTAATATCATTATCGCACCCGACACCGAAAAAATTCTGCCCATTTTCACTCTGAATCTCGATATACGCAACCGCTTCCGCACTGGAAAGTTCACCGCGTGAATGCTCGCTGTAGGAAAGAATTTTAAAATCATGTGAATACTCGACCATCAGAGCATTTTTGCATGCATCTATCGGACCGTTTCCTTGACCTTCTGATCGGATCGTTTTGCCGTTATGCGTATATTCGAGAACACATTTAGCCGAATGCTCTTTTGCACTCTCTGAAATCACCGAATAATCCACAAACTCAATGTCATGCGGTTCGCCAAAATAGGTCTTCTCAAAAATAGCTAAAATCTCTTCGCTTGAGAGCTCTCGCCCTGCTTTATCCGTTACATCCTGAACGATTTTTCCAATCTCAGGGTGCATTTTTTTCGGTAAAGAGTAGTCGAATTTATCTTCCAAAACATACGCTACTCCTCCCTTACCCGACTGAGAATTAATACGGATAATCCCCTCATAGTTACGCCCGACATCCGCAGGATCAATCGGCAAATAGGGAACTTCCCAAAAGGCATCGTCTTTTCCCCGCTGATATTCCATCCCTTTTTTGATCGCATCTTGATGTGACCCGGAAAACGCGGTATAGACCAACTCCCCCACATACGGATGACGCTCATGGGTTTTCATGTCGGTACACTCTTCAACGATGCGAACGACTGCCTCCAAATCACTGAAATCCAACTCGGGATCGACCCCTTGGGTATACATATTAAGCGCCAACGTGATGATGTCCACATTTCCGGTACGTTCGCCGTTTGAAAGCAACGTCCCCTCAACACGATCTGCTCCCGCGAGCAACGCCAACTCTGTTGCCGCAACCGAGGTTCCACGGTCGTTATGCGTATGGGTTGAGATCAACACGTGCTCACGGTTGTCGAGATGACGGCTCATCCACTCAATTTGGTCGGCGTAAACGTTTGGCGTTGCCATTTCTACGGTTGCAGGAAGATTGATGATCACTTTACGCTCTGCGCTGATACCCCAACGATCCGTCACGGCGTTACAGATACGAGCAGCATACTCCAACTCCGTCCCCGTAAAGCTCTCCGGTGAATACTCCAAGCTAATTTCGCCATCATGTTTAAGGGCGCGCTCTTTTACCATATCGACCCCTTCAAGAGCCAAAGCAATAATCTCATCCTGCTCTTTTCCAAAGACGATTTTACGCTGTGCAGTAGAGGTGGAATTATAAAGGTGCACAATCGCTTTTTTAACCCCTGCCAATGCTTCAAAGGTTTTATCGATTAAATGTTCACGTGCCTGCACAAGCACTTGAACCGTTACATCGTCTGGAATCAAATTTTGCTCAACAAGGGTACGTAAAAAGTCAAACTCGACCTTAGAAGCAGAAGGAAATCCCACCTCAATATTCTTAAATCCAAGTTTTAGCAAGAGAGAAAAGAGAGAAAGTTTTTGATCCAAATTCATCGGGGTGATCAACGCTTGGTTTCCGTCGCGAAGATCAACACTGCACCAGATAGGCGCGTGTGTAATGGTTTTGGTCGGCCAAATACGATTTGGCAAATCAACTTGAGGATAAGGGCGATATTTGCCCGTAGACATGTTTTTCATGTGATATTCCTTGAAATTTTCTCTCTTCTCACCACGAAGTAGTCCTCGTGCCCTATAGGGTATTGCTCTTGCTGGTGCAATAAGTGGTGGAATTATAGCAAAATGCATAATGAATCATAATGTTATAACCTATCTAACTCTTTATTTCAATCTTTTGAATAATCTTCTTCGCTCCATCCGACGCAATCAACCGACGCAGAACTTCGCTTTTGACGCGGATATTACTCAAAATCGCTGCTTTGAGCTTATCGGCTATCCCCTCACTCTGACGTTCGCACCACCCTGCATTATGATCGATCACATAACGAGCATTATGATATTGATGATCCGCAGCTGCGCTTGGGTACGGGATGTAAAATGCAGGAACTTGTGCAGCACACAATTCCCATAATGTACTGGCGCCAGAACGGCTAACAGCAAAATCACTTCGCTCTATCAACTCTGCGATTTTAGTGGTAAAGCCATAGACTTCAGCATCAATACCAAGCTCATGGTAAGCATGACATACTCTCTGCTCTTCCATCGCACCGCATTGATGAATGATAGCTATACCCTTTTCATGTAGCCATGGTGCAATCTCAAGTGCTAAATCATTAATAAACTTAGCCCCTTGAGAACCACCTAAAAAGATAATAGTTTTTACCTCATTGCGAGTACGTGCATTTTGAAAATAGATTTCACTTACAGGGTAATCACAATGATTCTCACCCTCTTCATAAGAGCTATAAAAACCTTTTGAATAAGGGCGTAATAAACTATTTAGCTTTCCCGTTACCGCATTTTGTTCATGGATAGTCAAAGGAGTGCGACAAATTAGGGAGGCGATAGCTGCAGGTGCCGCAGAAAATCCTCCAACACTTACGACTACATTCGCGTTAAAGTTACGAATAATTTTTCGTGATTTCAACACGGCCTTAAAAATTTTCCATAATGCGACTAATTTGCCTAATCCTTTTTTATTGACCACGCCAGTCGTTTCTAAAAAATGAGTTTCTTCAAATATAATACTGTCACTAAACCACTGCCGATCTTGTCCCGAAGTGGACCCTATAAAAACGACCCTATGACCACGAATCAGTGCAGCCTGCGCTAATGAAAGAGCAATTACGAGATGACCGCCAGTACCACCACCCGTAAAAATAATATTCATTTTTTATCTCCCGACTGATATTTGATTTTTTTAGACAACATCAGCACCATTCCAATTCCCACTGAGGATGCCAGCATCGACGAGCCTCCATAGCTCAAAAATGGGACCGAGATACCTTTGATCGGGGTAAGTCCGCTAATACCATATGCATTAATAATAAACGCAAATGTGATAAGTAATCCAACCCCTAAACTAAAAAGATAATAGGTGTCGTCAGTCGAGCGATTAGCAATTTTAAACAAACGATGCAAGATAGCAATAAATAAAAATGTTACTCCTAATACCCCAATAAACCCGAACTCTTCGGCAATCCCTGCAAGGACAAAGTCAGTGTGCACTTCACTCAAAAATCCAAGTTTAAACGTACCGTTTCCTAAACCTGTTCCCCAAATTCCTCCATTGTGAATTGCATTCATAGAGTGACCGATTTGATAGGCTTCTTCACCATTTGCAATTCGTAAATGTTTCGCAATCGACTCAGGGAAAAAAGCCAAGATTGTACTTTGTGCCGATGCCCACCATGATAAAATACGGTCAATTCGATGGGGTGCCATTGCAATAAAGAGAAGGAAAAAACCAACTGCACCCGTGATAAGAGTAAGGAAAAAGCTAAAACTGCTTCCCGCAAAAAAGAGCATAAATGCCAAAGTCAAGGACAAGACGACAACTTGCCCTAAATCATTTTGAACCACAGCAATCAAAAACATAACAAGAATAAAAAGCGCCGCATAAGGCCAAAAGCGCTTAAACTCTTCTTTTACCCCCATACCCCCATGATGACCCAATTTTCGAGAAAAACTCCATGCTAGAAAATAAACAAAACCAATTTTAAAAAACTCTACCGGAGCTACCGAAAAACCTGCTATTTTTATCCACCGCTTTGCTCCACCCACTTCACTCACTAAAAATGAGGGAAGAAATGGCATTACAACCATTACAACAATGCTACCCCAAAATAAAGTCAATCCTAATTTATGGAGCCATTTATCAGGATCTTGCTGAGCAATCGTCCACATCAGCATAATCGAAACAATTGCAATAAAAAGCTCACGTGCCACGAAGTGAAAATTGTTATATTCGAAAAGAATAACCGTATACGCAGAAAGAGTATACGAGCATATAATCCCTATCGTAATCAGTGCAGTCGTTAAAAGAAATAATTTTTTGTCAGGCATGATAAACTTTACTTGTAGTTAGTATATAATTAGCCATAAGTATATCGAAGTACGTTAAAGTGTCCATAAAATGAAAGCGGAATGAATTTTGCTTTATAATTGAAAATAGAGAGTAAAAAGGGGTGTGATATGGGATTAGCTATTTCGCGGTCGCATGACCTAATGAAAGAAGCAATGGACTATCGTGCAGCGCGTCAAGATATGATCGCAAGCAATATTGCGAATGCTGACACCCCAAATTACCGTCCTCGTGACATCCGTTTTGAAGAAGCATTAGCGCAAAAAAGTGCTGAACTTAATGCAGATAAAAGCAATAGTCTTCAAATGACACAAACATCAGGAAAGCATTTAAGTGGCTTGAGCAGCGCAAGCGATACCCGAGCAACTACTTTTTTTCGTGATGGACATATGGCGCGTAATGATGGAAACAGTGTTGATTTAGACGTTGAAAGTTCAGAAATGGCTAAAAATTCAACTATGTTTAATGCCCTCACTGCCGCTATCAAAAAAGACTCTTTAATTTTCAAAAGCGTTATTGACGCAAGTAGTAAAACCTCTTAAAGGATAATCAATGGCATTTTTAGACAGTTTTGACATCAGCGGTTACGGTTTATCCGCTCAACGTGTCCGTGTCAATGTTATAAGCTCCAATATTGCTAACGCCCAAACAACTAGAACCGATGAGGGTGGACCGTACCGTCGTCAAGAGGTCGTTTTTAAGGCGATTGATTTCAACAGTGTCTACAACCAGGCATTAGAACGAAGTACCAATCAGTTAGCGTATTCTGATCCCCTCAAAGAGGGATTGGCTGGGATGAAACCAAATCCTGCCATCATGAGCGTTGTTGTAGACAAACTGGTACGTGATGATAAAGCCCCCAATATGAAATACGATCCATCGCATCCCGATGCCGATGCCAAAGGTTATGTTGCTTACCCTAACATTAATCCTGTTATCGAAATGGCCGATCTAGTGGAAGCAACAAGGTCTTATCAGGCCAATGTTGCCGCATTTGAAAGTGCAAAAAATATAGCCAGTGGTGCGATCAGCATCCTGCAATCATAAGGATAAATTATAATGGCTGACATTCAAGCGATTAAATCACTTTCAACCTCCGATTTACTTAAAACAAAAAGTACTGGAAATAGTGAAAGCACAAAAACCGATTTTGCTCAAGAGCTTCGCAATGCGTTGGGTAATGTTAATGATATGCAAGTTGACAGTGACCGTGCCATGAGTGATATTGCAACAGGTTCAGTCAAAGACCTTCACCAAGCTGCTATCGCGATCGATAAAGCAGAAATCAGTATGAAACTAATGCTCGAAGTACGTAATAAAGCACTTAATGCTTACAAAGAAATCACACGTACACAAATGTAATGTGGTCGTGTAATTATTAATGCAAAATTCAAATAAATCTCAAAAAATTCTTGCTCTTTTCGTTGTATTACTTCTCGGTTTTGGAATATTCTTGGCCGTCATGTTTTACACTGCCGTTCATAATCGCGATATCCCTTCCATTTATTCAGAAGAAAACTCCAAAGCTCAACGCGGAACCATTATCAGTGCTGACGGTTTTCATATCGCTACAACCCAAAAACTCTATAAAGCTGTCGTCAATACCCGCAACATTGATCCAGACAAAGTTGAACTTTTTATACAGCTTTTTAGTATTTACAGCGGTATTGATGCAAGTGAAGTTCGACAGCGCCTTCATACCAGACGAGGATCCGTCACCCTTAGCTATCACATCGGTCCCAAAGAGGCAATGTATCTCAAAACATTGGCGTTTGAACTTCGGAAACTGGGAGTTTTTATCGAGTATGAACTTCCAAACGGTCAGCGTGTATTGCAAGGGCTAAACGTTATTGAAAGCGGTGAAGCACGCGAATATCCTTATCAAGATTTACTCACGCCCCTTATTGGATATCCTCGTAAAATGGAAGAAGATGGGTACACCCGTATTTATGGCATCAAAGGGCTCGAAAAATATTTTGACCAAGAGCTAAATCCTCAACAGAATAAAATTCAACGTGCAATGCGTGATGTCAACGGCTATCTCATTTTAAATAAACAAAGTTCCATCAAACCTCAGATTAACGGTTTTAGCCTCAAGCTTAATATCCCGATTTCTCTTCAAGCACGTGCGGAAGCAATCACCAGTCGGATCAAAGATGAGCTCCAAGCCGATGAGATTATTGCCACTGTAATGGAATCAAAATCGGGGAAAATCCTCACCCTTGCAAGCTCAAACCGCTTTGACCCTAGCCATATTCGTACCGCTGATTACCCCTCGCTGAACACGAACGCTATTGAATACAGCTATGAACCGGGATCGGTGATCAAACCCATTATTTTTGCATTGCTGCTTGATCGTCACCTCATCAATCCCTACGATATGGTCAATGGACACAATGGACGCTACACGATGGGACGCAAAACTATTGTTGATGAGCACCCTTTTAGTATGATTAGTGCCGAAGATGTTATTGTTCACTCCTCTAATATCGGTATCGCTCAGCTTGCTCAGAAACTTAATGGAAGTGAATTTACTGAGGGACTTAGCCGTTTTGGATTTACTCATTTCAGTGGTGCGGATTTACCGTATGAAAAGCGTGGTTCTATCCCCAGTTCCACTCAACTGAACAATTATCTCTACAAAGCAATTACTGCGTACGGCTATGGGATGCGGGCTAATGCAATGCAAATACTTAAAGCGTTTAACGTTTTCAATAACAGTGGGCGTATTGTTAACCCTATGGTGGTGGATACCTTGATTGATGATAATGGTAGAAAAATGCCAATGGAAGTTATCGAGCCTATTCAAGTTATTACACCCGCAACCGCAGAGCGAATGAAGCAAATATTAATTAAAACCGTCAATGAAGGGACTGGAACCGTTGCTAAGACACCAGGTATTATCGTCGGAGGCAAAACAGGAACTGCACACATTGCCAAAGGTGGTGGTTACATTAACAGCTACCATACTTCATTTGTCGGGTTTGCTAATGATAAGAAACATACTTATACGATCGGTATTTTTGTCATTAACCCACGAACCGTTTATTTTGCTTCCATCACCGCCGTTCCCGTTTTCAAAGCGATTGTGGATATGATGGTTGAGGAAAAATACCTCACACCTGATCCTCTAGCGGTAGCTGCGACGGCGGCAGAGCATCCTGTCACAACGGTTGTTCACTAATTATTTACATCCACACATTATCGATAAGTCGTGTTGTTCCTACACGCGCGGCAACCAAAACAATCGTATCGCCTAATATCACTTCTGAAATCGATTCAAACGCACGGTTCACAACAGCTACATACTCAACCTCAAGCGGTTCTAAAATACTCAGCATAGCATGACAGATCTCACTGCTTTTAAAATTCCCCTGCATGACCATTTTGGTAGCACTCTTCAAAGATGAAGAGAGTTTGAGCGCATCACTGCGTTGCACCTCATTCAGATAGATATTACGACTTGAAAGGGCAAGCCCATCCTTCTCTCGCATCGTTTCCATCGCCACTATCTCAACATTCATCACTAAATTATTCACCATTTGCGTAATCAAAGCAAGCTGTTGAGCATCCTTTTTCCCAAAATAAGCACGTGTTGGACGAATCGCATTCAAGAGCTTAGCCACCACCGTCAACATGCCATCGAAATGTCCTGGGCGTGAAGCTCCCTCGAGAATAAACCCACGCACATCAGGAACTTTTATACTCACTTCATCGTTTTCATACATGGTTTCAGGATAAAACAGAAGATCTACACCGCACAGTTCACAAATTTTAAAATCCGCTTCTTCACGACGCGGGTATTGGCTCAAATCTTCCCCCGCTAAAAATTGCGTAGGATTCACATAAATCGATACTACAACATAGCCATTATCATGACGAGCAGAATCAATAAGACTGCGATGCCCGCTGTGTAATGCTCCCATAGTGGGGACAAAACCTATCGACTCAGAGACGTGATCCAAAACCTTTCGTAATTCTTTCACTGAGCGTGCAATTATCATTATTTTAACCTTTATGCAGGGGATCTATACTATAATTGCAATTATAATACAGTTAGAGGATATTCCTTTATGGATCACTACGAATATACAGAATTATTAAAAACTTTGACCATTAAAATGCAAAATATTACGGATGTTGTCCGTCCAACGGAAATCAATTCACGTCTAGGCGAGATTAGTGACTTAGAAAATTCCGATGGATTTTGGAATGATGTTACCAATGCTGGCATAGTCCAAAAAGAGAAAACGCAACTCGAGCGTCGTCTAAACAAATATACCAGAACCTATAATATTCTGGGTGATGCTGTGGATTTATACGAAATGGCAAAAGAGGAAAATGATGAAGAGACCATTCAATCTCTTTTTGATGATGCGCCAAAACTTGAAAATGAAGTAAAACTCATGGAAGTTGAAGTACTCTTAAGCGGTGAACATGACGGTCATAATGCCATTGTGACGATTCACCCAGGAGCTGGAGGAACTGAGTCACAAGATTGGGCTTCTATGCTGCTGCGTATGTACACACGCTGGGCAGAGCGTCATGACTTTACCGTCGAAATGCTCGATTACCAATCCGGTGAAGAAGCAGGGATCAAAGACGCTGCTATTCTCATCAAAGGGGTAAACGTTTACGGCTATCTCAAAAACGAGAACGGCATTCACCGCCTTGTCCGTATCAGCCCTTACGATTCAGCCGCCAAACGTCATACCAGTTTTACCTCAGTTCTCGTCTCACCAGAACTTGATGATGACATCTCTGTTGACATAGAAGACCGTGACATTCGTATCGATACCTATCGAGCATCAGGTGCAGGTGGACAGCACGTCAACAAAACAGAGTCAGCCATTCGTATCACCCATATTCCGACGGGTATCGTAGTCCAATGCCAAAACGACAGAAGCCAGCATAAAAACAAAGCAACTGCGTTTAAAATGTTAAAATCTCGTATTTATGACCTCGAGCTCGCGAAACAAAAAGCAGCGGTTGACGGTGTCGAAAAAAGTGAAAATGGATGGGGACATCAAATACGTTCCTACGTCCTAGCACCGTATCAACAAGTTAAAGATACTCGTTCAGGAATACCCTACTCGAATATTAGTACTATTTTAGATGGTGACATTGACGAAATGATTGAAGGTGTCCTCATTGCCCTTAACCGCAAAGATGAGGAGTAGTTATATAACTACTCCTAGGCCAAAATGTACGAGCGCTAAGTAGTGCAAAATTCAATTCTAAAAGAGTGTGCACTCCATGAGCCATGCTCTTACATCAGCGGAAACTCGCAGACCATCCATTACAAAGTCATCCAAGAGTGCAGCAAAGAACAATGCGAGTCCCTAATTCTTCGCGGATGGCGACGCTTTGGGGCTATGTACTTCCGACCTATCTGTACGGAATGCACTGCGTGTGAAAGTTTAAAAATTGATGTTGAGAACTATGTCTTTAGTAAATCCGAACGACGTATTTTACGAAAAAACAGTCATCTTACTACCTTTATCAGACCTCCAAGTATAAGCGGAGAGCATCTAGAACTTTTTTACCGCTATCACGCCTATAAGCATAAAACACGCAACTGGGATTCTCCGAAAATCGATCCAAAAAATTACCAAGCCTCTTTTGTAAATGGCCATGGAGATTTTGGATATGAGGTTCTTTATTTTGAAGGAGAAAAACTCATAGCAGTTGATCTTATTGATATTTTAGAAGAGGGAATATCCTCATTGTATTGTTATTATGATCCACACACTCCAAACCTTTCATTGGGCAAATATACCCTACTAGAACAAATTCTTCTGGCAAAACGTTTGGGTCTCAAATGGATCTATCTAGGATATTACGTCAAAGGGTGTCAGAGTTTGGAGTACAAAGCATCCTATGTACCCTTACACATTCTTCAAGGCAGGCCTGAAGAAAACAAGACGCCACTCTGGAACCTACTGACTACTTCCCATGAATCATTCGAGAAATAATTCCACTTTGGTCACTCAGTTCTGCATGAACAACTCCTGCTATATGAATCACAACAAAAGCGAAAAGTGTCCAACCTATATATAAATGAACGCCCTCCACAGTCTCTTTTAACCCGCCTACTAACTTGAAATAAAGAGAAAGACCGCTTATGGATAAAATAATCATCATTACATAAACGGTTTTATAAAGCTTATATACCAATCTCATTTTTGGATTTTCATCGAATCCAAAGCCATTTTTTACAATCATTAACAAACGAAATATTAACAGTGCAGTAATCGCAAATCCAAAATAAATATGCCAATCCCAAAGAGGTGAACGCACAGCCTTCCCAATCACTATAGCTTGCTCAGCGCTAATCACAGTCCCTATTGAGACAAGCTGCTCTTGAACTATTGTACCTATATGCTGTTTGTCCATTACACTCTCTCTCAGTAGTACCGTAACAAATAAACCGATGATAAAAAGGGCTTGTAACCAGTGCCATATCCGAAATGATGATGAAAACGTTCTCATAAATATCCTTTATTTTGGTATGATGTATTAGTCAGTCTATCACAACTAAATGAATAGTATTAATAGTGTCTTATTGCCGTACCGTATTCAGACTAAGAGGTTTACATGAATTGCGTCAACTTTAATGGTTTAACCATCATTCCTTCCAAAATTGTTTGCATCGGACGTAACTACGTAGAGCATATACATGAACTTTGTAACGAAATTCCTTCATCAATGGTCGTATTCAATAAACCAAATTCAGCCATTACGGATGTACTCCATTTTATCTCTCCCGATACCCGTTTTGAGGGGGAAATCTGCTTTTTAATGATGAATGCTAAAATTACCGGAATAGGATTTGGACTAGATCTCACCAAAGCCGATATACAAAATCATCTCAAATCCAAAGGTCTTCCGTGGGAACGCGCAAAAAGCTTTGACAATTCAGCAGTTTTTGGTGATTTTATCCCTTTGGATGCACCTCTTGAATCATTACGAATGACGCTGCATATCAATGGAGTATTAACACAAGAAGCAACAGTTGAGCTCATGATATATAAGCCGCTGGAAATGATTCAAGAGATAAAAAGCTTTATGAGTTTTGAAGACGGAGATATCATTATGAGCGGAACACCTAAAGGGGTTAATACCTATAAAACAGGGGATACTTTTGTCGGACAAATTTACAGTGACGAGAGGTTGCTAGTAGAAAATTCTTGGATTGTAAAATAGAAAAAAATTAAGAAATACTCCCCAAACAGGGAGAGAAGAAAGAGAATTGCTTAGCTGTTACGCTTTTTGATAATTTCTTCTGCAACGTTACGTGGAACTTCTGCATAGTGATCGAATTCCATTGAGTAGCTTGCACGTCCTTGTGTTGCTGAACGAAGGTCAGTTGAGTAACCAAACATTTCAGAAAGAGGAACGAACGCATCAACAATTTTGTTACCTGAACGGTCACCCATATTGTTAACTTGTCCACGACGACGGTTAAGGTCACCGATAACGTCACCCATGAAGTTTTCAGGTACTTCTACTTCAACTTTCATCATAGGCTCTAAGATTGCAGGGTTTGCTTTACGGCAAGCCTCTTTGAATCCCATAGATGCAGCGAGTTTAAACGCCATCTCAGAGGAGTCAACCTCATGGTATGAACCGTCATACAATGTAACTTCGATATCTTCGATAGGATAACCTGCCAAGACACCTTTAGCCATTGCTTCTTTACACCCTTTTTCAACAGCAGGAATATACTCTTTTGGAATAACTCCACCTTTGATGTCGTTGTTAAATGTATAACCAGTACCTGGCTCACCTGGCTTAACGATCAAATAAACGTGACCGAATTGTCCGCGTCCACCTGATTGTTTTGCGTATTTGTACTCTTGTTTTACTTCCGCACGAATTGACTCACGGTAAGCAACTTGTGGAGCACCAACTTCTGCTTCAACTTTGAACTCACGGAACATACGGTCAACAAGGATTTCAAGGTGAAGCTCACCCATTCCTGAGATGATCGTTTGACCTGTTTCTTCGTCCGTATGAACACGGAAAGAAGGATCTTCAGCTGCAAGTTTTGCAAGTGCGATACCCATTTTTTCTTGGTCAGGTTTAGTTTTTGGCTCAACCGCAACCGAGATAACCGGCTCAGGGAAGTGCATACGCTCTAACACTAAACGCTCACGCTCGTCACAAAGAGTATCTCCAGTTGTTGTATCTTTGAGACCAACAACCGCACCGATTTCACCAGCATAAAGAGATTTGATCTCTTCACGTTTGTTCGCGTGCATTTTTACGATACGTCCAATACGTTCTTTTTTACCTTTGATGGTATTGTAAGCGTACGTTCCTGATTCAAGAACACCACGGTAAACACGTACGAAAGTAAGTTGTCCAACGAATGGATCCGTCATAATTTTGAACGCAAGACCAGCGAAAGGAGCATCGTCAGTTGATTCAACCGCTACTTCAATCTCTTCATCATCTTCCATTGTCCCTTTGATAGCCGCAACTTCAAGAGGAGATGGAAGATAATCGATTACTGCATCCAAAAGAGTTTGAACCCCTTTGTTTTTAAACGCTGTACCACATGTCATAGGAATAATTTCCATTTTAAGACATCCAGCTTTGATCCCGCGCATAATTTCTTCGTTAGTAAGTTCACCCTCTTCGAAGAATTTCTCCATCAAAGTATCGTCGCCCTCAGCAGCCGCTTCCATCATTTGTGCACGGTATTTATCAGCAAGTTCAAGCATATCCGCAGGAATTTCTTCCTCATGGTAGCTAGAACCCATCGCAGCATCTTCATCCCAAAGGATTGCTTTCATTTTAACAAGGTCAACAATCCCTTTGAAACCATCTTCAGCACCAATTGGGAGTTGAATAGCAATTGGATTTGCTTTAAGACGTGCACGAATTTGCTCTTCAACGTTATAAAAATCAGCACCAGTACGGTCCATTTTATTAACGAAAACCATACGAGGAACACCATAACGGTTTGCTTGACGCCATACTGTTTCAGATTGTGGTTGAACCCCACCTACCGCACAAAATACTGCAACTGCACCATCAAGTACACGCATAGAACGCTCAACTTCAATGGTGAAGTCAACGTGGCCCGGAGTATCAATGATATTGATTTGAGTATTACGCCATTCACATGTCGTTGCAGCAGAAGTGATCGTGATACCACGTTCTTGTTCTTGCTCCATCCAGTCCATAGTGGCAGCACCTTCGTGAACCTCACCGATTTTGTGTGAAACACCTGTATAGAACAAAATACGTTCTGTAGTCGTTGTTTTACCCGCGTCAATGTGCGCCGCGATACCGATATTTCTAACGTCTTCTAGTTTGTGGGATCTTGCCATGATAATAGCCTTAAAAAGTAGTTTTAATGGGGGAAATGATAACCCGGTTGGGTTATCAAAAGATTACAGGTGACTATTACCAGCGATAGTGAGCAAACGCTTTGTTCGCTTCAGCCATACGGTAAGTATCTTCTTTACGTTTGAATGATGAGCCTTTATCGTTAGCAGCATCCATCAATTCATTCGCCAAACGCTCAGCCATAGTACGTTCGTTACGTTTGCGTGATGCATCCGTTAACCAACGAATAGCCAATGAAAGCTGACGAACAGGGCGTACTTCTACTGGAACTTGGTAGGTCGCTCCACCCACACGGCGGCTTTTTACTTCGATTACTGGTTTGATATTATCAATCGCTGCGTTAAACACTTCGATACCAGTTTTTTCGCCACGTGAACTCATAATGTCAAGGGCACTGTACATAATTTTTTCTGCGGTGCTTTTTTTGCCATCCCACATAAGTTTGTTAATGAACTTTGTCAAAATTTTAGAGCCGTGAACAGGGTCAGGCATAATTTCGCGAACGGGCGCTTTTCTTCTTCTCATAATATTTCCTTCAATTTTTAAAATTTACTCAAAAGACGGTCACTAAAACCGAATCTTGTTTGGTTAGATGATTATTTCTTAACCTTAGCTTTTTTCGTTCCGTATTTAGAACGAGATACTTTACGGTCTTTAACACCCGCAGTATCGAGAGCACCACGAACGATGTGATATTTTACCCCTGGTAAATCTTTTACACGACCACCACGAACGAGAACGATCGAGTGCTCTTGCAAGTTGTGACCCTCACCACCGATATAACTAATAACTTCAAACCCTGAAGTCAAACGAACTTTAGCAACTTTACGAAGAGCCGAGTTAGGTTTTTTAGGGGTTGTAGTATATACACGAGTACATACACCACGACGTTGTGGGCATGACACCAAAGCGGGTGATTTTGATTTTTTCACGACCGCTTGTCGCTCTTTACGAATAAGCTGGTTGATTGTTGGCATACAATCTCCTTGTTTTGAAATGTTCCAGTAGAATTTTAG
>CAIMUF010000014.1 GCA_903844635.1 uncultured Sulfuricurvum sp. | reverse complement strand
TTTTGAAAGAAAATCACGATCTGTAAAAGAATTTTTAAAAAAATGAAAAAAGTTTTTGGAAGATGATTTGTGTTAAGATTAAAAAAATTAGAAAAGAGAGTTTATGGAGACAGTTTTTATAATAATAGGGGTCGTTATTGCAGGTATTTGGATCTATGGAACAACATCTATAAAAAGAAAGGTTAATAGCTATAGAAATGCTCTTCAGCACGGCATGAATGCTATGGACAGTTCAAGCTACAAAGAGACAACAATATATAAAGATAGGATAAGTGCTTTAGAAGAACAAGGCTTTCCAATAACTATTCAAAATTTTTTTACCGATATGAGAGAAGCTTTTAGAAAAGAATACAATGTTATTCCAGAATTTTTTAAGAGGGATGATGTTTTAAATATAGAATATCTTTTTGTGATGAAATATGCTATTGTTCATGGATACGCTGATGAATTCCAAGAAACAATGGTTATCGGAAAAGTAGTTGAAGATATGATGGCTGGGAGAAAATAAATAAACCTATAAAAGTTTATTTAATCGTAAAAATATTTTAGAAGGTTCTTCTGCTTGATTTAACATATCATTGACATCTTTTGACCCTTTTTCAAAAAGTTCTTGATATTTGCTATTAAATGCAATTTCAAGATATTTATCACCCATCTCTTTCATTCTCTTATAATCACTATCGCACAACCATAAGACCAAAAAGAACATTACAAATATATCTGTCTCTTCGTTTTCTGGTAGATTAACAGCCCTTGACACCAGAGATACTGCTCCACTAAAATATGGAATGAATACATCCATTTTCTCTTTTTTTTGAAAAAGTTTTTTATCTCTCATCATCGGTATCATTAGAGAACCTTGAAAGAATCCATTCAAAGTCTGTGAAGCTCTTCTGTATCTATCATCTGTTGAAGTAAGATTATTAACATGTTTATACACTTTTTTATACTGACTATATTCACTATTGAAGAAATCAAAAAATCCCACGAAAATCCTTGTTATTAGTATTGAAAGCACTATATCTAATTAGCAATTAAAACGTATTAGATTTTATTCATCTATGATCGGATTCAATTCAAAATCTATATAGTCTATTTTTAGAGCATACATACACTGGAGAAAGAACGCAAAACTAAACGTTCCACGGCTTAGTTTGGTTGCTATCGTGTTTTGGTTCTCTTCTAATCCTATGGCTTGTAAAGCTAACGCTAAATCGTGATAACGCATATTCTTTCTTGATAACTGGGATTTTAATATCCCTTTTGCTTGTTCTGTCCAATATTCTTCTGGCATTTAAAGCTCCTTTGATGTGTTCTTGCATATATAACATAATTCTTTTAAAAATGACATAATAGCGAGAGATATCTATATTAATTCTTTTTCTTTATTAGGTATTAATGTCATATATGACATAATATAACTTGAAATAAGGACAAAAGGATCAATTATGGCTCAACACTTTCTTCTCTCTCCAGCATCAAGAACTCTTAGCATTGTTAAAATTGCGAAGATGTCGGAGAAACAGGCTGAAACGTATTTCCGTAAAATCAGATGGAGTGAAACCAATGGAAAACCTATTTGTCCTTCTTGCGGTTCTTTTTCTCATTACAAATTATCTACTCGTTCTATATGGAAATGTAAATTCTGTAAAAAACAATTCTCTGTTACCTCTGGAACTCTTTTTGCATCACATAAATTACCTTTAAAAACTTATCTCCTTGCTATTGCTATTTTCACCAATGAAGTTAAGGGTATGTCTGCTTTAAAACTTTCCAGAGAACTTGATATTCAATACAAAACTGCTTTTGTTCTCCTTCATAAATTCCGTGAAGCTCTTATCGAAAATAGAAATGAAGAACCTTTAAATGGTGTTTGTGAAATGGATGGTGCTTATGTTAATCACTATGTCCGTCCTGCTAATAATATTGATGATCGTGTTGATAGAAGAAGATATGAAAATCAAAACCCTAATAAACGTTGTATCGTGGTTGTTCGCCAACGTCATGACGGAGGAACTGATTACATAGGAAGTCGCAGAACGCTTACATAC
The DNA here is from genome assembly GCA_903844635.1 of uncultured Sulfuricurvum sp. Taxonomy (GTDB): domain Bacteria; phylum Campylobacterota; class Campylobacteria; order Campylobacterales; family Sulfurimonadaceae; genus Sulfuricurvum. The sequence continues at coordinate 45,428 of CAIMUF010000014.1, read as the reverse complement.
GTCCTTCATAATGAAAATCCTGCTGGGATAGCCCAGATTGCTAATGTGGCTGTTGAAAGAGGTTCTGTTATCCATACAGACGAAGCTAACGCTTATGACAATCTACACGCTTTATATGATATGCAACGTGTCAATCACTCTGTGGAATATTTATCTGAAGAAGGGGCTTGTTCCAATCAAGCTGAAAGTTTTTTTGCTCGTTTCCGTCGTATGCAAAATGGACAAATCCATAGAATGGGAAATCTTTATATTTCTAACTATGCTAATGAAATCGCTTACAGAGAAGATACCCGTCGAATGTCCAATGGTGATATTTTTAAAGATATTTCAAAAAAATGTATGAAGACTATTCAATCCAACGAATGGACTGGATACTGGCAGGGGAACCACCGTATATCTGAACGTTTAGGGGCTTAGGCTGATATCGCCCATTGAATATTTAGGGAATCTTTCCCTACTATTTGAATAGTTTTAGTCTCTGCTTGTTTCTTTAATGTTCCGTTTAACGATTTTTGAATATTTCTAACCAAATCTTGGTCTTCATAATCTAATTTCTTCTGTTTCATAAGTTCAATTGTTATTTCATTAGTGCTTAATGGTGTTTTTGCTTTTCTAAGAACATCTAAAACCATTACATGGCTTTCTCCACGTTTAAAATAGTTTTGATTACCAGTGTATCGTTTGGTTTTTATATTTTTTATATCAAATTTTGGATCAAAAACCTTAATAGAGATATCAATGCTTTTAATAACTTCCTCTAACTGCTGAATTTTTGATTTATAGAACTTCATCTCTCCCGATAACTCTTCTTTTTTACTGATTAACTGACTGACTACGTGCTGCATAATGGTTTCTCCTTTGTTGATTTATTAAAGGATAATTATATTATGATTATGGCTTTTTGTCCCTATTTTTAGGGGTTTGGTTTGGGTGTGTTTGCTACATAATATCGTGAATTTAAGGCTCTTTAATATGCTATCGTCTCGCACCGTTATGGAATTGTTTCGATCCACTATGATTGCATGGATTGCTTTTTTTATTGCGCTTGGAATAACGTTTGTGTTATGGTCGAATGCACGAAATGATGCTATAAATGATGCTAAAATCCGTTTTGACAGATCGAACATTGAAACGATTAATAAAATAAATAACAGGATGGAGACGTATGCCAATGCACTGCAAAGTGGTACTGCATTATTAAATAGCGTTGAGAAAATAGATCGTAAAAAATGGAATATTTATTTTTCAAGCCTAGAAATGGCAGAGCATTATCGCGGATTTCAGGGAATCGGATTTTCAAAAGTTATCTCTTCTAATCAACTTTCTGCGCATATTGCTCAAATGCATAGGGAAGGGTTCTTAGACTATGAGATTAAACCCTCTGGCAAGCGGGAAGAATATCATTCAATTATCTATCTTGAACCACTAGATGAGAGGAATAAGCGGGCTATAGGCTACGATATGTTTACCAATCCCATCCGTCAAAATGCCATGATACGGGCACGGGAGACGGGAGAGGTTACTTTGTCTGGTAAAGTGACACTTATTCAGGAAAAAGATAGCAATATTCAAGCTGGTTTTCTAATGTACGTACCGTTTTATCATACTTCAGAGGCATTATTAACTCAAGAACAGAAAAAAAAATATTTTGAAGGGTTTGTGTATGCCCCTTTTCGTGCCCATGATTTAATGCGTGAAATTTTTGCGAATCAAAATCCTAACATAGCGGTGAAGCTCTATGACGGGGGATCTGTTAACGAGAACAATCTCCTTTATATAAGTGATAATTTTACCAAGAATAAATCCTTCTTTACAGCAGCCATTCCGGTTCAAATGTATGGGCGAACTTGGACGGTTGTTTTTCAGACACTTCCATCTTTTAAAGCAACGATTGATAGTGATAATTATCGATTGATTATACTGGCAGGCTTGCCCATATCTTTACTTTTATTGCTTACAGGTCTCTCTTTTTCTCGTACAGCAGAACAGGCGCGCATGATGGCTCGTAAAATGACTTCGGAAATCAGAGCTCTAAACAATGAACTCGAAACCATCATCGATACTGCACCCAATCCCATAATCTTGCATACCCAAGACGGCACGATTGTAAAAATCAACAAGGCATGGAAGGACAGCTGCGGATATAGCCTAGAAGAAACACCCACAACAGATATCTGGGTTGATAAGTCGTATAAAGAAGATCATGAAAAAGTTAAAGAACATATTCGCTATTTGTTTACGATTACGGAAAAAATCGATGAAGGGGAATTTTCCTTTTACAGTAAATAAAAAGAAAAAATCACGTGGCAGTTTAGCTCAGCTCCTTTTGGTGTAATCGATGGTAAAAAAGCCGTTATTAGCTCTGCTATGGATGTGACGGAGCTTAAAAATAAAGATGATTTGATGATGATGCAGTCACGCCATGCAGCGATGGGGGAAATGATCAATATGATCGCCCATCAGTGGCGACAGCCTTTAGCTTCCATCTCAGCTATTTCAGGATTGTTAAGTCTTGAAGTAATGATGGATCAGTACGAGAAGGAGCATTTTACTCAAAAGCTTGATCTTATTAGTGAGCTCTCTTTGGAACTTTCCAATACTATAAACGATTTTAGGAATTTTTTTAAAGAAGATAAAGTAAAAGAATCAACAACTTGGAGAGAACTGGTTGAAGGGAGTATTGCCATGATTAAGCCTGTTTTGATTAGTAAGTTGATTAAGGTGGAGACAGTTTTTCATGAAAATGATTCCTTTAAGACATACCCGCGTGAAATACGACAGGTTATTCTCAATTTAATCAAAAATGCAGAAGATGTATTGGTGGATAATGCGATATCTGAACCAACAATATGGATTCGAACAATGCGCGAAGGAACAATGAGATGCTTGGAGATTGAAGACAATGGAGGTGGAATACCAAAACAGATTATAAACCACATTTTTGATCCTTATTTCAGTACAAAAATGGAAAAAAATGGAACAGGTATTGGGCTTTATATGTCAAAATCGATTGTTGAAAAACATGGAAAAGGATCTTTGAGCGTTTACAATACAAGGCATGGCGCCTGTTTTAAAATCGCTTTTCCATTGAATAGCTAAGATTTTCCTTCTCTTAACTCGATGGCGTATCAACATCTGTATAGAATGTATTAATGCTTCAAAATATTGCAAGATCAGATGGCAACTTTAATCGAAACCATGCACCTTTTTCGGAGATTGAACGTACTTCAATGGACCCACCTAGTTTTTCGGTTAGTAATTTGTGCGCAAAATAAAGTCCATATCCATGCCCTCTTGATTCTTTGGTAGTAAATCCAGGTTCGAATATATGCTTAAAATCTTCTAGGCTGATTCCATCCCCGCTGTCTTGTATGTCGATGACAATATCGTTATTCTCAGAATGAGTTGTAATAGTAATTTTTTTCTCTGATTCATCGGATCTGCTCAGTGAATCTATAGCATTTTCAATGACTGCCAGTAAAATATGTATGATTTCATCGCGATAACCTGTCACGGTTACACTATTAGAACAATCAATAGATATTTCTACCCCTAATAAACAGGCACGGTCATGAACAAGGATGAGAATACTGTCGAAGATGTTTTTTATACTATAGAGTGTTTGATTAAGATTCGATGCATAGAGGGAATTGATGCTTTCAACATGGGATGAAAGCTCTTCTAAAATAGTCTCACATCGTTCAATGGCTTTTAGCGTATCTGGCTTTCCAGAGGTTAATTGTCGAAGTTTTAACATATAGGTCGCAAGAGTATTAAGCGGTTGTCTCCATTGATGAGAGATGAAGGAAATCATCTCTCCTAGTTGAGCCATTTTTGAAATTTCTTGAAATATTATCTCCTGCTCTTCTTTTTTTTCTTCCAATTCTTTGAATTTTGTATAATCAACAGCCCTGACAACCACTCCGTCTACTATCAAGTCGTCTGAAAAAGTTGGTTTATACGTGACTATCAAATAAGATTTAGGTAAGTTTGGAAACTCAAACCATGCCTCATATTCTACTGTTGCACCTAAAAAAGCTTTTTGAAGATTAGGTTGGATGATTTTTTCAAACATATCCTTGCCCATAACTTCCCAAACATAGCGACCAATAATTTCATCTGCAGATTTTTTGTATTTTCGTATATATGCATCGTTGACAGCTCGGTAAATATACTCTGTGTCGACGTATGAAAGAAGATTGTCGGTAAGATTGAAAAGATCAAATAAGTGTTTTTTATCAATTTGGTCTTGAAATTTTTTCATAAAAGTTTATATCCCCATTTCGGTAAATTTTCAATAGCAATAGAAGGGATCTTTTTGCGGATATCCCGAATGATACATTTAATTGAGTTCTTACTGTCCAAAGAGTCAGGATAAAGCATATCTCCGATCTCTTCGTAATTCAATACTTGCCCCTGATTGTTCAGTAACAATTCAATCATTTGTATCTCTTTATTGGTGAGATGTAAATGTTCATTATTGACATAAACGAATTTACCATCCCAATCATAAGAGACTGCACCTGCTTTATCAATAGGTAAATGTTGATGTACAAAAGAATATTTTTTCCGGAGTCGGTGTAAAACATCGCTCAATTTTTGAAAAGTTAAAGGTTTAACAATGTAATCAATCAAATTTAGAGGAATTGCCCTTTTCAAATATTCAGTATGCGTGTAAGCACTTAAAACGATGATAGGGGTTATAAAATCTTTCTGGCGTATTTTTTGTACCAATTCCAACCCATCCATGTGGGGCATTTCAATATCGGTGATTATAAGATCCGGTACTTCGTCGTTATAAAGGGACCACCCCTCTAATCCATCGTATGCGCTTATAACTTTATTAAATTTATCACGGAGAAAAAAAGTTATATTTTGGTTGCTTCCTATATCATCTTCAACAATCAAAACACAATTAAGCGCAATTTTCTTCATATTATTCCAATTTTAAGCTGTTTAATATTTTAGCTACACTATTTCTACACTGCCAAGTAGTACTATTTTCAGTATTGTAATCAAAATATCAGTAAATTTAATTTTAATAAAAAGAGAATGATGAAATCTGTTGTAATAATTTTTTTAGTGACATTGACGTTGTATGCGTCAAAGACGGTAACGATAGGGGTGCTCGCTTTTCTTTCTAAAGCTGAAACAACAAAAGAATGGGCTGCAACTGCTACGTACTTGAATCAAATGGAACCTGAATACACCTTTACGATTCTTCCGCTCACCTATCCGGAAATGAATGAAGCCGTTAAAAATCATACACTCGATTTTGTCATAACCAATTCAGGTCATTATGTTTATCTTGAAAAAGAATACCATATCTCCCGCATCGCAACGATGTTACAGTATAAAAACGGTCAATGGCTTGATCGTTTTGGCGGGGTGATTTTTACCAAGGCAAATAGAGCTGATATTCAAACACTAGACGACCTGAAAGGAAAATCTGTTGCGACGGTCGACAATGAGTCCTTGGGTGGATATGCCGCCCAGATGTTTGAACTCGTTCATCATGATATAACACCAAATGATTTAAAGCTACATTTTACCGGTATGCCTCATGCGAATGCAGTTAAAGAAGTGCTGAATGGAACGGCGGATGTGGGATTTGTGCGAACCGATGTATTGGAACACATGGCAGCTAAAGGAAAGATTGATTTACATACGCTCAAAATTCTTCATCCTCAAAAAGTAGAAGGTTTTCCTTATTTGCTCTCTACGACACTTTGCCCCGAATGGCCTATATCTCGAATGCCCAATACCCCAAAAGTTCTGACAAATGAAGTCGTCATAGCATTGCTTCAGCATCTCCCTCATCGGACATTTAAAGAGGGGGATATTAGCTGGACGGCACCTTTGGAATACCGCAATATTCACGAAATATTTCAAGCCCTTCGACTTCCCCCTTATGATAAACCTCTACCTGTCACGCTGGATGATATTTACCATGAATATGCTTACTTTATTTGGATTATCGGTCTTTTAAGTGGATTGCTTTTAATTGGGTTGTCCGTTGAAATAGCATTACGCCAAAGACTCGCGCACGAAAGTCATAAGAACGAAATATTTTTAACGTTATCGGGGGATGGAGTCCATATTTTGGATGAAAAAGGGGTTGTTGTTCAAGTGAGTGATACCTTTTGTAAAATGTTAGGATACAGACGTCATGAAATGATTGGTATGCATGTTACTCAATGGGATTGTCAAGTCAGCCAAAAAGAACTCATGGAAGGGATACAAGAACTTTCAGACAAAAGTATCATAATTCATTCAAAGCATAAACGACGTGATGGCATCATCTATGATGCTGAGATCCTTGTAACGCTCATTGAGTCGAAACATAAACGGTGGATCTATTGCTCAGCTCGAAATGTTACTCAAGATTTAATCGACCAGGCAAAAACTCAATTATCCGCGTTGGTCTATGAGCACAGTTCGGATCCTATTGTTATCACGGATCAAAATTCTATTATTATTAGCATCAATCCGGCATTTAGCTCCATGACGGGATATATACTCGGGGAGATCAAAGGAAAATCAACGAATATACTCAATTCCGGACAGCAATCCGATGAGTTTTATCGACAATTGTGGCAAGTACTCTCAACCAATGGGGAATGGAACGGTGAAATTATTGACCGTGATAAAGACGGAATGGTTTTTTCAAAATGGCTCTCTATTCGAACCGTATATGATAATAATAATATGCCCTACCGCCGTATCGCAATTTTTTCTGATATTTCTGACCAAAAAGAAGCAAAACAACAAATTTGGTATCAGGCAAATTTTGACGCATTAACCGGATTATCCAATCGAAGTATGTTTATGTATCGTTTAGAAAAAGAACTTCAATCGATAGAGCGTAATGAGTCCACTGTTGTTCTGATGTATTTGGATCTGGACCATTTTAAGGAAATTAATGACACTCTTGGGCACGATAAAGGAGATATCCTTCTACAAACCGCTGCAAAAAGACTTATTAGCTGTGTTCGGAAAAGTGATGTCGTATCTCGTTTAGGTGGAGATGAATTTACAATCATCTTAAATAATATAGATTCTCTGGACAGTGTAAATGAAATTGCATCAAAAATTTTACATGAGCTTTCATTGCCTTTTTACATTGACCATGAAACACTTTTCATTTCTGCAAGTATCGGAATCACTATTGCCCCCTCCGATGGAAATACCTCAGAAATATTGCTAAAAAATGCAGATCAGGCAATGTATGCCGCTAAAAATGACGGACGAAACCGATATCACTATTTTACGCCGTCCATGCAAGAGTCTCTAAGCAAGAGGACACTCATGATCCATGAAATGAGAGATGCAATCAGTAAAAATCAGTTTAAAGTATATTATCAACCAATTATGGAGCTTTCTACCGGTTTGATCTATAAAGCCGAAGCGCTTGTTCGCTGGGAAAAGGAGGACGGATCGCTTGTCAGCCCTCTTGATTTTATTGCGTTGGCTGAAGAGACCGGATTGATTAATGATATTGGGTTATCGGTTTTTCAGCAAGCCGTAAATCAAGTCAAACAGTGGAGAGAAATGCTTAACCCTAAATTTCAAATCTCTGTTAACAAGTCCCCTGTGCAGTTTCGATGTGAGGACCATGAAGGCTCTGTGCTTATTGAGATAATGAGTGATTTAGGGGTATCAAACGATGGAATTATCGTTGAGATTACCGAAGGGATCTTGATGGAAAATACTCTCTTCATAAAACATAAGCTTTTGGAACTTGAGAAGCAAGGGATAGCGATCGCTCTGGATGATTTTGGAACGGGGTATTCATCCCTTTCGTATTTGAAGAAGTTTGATATTGATTACTTAAAAATCGACCGAGCTTTTGTTCAAAATCTTGAAACCGACAGAAATGATAAGATTTTATGTGAAGCAATTGTGGCAATGGCCCATAAGCTGGAAATTCAAGTGATTGCTGAAGGGGTAGAAACGGTAGCTCAACGAGAGTATCTCATGAGTATCGGATGTGATTATATTCAAGGGTACCTCATTTCGCGTCCAATTCCGGCGGATGAGTTTGAAGTATTCTATAAAACCAATCCAATAAAGGAATCTTAATGACAAGATCAGAATTAACGTTTCTAGATGATACATGCATCGTTTCCAAGAGCGATTTAAATAGAAAGTTTACGTATGAACAATAATTTATTACTTGCTAAGATGATGTACTATGCATAACGTTCATCGTACAATCACAGATGTCACAAAACAAGCCATTGCGTCAATACCTATAGTTTTTCCTGTGGAATATGGAAAAATATATGCAGATATTGCAAAACAGCATAACATGGAGCTTCGAGTCGAAGATATTTTTGCAAAAGAGATGCTCGACGAGAAGATGATACGACATATTGTACTGATTTGCGAGCTTAGTGATCAGGCCCTTGTTGCGATGAATGACAATAACATGCAACGGCTACAAGAGGTTATAGTAGAAACCCAAAAACTTCGTGACGAAATTTATGCGCTTCAAAAAATGGTATATGAAGATCCACTTACTAAAAGCTATAACCGCAAATGGTTTGATGATACGTATTTAGCAGATCACGATCATCTTCATCTTCGAGGTGAAGGGATACTTGTTTTAATAGATCTTAACCGATTTAAAGAAATCAATGATACCTATGGTCATTTAGTTGGAGACAAAGTACTTGCTCATGTTGCTTTAAAACTCAAAGAGAGTGGTGGACGAGTGGTTCGTTATGGAGGAGATGAATTTTTACTTATTTTTGATAATAGTCAAGCCCTCGCTGAGATTGAAATAAAAATGGAAAGAATGCTTGATTATTGGAAAAAAATTTCCTTTAAGTCTGAGAAGTATAATTTTAAAATTACGTTTTCGTATGGAGCAGTTATTTTTACGAATGATTCTAAGGTTGAAGATATAATATCAGAAGCCGATAAAGCTATGTATCAACAAAAAAGGTCAAGATAGCTTTTATAAGAGTGATAGTACCGAGAGGTACTACATTACTTTGATTGGAGAGTTAACTTAACTCGATGGCGTATCAACAGCTGTATAGAATGTATTGGTTTTAGCCGTAGCGCGAGGTGCTGGTTGTGCGAGTGCGGTCTCGTCTTTTTCTCCTGTTCGGATACGTTCAACTTCTACAACAGGTGTTACCCACATTTTACCGGCACCGTGTCCTAAGTCTTGAGTGTGTGCTCGAATACATTCCATCGCCGTTGCTTTATGTGCCTCATCCGAAACAACAATCAGAAGCATTACTTTTGGGAATAAGTCAGGTGCGTTATTTTTTTCTGCAATCCCTAATGATCCTTTTCCGATGACATCCATAACCGTGACCCCTTCGATTTCGTTATCGAAAAGTTCTCGTAAAACATCGTTAAGGCAGTGACGGTTAAATACAGCGGTAATTTGAAACATAATAAATCCTTTTTATTTGATTAAAACGCCAATCGGAACGCGTCCCGATCAGCTACGCTAGCCACTAGGGCACTGAAGTTAGCCCCATGTGGGGCAGAATATTATTCTAACAAATCTACTACTGCATATTTTATTCCTAACTACATGAATGACAAAAATGTCTATTTTTAACTAGAACGTCATTTGCAATGTCTCGGATAATATCATCCATCAAGGAGCAATCAATGGCACGAGACACATTAATCGGCGGAGCATTATGGGAAGAGTATTCACTCGAGGTTCAACGACGTATGAACGATCCTATCAATATGGGAGAGATCACTCAAGAAGAGGCAGATGCGGCTCAAAAGCAACTTATTATCGCTGATTTCGGTGCGGAGAGCTGTGGAGATGCCGTACGGTTGTACTGGATGATTGATCCTAAAAACGATGTTATAATCAAAAGCCGTTTTAAAAGTTTCGGATGCGGAACTGCGATCGCAAGCTCCGATATGATGGCTGAACTGTGTATGGATAAAACAGTAGATGAGGCATTGAAGATTACCAACATCGATGTGGAAAAAGCACTTCGTGACGAGGAAGATATTCCAGCTGTTCCGGGGCAAAAAATGCACTGTTCCGTTATGGCGTATGACGTTATTAAAAAAGCGGCGTCCATCTATAAAGGGGTGGATATGTCAGAGTTCGAGACGGAGTTTATCGTCTGCGAATGTGCTCGTGTGAGTCTCGATACCCTCAAAGAGGTGATTAAACTCAACAAACTTGACTCCATCGAAGCCATAACCGACTATACCAAAGCAGGCGGCTTTTGTAAATCGTGTATCAAGCCGGGCGGTCATGAGAAAAAAGATGTTTATCTCGTAGATATGCTTGCAGAAATCCAAGGTGAGCTTACCAAAGAAGCAATCAGCAAGAAGATCAAAGAGGCAAAAGGGGACGGTAATTTCAATGCGATGAGTTTGGTTCAAAAACTCCGTAGCATCGAATCAATTCTCGAAGAGTACATTCGTCCAACACTTAAAGCCGATCACGGGGATGTCGAAGTAATCGATCTCAAAGAAGTTGAAAACGGCCATGAGCTTTATATCCAGTATAAGGGTGAGTGTATGAGCTGTTCAATGAACACGACGACGACACTTGCCGGAATGCAGGATATGTTGAACTTTAAACTCAAGTCAAACTTACGAGTGATGGTCGTCTAAGATGATACTAATGACCTCTGCCCCATTTAGTGCCATAGCGGCGAGCGTAGCCCTATGGGCTTTGCTCATGGGGCGTTCTGCATGAAGCATGCAACTAAACAAGGGACATTTGGGTATCTCAAAAAATTTGGGTCATATTCAAAAGATTTTTACCGCTTTAACGGAGAACTCTTTTTCCCTTCGCTTGGGATTGGAACCTATAAACCGGAGCCATACAAAGAAGAAAATTACATTATTAACTACGGTGACGCGATTAAAACAGCACTTCGGAATGGTATTCATTTCATCGATACGGCGATTAATTACCGCTATCAGATGAGTGAGCGAGAAATCGGTGAAGCGCTGCAGGAGATGATGGATGCAGGTGAGATAAAGCGTGAAGAGGTGATTATTGCCTCAAAAGGGGGCTTTATACCACTGGATTTCCCCTTTCCTGACAATCCGTATGGTTGGATTCAAGAAAATATGATTGAACCAAAATTGGCAACGAAAGAAGATATTGTCATCGATCAGCACTGCATGACTCCAGCGTATTTGCGTTGGAGCTGTGAGCAATCGTTGAAAAATCTTTCACTTGATACCATCGATATTTTTTTTCTTCACAATCCCGAAACTCAACTCGGATATGTTGAACAGGAAGAGTTCTATGATCGGATTGAAGCGGCATTTGAACTATTTGAAACCTTGCGTAAAGAGGGAAAAATCGTTGCTTACGGTATCGCAGCATGGAATGGATTTTTGTACGAAGAGGAGCATATGGAATACATTTCTCTTAGCAAAGTGATGAGCATTGCACGACGTGTCGGAGGTGTGAATCATGGATTTAAATATCTCCAAAGTCCGTTTAATATGGCGAAACCCCATGCGTACAGTTACGCTAATCAGCAGGGTGAAGACGGGCTGTATTATTCTCTTATGGATGCCTGTTCAGGATATGGTTTGAGTTATTTAGGCTCATCTCCGCTATTACAAAAAAATCTCTTCAAACGCCCGTTTAGCCCTAAGATTGGGGAACTTATGAATACAGTAGAGCTTACGGATGTAGCAAGTGCGTTACAGTTTGCCCGAAGTGCAGGAGCCATTACGGCAATTTTTGGTGCGGTTACTCCTGCCCATGTCCTTGATAATACGATTTTGGCGTATGTACCCAATGCATCTAGTGAGGCCATGTCGAGTCTGATCCGAGAATCCTATGCTGTATGACGTAGTTGTAGTAGGAAGTGGAATATCGGGCTTGTACGCGGCACTCTATGCCCGCCGTGAAGGTTTAAAAGTCGCACTGATTTCAAAAAGTACACCGCTGCGTTCCAACTCAGCTGTTGCATCGGGAGGAATAAATGCGGTACTTAAAACCACTCGTCATGACAGTTGTCGCGATCATGTCTCTGATACGCTAAACGGGGCGGATAATCTAGGACGTTTTTCTGCGATTAGCGGGATGGTTGTGGGTGCTGAAGCGATTATTGATGAGTTGCAAAAAATGGGTGTTATGTTCGATACTGATGAAAATGGCTCGATCGCACAACGCCCATTTGGCGGAACAAAAGCAAAGCGTACATGCTACATCGCCGATAAAACTGGAGCGTCTATTACTCAAACTCTTTTGACACAATGTCGCAAAGAGGGGGTGAAGATGTTTTCAAATCACCTGATGCTTAGTATTGCAACCTTTAATGAGAAGCTGTCCGGTATTACGATCCTTCGTCGCCGTGATTCACAGGTGATTGCTTTTGCGTGTAAATCACTCGTCCTTGCAGGCGGTGGATATGCAGGGATTTATCGAGGACATTCGACCAATTCGCAAGAATCAAGCGGGGATATGCTGGCACTTGCATTGCGCGCTAAAATGCGTTTGGTAAATATGGAGTTTGTTCAGTTTCATCCGACCACACTACTCAACAGTGGTACACTCATCAGCGAAGCGGCACGGGGTGAGGGTGCCATTATCGTTGATGAAACGGGTCATCGATTTACCGATGAACTACAAACCAGAGACAAGCTCTCACGGGACATCGTTCGTCATCAGCTAGCGGGTCATAAAGTCTTTCTTGATTTTCGCCATTTGGGTGAAGCCTTAATCGATAAAAAGCTCCCTTCTGCCCGTAAGAATGCCCTCAATGGAGCAGGAATCGATATCGTCACGGAACTTCTCCCTATAACTCCCTCTGCCCACTACACGATGGGAGGAATTTGGTCTCGTGATGATGCTTCCAGTGACATTGATAACATTTTTGTCTGTGGTGAATGTGCGTATAGCGGTGTCCACGGTGCGAATCGTTTGGGTGGAAATAGTTTACTAGAGGGCGCTTATTTTGGGAAAATTGCCGGAATCAATGCAGCAAAAGCGGCAAAAAAAGGGAAATTTCAGCCGATTGATTATGCTCAAGTAGCAAAAGAATTGCGCTATATTGACACTATTATAGAGGGTGAAAGCCGTTTTAATATCAATACGATGCGCCGAAATCTCGGAAATATTCTCTATAAAAATGCTGGAGTATTTCGCAATCACGACTCTCTAGCTAATGCATTGGAATATATCCATTATTTGATGAAGATGTCTTCAGGTTTGTCTTGTGTCAACAAAGAACGAAGTGATAACGTGGAACTGTTGTCGATCATCGAATTTCGAAATGCACTCACTGTTGCCGAAGCCATGGTGATGTCTGCACTGGCTCGTGAAGAGAGCAGAGGTGTTCATTTTCGCGAAGATTTTCCTGATACAAATGATGTTGATTACAAAGTCGATACGATTATCCGCCGTTTAAGCGGGACGTTTTTACGAATCAGTTTTGAGGGGCACCTTGCCTCGGATTGGTTATATCGGATTCGGAAGTTTTTTCACGTCATGTGACGATGAATTTAATAGGCGTTTATGTATTCGGGCTTCCTGCCGAAGGAAACTTAGTGTTAACATGAAAATCGTTATCGAGGTGAGTAACCTCACTTCGATAGATTTGGAACCAAAGGCGAAGGACTTGTCCTGCCGAAGGCTCAAACAAAAATAAAAAAGGAAGCTATTATGGCAAAAGTAATGTTACGTGTTGATTCAAAAAAAGAGATTTCTTTTTATTTTGCAAAAAAAGATATGGAAGAAACGATTGTAAAAGTAGAGTTTGATACGGATGAAAAATGGGGTGGTGAAGTGGAGCTTGGCAATGGTGAAAGATGGTTTATCGAGCCTGCAGCAAAGAAATTCCCTTCTGAAATGGTGGCTAAACGTTTAGGTGATTGATCAAAAAATGATTAAGGAATCTTTTTCTTAATCGTACTAGTTTTATTAGAAATTTATTTCATTGATTATTTTCATTAACACTATGTGTTATTTTATGATACAATATCTTAAATAAATTTATATTAACGTAATTATACTTTTATTGTTTTTTAATAGTATGAGGAAAAATGATTACAGAAATAGCTCCTATTACCCATGCCACACAAGTCGGTACACTGTTTAATGAAAATTATGTTTGCGGTTTTTTTGATGGCGACGTGATTTTACAAAAAGTCTTAGAATATATGGCATCCAATACTTTGGCTGCTGCTGTTATTATTACAAAAAAGTCTTCTAGTGTAGGTATCCTGACACAAAAAGATATACTAAGAGCGCTTTGTAATTTTGATAATACTGGCCTTCCTGCTAAAGATTTTATGACTTCACCTCTGCATACCTATGATGCCTCAATGAGCATTTCAGATGTTTTGGACGATATTGACGATACTGTATATAATAAAATTATTGTCAAAAAAGATAAACAAATCATAGGAGTAATCGATAAGCGTGATCTTCACTCACTATGTTATGCTCAACTGAACCCTTTAGTTAAACACGAGTACAACATGATTCACTCATTGATGGGTTTAGTCGGTGAGGGTGAGCGCGGATTGTTAAAAATGGCAACTACGGATGTACTGACCGGCATCGGAAATCGACGATTGTTTGAAGAAATTTTGCAAGCACATCAATCATTAGGTAATAAATACGATGTACCATTGTTTTTACTCATATTTGATATCGATAATTTTAAAAGTATCAATGATACCTTTGGTCATAATGTTGGAGATTCTGTTCTAAAAGAATTAGCGGTGTTGGTAGGTAAATCGATTCGTAAATCAGACATTTTTATTCGTTGGGGTGGGGAAGAATTTGCAATTTTACTCCGTTATTCGGAACCTATGACGGTGATGAAAATTGCTGATCAAATTCGTAGTCGGATTGATAAAAATAGTTTTAAAACGATTGTTCATGTAACGTGTAGTTTTGGTTTAACCTCGATTTTACCTCATGAAACGCTTGAAAGTATATTTGAACGTGCCGACAAAGCACTTTATCGAGCAAAATCAGATGGTAAGAATGTCGTACGTATGGAACTTCCTTAGAGTTCTATCCCATACTGCTTGATTTTATACCCGATTTGACGAGCTGTCATCCCCAGCAATCGTGCAGCTTTGGTCTGAATACCATGTGAATCCATTAATGCCTGAACGATCGCCTCTCTTTCCAATTCCAGAAGACTTTTTTTGGTCATTGGTGAACTGCTTTCCTGATAGGGTTGCGGTGCAGGAGTTGTGATATACACTGGTGGTGCTACCACTGGTATTTCAGGCTGCATATAGAGTTTTTGGTAGTTAAACGGCAATACATGATTGAGCATTTGGGGTTGAAGTTCTCCGTCTGGACATATAAGGACGATTCGCTCCATGGTGTTTTGGAGTTCACGAATATTTCCAGGCCATGGATATTCTAATAACACTTCCATTGCACCTTTGGTAAAAGACATATTTTTACGATGCTCTTTCATAAAGCGGTGGAGATAGTGCTCAATGAGCAATTTTACGTCCTCATAGCGCTCACGAAGCGGAGGAAGATTGAGTGGGATGACGTTGAGGCGATAAAACAGGTCTTCTCGAAATTCACCCTTGCGTACCATGTCTTCGAGATTACGGTTAGTCGCTGCAACGAGTCGGACGTTTGTTTTTATGGTTTTATTACCACCGACACGCTCAAACTCTTGCTCTTGTAAAATACGCAGCAGTTTGACTTGGAGAGAGGGGGTAATGTCTCCAATCTCATCGAGAAACAATGTCCCGCCATCGGCGAGTTCAAATCGTCCTTTTCTCAGTTCTCGGGCATCCGTAAATGCCCCTTTTTCATGTCCAAAAAGCTCTGATTCAAGGAGTGTCTCACTGATAGCCGCACAATTTAGTTTGATAAATGGGCCGTTTTGACGACGGCTGAGATTATGAATTGCTGTGGCAATAAGCTCTTTTCCCGTACCGGTTTCACCACGGATAAGGATAGTGGCATCGGTGGGGGCGACGGTATTGATCATCCCAAATACCTGTTGCATTTTAGTGCTTTTTCCGACAATATTTTCAAATTTGTAATCTTTTTGCATCTCTTCTTTGTAATAAGTTTTAAGTTCAGTGAGAGATTCTTTTTCTTTAATAATGGTTTGTTGAACTTTCATCGAACCTACAAATAGGGTTCCAACTATGGTCAGCATACGAACAATTTCGTCGAAATCCAGAGGGCTATTTTTACCAATATTCGCAGAAATAACACCTATGGCCTCTTCATCTTGGAGGAGTGGTACAGCAACATATGAGACCATTTGGGTCGAGATATGCCCCATTTTATTGAGATAATTGATGTTATTGTGAATATTTTCGATGACAATAGGCTCACGACTTTTCGCCGCTAATCCTGTAGCTCCCTCACCAAAGCGATAGGTTGCCATTTTCTTTTGATGGGATTCCAGATCAATGGAGATGAGTAATTCAAGCTCATTTGCATCTTCTTTCTTTTTAAAAAGGGCACACCGTTCAACATAACCATGTTGTTTGAGCTTTCGCATAGATTTTTCGATACTTTCATTAATATCGACGGTACTCGTAAGAATGACAGCGATTTCATACAGTAAATTAATCTCTTTGTACGCGAAGGTGAGCGCACAGGTCTGGCATTCTTCTCTATTAGGGATATTGGGGCTATAGGTCATCATTTTGTAATCTTTTTTATAAGTTATTCCTAATTGTAGTATAAATAATGTGAATTAGTATTCAGTGATATGTTTAAAAAATAAGCAGTTAAATAGAACATTATTTGCATTCTATCCAATAAAATTCCGACAAGGAGAAGAAATGAACATTACTGTCCATGGAGAAACAACATTATTAGAGGGTAAAGAGATGACCATCTGGCGTGAAGCTCCGGCAGCTCGTGTCACAGCGTTAGATGGAAGCCAAAACGTCATTGGGATGATTGCCCCGACTGCACAGTTGCTTATTGCTATCCCTTCGCTTAAAACCGAAGTGTGTTCATTGGGAGCTAAAAAATTTAATGATCTCGTTAAACAGTTCAAAAAACTCAAAACCGTAATGATTACGACGGATGATGTTGAATTTGTGAACGATTTTGTTACACGAGAGGGTATTGATGCTGCTGATATCGTTATCGATACCAATCGTGATTTTGCTAAACGTTATGGATTACTCATTACCCAAGGGAAGTTAAAAGACCGTCTTGCACGTGCTGTTTTTGTTATCGATCAGGAAGGAATGATCAGCTACAAAGAAGTCGTTCCTGAAATTACTGATGAAGTGGATTACGATAAATGCATTGAGGCCGTGGATAAA
The DNA here is from genome assembly GCA_903844635.1 of uncultured Sulfuricurvum sp. Taxonomy (GTDB): domain Bacteria; phylum Campylobacterota; class Campylobacteria; order Campylobacterales; family Sulfurimonadaceae; genus Sulfuricurvum. The sequence continues at coordinate 28,178 of CAIMUF010000014.1, read as the reverse complement.
GCGGCTAACTTCAAGAAAAAAGGGCACGAACACGAAAACTGGATGAGTGTCTAATCAAGGAGCACATTATGGTAGAACAATATTTGACGTGGTTAAATAATCATGAGTTTTCAGGTGAAGATTTGGAAGAAAAAGGGTTCAATGGTAATACGCCTTTGCTGTTAGCAGCATTGGAAGGCAATGCTATGATGGTGTCTCGTTTTATTGAAGCAGGTGCCAATTTGTATGCTATTAATGGTGATTTTAACGGGGTATTATTCAATGCCTGTTATTCCAATTGTCCTGAAGTCATCCGAATTTTGATTGATGCTGGTGCAGATATTGATGATACCAATGAAGAGGGGACGACGGCACTGATGTATGCAGCATCCGCGTCACGCGTTGAGTGCGTGAGCATGTTACTGGCATTGGGCGCTAATACGCAATTGCACAACGAAGATGGATTCAGCGCCATCGAACTTACGAGCAATCGTGATGTTTTTCGACAACTTCGAAGTGCGTGAACAAACCCTTCTAACTCCCGAATGGGTCGCTAAAAAGACGACTTTTTTGGATTGGGATTCCCAACCCTCACTTTTTAAACACTATCCACATTTTTGTTATCGTACTCCTTTAAGTGATCACCCATCACTACAATGGTTAATGGAATCGAGATGCATAACCTCTGAGCAGATGGTCGCACATAAACCCTATTATCGTCTTAACGTCCCCTCGGCAGGAAATCTTCAGCCGATTGAAATCTATGTTCAGATTCGAAACATCGCAGGATTACTTAGCGGACTTTATCATCTGGAAGTATTGACACAAGAACTCGTTTTAATCACTGAGATAGGTGCAGCAGGAATTGAGCCCTATTTAGAACTGGATCATCGTTTTACTGGCTGTATTGTAATGCTATCAATCGTTCCTTTTCGCTCATCATGGAAGTATGGATTGCGAGCTTGGCGGTATCTCTATCTCGATCTTGGACATCAAATCGGTGTGCTTTCTTCATCGGTACGACATTTTGGACTTAATCTGACAAAAATGTTCACACAAGGTACGGATGCGCTCAATCGTGTTATGGGAATGGGTGAAGATGAACGAATCGTGGCGGTCTATGGAGTCGGTGAAAAGTCAACGCGACTCGCAAAACGGCTAGAGGAACCAGTGATGAGCGTACAACCGACGGATTACACCATGAGTGAGACTTTATTAGTAGACACCATTAAAGTAGAGCCTCTCTACAATGAAATTCCTAACAGTATGAAGAGAGATGATTTTCTGGCTCTTAACCGTACTCGCAGAAGTGCTCGGGGATTTAATTCAAATGCGATGAAGGATACAGACATTTTGGCATTGATGCGTATAAAAGCTCACGTGTCCCTCGAAGTCATACCTATCCTCTTGCAAGCACACGGTATGCAATTAGGTTTGTATCGAAACGGAGAATGTACCGTGAATGGAAATTTTAATTCTGAAGTAGTTCATTTGCTTTTAGATCAGCGTTTTATTTCAGGATCAAATATGGTACTATTAATTTATGCGGTGGATTTTAAGGCTCACTCACATATAGAGGCTGGGATGTATGCTCAGGAGATTTATACCGTGTGCGAGCATCTTGGAGTCGGATGCAGTGGAATAGGGGCATTTTATGACAATATAGGCTCCCAATGGTCGAACAATCCATTGCTGTATGCAGTGGCAATAGGAGGAAAATTATGATTATCGGAGTTCCAAAAGAGATTAAAACCGACGAGTTTCGTGTTGGCATCACTCCCTCTGGAGTGAGAGAGCTGGTAAAGCCAGGGAATAGTGTTCTCATTGAGACGGGTGCAGGATTAGGAAGCGGCTTTGAAGATTCCCAATACGTGCAAGCAGGTGGAACGATCGTCGATAATGCCGACGAGCTGTACGGACGCAGTGAAATGATACTAAAGGTCAAAGAACCAATTGAAGTTGAATACGCGCGCTTACGTGAGGGGCAAATCCTTTTTACCTATCTCCATCTTGCAGCCGACAAACGGCTTACTGAAGTGTTATGTGAAAAAAAGATTACTGCATTGGCGTATGAGACACTGCGGGTGGGGCGACGGCTTCCTTTGTTGGAACCGATGAGTGAAATTGCAGGACGAATGGCTACGCTCTTTGGAGCAGTTCATTTGGGACGTTACAATGGCGGAAGCGGACGACTTCTTGGCGGTGCCGTTGGAGTAGAGACAAATCGAGTTGTAGTTTTGGGTGCGGGAGTCGCAGGTAAATCTGCAGCGGATGCAGCGGCGGGATTGGGTGCGGAAGTGACTATGTTTGATATCAATATCGAACGTTTAACCTACTTACGTGATGTCATGAGCCCAAGAGTCTCGATGATGTACTCGACACATGATGCTATATTAAATAGTATCAAAGACGCCGATTTGGTTATCGGTACGGTATTGCTCCCCGGTGCAAAAGCTCCTAAGCTCATTACCCGCGATATGCTCAGTGTCATGAAAAAAGGGTCAGTTTTAGTTGATGTTTCCATCGATCAGGGGGGATGTTTCGAGACCTCTCATGCCACTACGCACTCTCATCCGACGTTTGAGGTTGATGGTATCGTCCATTATTGTGTCGCCAATATGCCGGGAATGTATCCGCGCACCTCGACGATTGCTCTGACGAATGCGACACTGCCATATGCATTAAAAATTGCTTCGACACCGTTGGAAAAATTGTTGGAAGATCCTTCCATGAAGGATGCTCTAAACACCTATAATGGTAAAATAACGAACGAAGCAGTTGCCATCGCCCATGGAATACACTATGAATGAAACCGATAAAGCACATGAAATATTAGCGATTTACCGTTTTTACAAAATGGACGGTAAATTGTATCACTACGACGAAGATGATCGCCTCGATGAACTGTTTGATGCAGTTGTACATGCCATCAATGATTGCGGTATGCTCAAACCGCTTCTCCCTCGAGAAGAGTTTGTTGTCCCTTGTCGTGGAATCCTGAATCAAGAGAGAGCATGGTTGCAGCGGTTTGAGCATCAAGACACCAGGGCTTTTTTCCTCAGTGATATTTATGACTTTTTGAAGCTGTTTACAGGACGGACGAAGTTGCGAGTAGGTTAGCTCGAACATATTATGCATTAGTCTCTAAAAGACTCCACAAGGATGCTAATGCTCCCCGATATCGTTGAAATCAGAGACGGTGTCTATTTCACCGGTGCTTTTGACCCTAAAATCCGTACTTTTGACATCATTATGAAAACTGCCAATGGAAGCTCGTACAACAGTTATGTCGTTCGTGGAAGCGAAGGTGTGGCGGTTATGGATACGGTAAAAAAAGAGTTTTCAGATGATTTTTTTGCCCGCCTTGAACGGATATGTACGTATGATGAAATCCGGTATATCGTACTGCACCATCTCGAGCCTGATCACTCAGGAGCACTTATCGAGCTTATGAAGCGTGCTCCTGAAGCTCAGCTCATTATCTCAGGACGAGCGGTGATGATGCTCAAGGGAATTATTAAAACTGATATACCTTACGAGATTGCTACAACGGGAAAAATCATCTCACTGGGAGATAAAACTATTGAGTTTTTAATGACACCATTTTTACACTGGCCCGATACGATGAGCAGCTATTTACACGAAGAGAAGCTTCTTTTTAGCGGTGACGTGTTCGGAAGTCATTATTATGACGAGCGTCTTTTTGACGATGAAGTAGGCGATTTTATGTACGCTTTTCAATACTATTATGACCACATTATGCGCCCTTTTAAACAGCATGTACTTAATGCCTTGGAACTGTATCGCAAGTTTGATATAAATATTATCGCCCCCTTGCATGGACCTATCTTGCGTACGAATCCAATGAGTTATATAGAGAAATATGCATTATGGAGTTCTCAGTCTAAATTTCGTAAAAATGAACTGGGGATGAAGATGCTCTCGGTGTTTTATATCTCCAGCTACGACAATACGCATAAAATGGCGGAAAAAGTGACTGAAGGGGCGGATAGTGTTGCAGGTATACGGGCAAGTATGTATGATTTGGCATCATTGGATGAACATAATATGATCACACTGCTCGAAGAGTCCGATGCCATTATGATCGGTTCTCCTACTATTAATGGGGATGCTGTTAGACCTGCGTGGGATTTATTGTCATGTATGGCATATCTAGAGAGTATCGGTAAAATCGGTGCGACGTTTGGTTCTTATGGATGGACGGGAGAAGCTCCTGAAATGCTTCATGAACGGTTACGGGGGTTGAAATTTCGAGTTCCGCTGAAACCGTTAAAAATCAAGCTGATTCCAACGGATGAAGAACTGGATGAATGTGTCTTATTTGGTCGTGAGATTGCTGAAATTGCGATGGGTAAAATGATCGAGATGGTGTTAGTATAAAAATTGCATTTACCTTTGAAACCGTTCAAGGGGAATGAAATGAGCGAACTCGATATTTTGCGTCATGAAGTTGAAAGTTATTTGAAAAAATACGCCATTAATGAGGAAGCACAGTATATTATTGCTCCTCTAATTGCTCGTAAATCACTGGAAATGAATCACCTCTATCAGGATTTAGGCTTCAAAAGCCGTGTTCAAATGGGTGCGTATATGGCACAACATTTCCCTCGCTTAGCACAGATCAAACCCAAAGATAAACTGTGGAAAAAATTTCTCTATGATGCTATTGGCAAAGTAGCACCTGCATGTGCGACGTGCAATGATCAAGAACATTGCTTTACGTGTCTCATAGCCGAGGCGAGTGCGTGAAGACCCCGTCGATTACGACTACGGAACTCTATACCCATCTCGATACTCTGATCACGACTGATATTCCTGTATTTATTCATGGCTCTCCGGGAATCGGAAAGTCGTATATTGTCGCAGACATTGCGGTAAAACATGGATTGGAGCTGGTGGATGTACGTCTTTCACAGATGGATCCCGTCGATTTGCGCGGTGTCCCTGCAATACGTGATGAGCAGACCGTGTGGATGGCGCCTGTTTTTTTCCCGAAAGATCCAAATTCAAGCGGGATACTCTTCCTCGATGAACTAAACTCTGCACCACCCTCAGTACAAGCGGCGATTTATCAGCTGGTATTGGATCGTAAGATGGGAGAGTATACATTACCAAAAGGATGGCGTATTATCTGTGCAGGGAACCGCATATCCGATCGGGGTGTCGTATTTCGTCTCCCGACACCGTTAGCCAATCGGATGGTACATCTCAGTGTAGAGGCACGATTTGAGGATTTTAAACTTTTTGCGATTCGTGAGGGGTTGCACTCTTTTGTGATTGGATTTTTGGGCTTTCGCCCGGATTTACTTACCTCAGAACCCATCAGTGACGATGACAGTAATCCTGCTTTTGCAACTCCTCGAAGCTACCATATGCTCTCCAGTATCCTCAAGCACAATGAGAATACGGCGAATATTGCTCCTATCATTTACGGGCTTATCGGTTACGGTGCAGGGATTGAATTTTTATCCTATGTCAAAGTGTACGAAAAACTTCCCGATGTTGGAGCGATTTATCGAGGTGAGTACCCGAGTGTTGATAAAAGTGAACCGGCACTTCTGTATGCATTGGTATCAGCTATGGTGGAACTGTATCGCGGCAGTGCAGAACAAACGACCCATCTTTTCGGATTTTCGCAGAAATTGCCAACCGAATTTGGAGTAATGCTCATTAAAGATACTATTGTCAAAGATGAAAATATTGCAACGTGTTCTGAATTCGACGAGTGGATCGAGCGCTATAGCGACTATATACTGTAAAAAATCTGCCTTTACATTTAACGCCTGAGCCATATTTTAATATTTTCAAAGAAGGACTAACTTCTATATAACGTTAATTTTTTGTTTTTACTTCTCCATTATAGATAATACTTACTTTACCATCTTTTTTCACAGTAAGCTTATTTCCTTCAGCAAGTGCCTCGACAATCTCTGAACAACCATCAATAATACTCTTTCCAGTAACTGATTCAGTCTTTGTATCAAAAGTAAAAGCATAAGTTGTAGCGGCGCAACTTTGTCCACCCTCTCCAGTAGAAACGATAAGTACATATTTATCCCCAAAAGAATAAGCTTTTTGGATTACTACATATCCAGTTAAAGTTATATCATCTACCACTTGCTCAAATACGTTCATAACGCCTGCTCTCGCTTGATAATTAATTGCTGTTCCAAGTCCTTCTTTCATTGTCATAAGCGTAAAATCGGCTACACCCTCCTCAGAAATGTTTAAAGGCTTGTAGCTTATCGTAGGTGCTGATGGTACAACTTCTTGGGTTTCGGAAACTTTATTTTTTTCTGAATTCCCACTACAACCAACTAAAATCAATACAGCAATTATTCCAATAGCATAAAATTTCATAATTTTCACCTTTTTATATTTTTTTGACAGCATAACATAAAAATTATCCTATTTTCCAAAATATTTATCAATGTTGATTATAAAATCATTAATCTTGATATGGAACAAGAGTATTCTTGGACAATTTTGTATCTCATAACTACGTGAGCCCCTTCTTCCCTTGACAGTATTAATTGTGGTTATTTAATCAAGAAAAAACAAAGGTGCTTGTTGATAACATATAGGTGCTATTCAAAATATCAAAGGTTATTATATGAAATTGATCCCATTCTTTATTATGCTTATTTTTGTATCTCTTGCTTCTATTTATGCGTCTGGTTATGCGTCTGGGTGCCCAAGTGGATGGTATCAGTCAGGTGCTTATTGTGCTCCTGCCAGCACCAACTCAAAGCCAATAATACCTAGACCACAAGGGGCTAATTGTCCGAGTGGATGGCATCAAAGTGGTGACTGGTGTCAAGCAAATTAGTAAATCTTCTCACTTTATCCACTTGCGAGGTGAGAAGAATTCTAAAATTTCTTTTTACCTTGCTAGTTATTCTTCTTTTCTTTGAAATATGGGTCAGGCGTTAAGTGTTAACTGAAGTATTATAAACTTGATACATTATCAATGGTTAAAGTGTTAAAAAAATTACGTCAACACACACTAAATGGATAATAAATGTTTTCACAATCTACGATAGAGAAAATCGGTTATTATGTATATTTACTCAAAGATTCTAGAACAAATGAAGTTTTTTATGTTGGGAAAGGTATAGGTTGCCGTGTATTTAATCACCTTGAAGCGGCTCTTGAATCATCAGATAGTTCTGACAAGTTGGATCGTATCCGCGAAATCATTAACAATGATGTTCAAGTAGAGCACTATATACTAAGACATGGATTATCAGAAAAAGAAGCTTTTGAGATTGAGGCATCTCTTATTGATTTTATAGGTATGCAGAATCTAACCAATGCTCAAAAAGGGCATTACTCAGAAGATTACGGAATCAAAACCATCGACGAAATCAATGCGATGTACGAAGCTCAAGAATTAAAAACCGATCTACCTGTATTATTGATAAATATCAATCGGCTTTATGATCGAGAAATGACAGATGAACAGTTGTATGATGCAACTCGAAAAGAGTGGGTATTGGGCGAACGACGAGAAAATGCAAAATATGCTATTGCAACGTATAGAGGGTTAACTAGAGAAGTGTATGAAATTACCTCATGGTATCACATTCGGGATAATCGTTGGGGATTTGTAGGTAATAGAGCAAATGAAGATATCCGATCAGCTTTACGTTATAAATCTATAGTGTCATATTTTTCAAAAGGTGCAGCAAATCCAATCAAATATTTGAATTGCTAAATTCTATAGTTTAAGCCACGATACGGGTAAGGCATTAAATGTTAATACTAAAATCCATAGATTCCTAAATTTTCAATTCTACTTTTCCATGTGCATAGTTATGAATCAACGCTTGGATGATATTTTGATACGAGATTCCAATATCTTTTGCTCTTTGTTTGACAAAATTCAAATCAGATTGTTTCATGTTAATGGTGATTTGCTTTTTTTGTTTGAGATAATCGAGTGTATTGCTTGCCATTGTTTTTACTTTTTCATTATCAAAGGCAATACGCTCAACGGATTTAAGCTCAATAGCATCCAGTAGTTCCAGTTCATTTGTATCATATTTCATGCCGCATCTCCTTTGTGTTGTTTATGTAGTTTTCGACTAGGAATAATGTTTTTGAGAAAAATATCATTACCGTCTATCACATGGGGGATATAATGAATATATCCACTTATTGATATGACATAGATGTACTGATTTGGATATTTATCCTTAAGCGGATGTTTATAGTGATCAAGGACACCATTTTAGAGAATATTTCCACAACATCTTCAAAACTATAACCGCGTGTTGCTTTTAAAATGCTATTTTTATCCTCATTCCATCTATATTAAATGTAAAATTAAAAAACTCTGCAGAGGTTATGATTTTATCAAAACCATCTTTCTCAATTTCTTTTAATACTTCTTTAACTTATATGGACTATAATATGAGTCTAATTTCCTTCGGGACTGCCCCTTTGGTTTCCAAAGGGGAGAAAATCTCAAAAATTCAGTAACTCTTTCATTTTCACTTTTAATTGCTCAAAATCATTTTTCTGAATCATCCCTATTTTTTGATCCAACCGTTTGACATCATACGCTTTTGCTTGTACCAAAAGAGCCGTACTGGTTTTAGTGGGTAATAATTCAAATTCGAAAAAAAAGCTTCCATTTCTGCTTTGAGTAGAGAGAGGAACACCGAAAAATAGGTGGTTATTTAGTTTTTTGATGATTAATACGGGACGAGAAAAATCAGCACCTTTACCGTTTTGCTCAAATCCAACATTTTCGCCAATACTTGCCCAATAGACTTCTCGTTCTTTAAACTGGATGATATTACTTCTTGTATCGACTTGCTTTTTGACTTCATTCCACTCATCAAATTTTTTCATCATTGCCCCGCATCGGTTTATGTAGTTCTTATTTTAGCTAAAAATATAATTAAATGTTGTATTTAATGATACGTAGTACAAGAATTGCAATAGGTATTCGAAATATTATGAGGATGCTCCCATCAAAAATCGTCTCGAAAAAATACGGGTACAGTTTCTTTTTGATCATCCGTTTTTAAGCGTACTGGCTCTCTCCATCCCTCATAAATACCAAAATAATTCTCACATGCTTTTCGAAACCGATGGGGTGAGTATCCGTATCGATGAGACCAAAGGGATCGGCTACGATGATGGGCGTCTCAAATACCTTTATGCACATGTACTGTTGCATATCCTCCTAAAACACCCGTTTCGTATGTGCGGACGAGACAAGGCAACGTGGAATCGCAGTTGCGATATCGTCATTGGTCTGTTGCTCAGGGATTTTCAAAGGGTAGGTTCTGCCGATGAAGAGGCGATGGTCATCGAGTCGTTTCGCGACAAAAGTGTCGAAGAGGTATACCACGCCCTCTATCGTGAGAGTAATGAAGGAGAAGGAGAGCAAAGTGAAGAGAATCCGACACAGCAAAAAATGGACATCATCGAGCATGATGGGGATAGCAAGGTTGCGGAAGAGGAGATGGATGCGCTGATAATCCAAGCGATGGGAGCAGCGCGGAAGCAGGGGAATATCCCGGCTTCACTTTTGGAGATGTTCGATGAGATCACCAAACCCTCTATCGATCTGCATACGCTGCTGCACGCCTATATGTCGGAGAGTTTTTTCGATAAAGAGTCTGATTTTTCTCATCCGAATCGCCGTTTTATCCATCAGGGGCTCTATCTCCCCGGATACCATTACGACCGCAACCGTTTGAGTTTTTTTATCTTTTTGGATCGGTCGATGAGTATTACGGGTGAAGTGTTTTCACGCTTTTTGGGGATTATCGACTCGATTGTCCGTATGAGCCATGATTTCGAAGTGAGTGTGATCCCTTTCGATGAACGGGTCTACAGTGAAGAGATAAAGAGCTACGACGCACAATCAATATTGCCTAATATTAGATTTGAAAAAGGGAATGGCGGTACGCAATTTGCCCCTGTATTAGAGTATTTTAACACCCATGCAGGAGAAAAAAATCTCGCCGTTATTTTGAGTGATGGCTATTTCACGGTCGAAAAAGCGCCTGCCATGCAGACTCTCTTTTTGCTCAGTGAGAAAAAAAATTTGAAAAGGTTTGAACGCTATGGAGACGTCGTCTACTTTGACTTACCGTGAACATATTGAAAATCTCAAAGATGATTTGGATTTTGAAGAGCAGGGGGATGCTATTTACTTGTATCATGAGGATGATGAAGCCCGACTGCTGTGGGCATTTCACCGCTCCAGCGGTTCGCATCCCGTTCAAGTAGCAGATCCAAATACCGATGTAGCGATTATGGCATTCAATCATTCGAGAATGGGAGCGTATGAACGCTTTACACGTCTTAATCCTGCTGTGATTGCTGATCCCGAGCTACGAAATCATATCCGTAACCGTAGTCGTATGCTTTTTCGGGCATTGGTGGACAATGATTTTACAGAACTATTGATGACGCTTGATTTTGCTCCTGTTTTTCTCGATCAGGCATGCGATCAGATGATTAATGGACGTATCTGGAATGAGCATTATGCCTCACCCTTACGTGCCTCACAGTTTTTAGACTTTGCTCATGAGCATATCAATAAGAAACTTGCAGAGGGAGTAATTCGCCGTCTGCGGCCGCTTAAACACCAAACATTTGATGAAGTAAAAGGGCTATTGTTCGAGTTAGTAAGTCAAGTACAAAAGTTGCATTCAGAGATCAAAGTACATTACGTTAAAGAGTTTGAAATATGGATAAAGAGTGAGAAACTACATCCGCTTCAAATCATCGTACTGACAAAACAAATCGCTCTATTAAAGGAACCCCATGACTGAAACGAAACTCAAAGTGATGAAAACGATCTTTAACCTTAGCGATGAATGGGAATACAATATTTACGAGTCGGATGATATCGCGGAATACGCGCAAATGGATAAAATAGAGGTTAAAAATATCATGTCAGAACTTTATGATGAGGGATATTTGGGTGAGTGTATGAGTGCGGGAGATGATGGATACGATACGTTTTATCTCAACCGTCGCGGACGTGCAGTCATCGGAATAGAGTAATGAGGAAGCTCGTTGTGTTTTATGAGAAGCCTTTCTGTGCTGCTAATGCTAAACAAAAGCAGATATTGCGATCCAGTGGCTGCACGTTGATTGAACGTAATCTTCTCGAACACGGATTGGATTCGGAGGGACTTCGCAGTTTTATGGAGGATATGAGTGTCGGTGAGTGGTTTAATCCTGCTGCCCCAGCGATTAAAAACGGCGAAATTTTTCCAAACGGTTTAGATGAAGAAGAGGCAATGAAATTATTGATGAGTGATCCCATCTTGATTCGCCGGCCTCTCATGATTATCGGAACTGAAAAACTGTGCGGATTTGATGCGGCAAAAGTAGCAGAGATATTGGATAGAACCGTTGAAGAGATGCCAAAGATAAACTGCATGGAAAAAGGGTATTTGGAGAAGAAAAGCTATATGAAATAAAATGATTTTTTACTTCATTTTTACAATTATAGAGTATAGTTGTATCAATTAGATGAAGTGCAAATAATTTGTTAAAAAGGCTGGCGTTGAATCTTCTTATTGAAAAAAATTTAGTTAGAATGGTTGCTTTCGGTCCATTTTTTTTCATATCATTTGTAGTTATTGTGATCTCTTTTTTAGTCATTCAGCAAAATCAGCAACGCTACAACGATTCTCTCCAAGGTTTAAAATCAACTTATATCGAATCAGAAAAAAATACTATCCTTTCTAAGTTAGATAGCTCCATAAAACTCATAAATTATCAGCAATCAATCACGGAAAAAATGCTAAAAGAGAAAGTAAAGTCCCGTGTTGACAGCGCCTACTTAGTTGCAAAAAATATCTCCGAACAAAATAAAAATACTAGAAGTCCACAAGAGATTCAAAAAATGATTATCGATTCACTTAGACCGCTTGTGTGGAATGGTGGTGAAAGTTTTATTTTTATTTTGAATTATGATGGTATATTCTCGTTAGCACCGAGCTATTTAAGAGATTTGGAAGGTCACAGTGTTATTGATTTTCAAGATGCTACTGGTAGATATGTGATTCGTGAAGAGATAGCACTTGCCAAAACATCGGGTCAAGGATACCTGTGGGACACATTCACGAGACCAACATATGATTCAAAAAAACAGTTTAAACAATTGGCGTATATCAAAAAGTTTGGTGATTATAACTGGTATATCGGTTCGGCAGAGTATTTAGATACAACAACGAAAGAGATGGAAAAAAGTACATTAAATATTTTGAATAATAGTTCAAGCAGTGATAGTGAATATTTTTTTGTATTAGATCAAGCAGGAAATTTTATAGCATCCGGAAAAAATTCTGATTTAGTTGGTAAAAATATTTTATTAATTAAAGATATTGATGGTAAAGAATTTGTCAAAGAATTGATTAGCAGTGCAAATTCTAATCATCCTCACTGGGTCACGTACAAATGGAATAACCCGATCAGTCAAAAGATTGAGATAAAGCATTCATACGTAAAAAAAGTACCCCATAGTAACTGGTTAATCGGAAGTGGATTTTATATGGAAGACTATAATAAAAAAATTGCGCTAAAAAAAGCTGAGTTGGAGAAAGCCAATCAAAAACAATTAGGAAATATTCTCTTGATGTCGAGTATGATTTTGTTGATTTCATTTATAATTTCTTACCTTATGTCCCAGATGATACAAAAAAGATTTATCAAATATGCCGAAATGATAGAAGTCAAAAATAATGAGCTAAATACATTAAATTTAGGATTAGAAAATATCATCGATGAGCGGACAGCGGAACTTCATGAAGCCTATGAAAAGATGGAAAAGATAGCAGTTGCCGATGCACTTACTCATATTTATAATCGATATTTCTTTAATGATGCCCTTCAAAATGAAATAAGCAGAGAAAACCGATATAACAGCTTTTTCTCTCTTCTGATGTTTGATATTGATCATTTTAAACAGGTTAATGATGTGTACGGTCATGATGTAGGTGATCAGGTGCTCATAAAGATTGTCGATATAGCGGCTTCATGTCTAAGAGGCAGTGATATTTTTGCCCGCATCGGTGGTGAAGAATTTATGATAATATTGCCTCAAACAACGCTCGAGTCTTCTATTGATCTAGGAGAAAGATTGCGGGTAAGTGTCGAAGAATATACTTTTGACAATATTGGCAAGATAACGATTAGTTTAGGATTGGTACAGTATAGAAAAGAAGAAACGTTTAAAGAGATTGTAAAGCGGGTAGATACTGCACTCTACGATGCAAAAAATAACGGACGTAATCGATTGATTACGTCATAAAAGAGCATCACCCGTAAGCGGGAAGCTCTACGAAGATTATACGGCTCCGAAAGCAAGTTTACCTTGAGCGGTTTGAGATGCTTTAATCTCTTCGTAGGTTTTGTCGGCAAGACGAAGATTTGTTCGTTTGAGCTCATTACAGACGGTGTCGATTTTTTCTTTGTCTGACAACTTTTTCAAATCTCCTTTGGAAAGATCAGCGTAATCGATGACTTCATTCCAAACAGAGCTTTCATCAAGCGCATACATGTAGAAAGTGATTCCTTCGTAGACAATTTTACCTTTTCCGTTAATATCAGAGATAAAGAGAAGGTATTTTCCCTCTGGAGTCAAATATTCTTTGTATTTTGCAACAAATCCTTCAAACAGGTTAATCGTAGGGAGTTCACACGCTAAAAAATCGATCGTATCGCTGTTGGTAGCGAGCAAGACTTGTTTCACGATCTCTTTTGGAGGAAGTGTGTTTTCGGATGAGATCACTTTACCCTCTGTCACGATGAGGCATCCGCGATAAGCATAGTTGTACGATTCAGTTTTACCGTTGAATACGATCATCCACTCTAGTTTGTTTTCGGCGATATAGTCTTGAATTGACATGGGGGTCCTTTGGGTTTGTATAATCAAGTCAATACAATTCTTGTTCTATCTTTTCGTACAATAATTGCATTCCTTATAGATACTAACTGATATTACGCAGATATGCACATTGAGTGATTTTCTTTAAAATTCAACTCTAAACTTCATTCGTTAAGAGTTGGCGGTGCGTTTGCTTTATATCATTTAGCCTGTGCATTTTTGAATTCTCATGAAAATCACTCAATGTGCGTAACATCAAATACTAAATAGCCTAAAGGAATAGCATGAACCCTCAGAGTGCCAAACGATCCCTTGCTCATTTGTGTGAGCGCAAAGTCCCCGTCTTTTTATGGGGACCTCCGGGGATTGGTAAATCTTCTATCGTTGCTCAAATTGCCAGAGAAGCTGGGATCGGCTTTATTGACCTGCGTCTTTCACTCCTCGATCCAACCGATTTACGGGGCATCCCTTTTTTTAACGCTAAAAACGACACAGCGATTTGGGCACCTCCTGCTTTTTTACCGGATGGTCGTGAGGAAAAAGGGATATTGTTTCTCGATGAGCTCAACACTGCCGCACCGATGGTTCAAGCATCAGCATATCAGTTAATATTAGATCGTAAAATCGGGGAATACAGACTACCAGATGGATGGGCAATCATTGCCGCTGGAAATCGTGAAAGTGACCGTGGTGTGGTATTTCGCATGGCGGCACCGTTGGCAAACCGTTTTGTCCATTTGGAGATGGAAGCAAATGTGGCGGATTGGCGAAAGTGGGCGATAGGGGCAGAGATAGAGCCTTCGATTATCGCTTATATTTCGCACCGTCCGGATGCACTGTTCGTCTTTAACTCCGAGAGCCGATCTTTTGCGACACCTCGAACATGGGCGTATGTACATGATATCATGGCTTCCAATCCTGAAGAAGATTTGGTGATGCCGATGGTTGCAGGAGCTATTGGCGAAGAGCTTGCCGCATCGTATCTAGGCTTTCGTCTTGTTGCAGCACAGTTGCCTGATTTGGACGCGATACTTGAGGGGACGTGCAGTGATGTTCCCACTGATCCCTCTGCATTGCACATTCTCTCTACGGCACTCACCATGAGAGTAAACGACTACACGGGAAGTAAAAAGCTTAACAACCTCATTGCTTATTCCCTCAAACTCCCCGGAGAATTTGCTGTAATGATCGTTCAAGACTTACGAGCCCGTAAAATCGAACTCGATCATGTTGAGAGCTGGCCGTTATGGATGCGCCAGTTTAATACACTGCTACGATAATGTCGCACGAAGAACTTCTTTTACGGGCAAAAAGCCTCTTGACTGTAAAGTATCCCTATTTCGGGATGCTCGCTTCACGCCTCAAACATGAACCCAGTGATACTCTCTCAGGCTATGCGAGTAACGGTGTACGATTTCTCTACAATAGAGACTTTTTAGAACGTCGCAACGTTGAAGAGGTGATGTTTATCCTCACCAACTGCGTCATGCATCATGTCCTCTCCCATCAGCAACGACGATTAAATCGGCGGGGAAAATTGTGGCAGTTAGCGACCGACTACGCCATCAACAATCTCCTCTCTAAAAGCGGTTTAGTCATTCCCACGGGTGCAAACTACAACAAAGAGTATGAGGGCATGTATGCTGAAGAGATTTACGATGCTCTTAAAAATGATTTAAATATTGGCGAGGGTGATGCCTTCGGTGAGAGTGGCGACAGTGCCCCAGAAGCTTCCACTATGGAGCAAGAGAGTGATGATTCGTCAGGCTTTGCCAATATCGACGGTATCGCGGATGAGCTCGACACACAAGATGAACTGCAATGGCAATATGCAGCCTCGATTGCACAGGAAGTAGCACAGCGCAAAGGTGCTATGCCCTTAGGACTGGAGAGACTTGGTAAAAAGGTCAAGCCCAGCGATGTTGATTGGCGGTTTGAACTTTATAATGCAGTTAATCGCCATATGCGTAATAACTACGCCTTCATGCCACCGAATAAAAAACATATCCATCGCGGTATTGCACTCCCATCTCTCACCAGTGATACATTAAGCCTCTGTGTCGCTGTCGATACCTCCGGGTCAATTGATGATCAGCTTTTGGGGGCATTTATGGAGGAGTTTAAAACCATCATGCAAAACTTTCCTTCCGTCAAAATCGAACTCATCATCGCCGATGCCAAAGTCCATGCCCATCATACCTTCCAAGGGGGAGAACGGATGGATTTTGCACTTAAAGGAGGAGGGGGAACCGATTATCGTCCGACGTTCGATTACGTCGAAGCCAATCTTCCTATGACGACAATGTTGTTGTATTTTACCGACGGAGAGGGGTCGTTTCCAAGAATACCTCCGAATTACGAAGTACTGTGGGCATTGTCACGAAAAGCAAAAGTTCCGTTTGGGAGAGGTTTGGTGATTTTTGATACGTAAAAGAGGATATACAACTAATATCCCTCGTTCCCACTTGGAGAGTAGAAACGAGGGAAGGAGAGATGATGTTTTTTATAAAAATAATGATATTAAAATGCCAAAAAAACTAAAAATAAAAAGCAAAGGCCCTGCAATTATATTATTAGATCTTAGAGTATATAGATTCGCATGTTTCGTATAATTAAAGCCTTCGTTTTTAGCTTTTACAAGTTCATATCCAGTTATATTTTCTGATTGAGTAATATTGTCTGAAATTAGTTCTATTAGAACACTTGGCTTTACGAATAAGAATGGAGTAGAATTGTAATAATCTTGGTAGAGCATAGATAGCTCTGAAAGAAAATCTTTTCTTTTAATGCTATTTAAACTAGGTAGCGATTTTAGAAATTTGAATATTATACCTAGCTTTATATCATTTTTGATTAGTAGCAGGGCATCTATTGTAATAATTAGGGCAAACACTATAAGAAGGAACCAAATAATATTTATTGATTTGAATCGTTGAGTTATTGGTGGATTTTTAATTTCATCTATAAAATTGATTGCCGTAATTTCTTTGATTTTTTGGTTTGTCTTTAATATTACAGGTTGTGTAGAAAAGATTAAAAGTTCAATAGTTTCATTTGGATTAAATAAATCCCATTTAAAAATAATTGAATTTAGTGTATGAATAAGAAGTGAATTTTTTGTATTGATTTGTAATATTTTATTAGATTTACCAACAGATACTTGGATTGGTTGATATATAAAATCTTTAGTTAATGCCCTTTTCCCGGTATTTTTTAATTGAATTTTTGTGATGTATAAAGAATTAATTTCAACACCATTATACGACATTGTAAGACCAGGTGTCTGCTGATTGTTTTCTATAAGTTTTTCTTGGCTTTTTAATGTGAGAGTTAAACTGTAATCATCGACGGCTACTAATTGATCATAAAAAGCTAATGCTCCACCGATTATCACCATAATCTTTCGATTCCAATTAATCCCTTTCCCTCGTTCCCACTCTCAGAGTGGGAATGCATACACAACACAAAGTACCCACACTGCGCTCCAACTCAGGAGAGTCGAAGCGAGAGCAAATTAAAATCGTAAATAAGCATCTAAAGTGTATAATAATCAAAAGATATTAAGAAAAGAAGGTATCGTGAGTAAAAATCCAATATCTGCTGAAACTCTCAAAAAAACTATTTACACAACACAGTTGATAGAAGGTTATCTACCTGCAAACAGTGAAGTGATTAAAAAAGTTCAAGATTTGAAAAATCGCTATGGCATCAAAGTATCATCTCGAAAATAGTTCGTTTTATATTGATGGAACGGATACTCCGTGTAATAAAATCAACATCATAAACTCGATAGAAATTCACGAACTTGAAAAAGAGCTTATCGAAGAAGCATATAGTGTTTTTTACGATGAATTAGATGAAAACACCCTTTTTGATGAAATCTATTTTAGAGAACTTCATCGTCGAACTTTTGAGCCTCTATACGAATGGGCAGGCAAATATCGGGATTTTAACATGTTTAAAGGGGAGTCGAGATTTTGTCAGGGTGCTTATGTGTCAAGTGAGTCTCAAAAAATATTTGATGCATTAAGAGTAGAAAACTATCTCAAAAACTGTGAGACACTATCAGCAGAAGAATTTGCAGCTAAAATTGCCTATTTTAAATGTGAGTTAATAGCACTGCATCCTTTTTATGAACTTAACGGCAGGATTACTCGACTATTTTTTGACATGATGGCGGTATTTAATGGCTATGGATATGTTGATTATAGTACTACTACACCGGAAAAATATATCGAGGCATCTATTGAGTGTGTACAGTTTGCTGATTGTCAAAAAATGGAGAAAATAATTCGTGATGGTCTAAAAAAAGAGAATAATTTTTAGCTAAAGATGGTCGCTGTAATCGCAAGATCCATCGATCTCACGCATCTCTTTTGCTGATTTTTTCAAATCTGCTGCATATTCTGCCAAGAGTATAGAATCAACTTTACAATCCGATGCAATAGCTATGATTTCATCACTGGTGATGTCAGGGGAACGCAGGCGTGTGAACTGATCGGCTGTGATGTTGATATGAAACGTTTTGTCAACACAGTGGAGGGTAAGAATCATCCCTCCATGCTCCGTAATGCGGTGGTGATCTGCTCTAGTGCGAGGGATTTGGCATTTTCTACTTCTTTATTATCCCACCAGTATTCGATGATAGCATGTTCGATCTGTTCGATTTGTTCCATGCGCAAGTTAGCAAAAACTTCATTCGTGTTGATTTCATCGGGGGTGAGCCTTTTGGAAATAGCAACTTTATTGAGAGTTTCGACGATGCTCTCTTCGAGAGGTTTGGGGCTTATTTCCGCTCGGGCGTGATCGATCCATGCGCAAATCTCATCCTCTAGATAATCGTGACCCCACACCTGATAACACAAAATTCTATTAGGCGTATAGATGATCGTGTGATCTTCACTTAATACGTCAGAGGATTTGACACTCCCGTCGTAGATATAGACTTCCAATCGTTCATTGTCACGTAGAGTGCATGCTTGTTCAAATGCTACACGGGCGTGTTTAAGCACTTCGCTTTTCAAATTTTCATTCATTTTATCTCCTTAAGATACTTTTTTATTATGGTAATCCCATAGCCGTTTGTAATGGCTGTCGAGCTCAGACAGAGTTGAATCGACGGTGATGAGCTCATTGGTACGATCAAATCGTTTATTGTTGGTCTCATACCAGTTTTCCATCTCTACTTTGAGAACATTGCGCTTGGCAGCAGTTTGGGCGATAAGTTGACGTATCTCTTCCATCTCTGAGGTGATGATATATTCCATGTTGGACTCTTCGTGTATGTAATTAACAGCTCTTATGCATTTTTTATTCTTTAGGTGTGAACAGCAATTGCAATGGTTCTCTTAATAAGAGTAAAAATAGGGAGTGACCATGGAAGAAGAGACATTGATGCAGCAGGCGATTAAAGCTTATGATGCGAAAGATTACATGAGTGCAAAAGCGATTTGGGAATCTCTTGGTGACTCTAACAGTAATGCAATGGTCAATCTGGGAACAATGCATGTCAAAGGTTTCGGTATGCCAAAGAATATTCATAAGGCGTATGAGCTTTTTGAACGTGCAGCATCCTTGGGGCATGAAACAGCAGCATTTTATCTGGGCGGTATGTACGAAAACGGCATCGGTGTCACTGCAAATATGGATGAATCGATTCGTCATTATAGGGTAGCAGCAGAGGCCAATATGGCAACGGCACAGCTAAAACTGGGGATTTTACTCCGTAATGATGATGTTTTGAACTCGATGAAATGGATGATTAAAGCGGCACATGCAGGAGAAGCGCAAGCGCATTCACTGTTGACCTATGTGAGTAACCAAAATGAAGATAACGACATAAATGTCGCATTTCGGATGATGAATCTCTCTCACCAGCGTGCCAAAGTTGAAACCGTTATTAGTGAAAATCTAGGACCCATCCTCGCAAGTGACGGTGGCGGAGTTGAGTTGGTCAACTATGTGAGCGGTGATACTCCTGAAATATGGCTGCGTTATTTGGGAGCATGTTCAGGATGTCATTTAGGACCTACCTCTACGGCTGGGATGATACTTGAACAGTTTGAAAACGTCATCGATAAAAGAATCGTGATCTATCTTTGGTAGGAGGCTATTATGAACTCATTTCAGGCATACGTGGAAGAGATCAAAAGTGATCAATTCTTTAGCTGCATCACCGTTCGCACAAAAGAGACCGTTTTAAAACTTCTCAAAACCGAAGCACCTAAATGGCTAAAAATCGGTGATGAGGTGGAATGCCGTATACAAGAGGCAGCAATATCGTTGTGTACCGGTTCTAAAGAGGGAAGTGTTTCGATTGAAAACCATCTCTCAGGTGAACTGCAACATTTTCGTAAGGGTTTGGTTCTGAGTGAAGTGAGTGTGGAGACACCTTGCGGCATTATGAATTCGCTTATTACCACGGATGCATTTGATCGGATGGAACTTTGTGAGGGGTGTTCGGTGACATTGTTGCTCAAAGCGGTGGACATCAAACTTCTTCCTGTATTAGACTCCACCTCGTACGAAAAATGCAAAGACAAATTATATCAATTAAAAAACTGATAAAGCACCTAAGTGCGCGGGCTCTCTGCCGAAGAGAACTTAGCGTTAGCGTAGCCAATCGGGACGTGTTCCGATGGCGTAATAAAAATAGTAGGAGTCTATTATGGCTGTAATGATTACCGATTTATGTATCAATTGTGATGCGTGTATTGATGAGTGTCCAGTAAGTGCGATTGCAAGTGAGGGTGATTCACCTCGTGATGATTGGGAATTTACCTATGTCAAACCGGAAAAATGTATCGAGTGTGTTGGTCATGCTGAAGTTCCTGCGTGTGCAGCAGCTTGTCCTACGGAAGAGTGTATTGTTTGGGATATGCCATATACGGCCGAGTTCAATGATTACTATGTAAACAGTTCGGATTATGCTATCAGTTCGAGCAAAAAACGTGGATTATTGTCACCTGAAGTCTCTCCTCAAACGTTCCGTGATGACATTTCAACCCCAATGCGTCAAGCACGTGAAGCGGTAGCCGTCTAAATGTTAATCGCGTTCGCTTCATCGGATGGAACCTCTGTCAATCAGCATTTTGGGTGGTCGAAGAGTTTTGAGCTGTATCGTGTCACGTCAGAGACAGCCGAGTATATTAAAACGCTCGACAGCTCACAAGATGCGATCGAAGATGAACACGAAAAACTGGCGTACAAAATTGGGACGGTAAAAGAAGCAGACATTATGTTTTGTTCACAAATAGGTCCTACCGCGTCGAAAATGGTGTTGGCTTCCAAAATTTATCCGATGCGATCGGCTGAGAATGAACTCATTGAGGAAGCAATCAAAAAACTTCAAGAGTTATTATTGGGCAATCCGCCACCATGGTTACTGCGTATTGTCCATACGTCTAAAGATAATAACGCTATCTGAATACATCCAGATAGCTACGCTTGCCGCTAAGGCACAAAACAAGGGAACCGCTCGCGTTTAGCGATGTTTCTTTGAAACGCTTGCCCCTTTGGGGCAGATTTGGTAAGGAGATATAAATGTCAGTAATTATCGATGATACCTGTATCACGTGCGATGCGTGTTTACAACAATGTCCTGTTAATGCGATCGTAGATGATACACAAAGCCCGATGGGGAACAAGCGTTATTACGTGGCTCCTGAAAAGTGTATCGAGTGTGTCGGTGTATATGATGATCCGCAATGTGCCGCGATTTGTCCGAGTATCGGATGCATTACGTGGGATATGCCATTTACCAAAGAGTTTGATGCCCATTTTCTTAATGAAGACATTTACAAACTCGCAGAAAAAAATGGTGTCCCAAAATCTCCTGCATTTAGAGAGAAGAAGTATCGTAAAGATATTCCAATAGAGATGCGTGGAGTAGGGTATATCGTCCAAGAAGAACCGGAAAATTTAGAAGAAGTAGGATGATGAATCCAATCTACAAAGTTGCTAGCAGACTCGATATATTTGCTCGAGATTGCGCAGTGACAGTTGCTCTGAAAATTACGGATGATTCATGTAAGATGGATGAGGAACAACGCTCTATTTTTATGGCTCTGTACGATGCACTTGAACCTTTGGAGAGCGAATTATTTGATGAGAGCGTTTATGCTTTGATTCATACTGCACGCAACTTCCCTACAGCTACACTATTTGCACAGATCAAAAAAGAGCGAGAGATGGCAATGGCGGTTATCACTCAAGAAAAAATGAAATCCTTCAAAGCATCGGTTCGAGCCGCATTGCTGATCGCACAGTTAAATCAATAACCCGAAATGCTCCCGTGCCGCAGAGGCATAATCTACATCACTTATCGTTGTGATACCCTTATCGATGATTTTGAGGCTATTGTCCACGAGGATTTTTCGTCCCAAGGGTGTTTGCATCACAGCGAGTTTCTTTTGGGTGAAGATGGTATCGGGGTGGGTGGCGTTGAAATGATTAGCAAGGCTAAATTCGATCCACTCTTGCGGAGACAGGGCAAAGCCGTATTGGGGTGCCCATTCATCATTGACGAGAGAACTCAGGACATATTCCTTCTCAATCAGCTCAAAACGAAATCTATCACCATTTTGTTCGCTCCCATGTGCATCTACAACCTCTAAAGGTTCTCGTACACCATACCCTCCAAATCCTGTGTCACACAAATAGCTTTTTCCATCGATGATGACGATAACAACCATATGGGTTTTTGGACGACGAGCAGGGTAAAACATCGGACGAGCACCTGCAAAATACCACTCAAATCCGAGAGCAGTAAGCGCCATAGCAAACAGCCCATTCACTTCGTAGCAGTATCCTCCCCGTCCGTGTGTAACAATTTTAGTGACAATATCTTCAGGGATAAGAGAGGGAATACGACCTGCTTGGACTTCAGTGTTTTCAAACGGTACGGATTGGAGTTGTGCACTCATGAGTGCAATGAGGGTTGCTAGATCGGGATGAGTTTCACCGTTATAGTTGATACGGCGGAGATAGTTGGGGAGGGAAAAGTTGGATGAGGTCACTTTATATCACCTTGCTACTACGAAATTTAGAAGAATGGGCAAAGATGATTAATCCGAAAAAGAGTGCAGAAATACCCCCTAAAATCAGAAGAAGCCATGTATCACTCGGATCAACTTCCAACAAAATGAGTTTTCGGATGATAACGACAAACCCGATTTCAAGTAATGTAAGCGCATATAGGTAGCCGTTGCGTATAAAGAGCGTTCGGACGATTGCCAGTACAATCAGCGTAAACAGCGCATCGGTCAAAATAATTTTCATATTTACAAAGTTGAGAGCGCCATATTGCAACGTTAAGTCGATAAGTTTGCTGGAAAGACCAATGAGGCAAGAAAAAAGATAGACAATCATTATGGCAATAAAAAAGAGACGGAGAAGCTGAATACTTACTTGCATCAACTCTTCGATTTTATATTCCCAAGCAGGAATCATTTTAGAAGTAGGATCAGGTGTATCATTCATTGTAGACTCTTTTTTATGAATTTTAATGATTATAGTAATATCTCACTTCGAAAACAGTGCGGTTCGTTGATAAACAATAATTGAGAAATCGCACAAACGATTTTACTCTAAGTAAATAGGGGATAGACTTCCGAAAAACAATATCAAAGACCTATTTTATGACTCAGTCAAATACCACTGCACGCTATTATATCGGGATGATCGTTGCTATGCTCTTTTGGGGTGTGGCTTGGACGGCGGGAAAAGTTGCGGCTGAACATTCTAATGCTGAAGTAGCGGCATTTTGGCGCTATGCTATCTCTTTTATGACGATTATTCCTGTTGTTTGGTATCTCAAAACACCGTTAAAAAGTGACAAAATCGGATATTTGTATATGCTTGCGGCTGGTGCCTTGACATCACTGTTTAACTACCTCTTTTTTGCAGGACTTTCACATGGTCAAGCGGGATATGGAGGGACGATGGTGACAGCACTCGCTCCATTACTTACCTATTTTATGTCCATAGTGATTTTCGGGATAACAATAACAACGAGACAAATCATCGCATTGACCATCGGTATCTTTGGAGCGTCAATTTTATTGCGTATTCCATCCGAGGGATTTGAATTTTTAAATATTGAGAGTTCCTATTTTCTGGGATGTGCTTTGGTCTGGTCATTGGTAACGATCGTGTCTCAAAAAGCGACCAAGCGAGCCGATCCGATGTTTTATACCGTCATTGTTTTCGGTATTACGACGTTTATCAACATGCTCTTTGCCCTGCCGCACCATCCGTTTGATTTCGGTGCATATGATGTAGTATTTTGGTGGACGATCCTCTTTATCGGCGTGATTCCGGGGACATTCAGTACCGCGCTCTTTTTTCTATCGGCAGGAAAAGTAGGAGCGCACCGCACAGGCGTATTTATGTTTATCGTCCCTGTGGGAGCTATCATTTCGAGCTGGATTGTGTATGGTGAAACGTTGGCACTTTCTACATTAGTTGGGTGTCTATTGGCGTTCGTAGCTGTTGTATTATTTAATATTAAAAAATTAACATGGAAATAAAATGAAAATTATTGATAATCTAGATGTATTCGCAGAGAATTTTGAGGGGATTGACCTTCATGGAATGAAGATCAGCAAAGCAGAATTTGATGATTGCACCTTCGTCTCATGTGATTTTAGTGAAACATTTTTTTCTTCGTGTAAATTTATCGAATGCCGTTTTGAAAATTGCAACCTGAGTCTGATGAAACTGACCAATACGAAAATGAGCGATGTCGAATTTATATCGTGTAAAATGATCGGGATAGACTGGACGATGGCGGACTGGAAGAGTTTGCTCAATGCTGACCCCTTGCGTTTTCGTGAGTGTATCCTCAATGATAGCAACTTTTTCGGTCTGAACTTAGAGGGTTTGATGATAAAAGAGTGCCGCGCCAAAGAGGTCGATTTTCGCAATGGGAGTTTTATCAAAGGCGATTTTAGCGGGAGTGATTTTAAGGGAGCATTGTTCGGAAATACCCATCTAGAAGGTGCCAATTTTACCGACACGAGTAATACAATGATAGATGTACGCTCCAATCATCTTAAAGGGGCAATTTTCAGCCGATATGAGGCACTGTTTTTATTGGAAACGATGGGGATCGTACTGGTAGATTAGACTTTATTGCATTTTGTCATAAAAATAGTTGATTGAATGAGTTGTGCTATGATATTTCCAATTAAAAAGTGGAGGATAGAATGTCAGTTTCACGTTGCGGATGGGTCAAACTGAGTGATCCTGTTTATGTGGCTTATCACGATGAAGAGTGGGGAAAACCGCTGCATGATGATCGTTCCTTGTTCGAGCTCTTTAGTTTGGAAACACAGTCGGCGGGCTTAAGTTGGCTGACGGTTCTTAAAAAGCGTGAAGGATATCGTGAAGGATTCGAGGGATTTGATCTATCAAAAGTAGCTTTATATACAGATGCCGATATCGATCGTATTCTAGAGCGTGGAGTTGTCATAAAAAGCCGTCCGAAAATCAAAGCAATAATCAGTAATGCTAAAGCCTTTTTAGAGATTCAACAAGAATTCGGCTCGTTGGACAACTATTTTTGGGGTAAAGTAGGTGGAAATCGTATTATCAACAATGTCCCGTATTACAGAGAAGCGGCGTGTACCTCAGATATTTCCGATACTATTACAAAAGAGCTCAAAAAACGGGGATTTAAATTTATCGGAACGACGACCATATACGCTTTTATGCAAGCGTGCGGGATGATCGACGATCATGAAAATAGCTGTTGGTGTAAAAAACCATGAATCCTGCAAAAGTCATACGTGAAAAAGTCGAAAAACTGACCGATCTTCCTAATATCGGTAAGACGGTTGCTGCTGATCTCGCACGTGTTGGAATCACCTCTCCTGATCAGCTTAGAGGAGAAGATCCCTATGATCTGTATGTCCGATTTTGTACAGCGTTCACAGAGAGGCAAGACCCCTGCATGCTCGATGTATTGATGTCGATCACCGATTTTATGGATGGTGGAGATCCGCGCGTATGGTGGGACTATACTGCCGAGCGAAAAAAACGTTACGGCAATGGTCGAATCGAAAATTAAAGGTAAGTGACGAGTTCAGAGAGTTCGGAACGATGTAATGGAGGTTGTTCGTTGACACGATAGCCAAACGGTACTAATAGCACAATACCATAGGTATCCGTATCAATTCCCATGATTTTTTCTACTGCATTACGGTCAAATCCCTCCATAGGGCATGAATCGATTCCGATTGAAGCCGCTGCAGTCATCATGTTGGCGCACGCAATGTATACCTGATGCGCAGACCAAGACTCTAACACTTCATCACTGCGCGGGTCGACCCATTGGCTGTACATTTCTAAAAGTGCATCCGGATAATGAAATTTATCGAATTTACTTTTGATATACCCATCAGTACTGCGAACATTCTTTTTGTACCCAATCGCGATGAGCTCGGAAGCGGTCGTGATTTGAGGCTGATTCCATGCCACCGCTTGAATCGCTTCACGCATCGCTTTATCACGTATTACAAAAAATTGCCATTGCTCCATACCGAATGAACTGGGGCTAAGGCGTCCCGCTTCGAGGATAAATGTCAAATCCTCATTTTTCATAGGCGTAGTAGTATCAAACAGTTTACACGCATGGCGGAAGTACATCGCCTCTTCAAAATTGTTTCGCATCGCTAATTCCTTATTTTATATTTTGTTTTAAATGTTCATTCAATCCGTGAAGGACACTGTTTAAATCAAACTCTGATTTATAGACATCATGGACACTGTAGCCTGGATAGGGTTGTGCACCACAAAATTGCAGTGTTTTATGTAGTGTAGCATTAGCCTGATCCACACTCATTCCCTCAAAAAAGCCTTTGGGATTATTGAACTCACTCTCGGGGCAGTTATAAGTGAAACTGAGCATGTATCGCTTACCTTCCATCAATCCTCCACTTCCGTACGTCTTTGATAGATCATCTCGACTGCGACCATCACTGGAATACGTGACCGTATTTACGCCTGCAGAGAAAATGTCATCGATGTATTTTTTACCTAGCCATGGCAATCCCATCCAAAATACGGGTGACTGGATAAAAAGAGATCAGCCCATTGAAATTTTTCCAACTCAGCTGCAGTGTCGTAGCCTTCGTCAATATTGGTTTCTTTTACTTCATATCCATTGTGTAGAAAAAAAGTTTTTGCTTCATTTAACAGATCTCTCGTTAAATTGCCGTTGGCAAAACCTTCGTATTTTTAGTGTAGATTTAGTAATAGTACACGTTTCATTTATACTCCTTAAAAGTAATCTTAGGTGAGATTCTATACAATACAGTGTTTTAAATCAAGAACGTACTAAAAAGTACTGTACATACTAAAAGGTAACTATAATATGATTCAAGCTAATTTTAATTGCCATTTTGAGCTTACACTTGAATTGATAGGCGGAAAATGGAAAGGGCTTATTTTATGGCATTTGCTTGATAAAAAAGTTCTGCGTAATGGTGAAATGCTTCGTCTAATGCCACGCATCACCCAAAAAATGCTGACTCAGCAACTGCGTGAGATGGAAGAGAATGGATTGATTTTGAGAGTGATTTATGAGCAAGTACCGCCTAAGGTAGAATACAGTCTCACGCCACATGGTGCGTCACTTCGTCCAATATTAGAAATGATGATTGATTGGGGTGTGGATTATGCAGAGGATAAAAATATCGTAATAGTTTGTAATAAAGGATAAATATGGTTTCGATTAAATATCTTCATGAGGTTCAAGCGGCATTGCTTTCAGGTTTTATGAGTTTTATCATGTCAGGAGCGATTACGTTTATAAATCTTGGATTCGTTCATGGCTTTATTGGGATATGGCTTCATGCGTGGTTGGTAGCGTATGCCATTGCGTTTCCGACGATATTGCTAGTATTTCCATTTGCACGTAAGCTGGCGATGAAGATAGCAGCAAAACATTAGGACAGAAAAAATTATTGTTTTGATGGTTAAAAAGAGAAGTGGAGCGGGAAACGAGACTCGAACTCGCGACATTCAGCTTGGAAGGCTGACGCTCTAGCCAACTGAGCTATTCCCGCACACTAGATGAAAGTATAGCAAAAAATTGAGGCATTTTTGATTGAATTGGTAGAACGTATTCAATTTTGTCATGATTTGGCGTTTTTTCTAACAGTTTTTTCATAATCAAGATATGGTAACTCTACCAAAATTTAAATCTGAAGTGCAATTTTTTGACTTAAAAAATCATACCTATTTTTAGCTTAAGCCGCTGCTACTAATCCATAAAAAACCTCATTGGGTGTTTTCCAATTTAAAGACT
>CAIMUF010000013.1 GCA_903844635.1 uncultured Sulfuricurvum sp. | reverse complement strand
GTGACCGATAGTGTAGGATTTAATTTTGAAAAACAAATTGGTCCTAAAGGGATGGTGGATTATATCCATCCGACGGTATTGATAGCCATCTCTCCAAAAGGAAAGGTAACCCGCTATCTTAATGGTATAGAGCAACTTCCTTTTGATATTCAAATGGCGATGATGGAAGCTTCTGAGGGAACGGTGAGGCCTACTATTGCTAAGACCTTAGCGCTTTGTTTTGCTTTCGATCCCAAGAATAAGACATATGTCTTTGCAACAGAAAAAATACTTGCCGCTATATTATCGCTGATCTTGCTTGGATTTTTTCTCTATTTAGTGCTTAGCGGAAGAAAAAAACAGGCTTCGGAGGATAAAGATGCCTAGTTTTTATCATGAAACAAAAACTGTTTTTGGAACGCATAAAAATCCAATACTACAGTGGATTTTCACAGTCGATCATAAGCGTATCGCTTTGTTATATATGGGAGTGATGTTTACGCTTTTTTTCTTGGCGGTGAGTGCAGCGGTTACGATGCGTGCGGAACTATTTTTCCCTGGTCCTCAGTTTTTGAAACCGCATACTTATAACGAACTTTTTACATTTCATGGTGTGACAATGATCTTTCTTTTTATTGTTCCGGGAATTCCTGCAGCACTGGGAAACTTTATACTGCCACTTATGCTCGGTGCTCGTGACCTTTCTTTTCCACGGTTAAATCTTCTTTCATGGTGGCTTTATGTGATAGGTGTAGCTACGGCTTATTCTGCATTAATGAGTGGACATGGATTTGCTGATACGGGCTGGACTTTTTATGCTCCTTATAGTCTTAGAACTGATTCTCATGTTCTTCCTACTCTCATCGCGGCTTTTATTTTGGGTATATCGTCGATTCTCACCGGAATCAATTTTGTCGTTACTATTCATCGTCTTCGCGCGCCTGGTATGGGCTTTTTTAAGATGCCGTTATTTGTCTGGGGACTTTATTCTACTGCATGGATTCAGGTACTTGCCACTCCGGTTATAGGAATTACGCTGCTGCTGGTAATTTTGGAACGCACACTTAATATAGGGATCTTTGATCCAACAAAGGGCGGTGATCCGATTCTTTATGAACACCTCTTTTGGATCTATTCTCATCCAGCGGTTTATTTGATGATACTTCCGGGTTTTGGTATCGTTTCTGAAGTCTTGACTACATTTACAAGACGTACTATTTTTGGATATCACGCCATCGCTATCTCATCTGCTTCTATTGCTGGAATCGGTTACTTGGTGTGGGGACATCATATGCTGACTTCGGGCATAAGTGACATGGCACGGATCATCTTCTCTCTTTTAACATTTTTAGTGGCGGTGCCTACGGGAGTGAAGATTTTTGACTGGATGGCAACGCTTTACAAAGGCTCTATAATTTTAGCTACTCCTATGCTTTGGATTTTAGGAAGCATTGTTAATTTCACGATAGGAGGTCTCACCGGCTTGACTTTAGCGGCCATCGGAGCAGATATACACCTTCATGACACCTATTTTGTTGTAGCGCATTTTCATTACACGATCCTTGGTGGAGTGATGTTTATGTTTATTGGAGGATTGCATTACTGGTATCCAAAGATCACTGGGAAGATTTACGACGAGGTTAGAGGCCGTATCGCTTTTGGTTTGATGTTTATGGGTTTTAATATGCTTTGGTTTCCTATGTTTATCGCTGGTTTTTTAGGTAATCCAAGACGTTATTTTGATTATCTTCCGACTTTTACGATTTATCATCAAATGGCCGGAGTCGGTGCAGTACTGGTGGCATCAGGGCTTTTGACGATACTTTACAACTTTGCTCGCGGATTAAAAGAGGGTAAAGAAGCAGGGCCGAATCCTTGGAATGCTACAACATTGGAATGGCATATTTCTTCGCCGCCGCCGCTAGAAAACTTTTCTAAAATACCCTATGTGGATTTTGACCCTTACGAATATGAGCATGGTGAACCTGTAGTACACTTTGACGAAAACTTTCGCAGAGTAGTATGATGAAAAAGGAGATGGCTTACGACATTCAAGGGAATTCCTATCCTGTTGCAGATTATAATGATGATTATGACGGTGAAAAATTTGGGTTTTGGATTTTTTTATTGACTGAGATGATGATGTTTGGTGTCCTTTTTTTACTTTTTGCTATCAATTTTTATCGTCATAGCGAGCTCTTTGGTAT
This sequence comes from uncultured Sulfuricurvum sp., assembly GCA_903844635.1. Taxonomy (GTDB): domain Bacteria; phylum Campylobacterota; class Campylobacteria; order Campylobacterales; family Sulfurimonadaceae; genus Sulfuricurvum. The sequence goes on along the minus strand of CAIMUF010000013.1, from coordinate 2,453 downwards.
ATCTTCTGGCAATTTAAATGTTTGGCTAGGCGGAGTCAATACGGTGATCTTGCTCTTAAGCACTTATACGATGGGCTTAGCTTCACTGATGATGCGTCAAGGAAAGGTGCGTGTTTCAGCTTATTTGGTGGGAACTACTGTCGTGATGGCGATACTATTCCTGAGTATTAAAGCTTTTGAATGGAGTGTTGATATTCATCACGGCATCTATCCCGGTTCTAGCATACTCGATGCCAAGGACAAAGGAGAGATACTTTTTTTCGGTCTTTACTTCGTAATGACAGGTCTTCATGGCTTACATGTAATTGTCGGGATAGCCTTGATGTCTTGGGTTTTACTGCTGATTCGTTCAGGTGGTGTCCGACCGGAGCATACTATAGTCATGAAAAATGTCACGCTCTACTGGGATTTTGTTCATCTTATTTGGATTATCCTTTTCCCGATATTTTACATGATAGGAGTCTGAGATGAATACTGCTACGCCTACCGTTGCCCTTTATACTAAAGTATTGGCAGGATTGTTGCTATTGACTTTATTGACATTTTTGCAACCTTCATGGTTTCATTTAAGTCCTGGAAAAACAGTAGAAATTCAGTTACTTATAGCTTTTATGAAAGTGGCATTAGTTGTTGTCTATTATATGCATTTGCGTAGTGAAGTCGAGTATCTTAAGTGGTATGTAGTTATGGCTTTAGTGATATTGATGATATTTTTTTTGATCGTCGGTATCGACGTAGTGCATAGCTAAAGGAGCTTTGATGTTATCAGGATTTAACAAGGATGCTTCCACATTTGCTGCTGATGTTGATAGGGCATTTTGGATTACCAATGGTATCTCTTTTGCGATGTTCTTACTAGTCGTGGGACTTATGGGGTATTTTGTTTTCCGTTATCACCATAGTCGGGTAAAGCCTGAAGATATTCGTAACATCAAAGACCATGTGGGGCTTGAGATCGCTTGGACTGTAATCCCTACAATCTTACTTTTTGTTATCTTTTACTATGGTTACACCGCTTTTAGAGAGATCCGAACTTTGCCTAAAGATGCCTTTGTTGTGGAAGTGTTAGGTAAACGTTGGTCTTGGACTTTCATCTATCCAAATGGAAAGCAGACTACTGAACTTTATGTCCCTGTGGGAGAAAATATTCGCTTGCGTCTTCATGCTCCTATCAACGATGTGATTCATAGTTTTTATGTTCCAGCTTTTCGTGTAAAGGAGGACGTAGTGCCCGGACGGGAAAATCATCTCTGGTTTAATGCTACTGTTTTGGGGCGTTATGATGTTGAGTGTTCCCAGTATTGCGGTACAGGACACTCTAGGATGCTTTCCAAAGTAGAAGTCATGGATAAAGCGGCATTTGATGCATGGTATGCCAGTGATAAATTAAGTCCTCATGACAAGGGTGCTCCAAAGTCAGAGGGTGAGGTATTATTTCAGACATTGGGTTGTGTTGCTTGTCATAGTCTTGACGGATCGATTATAGTAGGGCCTTCATTTCGAGGGATATTTGGTAAAAAAGTGAAAGTTTTAACAAATGGTAAACCGCGCGAAGTACTTGTCGACGAAACATATATTCGCGATTCAGTGCGGACTCCGGCAAAAGATGTGGTGGATGGTTTTCCAGATGGAGTCATGCCTAATCTCTCAGATCAGATCAACAAAGAGCAGATGGAAGCGATTATCGAGTTTATTAAAAAACAGAGTGAAACGAATAACAAAGCTGTATTACAACCGGTACCAAAACCGACTCCAGTTTCTATTTCCGTGCAAAAATCTAAAATGCAGATGGCTGTTGCTGTTGATGGAGCTACACTCTTTAAAACTAAAGGATGTATTGCTTGTCATAGCTTAGATGGCTCAAAAAGGGTCTGTCCAACTCTTAAAGGGATTTACCAAAGTAAACAAAAAGTCATCACAGATGGCAAGCTTAGAGAGGTAGTCGCAGATGAAGCCTACCTACACAACTCTATAGAGAATCCTAACGATGATATAGTGGAAGGATTTAAAGCGAATGTGATGCCTCCGTTTGGAAAGATGCTTTCGCCTCAAGAGATAGAAGCATTAGTAAAATATCTAAAGAGTGTCCAATGATCCGATTATTTTTGGAAGTGACTAAGTTTTATCTCTCTTTGGCGGTGACGCTTTCGGCGGTGTTTGCTTTTGTGTTGGCAAGAGGAGAAAATGTGAGTATTTTAGCAGGTTCTACTTTGGCGGTACTATTACTAGCACTTGGCGTATCGGCTTTGAATCAGTATCAAGAATATGAGAGTGATAGTAAGATGGCTCGAACAAAAGGGCGTCCTATCCCCTCGGGAAGGATTTCACCAAAAAGAGTTTTGACTTTAGTCGCAATCCTGATCGTTAGTGCAATATTTTTAATATCTTGGGAGCTTGGTTACGAGGGAGTGTTATTATTTCTTTTTGTCCCTTTATGGTATAACGGCGTTTAT
>CAIMUF010000012.1 GCA_903844635.1 uncultured Sulfuricurvum sp. | reverse complement strand
GTCCAACCTTTTGAGCCTATTAATTTGCATACGTCTCTTCAATGTGCGTTGCACTGTTTTAAAAAGCATAAAGTTTCTAACAGCATCATGCAACAGCTTCATTTGGAATATGACGAATTAAAGATGAAAGTTTTTAATTTACACTCCAACAGCTCAACGATTGATCTGTGCAATTGTTATCAATTCAAAGTCAAAGACTTTACGCTTTTGTATAAAAATACTGAAATTAAAATGACGAGAAAAGAGCGGGCACTTATGTCTCTTTTAATCGCTCAGATGGGAAGTATTGTTAACTTTGATCAAATTGTCCGTTTTGTGTGGGGTAGTGCTCATCAGTCGCACAATGATGTACGGACGCTGATGTGGAGACTTAATAAGAAACTGCCGGTTGCCATGGTTAAGAATGCCATGGGGCTTGGCTACTATATCGAGTCATAGGTCGTTTATCAAATAGCCAGTCAGTAAATCAATCTAAAACAGAGGAACCTGGAATATTTATCTGTTATAAATGACAATACCTCTAGTAAGTTATTATCGTGTTTTATACGATGTTTAAACGAATCCCAACAGGACAATGATCTGATCCTGTAATATCTTGAAGTATGAATGCATCTTCGAGAGAATCGGCAAGATCCTCGGAGATAAAAAAGTAATCGATTCTCCATCCGACATTTTTAGAACGTGCACTAAAGCGATACGACCACCAGCTGTATTCATTCTCTTTATCTCCATGGATATGACGGAAGGTATCGATGTAGCCATGCTCAAGCAGCTTATCGATCCATGCTCTCTCAATCGGCAAGAAACCCGATGTCTTTTCATTCGATTTAGGATTTTTGAGATCAATCGGACGATGTGCTGTGTTGACATCCCCGCAGATGATTATTTTTTTGCCTTCACTGCGAAGGGTTTGGCAGTAATCCAAAAAACGATCATAAAACTCCAATTTATAGGCAAGCCGTTCTTCATCCTTTTGCCCATTGGGGAAATAGACGTTAAACAAAGCAATATCTCCATAATGATGTTCGACGATACGCCCTTCACTCATGGTATCAATATCAGCACGAGTATCTGAATATACAGGTTCAAGGTCACTTGCGATCAAGGTTCCCGAATACCCTTTTTTTACCGCACTGTTAATGCTTATATTAGAATAACGGTTAGCGAATAGATTCTCAGGCATTTGTTCTGGTAAGGCTTTGATCTCCTGAAGACAAAGAATATGAGGCTGACGCTCTTCGAGCCAGTCAAATGCCCCTTTTTCGGCTACGGCTCGGATGCCATTAACGTTCCATGAGATGATTTCTATTGATTGAGCCATAGGATGTCCTTTTGATGCTTTATTTGTCTATCTTAATTTTAGAAAAATCAACCTGCACTAAGGGCAATTACATCCGAGATGCACTCATAGGTATATTCCATAAAAACACTATTCCCATTTGATGCTGCGATAACTGCCATTCTATCCGCAAGCTCATTTCCCTCGACTCCGGCATGCCCTCGAACATGAGAGATAACCACTTTATCTTTAATACCGTCATAGAGAGCATGTGCTGTTTTGATCAGGTCGAGATTTTTAATCTCTCCCCCTTGCTTGGTCCAGCCCTTAGCTTTCCATCCATATGCCCAGTTCACCACACACTCGATACTGTATTTAGAATCCGATAAAATCGCAACCTTCTCATGTTGCGTCTCAACCGCAAGCTCAAGTGCTCGCAGCAAAGCTTTTAGTTCTGCTGTATTATTGGTTCCGATCACATCCGCAGCACCGTACATCAAGACTGGTTTCTTTTCATCTTCATAGATAGCCAATCCGCTTCCTGCTTTTCCAGGATTTCCAGAACACGCACCGTCACAATAGATACGCAAACGAATATTCCCCATTGTGGCGGATGAAGAGTCTATTTCAGAAACAGTGCTCGTTTTTTTCTTATCTACTGTTTTTGAAGCGGTCGATCTTGTTGTTAATGTCTTTGATCCAAAAGCTTCTTCGGCCTCTGCTCTCGTCTTATAGCTTTTATAGACAGCTCCTGCAAATTTATCGACCTGTCGTAAACATTCTGCCCATGTTGTGTATATTCCGGGCATTCTTCCCTGTTTAACTACGTAAAATTTTTCAGCCATATTTTTCTAGCCCTTTTCATTAATAATTTTGTTTTCAAATTGATGACAACTCCCACTACTGCGTGTTACAATGTCAACTATGAAACCATTTTTATTCCTATTACTTTTCCTCAATATTGTTACGTTTACGATATTTGGCATAGACAAATTACTCGCTCGTTTCAATCGCAATCGAATTAGTGAAAAAACACTCCTTACGTTCGTAATAATGGGAGGAAGCGTAGGTGCTGTTTTCGCACAAAAGCTGTTTCGTCATAAAACACGTAAATTTCGATATAGAGTGTGGATAATTTTGACCAGTCAGTTCATTATTTTTGAAGTACTTTGGTATTTCTCTCCGCTACTCATCCAAAGCATTCGAAGTTATTTTCAATAATATCCATTTATAAGCATGATTATATCAATGAAGCATAAAAAATGCTGTATCCGCACCTCTTTTGTTTGGTTTTCACTCAACGTTTCTAAATACTGTATCATATTTCTTTGCCATTAATTGTTCGGTATAATTCACTAATATTTAATAAATTTTAAAATAGCAAAAAGGATTTTTATGCAAAACGGTAAGACTAAAATGACGCTAGGCGTCAATATAGATCATATTGCAGTTTTACGTGAAGCACGTAAGATTAACGATCCCGATCCGCTTATGGCATTAGCGATTTGTGCACAAGCGGGTGCAGATCAAATAACGATACATTTACGAGAAGATCGTCGCCATATCCACGATGAAGATGCTCGCCGTATTATTGCGTCCTCTCCACTCCCTGTCAACTTAGAGTGTGCAATAGATCCTCTAATAATAGAAATTGTATGTGCACTGCATCCTCACCGTGCGACGCTGGTTCCTGAAAAGAGAGAAGAAGTAACCACTGAAGGAGGACTCGATGTATCAGGGCATTATGAGTCAATATTAAATACTATTAACACATTAAAAGCCCATGAAATCGAAGTTTCTCTTTTTATCGACCCTACACGATCAGCAGTAGAACTTGCCTCTAAACTAGGGGCTCAATGGGTAGAACTGCACACTGGAAGTTACGCCAATCTCTATGCCATGCGGCACAGTTGCCTTCCTCATTCTCATCACGCCATCGAATCATTGTGCCTTAGCCGTGCTCAACTCGATGAACGGCTCGAGAGTGCTTACGGCGATGTCGTAGAAGCCGCAAATTATGCACGAAGTTTAGGATTAAAAGTCGCTGCAGGACATGGACTGAATTATCAAAATGTTACAAAAATCGTCAACATCACTACGATTGAAGAGCTCAATATTGGTCAAAGTATCATTGCCAGATCCATCTTTACCGGTCTCGCACATGCCGTACAAGATATGAAAAATCTATGTCAGCGCTAAAGCGTATCGCCATCAGCGTTGGTGATCTAAACGGTGTTGGTTTTGAGATAATTCTAAAAGCACATGATCAAATCAAACACCTGTGTATCCCTTTATATTGCATTAATTACACGATGTCGCATCAAGCTGCACTCTTACTGAAAAAACAAATTCCCAATGATTTTCATATGTTTAAAGTTTCAGGAGAATTCACTATTCATCCAGGAACTGTATGCGCAGCAAGTGGTCAATACAGCTTTGACTCTTTTCTTTGCGCTCTAGATTTAGCACGCCAGAAAAATGTAGACGCCATTGTGACTCTTCCAATCCATAAAGAAGCTTGGATGCATGCTGGGATCAAGTATGTAGGTCATACCGACGCACTGCGTGATTTACTTGATTCAGAAGCTATTATGATGCTGGGATGCGAAAAACTCTATGTGGCACTCTTAACCGAACACATACCGCTTCGTGAAGTAGCAAATCATATAACAACAGATGAAGTCTATAATTTTTTGATTCGCTTGCACCACAGTCTCAATCGTTCTCCTATCGCAGTATTAGGACTCAACCCTCATGCTGGAGATCACGGCGTACTAGGAGATGAAGAGCGCTTTATCGAAGAAGCTATTGTTCGCGCAAACCAAACAATCGGTGAAGCAGTTTTTGAAGGACCAATAGTCCCAGACATAGCATTTACGCCTCGTTCCCGTGAGTATTACAAGACCATCGTTGCCATGTATCACGACCAAGGGCTAGCTCCTCTCAAAGCACTATATTTTGACGAAGGAATCAATGTCTCACTGGGGCTTCCAATCATACGAACTTCTGTCGATCATGGAACGGCATTTGATATAGCCTACCAAAATAAGGCATTAATATTAAGTTATATCAATGCTGTCAAAGCAGCAGTTTCATTTACAACGGAACCTACAAATGCCAACTAGCAAAGTCTTTCTTGAGGTATTTAAATCTCTTTCGCATCCAAATTTTGACCTCAAATCATTCCGTCTGATCTTTATCAAAGCTGCGTGGAAAGCTTACACCGATATCGATCAAAATCCTATCTCACAGAGTCGTTTTCAAAATATTTTCATTCCACTGTTTGATGCACTTTTTGTCAATACAAATCAAGACATTAAAAATATTCTTAATGATATACGCGAGCATGTTGTGGAACAGAGTAAGATTGAACGATTCTTTTCCGATACCTTTTATATTGTTTTGAATCACTATATCAAATCATTTTATGGCACGGTTGGGGGATGGGAAAAGATTTCTCCTTTTGCTTCTGCAATCGAACGATTCATTGCCTATACTGCCCAACGTCTCGAAGATGAATCCTTGTTTATATTTGAAGATGCTCTTATAAATGCCCTTGAAATGCTGCGACAAAATTCAGACACCATTACTGTTCTCAACACCTATTACGGTGTACCGATCCAATATCCGGCACAAATTCTCCATACCGATAAGCAAAGTGTCATTATTCGGCCTCATCCTCTCCAAGAAACGGCTGCCCTTTTACAAAATGGTATTTATCTTCTCAAGAATGATCAGTTTATGTATGATGTTTATGCTTCTGTAAATCCAATTACACTTCAGGGAGAACGACTTTTAGAACTAAGCCGCTTTGACCAGCTCCAAACATCTCTTTTCCACCGGCAAAATATTCGCGTTCATCCACATCAACCCTACAAATTCACCATTATTCATCCATCTCTTACTTTGGAAACTCATACGTATGATATTTCTATCGGAGGGATTGCAGTGACAAGTAAAAATTTTTACCCAATCTCACCTTTTGTTGATGTGGTGCTGCAGTTTCCCTTAGAAATCATGGGACAGAATAGTGAAGTTCAAGGTCAGCTTGTCTTTAAATCTGCGTATGAAGGCGGATATAAATACCATTTCAAAATTACACCGACAGTGCAGCAAGAGGCAGAGCTTAGTAAATATATTTCTCGACGTGAACAAGAAATTATTAAAAAACTCAGGGAAGAAATTATTTAGGAGAGACGGTTTCGATAATCTTCATATCCGAATTCATGTACGATTGTTAGCTCTTCCTCTTTTGTCCATAGTGCTAATGAAGGTAGCTTAATTCCATTAAATGTGGTGTTTTTTACAAACGTATAATGGATTTGATCTTCGAAAATAATTTTATCTCCAATCTTAAGCACTTCATCAAACGAGTAATCTCCCATAATGTCTCCCGCAAGACACGTATTCCCACCTAGTCGATAGGTATGCGCCTTCTCACCCGCTTCACCTGAACCACGGATCATTGCACGATATGGCATGGCCAGAGTATCGGGCATATGTGCTTCAGCAGAGGTATCGAGAATGGCGATTTCCATTCCATTGCGGACAATATCCAGTACCGAAGCGACAAGAGTTCCCGTTTGCCATCCAACTGCTTCTCCTGGTTCGAGATAGACGGTAATATCGTTATGACGAGCCTTGAACGCACGAATCACTTCGATAAGACGATCAACATCATAATCCACACGAGTGATATGGTGTCCTCCTCCGAAATTGATGTACTTCATAGTGTCGATGTAGTCACCAAAATTTGCTTCAAATGCTTCAAGGACTCCTTCAAGTGCATCGACATTTTGTTCGCACAATGCATGAAAGTTGAGTCCATCAAGCTTCGAAACAATTTCAGGGTCAAAGTTAGCTATAGTTGTTCCCAAACGGCTGTAAAGACCGCAAGGATTGTACAAATCAACGGGTGAAGAAGAATATTCAGGATTGACACGTAAAGAAATAGAGATCGAGGGATTGATTGCCTTGACACGTTCATAATACCGGTGAAACTGCGCAGGAGAATTAAACACAATATCATCTGAGATACGCGCTATTTCATCGATTTCATCGTCTTTAAAGGCAGGGGAATAGGTATGCACCTCTTTATTCATCTTTTCACGTGCAAGCTTGGCTTCATGCAATCCGCTGGCGGTACATCCATAGAGATATTTTGCTACGAGAGGAAAGGTTGACCACATTGCAAACCCTTTAAGAGCAAGAATAACTTTTGCTCCCGATTCATGTTGAATTCGTCCTAAAAGGTTCAAATTTTTTTCTAAAAGAGCTTCTTCGCAAATGTACATAGGGGTATGGGGTAATTGAGTGAAGTCGATACCAGACATCCAAAAATCCTTAATTTTAATGGCGTCATTGTATCATAAAAGAGTGTTAAGCCGTTTCAAAACCGCCTGTGACCTTGATATGCCACGGTTCAAATCGAACTCCGTATGGATTATTGGAGGTGTAACGAATAGTTATGTATCCACCATCATAAAGCTTTTTGAAGACATCCGTTTCTTGAAATTTATCCGTAAAATTAAACTGTCCATATCCCGCTTTACCAATATCAAAATCACCCACACTGTGGAAGGTAAATCCAGGAGGAGCAATGGAGTTAGAAGTGAGTCTTAAATCTCCACCTGCATACTCCATTTTTTTCAGAAAAAGATAGAGCTGCTTTACGGGAGCACGTACACCAGAAGTCAAAACAAGATCAGGACCAATCAGACGTTTAATTTGGGCAAATTTTTCAGTTGCCGCACCCTTCATCAGAAAATGTCCTGTTTTATCCATATAAACCACATCTTTTTGAGGTGTTACAATGGTGAGATTAGGAACCGTTCGTTCGCCATAAAAACCATATTTTCGTGGGTCACCATAAAAAATAGATTCAATAAAATCGATTTCAGAGGGCTGTAGCGGTTTTTTACACCGGGATGCTACTTTTAATAAATCATCAAAACTTAAAATATTAAACTGAACATAACCGACCTGATTTTGTACAAGAATAAGTTTCTTTAAAAGTGAAGTCACAAGAGCATTCGAACCACTTCTTGCAACTCCAGAATCGACCTCTTCACTCATTCCAAAAAGAGTACTCGAAGCAGTCAAAGCACTTAGCGTTAAAAATGTTCTTCTCTCCACTAATCGCCTGCCTTTATTTTGTAATTGGTATTGTAATATAAAAAAATGCTATTTTAATACTATCGGGTATTTATCTTTAGAAATTTAGCAAAAAGAGTTCCAAAAATTCAATTTTCCAAGTAAATCACACATTCTTGAGAGTATTTAAGACAATTTAACTTAAAATAAATAACTATAATATAGAAGGGTTACCCTATGAATTTAAAAAGTTTAAATGTAATTGATGTACTAAACACATTGAATGAGACAAGCGATTTAAAAATTATTACTGAGAAATTTTCTCTCTATCCCGAGCTTACCTTTAATCTCTTACGCTATATCAACTCTGCTGAATACAGTTTTAGAAGTGAGATTACCAGTATTCGACAAATCATAAATCTCCTTGGACCTGCAAGACTGCATTCATGGCTAGGTCTTTTTGTATACTCCAGTGAGAATGAAACAGATATAAGTCGAGAAACCATAAAATCAGCTAAATTTAGAGCCCATATGATGAGAGAGCTGGTCATAGCTCACAAAAAAAATGAACTATCAGATGAAGCATTTCTAACCGGAAGCTTATCGTTGATTGATCTTTATTTTCAATTGACGATGGAAGAGATGCTGGAGAAAATTGTCGTAGGAAAATCCATACGTGATGCACTTTTAACACGAGAAGGCTATTTAGGTAAAATTTTAACGATCACCGAAAAACTCGAAACAACAAAAAATTTAGACGGGATGATTGACGCTATTGCCCCCAAACTAAACTTAACACATGAAGAGCTTTATACTATTTATGCTAAAGCGAAGAGCTCTGTAGAATAATTTATTTCATAGGAGGCAAACATGGTTCCCGCACTCTATCTCACCATAGCGCGTGAGTCTATTCTGAAACAATTTTCTGGGCTGGAAATGGATAAAAATACTTTACTTGCTACTTATCCTGAACTGTCCAAGCCCAAAGCTACTTTTGTTACTCTAACACTGCACGGACAATTACGTGGCTGCATTGGTTCTCTTGTCGCACATCGACCTCTTTTAGATGATTTAATCTCCAATGCTCAATCAGCAGCATTTCGTGATCCTCGTTTTTCTCCTCTTAGCCACGAAGAATTTTCTATGATTAAAATTGAAATCTCTCTATTAAGCGAACCAAAATTAGTCTCCTATACCGATAAAGTGGAATTAAAATCACTTGTTCGCAAAGGTATAGATGGTGTGATTCTAAGAGTTGGAAACTATCAAACTACATTTTTGCCACAGGTATGGGAGGAACTTGATGATTTTGAGAGCTTTTTTGCCCATTTAGGGATGAAAGCAGGTATTGGAAATAATCCCCTGGCATATCATCCCGAAATATATATCTATCAAGTTGAAAAAATCAAGGAGGATTAAAATGAGTATTCGAGCCATGAGCGTCGCAGGAAGCTTTTATCCTGCAACATCGGATGAAATTATTCAAATGATAGATCATTTCAATACGATTTTAAAATCTCATCCGGAAGCATTAAAAAAATTTGATATGCTTACAGGCTCTGCAGTGATTGTTCCACATGCGGGATGGATCTATTCAGGCTTTACGGCGAATATAGCGTATCGAGTACTTTCCAACAGCGCTTTAAAAACCATTGTTGTCATCGGACCATCCCACCGTGTAGGATTTGAAGGTGTAAGTATTTCGGATATGGAAACATATCAAACGCCGCTAGGGAATTTAGATATAGACCATCATCTAGTCAAAGATTTGATGCAACATTTCTCTCTTTCCTGCTTTCTCCAAGCACATTATGAGCACAGTACCGAGGTTCAAATGCCCTTTATAAAGCACTATATGAGCAATGTAAAAGTCGTTGAACTGGTATATGCCTACGCAGAATCTTCACAGCTTTCATCCATTATCGATCATGTACTCAATCAACCTGATATAGCTGTCGTTATTAGTACCGACCTGAGCCATTACTATTCGCTTGAAAAGGCAAAACAACTCGATTCTATTTGTCTGGAAGCGATTCGTACTGAAAATGTCAAAGAGTTACATCAGGGATGTGAAGCGTGTGGAATGATAGGGGTAGAAGCCATGTTGAATGTAGCTAAAAAACGAGGATTGAAAGCTATTTTACTCGATTATCGCACAAGTGCTGACGCAAGCGGAGATAGCGCCCGTGTCGTCGGCTATGCGAGTGCGATGTTTAGTTACTGACCTTGGCAGTAATCTCCCGTATCCGAAAAATACTGGTAGCTTTAGGGGATTGTAGGGACATTTGTCCCTGCCACTTTATGGGCTTCGCCCAGAAAGTGCGTAACATCAAATAAATATTAAACGTCCATCTCGAGGACATTCCAAGGAAGTCCTTGTGTGTTCATCTCATCCATGAAAAAATCAGGATCCATCTGTTCCATATTGAACACACCCTTACCGCTCCATTTTCCCTCAACCATCAGTTTTGCACCGATAACCGCAGGAACACCTGTAGTGTACGAGACACCTTGAGATTTTACTTCAGCATAGCACTCTTCATGATCTTTTATTTGATAGATGTAGATTTTACGTTTTTTACCATCTTTTAGACCTTCAGCTACGATTCCAATGTTAGTTTTACCTTTGGTTCGAGGACCCAGTGATGCAGGGTCAGGCAGTAAAGTTTTCAAAAATTCCATTGGAACGATTTTCATCCCTTTGTGCTCAACTTCTTTAATTCCCAACATTCCAACATTTTCAAGACATTTCATGTGGGTAAGGTAACTTTGCCCGAATGTCATAAAGAAACGGATACGCTTAAGCCCTTTTATGTGTTTAACAAGGGATTCCATCTCTTCGTGATAAAGAAGATAGCTGTCTTTAGGGCCTACTTCAGGATAATCCCACACTTGCATGATTTCCATCGGTTCTGTCTCTATCCATTTGCCCTCTTCCCAATAACGCCCTTTAGCACTTACTTCACGTAAGTTAATCTCAGGATTGAAGTTGGTAGCGAATGCATAGCCATGATCACCTGCATTACAATCGAGAATATCAATCGTATGAATTTCATCAAAATAGTGTTTTTGAGCGTATGCACAAAAAACATTCGTCGCACCCGGATCAAATCCGCTGCCGAGTAACCCCATAATCCCTGCATCTTTAAAAGCCTGATCTTTTGCCCATTGTTCTTTGTATTCAAACATAGCCTCATCGGGATGCTCATAATTTGCAGTATCAAGATACGCTGTTTTAGTTGCGATACATGCGTCCATGATGGTCAAATCTTGGTACGGAAGAGCAACATTGATAAGGATGTCCGCATTAACGCGATTAATAAGATCAATAACTTCTTGAGTATTATCCGCATCAACGGTTGCAATTTCAATTGCACCCTCTGGAAGTTCGCCTTGGATCTCTTCGCAACGCTTTAACGTACGGCTTGCCAAAATAATACGATCGAATACCGTATTGTTCATAACACATTTGTGTGCCACAACACGCCCTACTCCGCCGGCGCCGATAATGAGTACAGTTGCCATAGTTAAATCCCTAAAAAGTTAAAATTTCTGCCTCATACGAGGCAAGCTTTCATGCCTTAGCGGCAAGCGTAGCCAAAGGGGCTTTACTCCTTTGGCGTTTTAAAAATAATATTATAAGCTAAAGTCTCTTACGAAAATGTTACAAGCAAAACGCATCATAAAGAGTCAATACCCAAATGAACGAAAGCATTGCCAATGAGAGAAATACGAATGCAGCTCCGGCATCTTTTGCCCGTTTAGCCAGTTCATGATGTTCAAGAGTAACTAAATCAACGGTACGTTCAACAGCACTGTTAATAACTTCGGCAATCAGAGGAATAAAAAGAGCAACCGATAAAACAGCACTATGAATAAAAGAAATAGGCAAAATCCATGCTGTTGCCATACCTGAAACAAAGAGGAGAATTTGAAGACGAAACGATCTCTCATTTTGAGTCACTTCAACAAGACCATTCAGTGCGAAACGGGTGTTTTTAAATAAAGTGTGTTTAGTTGGTTTATTTAGAGCCATGAGCGTCCTTTAGATGAGTAATAACATCATATACTGTTTTGGCGTCGCTGTCCATAGGGATAGGTGCTCCATAGACAATACGGACACGGCGACGAGACCACGTGCGTTGTTTTGATATACGGGAAAAGAGACTACCTTCCATACCGTGAATATAAAAGGGGACAATAACACCATCAATTCCCCGTGCTACAATTTCAAAACCCGAATAAAATTTTTCAATTTTACCCGTAGCACTAATCCCTCCTTCGGGAAAAATACCGATAATCTCATTATTTTGCAATCGTGCTTGAGCGACCCTAAACGCGTCTTTGGAAGCACGAGCCGATACTGGTATCACACGGCCCAGCTCCATAATGGGACGAATGAGAGGATTGTCATAAATAGAACGTTCCATCATGTATCCAATACGGCGTAGAATACCTATTTGAACCACAATCCAATCAATCCAGCTGATATGATTTCCCAGCAATAAAACTGCCCCTTTATGAGGAATATGATGCAAACCTATGGGATTAATATCATAGCGTAGAGATAAAAGTTTTTCAAAAAAGAGCCAAAGCAAATAATCGCCATGACGTTTTATCAGCCAGAGGGATAGGATCAACGAGACGCCAAACATCATCCAAAATAGATAAAGGCTGTTCATGCCAGCCATGGCAGAAAGCGTCGTGAGAACCAAAAAACCTGTCATAAAAATATTTTGCATCCAATTATTTCCCGCAAGGACATATCCCAATCGCGCGGGTAGAACACGAGACTGTATCAATGCGTTAAGAGAGACAATCATCGCAGCTCCTCCTATCCCAAAAAGAAAAAAGAGTACGCCAATAACAGCAAGTGACGTAGCAAACGGTAATGCAAAAAGGGTAAACGTTAAAATGATAGAGCCCATAGGAATAAGACCGTTATGAATGTAATAGCGGCTGACGCGTGAAGCAATAAACGAACCGGCAATAATCCCAAACGCAGCCAGTGCCATCAAACCTTGGACAATAATAGTATTGTCTTGGTGCAAAGTAGCTTTTGCATAGGCACCAAATGACGCCAAAATAACTTGAGAGATTGACCAAAAAAGGGATAAAACAACAATCGCTTCTAAAATAGTTTCATCCTTACGAATAGCAATCCAGTTTTTTCGAAAATAAAATCCGCGAAGATATCGACGAAGATTCAAAGAAGCTTTCGAAACAGGCAATTTAGCGGGCAATCGCAACGTCAGCAGATACTCAATAATAGAGCCTACCACCAAAAGCCATCCAAGCGGTGCAATTTGTTTTAATATATCACTCTCGTTGGTGTAAGAGCCATGCAAAGAAGTTTCAAACAATAGGGTATAGACCATTATCCCCGAGAGTATCGCCACAGTTGTAACCGATTGAACCAAAGCGTTCAGTCCGCTAAGTCGATTTTCTTTGACCAAATCTGTGATATATCCCAAAATTTAAATCTGAAGTGCAATTTTTGAAAATCTCTTAAAATAAGAGAAACGAATAAAATAAAGAATTGTAGTTTTGGATTTGAAGAGGTTAAATGTTAAACTCTACCTTCAAATTCTAACCACAGAAAAGGAGAGG
>CAIMUF010000011.1 GCA_903844635.1 uncultured Sulfuricurvum sp. | reverse complement strand
CTTGACCTCTAAACTTTTACACTTTGGACACTTCTTAGCGCTTTTTTACAATCCATTTTAAAAAACCTTTTAAAAACCTCGATAGTAGCGTAGTTTTCTAAGGTTTTCAGCAACCCGAATTTTTCATTACGCCGTATTAGATAATTCTTTTGTATTTACAAATCAAGAGAAAATAATATTTGATAAGAAACCAAGCGAATGTGTTAAGAGTGGTTTTTGCGTTTCAATTAAAAAGGAAGGGCTATCATTAAGACTACCAAAAGTTGAATCAGATTTTACTAAATTTTATAATGAAATAATAAATGAAACGATGCTGGAGATAGTTAATAATCACGATCTAATAGACAGAACACTATTTCAAGAGAAAGATTTTTTACAGGGTGATATAGGAAATATAGATGATAAAAATAGTTTTAAAGAATTAAATCATACGCAAAACATAATAGCATCTGAAAATGAACTTGAAAAGGAATTTATAAAGCTATTTGATGGTCTTGAAAGCTTTATAAACGTTATTTCTTTACAAAAAATAATACATAAAAAACTATTATCATTAGCAAATAAAACAAATAAAACTATTTTTCAGTTAGCTCATGGAAATCAAGAAACTATTCGAGAGATTATAAAAGAGATAGTAAGGGCTTGTAGATTTAAAGAGGATGAATTTAAGTGTTCATTGTTTGATTCAAGCAAAAAAACATACGAGATTTGGAATATACCAACGGAAATAACACACTGTGATGATGCTGAAAAAACAGAGTATAAAAAAACTATGATGACACCTTTTTATTCTAAACTAAATAATTTAGAAAAAGATTTTGTTAAAGTTCTTGAAAATGATGAAGAGGTAGTTGAATGGTTTAAAAATGGAGACAATGGTTTGGAATATTTTTCAATTCCTTATTATGATTTAGTAAAGCAGACTCAACGATTATTTTATCCAGATTTTATATATGTGAAAAAAATAGATGGTGAATTTGTAATACATATAGCCGAAACCAAAGGGGAACATTTATCTACAGCACAAGGAAACAAAGAAAGCATTCAGAAGAAGAACTATTTAGAATCTTATTGTGATATTTTTGGCTTTGTAGCTGAGTGGAAGGAATAATTTTATTTCTCGCTGGAATACCTATTTTTATACTAAAATTCACAAAAAGTGAAACGAAAACAAGGGCTTATAAAGCCCTATAGTTAGACACTTTGAAGAGTGTTGTTGGTGTGTTTGCTACATAATATCGTAAATTCACGTATCAGCTCCATTTGACGATTCGCAATGTAATCGAGTAATTTATCGTGATATACCGATGAAAGTTCAAAAAGAAATACAATATGAAAAGTTTTAGAAAGAGTATCAATCCGATAAACACTGCCGCTAATTGAGAGGCTTAAAGGCTGTTTATAGCTCTCCAATACCACCGCCAGTTTAGCCATGTCCCCTACAGCAAAACCGGCTGGCATCGCATCTAATTCAACCTTAACCGAACAAACCGAGATATCTACAATCCTTGTTTTACCCAGAAATTTTATCTCATTACGAAACAACGTAGCACTGTGGCGTTCTTCGTCAAGTTCTAGACGAATATTAACACGTTGATCCGCGCTTTCATGAACAAACTGCATATCCGAAAAAGTCACGGTTTGTTGATCAAAATCAATTAAATTAGTTACTTTACACAAAACACTGTAGGGGAAAAGCTCCGACGTAACCGTAATATTTTTTGCCAATTTAATCGCTTTTAGTTGTGAATAAGCTGTTTTTAATACAATTTTTTTCTCTTCCATTTTAAGGAGTACCGCACTGTTAACAATCGTCAAACCGCGATAAAAATTATGAAGCTTGACCTCTGAACCATTCTCTTTTATAACATTCATCAGCTTCATAACAGCCGTACAATCTTGAGATTTCTGATCGTTTTTGGCTGCATTTCCATCAAAAATCATCATTAAATTCAGATCAGAAATATCATCAAACGACAGTATTGTAAATCCCTCTTTGTCAGGAATTTTCCTAAGTTTCATTATTAAATGTCGAGCTTCTCCCTCGTGATTTAGAACTTTGCTATGAAACAGTTTACCTTGATTTTCAAACGCTTGTTCAAACCATTCAAACTCAGGTGTCGAATATAAAAAGCCTTTATGTTCTAAAAGAAGCTCTTTGATTCCTCCATGCTGTTGTATAAATTCATCAAGACTCTTAACTCCAAAAAAATCGAGAAACTGTCGATTGACTAGAATAGGTTTTCCTTGATCCAACATTATAAGAAGGTTATTTTGATAGTTAAAAATATCCGCCAGCTGCTTTTCAAAAAGTCGTTTATGTCGTTCATCATGAATCGAAAGAGCAGCCCCATGCAAAGCAGTAAGCAGCAAAGGGACTTTCGTTGGTTTGGAAAGATAACGAAATGCTCCTATTTCAATCGCTTCATACAAATACTCCTTTTCATCAAAAGCAGAGAGAAAAATAATCCGAACATCACTGTTGTCCGCTTTAATCGCCTTGGCTAAATCAAATCCGCTCATCCCCGGCATTTTAATATCCGTCAAAACAATATCGGGAGCATTCTCTTGATAGCGTTCATACCCTATCTCACCATTTTCAGCGTAATCCAGATGAGGGAAAAATTTTGTCAATATACTTACTATACCCTCTCGAAGCCCTTTATTATCCTCAACGTAGAGTATTTTTACTTCTTTACCCAGTATCGTTAATTCTTCAACAATTTTATTCATTTCAATACTCTCAATCTTTATATTCACGTGCGACAGCTGTAAAACTATCGATATTATCCATCAACAAATCAACCAATGTTGGATCAAAATGCTTACCACGCTCGCTTAGAATAAATTCAATTATCTTTTCTATACTCCATGCTGGTTTATAGACCCGCTCACAGCTCAATGCATCAAAAACATCCGCAAGAGCGGTAATACGCCCATAAATATGAATATCTTCTCCTGCAAGAGATCGCGGATAACCAGAACCATCCCATTTTTCATGGTGTTCGTGTGCTATCACTGCTGCAGCTTGAAGCAATGAGCGTTTTGAATGTTTAAGAATCTCATAACCGACTTGTGCATGCGTTTTCATAATCGTGTACTCGTCTGCTTCGAGCTTTCCAGGTTTGAGTAAAATCCGATCAGGAATCCCGATTTTACCAATATCGTGCATAGGAGAAGCACTGTAAATAAGTTTGCTTTCTTCTTCGTTAAGACCATGTAATCGACCCAATAATCGTGAATACTTGGCAACTCTTCGGACATGATTTCCAGTCTCTTCCGAACGGGTCTCCCCAACTTCACCTAACAAAGAGAGCATTTCATGCTGTGTTTGCGAAATTTCTTCATTAAGATCAAACAGTTCAGTCACATCATAACTGATACTGATAAAATCAATAATCTCGTTAAACTCATCTAAAATCGGCTTGATGGTTGTATCGGTAATATAGTGACCACCATCTTTTTTGAGATTTTTTATTGTTCCATGCCATGTTTGTTTAGCAAGAATGGTTTTCCAAAGATCTTCGTAAAATTCAACTGTCATATCCGGATGGCGCAAGACATTATGACCTTTAGATTTTATTTCATCACAATCATAGCCGCACGTTTTACAAAATGCTTCGTTACTGTAAATAATCTCCCCTTGTAAATTCGTTTTGGTAACGATCATCGATATATCCACGATCTCTTTATACTGTTCTAATAGCGTTATTTGATGAATCAGTTCTTGTTTGAGATTTGCCGTAAATTCTTCCACTTTTCGGGCATTGTAAATATTCCGAACAACTTCATGAAGAATTTTGATAATTTGATCTGTTTTCATGGGCTTCAATAAAAACTGAGCCACGCCCAAATTAATCAAATCCAATAAATAATTACTCTCTTCACAAGCGGAGGTAACAATAAAAGGCTGAGAGGGAGTCAACTCTTTTATTTTTTGAATCATACTGACCCCATTCATTTCCGGCATCAAAATGTCAGTAATAACCAAATCAAATTCGCCATTTTGGTAAAGGGCTAACCCTTGATTTCCATTAGCAGCTGTTTGAACATCAGAAAAAATTTTACTAAGAAGTAACTGAGTATTTTCACGGATTTGGATCTCATCTTCCACATACAATACCTTCATGCCTTTAGCATAGTGTGTAAGCTGATTCAATATCTCTTTGAGGCTCATACTAAATCCTTTTCAAATGGTAATTTAATCGTGAAAATAGATTCAGTATTTTCACTTTCTACTTCTAAAAATCCATTACAATGGTCTTGAACGATCAGCTTACTCATATAAAGACCAAGGCCTGTACCATTATTTTTTGTCTTGGTTGTAAAATATGGGATGAAAAGTTTATTGATAACTTCAGAAGCAATTCCTCCGGCGTTATCATGAATTCTGAGAATACAGTAATCAGCATCACGATCAAGAATAATTGAAATTTTTCCATTTATGATCTCATTTTCTACAAACGCATCCAACGAATTTTTTAATAATGCAATTAAAACTTGAAGAATTTCATTGCGGTACGTTAAAAGATTCGAATCATGTCTCAATACTGTTTCAATCATAATTCCATGATTTTTTAACGTATGATCAATCAAATTTATTGCATTATGAATAAGAATAGAAATGTCAAAATATTCTTTAGGTTTATCAGGACGGAAAAAATCTCTGTAAGCAGAAATGGTTTGCGAAAGATGGATGCTTTGCTCTTCAATCTTGATCAAATTATCACTCAAGGCGCCTTCTTCTTCTCCCGATAGCATCACCTCTAATCGCATTTGCGAAATAATGGCGTTTATAATTGCCAGTGGTTGACGCCATTGATGAGCGATCATGGAAATCATTTCTCCCATCTGTGCTTGACGCATCTGCATCCTGTATGTTCTTTCTTCTTCTGCTCGTGCAGTAATATCTCGTGCAACCATCACTAATTTATTTTCATCTTTTTCCTCAAATCCTGAAAGGGTAAATTCGACGATTTTAATCTCTTCATGTAGGTTCCGTAGATGTAGTGAGCACTGGATAGAGATATACTCGCCCTGATACGCTAAATCAAGATAGTGATGAAAATTCTCTTCTTTACATTCGATCTCATATGGCAAACTAAGAATATCTTTACCCATTAATTCTGCTCTACTCATATCAAAAAGTGATAGTGCCAAATCATTACAGTCAACAACAATATGATTTTCCAAAATTAAAATTGCTTCATGAACCGAGGCAAAAACAGTTCGATAAAATTTTTCGCTCTCTTTGAGCTTAATTTGTGTTTGCCGAATATCGGTAATATCAGTATAAGCACCAACAACGCCCACAATAGACCCGTTAATTTTATCTCGAAGAGGTACTTTGGACGTACTTACCCAGTTCGCATCCTCCTTACCTCTTTCTTGAGGCTCTTCATAATTAATTTTTACGATACCGTTTTGAATAACTTGCAGGTCATCCGAACAATACAATTCAGCCTGAGCTTTCCATGGCAAGTCACTATCACGCTTTCCTACAATCTGTGATGAATCATTCAATCCAGCGTCTTGCGCGAATAAGTTATTGCACCCCATATAAACCGAATCGTTATCTTTCCAAAATAACCGCACAGGAGCGGTATTAATAATTGTATTTAATAGAGTCCCTTTGTGAATAATTGTATGCTCAGCTTGTCGCTGTTTTGTTATATCGATACAAATTTGGAGTGTTCCCGTAATTATCCCTTGCGTTTTGATTGGACTAATTGTGTATTGTTTGTACTGACCACTAAACTCTACTTCAAAAGTACCGAAATCTCCTTTCGCGATTGCCTGACAGACAGAACATTGACCAGGAGAAACTTCTGGTGGATGCAATAATAAGTGATTATTCTGACCGATTAATTCACTGCTATCTCGTGAAGAACATTGACTGGTTGCACGATTCGTTTGACGAATTATTCCTTCGCTATCAACAACAATAACAGGAACAGGAATTGCATCATAAGCACTGGATACCCTCGACAATAAAGAAAAAGGCTCTTTAAACGCTGTTATCACCACTCCGCTAAAAATCATCCAATAAGCAAGAAATTTAAAAATATGACCTAAAAAATTCATAAAACCATAGAGATCGATATAAAGTGTAAAACACCCTTCTGCTGCAATAAAGAACAATAACGATAATCGAATCATCCGATACATAAAAGGATGATATTCCCCACGATGATAGCGGTATACGAGCAGCGCTATCAATGCCATAATCATTGTGATATATTCAATGGCTATTTTTGCTGCTGTCAATCCTTCAGGAAGTGCATACACTACAGGAAAAACTCCCATAAATGTCCCCACGTACGCACCTACCGCTATGAGACCTAGCAATACAAAACCAGTGCGAGAAGAAATTGTATTAAAATGGACAAAAGGGGCTAACAATAGTGTCCCGACCTGAAGTAAGCGTGCACAAATCCATAATGTAGTGGACGGATTTTGGGTTGCAAGATCCGTATAAATATTCATTCCATTGTAACTGAGCATATGAAATAAATCCAGCAGAGCCGTCCAAAAAAAGCCGATTCCTAAAAAGAGTATAAAATCGTTACGATTAAACTTATACATAAAATAAGCGATGATCGCTATCACAATTCCAACAAGTACTGCAAATAATTCTACTAGGACGTGAAAAAATAAATATCCCTGACTTAGCCAGACCCCTATTAAAACCATCATTAAGATTATCGGAGTTATTATTCCAAGTGGATCAAAGTAATTATCTTTTTTTAAAAACTCCATGCATTTACACTCCTATTTTCTTTATTTGAAATCGACTGATATTTTTATTTAAAAATCTTATTCATAATAAGTCACAAAAGAATTAGAAGAATGAGTCATCTGAGTATTCAGATGATTATTTTGTACTTTTCCCTCAAATAAAGGAATATCCAATCTTAGATAAATTAATCAGGTTACTGTCGTCGCCCATTTTTTTGCGCAGTCTAAGAATGATGTTCTTTAATGCACCGTCTGTCATTACATCATTTAACTCTTCAGAAAATGTTTCATAGGGGATCATTTGTCCGCGATTAGAAAGAAGCAATTCCATTGTATGAATCTCTTTTTTTGTTAAAGCTATTTTTTCACCTTTTGAATTGATGAAGGCTTTTGCAAAATAATCATACGATAAGCTATCGTTGATTTTTGCGAGAAGAAGTCCGTGAGACTGAAGGCGGTCTACGGCTGAATACAGTACTTTGACCAATGCATTGAACTCGATGGGCTTATGAATGTAGTCAACCAAATTAAGTTTGCACGCGGCGAGTAAATCTTCGGTTGCGATGGATCCTGATACGATGACGATGGGGACTTTATCGTTTTCTTCACGGATTTTTTTTGCAACGTCTATACCGCTGAAACTGCCCATGTGTATGTCAAGAATGACAATATCAATGGGGTTATTTTTATAGATATTTAATGCTTGCATCCCATCGGCTACGGAATAAACTTTCCCAACCACCAACTGTAGTGTTTTTTCGGTTATCTCTCGTAAAGCGGTATTGTCTTCGGCATACAATACGGATAAATTTTTAAATTCGTTAAATTTTGCCACTGTTGCCCTTTCTAATCTTTATATTTGAATGCTATATCCGTAAACTTTTCTATATTGTCCATAAACAAATCTACCAGTGTCGGGTCAAAATGACATCCTCGCTCAGCAACAATCAATTCGATTATCTTTTCAATAGGCCATGCTTTTTTATAAACACGCTCACAGCTTAGGGCATCGAACACATCAGCCAGAGCAATGATACGTCCATAAATATGTATTTTGTCGCCACTCACCGCATTAGGGTATCCGGAGCCATCCCATTTTTCATGGTGTTCAAGGGCGATAATCGCTGCTGCTTGAAGCAGAGGACGAGCTGAGTGTTTTAAAATATCATACCCGATACTGCTGTGCGTTTTCATCACTTCGTATTCATCAAAATCCAATTTTCCCGGTTTTAACAAAATGGCATCCGCAATTCCAATTTTGCCGATATCATGCATAGGCGCAGCGCTGTAAACCAAACGTACCTGCTCCTCATCAAGCCCGTATAGTTCAGCAAAAAGTTTAGAATATTTTGCCACGCGCCGTACATGATTACCGGTTTCTTGAGACCGTGTCTCTCCTACTTCACCCAGTAACGAGAGCATCTCATGCTGTGTTTGCCATATCTCATCGTTGATCTCATATAGCTCTGTAACATCATGACTGATACTAATAAATTCAATGATAGACCCAAACTCATCCAAGATAGGTTTTATGGTTGTTTCAGCAATATAGTTATCCCCATTTTTTTTGATATTCTTGATGGTACCATTCCATATTTTTTTGTCTAAAATCGTTACCCACAGGTTTTGATACAACTCTTTGCTCATATCCGGATGACGAATAAGTCTATGACTTTTTAAAAGAATTTCATCTAAACTGTAACCTGTTTTCTGACAAAACAAATCATTTGCATAAATTATTTTGCCATATGTATTCGTTTTAGTCACAATCGTGGATGCGTCTACTACCTCTTTATATTGCTCCAAGAGGGTGGTTTGATGGAGAAGTTCTTGCTTGAGATGGACAGTTAGCTCATCTACTTTACGCTGATTGTAGATATTCGTCACAACTTCACTGAGAATCGAAATGATTTGTTCGGTCTTGATCGGTTTAAGAAGAAACTGTGCTACTCCGAGATTAATAAGTTCTAATAAATGGGCACTCTCTTCCGATGCAGAGGTGATAATAATAGGCTGTTTAGGATTTAACTCTTTTATTTTTCGAACCATCATCACACCGTTTAACTCAGGCATGATAATATCGGTTATAACGATGTCAAATGCTTTTTTTTCATAAAATTTGAGACCCTCGGATCCGTTAGAAGCCGTTTGAACATCTGAAAAAATAGTATCCAAGAAAAATTTATTGTTGTCTCGTATCAATGCTTCATCTTCGACGTACAAAACACTCATCCCTTTGGCATATTCTATAATTTGATCTAACTTGCTTTTAAACGTCATGCGCTTCCTTTTCGTAGGGAATTTTTATGGTAAATACAGTTTCGTTGTTTTGACTATGAACGTCCAGTATTCCTTGGCAATGATCCTGAATGATCATCTTGCTCATATACAGACCCAAACCTGTTCCATCATTTTTATTTTTCGTCGTAAAATAAGGGATGAAAAGCTTCTTCATATTCTCAGGTGTAATCCCTCCCGCATTATCATGAATGCTTAAAATACAGTAGGTATCATCACTGTTTATAGTCATGGTTATTTTTCCATATTCAAGTCTATGCTCTTCAAAGGCATCCAGTGAGTTTTTCAACAAAGCGATCAAGACCTGCAAAATTTCGTTTCGATAAGTGAAAAGCTTAGGATCATCCTGGATCACTTTTTCAATATCTATCCCCTGATTTTTAAGAGTATGTTCGATTAGATTTAAAGCATGCTGCAAAAGTAAAGAGAGTCTAAAATACTCTTTCGGCTTATCAGGACGGAAAAAATCTCTGTATTCAGATATGGTCTGTGAGAGATGCGTGCACTGCTCCTCTATTTTAATGAGATTGTTTTGTTCGATCGAATCTTCATTCCCCTTCATGTACTCTTTAAACCGCATTTGAGTGGTTATGGCGTTTATAATGGCGAGAGGTTGACGCCACTGATGGGCTATCATCGATATCATCTCACCCATCTGAGCTTGACGCGTTTGGAGTTTGAATGATTTTTCAGATTCAATCTTTTTGGTCATATCTCGAGCGATCATAATGAGTTTGTCCTCAGCTCCTGTTCCCCATCCTGAGAGAGTGAACTCAACTATTTTTGTCTCCTGCGTATGCAGTGTCAGCGAGCACTCGGCAACGGTGTCATTACCTAAATAGGCTGTATCTAAGTAAAAATCCATACTCTCATCACGGCATTCAATCTTATCTGCTGAATCGAAAATGTTCATCCCGATCAACTCTACTTTTTCTTTTTCAAAAAGTTCCAATGCCAGCTCATTACAATCAGTGATGACATTATCGTGTAAAATTAAGATGGCTTCATTGACGGAGGAAAAAATGGTTCGATAGAACTCTTCACTTTCTTTAATTTGTTGTTGCACTTTACGTCTCTCAGTAACGTCTTCACCTGAACACAAAATTCCAATAAAATGATTCTCTTGGTCAAAAAGAGGTGTATTTCTCCATGCGATGAGTCGCTCTTCTCCATTTTTTGTTAAAATAGGATTTTCATAGTAGCTCGCTACTTTATCAGCTGATTTGAATTTATCAGCTACATCGATAATTTCTTTTTGAATTTGAACTGGCAAAAAGTTCTCAATCCAATTTTTTCCAACAACTTCATGAAAATCGTAACCGATGATTTCACATCCTCGGCGATTGAGCAATTGAATTTTATTCTCTTTGTCGATAACCAAGAGGATAACATCCACAATGTCCAAATAATTTTGGGCTGTCTCTTTTTCAAACAAAAGAGCATCCTCAAAATTTTTACGCTCGGTCATATCGGTACAGATCTGGAGCGTACCCGTTACTTGACCATCTATTTCTATGGGACTTACTGTGTATTGTTTATGCAGCTTTCCAAAAGCGACTTCAACGGTAGTTTGTTTTTTTCGTTCAATAGCTTGACAAATTTTGCACTCTGATTTATTAATACCGCAAGGGTGTAAAATATCATGATTATCCTGTCCCACAATATCTTCTGAGGATTTAGCAAAACATCGGGTTGTTGCCTGATTCACCTGACGTACTATTCCCTCACCATCTGCAACCACAACGGATACTGGGATCGTATCGTACGTACTGGAGGCTTTTGCCATCATCGAAAAAGGCTCTTTGAGTGCGACAACAACAACCCCTTGAAATATCATCCAATAGGAGAGAAATTTAAAGATATGACCCGTAAAGTTCATAATTCCATAAATATCCGTAGCATACTGGGCGAAACAGCCCTCTGCCGCAATACCAAAGATCAACGATAGCTGGATCATGCGATACATCGTCGGATTAAACGTATTTTTCTTGGTAGAATACATCCACATAGCCAACAGTGAAAAGACTATAACCGCATACTCAAGCCAGATTTTTATGGGTGTCAAGCCCTCTGATGAGTACATTACGGGCATAGCACCCGCAAAGGTGGCAGCATAAATAGCAATCGATACGATGCCAATAGCACTAAAAATAAAACCTGAGGAGACTCTCTTAAAAACGACAAATGGAGCTAATAATATCGTTGTGATCCACAAGTACGCGCGCGAAAATCCATAATGTCGTTGCAATATTTGGTGTCAACGTATCTGAATATAGATTCATACCATGGTAGTTTAGCATGTGAAAAAGATCTAAAAAAGCAACCCAGAAAAAGCCAATACCTAACATAAGGAGAAAATTGTTTCGGGTAAATGTATGCATATAATAGGCAATCACTGCAATGATAATCCCCACAATAACTGCGAATAATTCAACGATAACATGAAAAAGCAAGTAACCTTCATTGACTCGAATAATGCCTAAAAGAACAATTAAAACGATCAGTACGGTTATACTGACAGGATCACATTTTTTAAAATAATTCAAAATCACCCTCATCTTCAGTCTCAACAGGTGAAATCAGTGTAATGATCTGCTGAATACTCAACGTTGTAGGCTGATGAATATGATGAATATTTTTCATCGCCATGCTTTCGGTCGCAAATCGTTTGACATAAATGCTTAAATCGATACAAATAGCATCGAAAAGTTTGAGTATATGATCCGGTTTGCTATCAAGCATTGTAATAAAATCTTTTTCTTCTGCGATAAGACGGGATAGTCGTTCCAAGCTCTCTGCTAGGGGATCTAAAAATGGGCTGTAACGAAACAAAATGTTGGATATTTTAGAAATAGCTTCACCTGCTCTATGAATATGCTGTATTTGAGAGTCTTGGGTATAGAGAGAAAGCTTATCAGGAATTTCACTCAACAAATCTCTCATTTCCTCACAATCATCCCAGATAAAAACAACTTTTTCGTCCCCCTGCTCCTCATCTTTTGCAAAATATTCTTCTAAAAGCTGTGATTTATCCTCCATATTCGTTTGCGTAGAGAGTTCTCCTAGTTGATCGTTTTTGATATCAACGGTATGCAAATACGAAGTCAATACACCCACCATTTGTTGAAGTTTTTTACGCTCTGCTTGAAGTGCATCAAAAAGCTCGATATTCGTATTTTGAGCATCCGCATCTCGGCAAACAGGATAGAGTACTGTTAGCATATCATCAAGATTGATAGGTTTGATGATGAAACTGCTCACCCCTTTGCGAATGAGATTAAGGAGTATCGTCGTTTCATCGTGCGCTGAAATTGCTATGATTTTTTGCTCAGGATTTATTTCCCGTATACGTTCTATCATCTCTATTCCATTCATTACCGGCATATTAATATCGGTGATGACAACGTCATAAAGGTTGTTATTATATTTTTCCAGCCCTTCTTTCCCGTTTGATGCTAAATCAACACGTTCAAAAAGAGGCTCAAATACCTTGCCAGTTTCTTCTCTTAGAGAATCATTATCTTCTACATACAACATTTTTAATCGAAGTGAAAACTTCTGCAAATTTTTAATCGTAATCATTGTCCTATACCTGTCCTACAAAATCTTTATTTACTGCTTTTTTGGAGTATTTTGTCAAATATGTTATAAACGTTTAGCCGTTATTTTAACTCATATCATAAATATAAAAAATCACGAAACAGTCTCAGTATACTACAATACAGAAAGAATGGCATTGGCTATTTTAGAGAGAGGAAGTTGATTTTCGACTGCTCCCAGTTCATACGCGACTTTGGGCATACCGTATACGACACAACTCGCTTCATCTTGACCTATGGTTCGTGCTCCTGCATTGCGCATTGCCAAAAGACCTTTCGCACCATCACCGCCCATACCGGTTAGGATAACGCCGATGGCATTAGCTCCAGCGATTTTAGCGACTGAGTTTAGCAGTACATCAGCAGATGGTCGATGACCCGATACTTTTTCACCGCTTCCTATTTCGACGTAGTAGCGAGCACCTGAACGACGTACTACCATGTGATAATCACCGGGAGCTATCAATACTAACCCGGGCGTAATCGAATCACCATTACGAGCTTCGCGAACTTCCATCGCACACAGTGAGTTGAGACGCTCGGCAAACGGTCCCGTAAAGTTAGCGGGCATGTGCTGAACAACAATCGTGCCCGGTGCATTGCGGGGAAGTCCCATTAGGACATCTTTGAGCGCTTCAGTGCCTCCCGTCGAAGCCCCGATAGCCAAGATCTTATTGGTTGTTTCTGCAAGCGAAGTGGTGTTGGCTTGTACAGTACTGCGAAGAATATGCTGTTTTACTTTCACCCGAGAAGCGATTTTTATTTTAGCAATCAGCTCATCACGCATCTCGTCTTTACCGTCATAGATATGAGAATGGGGCTTAGGGACAAAATCCACGGCTCCTGATTCGAGCGCTTCTAACGTCGTCTTTGCTCCCGCTTGGGTCAACGATGAGACCATAATTACCGGAATGGGCATATAGTGCATCAGTCGTTTTAAAAACGTTATCCCGTCCATGCGAGGCATCTCGACATCCAAACAAATGACATCGGGACGCAGCTCAAGGATTTTATCACGTGCGATATAGGCATCGGACGCTGTTCCTACCACTTCGATCATCGGATCGCCACTGAGAATATCCGTTAAAACTGCCCGAGCCGTAGCACTGTCATCGACGATCAATACTCGTATTGCCATTTGCTTTATCTCCCTGTCACTAAATCACTGCGGGAAGTGTACTTTAACAGCACTTTTCCCCGCTCTAAATCAAATTGGATCTTTCGACCGTTTTGACCACCCACATCTTCTGCCACAATGGCGATTTTGTACTCATCTAAAATCTCTTTAGCTACCAAGATATTTTTTTGCCCGATCATCATCGCTTCGGTTGCCATGATATTCATCGAGGCTCCGCCAAATATTTTTGCCTGAATCGTTCTATGCGTCGATCCGTGTGCAAACATCGATTCGATCAGTTTTGGAATCGATATGTTTCCAAATTTCGGTGATTGGAGACCATTACCGTTCCAAAAAGGGAGCAAATAATGATTCATCCCCCCGATACCAAGCTTCGCATCGTACAAACATACCGCAACACACGATCCTAAAACCGTAGAAATCGCAGCGGGTGAGCTGTCCACATGGATCTGTCCGACATGGATAAAGGTAGAGGTTCCTTGAATCATTAGAGTTCTATTGCATCATCAAAGGATTCGAATAAAAATTCATTTGAACCGCAGGCTTGAGAATCGGGAAGTGTTGTTTGCAGAGGAAATGTCATGGTAAACGTTACCGTTGAGTCCTGTGAATCATAATCGATAGTTCCACCCAATCGTTCGCAAAGCTCACGTGCGATGCTTAGTCCAAGACCCAGACCGTGATCACCTTGGGGTCCATTGGCAAAACGGGTAAAAATTTGCGGTTTATACTCTACGTGAGGGAGTGTGCCTTGATTTTTGATTGCAACAATAAGGTTGGAATCATTTTGTGTAATATCAACATTCACAATTCCCCCGGCATCTCCATAATGGCATGCATTGGCTAAAATATTTTTGAGAATGAGATAGAGTTTTCTAGGGTCAGAGACGATTTTTATCTCCAAACCGCTCTCAACTTTAACGGTGATATTTTTACTTTTAATGCGATATTTAAACGATTCCAGTGCTTCTTCGATCAGAACTTTTGGGTCAACCAGCGCATAGGTACTGTCCATATTTCCACTCTCTATTTCAGAAGCAGCAACAAGATTTTGAATTCGAGAATCCAACAGCAGGGCTTCTTCGTGCGCCAAATCGAAAATAGCTTCCCTAGCATCCCCAACAGGCGGTGCCAAATGCGGTATCATCCCTAAAAGCGCTGTCATCGGATTGTTAAGCTCATTGGCAATCAGGGATAAAAATCGTGACTTTGCTTTTTCACTTTCGATGAGCTGTTTGTTCAAATCTAAAATTTTACGGCTTAAAAAGGTTATTTCGTCCATCTTATTGTTTCCTTCTTTGCAGGATTAAAATCTCTTCTTTTAACAATTCTGATACTTTTTCAATACTGGCTGATTTCTCCAGTAAAAGTCGGTTTTCAGAATAAAAACTTCCTCCCATTTTTTGCATTGTTTCAATCTCATGCGAGGTTTGCTGTACCAACGTTTTGAGTTGCGAGAAGATAACTTGAAACCGTGCGGACTCATCTTGGCTTGCAGCAGCTTCGATAATGCCATAGATTTGAACGTAGCCCAAATACATCATTTGCTGTTCGAGCTGATTTAGATTAGTCAGCGTCTCTTGGATTTTAATCTCCAGTTGTGCTTGAACAGCGTTTAATTTATCCGTATAGTTTATGACCAAAACGACTAGATCGTTCATATTATTCACGATCTCATCCATCCCAAACTCATCGCATTGGTGCAATACCTCTTCTAAAAAAAAGAGTACCATCTCAATTTGCAATCGTATGGCGGAAACAGAAAAAATAACT
This sequence comes from uncultured Sulfuricurvum sp., assembly GCA_903844635.1. Taxonomy (GTDB): domain Bacteria; phylum Campylobacterota; class Campylobacteria; order Campylobacterales; family Sulfurimonadaceae; genus Sulfuricurvum. The sequence continues at coordinate 26,841 of CAIMUF010000011.1, read as the reverse complement.
TCATTAAGTAAAAGTGTTATCGTCTCAACATTGGTGTGAATCTGATCGATTAGGACATCATTCTCTTTTGCATTGATCCGAATATCGCGAGCAAGCACACCAAATGTTTCGCCCCCATTTTCGATTTTATAGGATGATACCGAGGCATTGAGTGACAAAAAGACGATCTCGCGTGCAAGTAGACGCAAGACCAGACCTTTTTCTTCAAACATCGACTTTACTTGGCTAAACATCTCTATTTTATCAAACCAGCTGTCATACTCTTTCATGAGTGTCTTACTGTGACTGTATGCCAATGTCAAAGGAGATTCACTCTGCGATTCATCTTCTGAAGGAGAAATGACCTTTTGTCGCTCTTGCAACTCCTGGAGTAAAACCTCACTCATAAAATGATCGTACGTTGTGTATCCTAGCTCGCTTAATAGTTGCGGCAAGAGTGCAGCACTGGCTTCAATATTCTCTTTTGTTTCTGCCATCAATAATTTAAAGTAGAGCTCTTTTGCTGCTGCGAAGATCGTGCTGTTAGGTTTAATACGAATCGAAACATAGCGGTCATTGAGAGGAAAAACCGCAGCTAATACCCAATAGTATCCCCCCTCTTTTGTCTTGTTTTTCACATATGCCACAATCGGTTTACCCGCTTGCAAGTACTCCCAAAATGTTTTAAAAATAATTTTAGGCATATCCGGATGGCGGATAATATTATGAAAACTTCCGATTAATTCATCTTTTTTATAGCCGCTTATTCGAATAAATACTTCATTTCCGGAACGAATCGTACTGTCTTGATCGGTAATCGAAAAAAAGAGCTCATTGATGTCGAATTTCGCCTCTTTTAGTGTCATAGCAGTTTGTAGTTTCTCCATAGGAGCCCTTTTATAAACGTTGATAGATCGACGAGCCCAAAAGCTTTAGAGTCTCGCGATGGGTGGTCAAAGATTCGGAACTCCCTAAAAAAAGCGGAGCTCCTTTTGGCAATACCGTGCTAAAACGGCCGATTAGTTCATGACGGGTCGTATCATCAAAATAAATCATCACATTACGGCAAAAAACCATGTCAAATTTATTTTTGAAAATAAACGGATCAGTTACCAGATTGTAAAGACGAAACAGAACTTTCTCGCGTAAATGTGGTGCTATCTGATACGTCAACCCGTCTTGCGTTTTTACTTTATCAAATGCACGGTGGAGAATCTCTTTAGACAGTGATTCAACTTGCTTGGCATCATAGTTCCCTGCGATTGCTTTTGCTAGGACTTTAGCAGAGATATCGGTTGCCAAAATCTTGATATCCCATTGCTCGAAATCGCTCAAATGATGCTGTAAAAACATCAAAATAGTATACGGCTCTTCCCCGCTCGAACACCCGGCCGACCAGATACGAATTTTTTTCTCCCGTTTTGACGCAATCAGTGCGGGCAAATACGTTTCCAGCCATTTCCATTGCGCCCCTTCACGGAAAAAAGAAGTGACGTTTGTTGATATGGCATTGATAAACAATGCTAATTCTTCACCCGATTCCTCCACGATCAAATAATCATAATAGGCACGAAATGAGTGTAAACCCAACTGATTGAGCCGTTTGTTCAGCCGTCCTTTTACCAAGGTACTTTTTTGTTCGGATAATGCGATTCCGACTTTGTCATAAATATAACGGCGGAAAAGGGCAAATTCTTCCGGTTTTAACTCAATTTCCACCATGAGGAGCCTCGATGAGGGGACGCAGTTCATCGACATTAAGAATAAGTGCAATATCACCGCTTCCTAAGATTGCACCGCCCGTGATCTCTTTGAGTTTCGCCAAAGCCTTGCCCAATGGTTTAATCACCACTTGCTGCCGCCCTACGAGCTCATCCACCATAATAGCAATACGCCCTGCTTCCGTTTCGACGCATACTAAAATCCCTTCCCACGGCTCGATGCGCTTGGTGGGAAGTTCAAATATATCACTGAGACGAATCACTGGAATATGCTGTCCTCGCAAAGAGACAAACTCCCCTTTTTCTTTGAGCGCATGGACGATTTCACGTTCAGGTCGGAAGGATTCAACGACACTTAGAGTAGGAATAATATAAATCTCACCGGCAGCTTGTACCAACATCCCATCGATAATAGCCAAAGTTAGAGGAAGAACCATAGAAAATGTTGTACCTACTCCCTCTTTGGAATCAATTTCGATCTTCCCGCGTAGTTTTTCAATCGAAGTTTTCACCACATCCAAACCAACCCCGCGTCCCGAGAGATCACTGATTGTATCCGCTGTTGAAAACCCCGGTTGCATGATGAGTGCGAAAATTTGAGAATCAGTCAGATGTTCATCCCCTGCTATTATCCCTCGCTCAATCGCTTTTTTTAATACTTTTTCTTTGTTGATTCCTCGTCCGTCGTCACTGACACTGATAACGATACTGCCACTTTTATGATAGGCACGCAGCGTTATCGTCCCTTCTACTTTTTTACCGACACTCAGTCTCTCGGCGGCATCTGCTTCAAGCCCGTGATCGATAGCATTTCGAATTATATGGATCAACGGATCAGATAAACTGTCAATCATCGTTTTGTCGATTTCAGTCTCTTCACCTTGGACGTTTAGATGAAGCTCTTTTCCCGTCTTTTTAGACGTGTCCCGAACCACTCGTTTCATCTTGTCAAAAGTGTCACGTATTGCGACCATTCTCAGACTCATAACACGGTCTTGAATTCGTTTTGTAATTTTGGAGAGCGTTTCGATGGCTCGGCTGATCGATTCATCTTCGATGGCACGTATTTTTTCATTTTGGGCGATGAAGTTTTGGGCGATTACCAGTTCACCAACCGAATCAAAAAGCTCGTCAAGTTTGAACGTATCAATACGAATAGTCGATTTTGGTGCATTAGCAGAGGATGTTTTTGCCACTTCTGCACCGGGACTTTTTTCAACGACAACCGCTTGTACTTTTTCTATCGCGAGAACAATAGGTTCAATGAGCACGATACTGTATTCCTGATCGGATAAATATTCAAAATTTTCTGCCACATCGTTGGGTGTTTGAGCACTCAAAAGAATTGCGGTCACTCTGGTGATCGCATTTTCATCACTGCTAAAGGTATCCAAAGAGGGAATATTATCAAGCTCAAAGAAACTTTCCAATGAAGTTGCATTTTCAGCCAATAACTTCAAAAACAAAAGATGATCGAATCCTCGTTTATAGCAATCAGCATCAAGTGTTAACTCGATCCGATAAAGATTTAGACCCTCAGTGCGCGAAGCTTGATGGATTTCAATACATTTCTCTATGTCTGTATCTTGAAGCTGAATATCATCAAAAGCAAATTCTATGGCTAAATCATTAAATACTTGAGAATTTACTTTTATTATTGATTCTAAAGGTTTGTTTTTTTTCGACGCTATGAGATGTTTGATCTTCTCTAAGCATCCTGCATAATCTGCCGGTAAATCAGGAAGTGCATCGAGCTCACATGTCATGACCTCTTTTATAACGTCCACACTACCGACAAAAAGCTCCAGATGATGCTCTTCAACATCCTCTTTCGTACTGCGATAGTGGTCAAGAACATCTTCAAAATGGTGAACAAATTCTCCCAAACGGGTAAAGCCAAACGCATTAGCATTTCCCTTTAGGGTATGAACTCCTCTGAAAATCTCATTCAGTAGATCAAAATCAGCCGAGTTCTCTTCAAATCGGAGAATATCGACATCCAATTTTTCGATGATCTCACCCGCTTCTTCGATAAAAATCGCTTTGACTTGTTCTTGTTTAGTCATGACACATCCAATGCAACGTTCCGTAAGCAACCGAAGCTGCTTCTCCACGTTCGATAAAAGGTATTTTCAGCTCTTTTTTTGTCCGTTTCAGACTCATCAACAATGCTAATAACGCACTGTGCCGCAACTGCGTCCCATCTTCGGCTTCGATGGTTTCAATGTACTCCAAACGAGGTCGGACAAACGCTTCAAACTCGCGAATCTCTTCCATGGGCATATCCAATCCTATCGTGAGGACATCTCCGTCGAATTGCATCTTAGAACTCTTTCAAATCATCTTCATGGAGAGGGAAAATATCATCCGCTTTAGTGGAAGAGCCTCTGCTTTGAGGAATATTCATAGTTCTACGTTGAGCTACTGGAGCTTTCATCTCTAAATGACGGAGCGGTTTTGCTTTTGCTACTGGAGCATCCGTAGTCATTCCAACCATTTGAGCAAGGACTCGTACGGTTTCCATCATCGAGGTAGCTTGAGCGTTAAGCTCTTCCGCTGCGGCAGCGGCTTCTTCGGAGTTGGCAGCAACTTGCTGTGTCACTTGATCGACTTGCCCCATAGCTTGATTGATTTGAGTCATACCCTCAGCTTGTTCTTTACCGGCAATGGCAATTTCACCAATAAGATTAGAGACTTTTTTCGACTGTTCAACAATCTCTTGGAATGAGGTATGGGTTGCGAGGGCGATTTGATTTCCCTCTTTGATCTGAGAGACAACCTCTTCGATAATCACAGAAGTCTCTTTTGCAGCAGATGCCGCACGTTGTGCGAGATTACGCACTTCATCCGCTACGACCGCAAAGCCCAATCCGTGTTCACCTGCACGCGCAGCTTCAACGGCTGCATTCAATGCCAAAAGATTCGTTTGGAATGCGATTTGATCGATGGTTTTTATGATTCCTGATATTTTTGCCGCTGAATCGGTAATAGCATGCATGGAACGAGAAAGCTGTTCCCCTTTTTCAAATCCTGCACGCGCTGAATCATTGGCATTTTTTGCCAAGATATCCGCTTGACGTGCGTTATCGGTATTTTGTGTATTGATTGCTGTACTTTCTTCTAATGTCGCACTTACTTCTTCAACACTTGACGCTTGTTCACTGGCCCCTTGTGCGAGAGAGGAAGACGATGCGGCTACTTGATCGGAAGCCGAAGTGATTTGCATCGCACCATCTCGGATAGAGGTAACGCTCGATGTAATAGAGCGTGTAATGGAACGAATGATTAGTATTGACAATAGTATAGATATTGCAAAAGAAATTAGGATGATTGTAATGGTCATTTGTACCGCACTACTTGAATCTTTTTGTGCCGTCTTAACTGCTGCATCTGCACCGTCAATATTGATCTTAGCAATTTTATCCATGCTTTCCAATGCAGCGGTACGAGAAGTGCGACTGGTTTCAATAAACACTTTCATCTGAGCAAAATAGCCATCAATCATTGTAGGATCAGTATTAGCCGCTAGCGGGACCAAAGTATTGGCTTGAAAGGCTAAGCTCAATTCTTTCCATTTTCCAAAATTCTCTTCAAAACTTTTCCACTCGATTGCTTCTTCGGGCGTTTGTGGAAGCGGAGCATAAATTTTAACCCCTTTTTCATAGCGCTCAAATCCTTTATTCATTCGCTCAAGGGCATCTTGGAGCTTACTGGCTATTCCCGTATCTTCCTTGAGACCACGAACGCGATTTTGTTGAATGACAATCTGATTAATTCCGATACGCATTTCCATAACACCTACAATAGAGGGAAGCTTTACTCCCCCTACTTCTGTAATTCCACTTTCCCATTTTTGGGTTGTGCTGTATCCCAAATATCCCAATGTAGAAAGAGCAATCATCATAACTGCTGTTAAAAACACCAACTTGCTTTGCAACACCATATTTTCTAACCAATTCATCTCATTCTCCCTCACGCATGTGTATTTGCTGTATTTGTTCTAAACTCACCAACTCATCGGCTTCAAATAGCTTGAGCACATCCAAGATCATCACAACGTTTTCTTCGATTTGAGCCATAGCACAAATGAAATCGGTATCGATATGACTGCCAAATTTAGGAGGCTCACTCAAACGTGCCGTATCGATAGAGGCAACCTCTTCGACACGATCGACGATAAATCCGATATTGACTTTTTCCACTTCGACAATGATGATTGCCGTGTGCATCGTTTCCTCTTGTGGCTCCATCCCAAAACGAAGACGTGTATCAACGACGGGGATGATGGATCCTCGCAAATTGATAACACCACGCATATACTTGGGAGTTTTAGGCACTTGAGTCACTTTCATCATCGCCATGATCTCTTTGATCCGATCGATTGAGATTCCATATTGCTCCTCTCCTAGGAAAAAAGTGAGGTAGCGTTCCTTTCGTGACTGGACGATATTGGACTCCATTGCTATACCCCCAATACCATTTTGAGAGATTTCACCAGTTTCTCTTCGCTAAACGGTTTGACCATCCATCCTGTAACTCCGATCTCTTTACCGACCATTTTCATCTGCTCTGAACTTTCGGTAGTCAAGATAATAATGGGTTTTGTTTTGTATCTCTCATCCGCTTTAATCAATCGTGCCAAATCCAAGCCATTCATTTCAGGCATATTGACATCGCTGATGAGCAGATCGAAATTCTCGCTTCCTGATTGCAATGCACTCAATAAATCCAACGGATTCAAATACGATTTAAACTCGATCACCCCACTGGTGATCAAACCGTCCAACGCTAATTCTGCCGTCGCAACTACTGCTCGTGAATCATCAACGATTATTACTCTTTTCGCCATTTTTACTACCTCCATGCATTATGTGTCATTTCAGAGACTTTCAATTTGCAGCAATCTTATTGTTAAAGTGTCACAAAAGAATCACAATAATGATATAGCTATTTTTATAGAAGTAAATGTTACAGGATGATTACAAAAGGGCATGAAGGCTACTCTTCTTTTTGATAAACAAGACTGCGCCTATATTTAAAAATCTTATTCATAAAATTTTATACAAGAAGTACAACAGCTAGTTGCTGTTGTTAAAAGAAGAAAAGAAAGGAGTTGAGTACGTTTAAAGCAGCTCTAGTTTATACAAAAATAATCGTTCTTTGTACGATGGAATATCGAGTTCTTGACGGTATTTAGCGATCAAACGACGCACCATTTTTACACCAAATCGCTCTTCAATCATCTCATGCAGTGTCTTATCACTAAAGGGATCGTCTTTATTTTCACTCAAAACAAGCCGTTTCAAAAAGTGTTTAATCTCTGAAGTCGATACTTCTCCGATGCAATTCGAGAAAAAATCTTTAAATGGATAAAGTCCTCTCTCTGTTTGCATGTATTTATCCGAAATTGCTCTGGAAATCGTGGATTCATTAAATCCAAGCTCATCAGCGACATCTTGGAGACGAAGCGGTTTGAGTTCTCCTCCCATAAAAAAGCTGTACTGTTTCTCGATAAGTACCAATGCGACGTTATAAAGGGTTGCTTTACGCAAATCGAGAAGTTTAACGAGTTCACGTGCCTCTTTGAATTTTTGTTTGGCAAAATTGTCGTACTTATCGATCATATTGACTTTTAAATCGGGATAAAAAGTATGGTTGATCCGAATATTCAACTCCGATCCCGAGAACTCGACAAACAAATCAGGAACAATTTGCGTTTCTGGCTCCATATACTCTAATGCCGGAGGATTTTTGAGATGTTGTAGGACGTGTTTTGCATCTCCAAAACGAGGATTCTTGATAAATTTTTCCATCTTATCGAACTGCAAAATCATAGCAGAGAGCAAAATGCTCAAATCGTCATCGAGTTCATAATCATTGAGCTGAAACAAAAAGGATTCTTTGTAATCACATGCTCCCACCCCTGATGGTTCTAAATGTGCAAACCGCTGACGTACACGTTCAACAGTGTGAGAATCTGTATCGCATTGCTGGGCAATCTCTTCCACACTTCCCTCAAAATATCCTTCATCACTGATGTAATAAATAATTTGTCGAGCAATTTTTTGAGATATTGGGGTTGGAAACAATGGGGCAACGATCTGCTCATCGAGTTTTTCATACAATGACGTCGAAGAGATACTAAGCCACTCGATTTGATCACTCGAAGCATTCGAGACATAGTTTTGAAAAGCACCGTACACCGATGCCCCTCCTGCTTGCGCATTGGATTCTTCAAAGCCCGATTTCATCTCAATACAAGGATTTTCATTGGTAATGACTTGTAAATGTTTTTCTAAATCATTCAAAGAACATTGCAACAATGGAAGCCATGTCTGCATCGAAAGTCGTGGAAGTTGTTTTTGTTTATAAGAGAGAGTTGTTTGCATCATAATCCACCTAAAATCTATAAATCTATCCTAGAGACTGCATATTTTGTTCTCGATAAGTATTATAGGAGTTTATGGAAGATATAAGTGATTAAAATTGAGGCAACTTGCCTCCTAAGAGGCAAATTTTTAGTATTTAATACGTACCAGTCCGTTAGGCTGTACCACTTTCATTTGGCAAGCAAGACGTGCTTTTGCACTGGTTTCACCCACTGTTTTAAGTACCGCTTTTTCTTTATCATTGATAGGACTCATAAACTCCATACCTGATTCAATCATTACGACACAAGTACCGCATTCACCGTCACGGCAACCGAATGGAAGAGCACTTCCTGATGCTTCTACGATGTCTTGGATCGTTTTGCCCGGATGGACATTGATCGCCAAAAAGTCATTTATAATTTCTACGCGTGTTGTCATCTCAACCCCTTGTTTTTATTATTTTGTACATTTTATGGGTAAAACCCACTCAGCCTTTTGGTATCAGTTATATGGTTTAACTAAGATTGAAGCATTTTTGATAGCACATTGACATGCCAAACGTACCGGTGTCGGACGATTGTACTGTTGAGCAACTTCTGCTTCTTTTTTAGTGATTGCACCCATACTTATCAACGTTTCAAGCTCTTTATCGTCCATATAGACAGCTTGTCCCTTTGATGAATAGTCTTCAGTTGTTGAATCCATTTTCTCATCGTTGGAAATTTCTTCAACTCTAACAGCACAGCTTCCGCACATACCGTCTTTGCATTCTGATGGAATTTTTATTCCATTACTTTCAGCAACACGTAATAATACATCGCCTGTTTTAGCAAAAACACGCTTGTCTACCTTTTCACCGAAACCACAAAAAATGACGTTTACCATTTAATACCCCCTACCGATTTTTCTTTATCAATACGCTCATGGCTTTTCGTATTTTTTAAAGAGTGCACATATCCCAAAAAGTGAATTACTCCTCCCCTTTTTGAGATTGCGCCAACTTCTCTGCGGCACGTTGCGCACGATGTTCTTTGAGCCATTGTAACTCTTCTGCAACCTCATCATATCCATCATCTTCAAGCGCACTTTCAAGTTCCGCTTCACGACAACCGAACGTCAGCCCTTCTTCGATAAAGTTGACTTCATAAACTCGTATCGTTTGAAGAAAATCTCCGATTTTACGGACATACCCTTCCGAACCTGCCTCAACAAGAGTATCGCCGGTGCGTGCATGAGGATAGGTTCCATCATTACGTATAGTTTTCGTCAGTCGAACACGCTCCCCTACTCGAAATACCGAAAGAATTTCATCTTTGGTCGACATCTTGTAGAGGTTTGTTTTTCGTGCTTCATTATTAATCGGCATTGCTTCACTATCATGCTCACACGACTCCAATGCAGCTTGTGCTGCATCAGCCGTTTGTGTCAAAAAATCAGAAGCTGAGGCTTGGTTGGCTGACACAGGCATGGACTCCATGACTCACCTCCTCTACATCATTACAACTGGTGGACGTTGCACATGTACCGCATCCGCTGGGCTTATCAAACATTTCCCAAACATCGGCAGCGGATGGGCTGTAACCGTTTTCGAAATTTTTATACACACTGATAAGGGCAAATTTATAAAACTCAAGCAGCTTTTCATCGCCACCCATATCATATCCTTTGGATTTTTCGACCATTTCACCAAATTTTTTCATGATATGAAAACGTTTTGAGTTCACAAGACGCTCATCGTATGCCAAATCGAAAAATTCGAAAAACTCTTCAGTATCCGTAATAAGTTGAAATTCTTCTAGCGTTCCCATCATAATCTCCTTATAGTCCCATCTCAATTTTGAGCTGGTTTGCCCAGCTTACAACGCGTTCTTCCGTTAAATCCTCTTGGTTCACATCATCAATGCCAAGCCCACAAAACTTCCCGCCACGTTCAGCTAAAGAAAATTTATAGTCATATCCATCGGTAGAGGTAAATCCATACGCGTCTGCACCTAAAGATACAAATAAATCATGCATTTTTCCCAATACACTGAGGAAATGTTCCCCATGCTTATCTTGATCTCCTGCACCAAAAAATGCCACTTTTTTACCACTTAGATCAGGGCTATCATTGGTAAGATCAAACAATGGATCGACCCAATCACGTTGAGGATCACCCTGCCCCCAGGTAGACGAACCGATAAGAAGAACATCAAACTCCTCAAACTGCTCTATCCCGTCAAAATCTTCTTCCATATCGATAAGCTCTGAACCTGACAACTGTTCGCAGAGTAATTCTGCTGCCCCACGAGTCACACCGCTACTGCTACCGAAAAAAATACCTATTGTTGCCATAATTACACACCTATCATGCACGGTTTGTATTGTTCATACACTTTCAATGCACGTTCCAAATTTTTATCCCCTTCTTCAAAGAGAGCTTCAAGACTGCGAAAACTGAAACGATGCGCATCTTTAAAATACTTATCAATGATACAAATACGATCACTAAGAATCGCACATCTCCCAAATCCTTCGTGACTCATTTCCATAATGACATTACAAACAATCCCCGTTTTACGTTCAAACGAAAGAGCAATCGCTTTGTAGATCATTTTGATGTCATTGATCATCATCTCATCAATATCTGCAATGACAGGAACTGCCTTGAGCTCTTCTTTAGTCTTGACGTATTTCTTGATCAGTAATTCATCATCAGTGATACGTGACCAATTTCCAAACTGATCAAGCGCACGGATCTGGCGGATTAGCTCCACACCAAAAGGACTCATTGTTTTTTCTGCTTCCATAATTATTCTCCTACTGCCCATCGGTCTTGTCGAACATCGTGTTCGGTTTTCATTTGAATTATCTGTTTTATCCACTGTGGTGGATTGCCATTAATCATCTCTACTAAACTTTTGAGTACATCTTCGATCAATGTCGACTCATTTACTTTCATCGGATGGATTCCAGCACGGATAACTTTTGCCGCTGCCGTACCGCCAATGCTCTCGCTGTACATAATATTCACACCTTTAAGGGCACGAACACGAAAGTCCGTTTTATCATCATCTTCGATGTCATTGGTATCGGTTTTAATCACTTCAGAGACTTCGTACCCCTCTTTCGAGACGTTATAAACGACAAACTCTTTCGCTCCGCCGAAGTGGGCGTTGATCTCTTCCATATCTTTGGTTGCAAAAGCAACGCGCAAAGCGCTATCCATCGCGGTATTTCCTTCTACTATAATTTTAGTGTTCATGTTTGACCTTTCTGAGTGCATTTGCAATTTCAAATAAAAAATACGTACTTCCCTCATACAGCTGATCGTTTTTAAGCTGATTCCCTAGTTCTTCATAATTGGGGAAACCTCGTATTACCAATGCCGTATCGTGATAACTATGCAAGATTCGTTCTGCATGAAAATTGCTGATGACCATATCCACTTTATCAAAGAATCGTCGTGCATCTTCCAAATCCCCAACGAAAACATTCTCCGCTTCAATAGTATGAAGAGCATCACTAAACGTGGTAGATACCGCAGCTTCGATGGTTCCGCCGACACTTCGAATCAGCGCACACATTCCCACCAGCATATCCGGTTCACCCGTGATGACAAAATGAGAGCTTCCAATGAGAAAATGCGAATCCAGCATCGCATCTTGCAGTCTTGCCCGCCATCGTTTAATCAGTGGTTTGGGTTGAGTATGTCGGATTTTCATTAATTGGGCGACAAAATTGTCGTTCGAATCCAATCCCATCAAATGATCGAAATGGAGATGTTCGATAGCGGGGTTCTTTTTTTGCAAAGCAAGTGCCGATTTTTTCATCGACTGACCGATACTAATCACGGTCGCACAGGTAGCAAGAGAGCGTATCTCCTCAACCGTAATCCCCCCGTTAGATAGTTTCCCCTGAGCCTCTTCCCAATAGCCGTCCAAAGACGTAGAGAGATCAGGAAGGGCATAGGTCTCGAAACCAAAATCTTCACACAGTGCTTTTATTTTTTCAACCTCGATGGGTTGCATACTCAAATGAGGTAAAAGGACGAGCTTATTGGATTTTACGTCTGTGGCAGACAAGGTAAGCTGTTCGATCATAGCCGTAACCGTAAGCGCCCAACCGCTATCCATGCCCCCCTCATAATCAGGAGTATTGACAAAAACGTACGGGATTTCGATGTGCATCCCCACGCCCCTTACATCATCCCCTTTCGTTTCAGTGAGGCCTGTCGTGTGCAAACCGATCATTGAGGGCTTGATATTTTTCTCTTTACTCTGGATATTTTCTATCGCCATCAAAATCGAGTAGTCACCACCATCCAAAACGGCAGTAATATCACTCACCGAAGTATTACGCACCGCAATGGGCTCATTAAAATGACGGGTAAAAAAGACCTTCGTATACGATGCACACCCTTGCGCACCATGCATGAGTGGCATACAATCTTTTACCCCTAAAAAAGCAAGCGTCGCGCCCATTGGTTGAGAATGCTTAATCGGATTAACTTGAAGCGGTTTGTGTTCTTTATGTGTGAGGGAGAATTCCATAACGACTCTTTCAGCCTCGAAGAGGCAAGCTTTAGTGCCATAGCGGCCAGCGTAGCCAATCGGGGTTTAGCTCCGATGGCGTTAAAAGAAATCGTATTGCAAGATTTGTGCGAGGAAGGAGTTATTAAGTAGCTGATGATAACTAGTTGTAAAATTCCAATGTGTCAAAGTTGACTATATTACTGGGTTCGACAGCCATTACGTCATGCGAAAAAGATAAGTTCTTTTGATTGGTAATGCCACTGATATATTGAACCATATAGTTCAAATTTTCCAAATTGAAATACCCTTTTTTATTATCTTTATAAATTTCATCCAATCGTGGATTTTTGATATTGCTGTAGATCACAAAAGGAACCATAAATTCATCTTTAAATGCTGGCAAAAAACCATGCCCATTGTTTTCCATATTGATATTTTCTCCATGATCCGATACATAGATTAGCAACAATTTTTCGTTTTTAAATCGCTCGTATATTTGACTTAGAATGATGTCAGTATAGTGAATGCTATTATCATACTGCTCAACGATATTGGTGGTATTTTTAAACAAAGCAGTTTCATTTTTATATCGGTTTATATAATCAGAATGAGACCCCATTATATGTAAGAGATACATTTCTTTTTTTGAATTTTTTTGAAGCTTGTCTAAATAATCCAAGATAACCTCATCCGTTTTAGCCTCTAAATAATTTAGATTTGCGAACAATGTCGTTTTAGCTTCATACGCCATCGATGAGATAGAAGAGTCATTCTTACCTACACGCCCTTGGTTTGAAATCCAAAATGTTTCATAGTAATTCGCCTTGAAGTTCGTCAGTATGGAACAGGAGTGTAAATATCGATCCTCATAATAATGCACATTTGCCTCACTCAAATCGATGGGAAGTGAGTATCGGGTCTGATTCGTGGGTGCTATCGCATTAAAGACATACAGATGATTTGATTTTTGGAGAGACGTAAAAAAAGGAGTTGTTGGAAGAGAATAACCATAGATGGACATATGATTTTTATTGACACTTTCCCCCATGACAACGATTATCTTGTCATAAATCTGATTTTTTTGTTTTGCTTTCATAATTTTCATTTGATCGATGTATTTTGCTCTCTCAATCATGATTTGATCAATTTTATTTTTATCATCCATCACGGTACAAATTTTACAAGGGACGCTAAAAGGTTCGAATTCTCTGATGGGATTAATGTAAAAAGTGACTGCCAAAAGTATCGATATAAAAACGCCTAATCCTATAATCCTGAAGGTTTTATAAGAGTGGGTAAAATGTTTAAGAAACTTGAATAACAAAAATAAAACGAAAAATGAAAAAAGTATTAATCCATAATCTCTATAGTCGATATAGCTGGAAATATATTCTTTGGATTCATACAGCGGTGATAAAAAAGCGACTTCGATACGAGGTGTAATATCCGGTAAAACATATCCCCAATGCAGAGCAATATGCCCGATAAGGATATTACTTAGATTGATAAACACAATAAATATAGAATATAATATTTTACTAAACTTGGGAATGGTGATCAATAATATCAAGGTAATGATTAAAAATACAGAATGAGTGAAATTTGGAGAAAATATCAACTGCGGTAATAGCGTTAATACAGATATCAATATACCAAAATAAAAGTACGATTTATTAGTATGAAATTCTAGTTGGATTTTATTTTTCAATTTTCACTTTCAAATACTTGCCCTCGTAGCAAACTTTACGCTAGTAGAGGATTGTAAATTAAGCGAATTATAACAAACTTTCTGACGTACTTCTCACACTTCCCATGGAGCAGGTTTGCCGACATTAGCAAACACAGGATTTTTAAACGCGTATTTCAGATCTTCTGCAAGATTGAGCAATCCACCGTATCCTCCGTAACTTGTCTTTTTTTCCTGATTAACATCGATAAACGAGATTTTTTTCTTAATCGCGGTATAGAGGCTTCGCCCTCCGGCGAGGAGTATATGTGCACCCGTTGAATCGATGATCTTTCCTTGCTCAGAAGCTGGTTTCGTCATAAGAACTCCATTTTCACCCAAGTACTCTCGTGCTTTGTCGATGTCGTCTTGCGTTGATTTAGCCACACTCGTCGCAACTACTTCGATTCCCAAATCCTGCAAGCCTGACGCAATCGACCATGCTTTGTTTCCGCCCGTATTGAGTACTGCTTTTTTCCCTGCGAACATTTTACGATAAGGTATCAGTGCCGTTTCAAGCTCGGCTTCGGCTTCGGCAATCACAGCTTCAGCACGTGCCATTAGTTCGGGACATCCCAGTGCCGTGACTATTTCTCGGATGGCAAAAGAGGTATCGCGTTTACCGTAAAATGAGACAGAGATCCAGGGAATTGCGTACTGCTCTTGCATCTTACGCGTAAGGGTAATGAGGGATTTTGCGCACACGATGACATTGAGCTTCGCTCGATGTGCAGTACGGATATCCCCAACACGTCCATCACCGCTCATGGAACTGAGGACTCGTATTCCGATTTTTTCAAAGAGAGGAAGATACTGCCACATATCTCCCGTGACATTGTAATCACCGATAAGATTAATGTCGTATGCTGTAGTAAACTCAGGCTCTTTTGTCCCTATAAGATGTTCCAGTACAGCTTCACCCGCCAGTCGTGATCCTAGATTTTTACTCCCTACAAACCCTGCGGCATGAACGGGGACAATAGGTACACTGTACTTTTCGCTCCCAAGTTTACACGTCATATCGATATCATCCCCGACAAGTGCCGTCACGCATGTAGAATATACGAAAATCGCTTCGGGCTTATAGTGCTCCATCACATAGTCAATAGAACTGGCAAGCCTTTTGTCCCCGCCAAAAATGACATCATTCGTCGTAATACCGGTCGTAAAGCCCATTTGTGTATGATCACGTCCTGTAAACGACGTTTTTGTCTCACGAGTTTCCCATGATGCACCTAAACATGTTTGAGGGCCATGCACGAGATGTACCGCATCAGCATAGGGAAAAAGGGAGATTTGAGCGCCATCAAATGCGCATCCCCCTGCTGCAAGTCCCGGTTTGGGCTTGTCGCATCCCTCTCCCGGCTTTTTATCTTTACTGTGAGAGCAGGCACTCTCGTTCATAAGTTCTTTTATTTTTGCGCGGCTGACCATGGAAAACCCCTAGGGAGTGAATTACCGCGGTATATGCAAGATTCGTGCTTAATAGCGATATGTCAGCGTTAAACGTGCTGATCGAGGTTCGCCCGGATGAACCATATGATCCGTCACAGAGGTGCTTTCCGTCGCTAATTTTGACTCATAATAATACTCGATGTCATACGTTTTACGGTTAAAAAGATTATACATATCAACACTTACATCCATATTCTTCGTCAAATGTCGCCCTACTTTTAGATTAACCAAAGTAGAAGGTTTAGAGCGCACCGAATTATCCTCTATAAGGGCACGACTCCCGAAATAACGCAGTCTCAATCCGCCAAAATAATCTTCATAATCGGTGATGGCAGCCCCTATCGATACCGTTTGTTCGATTGCTTCTGGGACATATTCTCCCCCTGAGGATGAGGGATCTTTATATCGTGCACGTGAGATGGCGACGTCGGCATCCAGGATAAACCATGGTGTCGGAGTCCAGTAGTTCGCCCACTCTATCCCCATACGGCGTGATGGACCCGTAGGTTCCGTCCCTCCCGTGTCGCCAGCAAAAACAAGCTCTGAATCACTGTCCATCATCCACAATGCCACGGAAGACTCTAAATGATCCACCGCGCGTGTTCTTACCCCAAACTCGCCCCCTTTGGTTCGTACCAGTTGTGTTGCCGAATCAACAGCATGGGTTACACCACGGGCATCATTACTGTGAAAGCCATATCCACCATTAAGAAACAGGTCCGTATCTGCCCAGGGAGCGAAAATAAAACTCAGTTTCGGACTGGCGATAGTAGCGGTTTTGACAGCCGTATCCGCAGGATTGACATCACTCGTCACATCAAAACGGTACAAATCACCACGAATGCCTGCAATCATACGTATGCTGTCGCTGAGAGTCAGTTCGTTTTGGTAATAAAGTGCCGCATTGGTCTCATTAACCTTATCTGAGGTAATGGTGTTGAATCGAACTCGATTCGTGGTGTTATAAAGCCCAACACCACGGATAGCATCATGACGAAGTTGAAATCCATAAGACTGAACTGAGTTTAGGCCTAGCATCGATCCTACCGATACACGTCCCACATTTCCACCAAGGATAGTACGTGCATCTTTTTGTTCAAACTGATCTCCCTCTACTGGATAATCTAAATAGTAAGTAAAGTTGGAAAACAAATCAAGCCCATAATCGATTACGTAGGCATTTGCACTCGTTACCCCATTTTTATCACGATGCGTATATTCTCCGCAAAGACTGTATCGATGGGTATTTCCCCCGTCACTGGGATCAAGAGAACCGTATGTCCCGATGATACCGCTATCGATTGCACGAAGAGGAACATGATTCGTTGCATCCCAATCTCCCTTATACGCCATTGCCGTAATCTTGTAGCTGTCACGACCTTCTTCTTTCGTATAGCTCACAACACCGTTTAGACGCTGATACCCCTCTGGATGCTCCCAAGGACCGTCATTATGAAAATATTCAAGTGCATACAAAAGCTTTCCGCCATTGAGATCTAAAGAGTTAGCATTGAGTACACGTTTTTGATTAAAACTGCCAACGGTTACACTTGCCATTGCTTCCGGCAAACTATCAGCATAATGGATATGAGCACTTCCCGTCGAAGCGAAATCTCCCTCAGTTGCATAATACGGTCCTTTTTTGTACATAACCGTCGAAATAAGTTCGGGAATCAAAAAATTGAGATCATTGTAACCTTGGCCATGTGCATGAGTAGGAAGATTGGTCGGCATACCCTCAATGGTTGTGAAAAAATCAGTACCGTGATCGAGACTGAATCCACGTAAAAAATACTGATTCGCTTTGCCATCGCCACTGTGCTGTGTAACGATGAGCCCTGGAACACTCTCTAACACCTCCGCAGGACGGAGAATCGGTCTGTTGGCTAACTGCCGTGCGCTCACTGTTCCCTCTGTTGCTGCATCAGTACTATACGAAGATTCAGCCTCACCTTTTACACTGATCGGCAGGAGTGTCACATCTTTAAGCGTCTGCTCTCCTCCTGCGTATAATGAAGAGGACAAAATCACTCCAATCATTACACCGCTTAACATCGGATATTTCATTTTTGCTCCCTGAAAACTTTCAGTATTATTTTTATAACTTTAGTATTATTGCTATATAATTTAAATAATGGCTTAAGTTGAATGGATATTCATTTATTATTTTGAATTACTCGTATTGCACATGTAATTTTGGATAAAATTGTAAAAATAGTATGATAGGAATTTTCAATGGCCAGCGACGCAATCATCCGCTTTAGTATCTCTCTTCCCGAAGATCTTCTAATATCTTTGGACAATCAAATTGTTAATCAGGGATATGTCTCACGGTCTGAATTTATGAGGGATCTCATTCGTGAACAATTGGTAGAAGACCGCTGGAACAGCAATGAAGAAATGGTAATCGGTGTTCTAACTTTGATCTATGATCATCATCAGCGCGATCTTTTACAAAAAATGACCGATTTGCAACACGATAATGATGCACAAATACTTTGTAATACCCATGTACATATTGACCATCACAACTGTCTTGAAACAATTATGATAAAAGGAACACCCGCACAAGTAGAGGAGGTTGCAAGCAAAATCAGCGGGCTAAAAGGGATTAACTTCTCTAAGCTAACCAAAACAGCCTCTTTTTAATGATCACGTTTAAAACTCCTATTACCAACACTCATCGCGGTATCTTGCTTATGCTTGCCGCTTCCTTTTTGTTTGCACTCACCATGCTTTTTGCCAAACTTCTCTCAGCGCATATGGGTTCCATCGAAGTGACATTTTGGCGAAATGCTATAGGTTTGCTTGTAATAGTGATTTTTATTGTCCGTAAACCAATCCATAATGTTGGAGGCCGTCCCTATACGCTGATCTTTCGAGGGATTATTGGAACAATTGCTCTGCTGACATTTTTCTATACCATCAGTGCTACATCCCTCTCAAATGCCATCGTATATGCCAAAACTGAACCAATTTTTACCGCTATTTTGGCATTTTTTCTGTTAAAAGAAAAACTCAAATCTAACGCTGTATTTGCCATTATCATAGGCTTTTCAGGGGTAGCGATTCTCAGTGGATTTCATATAGACTATTTACATATTATGGGACTATTAACCGGTTTTTTATCCGCACTTGCCTATACCAGCGTAAGGAGTCTCAAAGCCTATTATGATGAACGTACGGTTGTACTGTCCTTTATGTTCTTTGGGGTCATCATCCCATTAGGGCTTATGATCTATGCAGAATTTTTTACATCAACGCTTTTTGCCTTTATCCTTAGCCCATTTGTCATCCCTAATAGCATCGACTGGTTATGGATAGTGTTGATGGGAGGAGCAGCGGCATTTGGACAGCTGTACATGACGAGAGCGTATTTTTATGCGAAAGCAGGATTGGTGAGCACTATCAGTTATACCGTGGTGCTGTTTGCCTCACTTTTTGGGATGGCATTAGGTGATGTGTTACCGACACCGATGGTTATTATCGGAGCCGTGTTGATTGTTGCAAGCGGTATACTGCTCTCACGCAACAAATAAGTTTAAAGCTTACCCTTAAACTTATCCGCGATTTTATCACCCAACTGATCGATGGGTCGTCCACTTTTATCTGCCCACGAAGAAGGATTGGCATTTTCTTTGGCATTATTATATTGTGCTTCATTAACGACAGCATCAGGTACAGTGACCACTTGTTCCACCGTAGTATTGACTTCATTACCAGGTTCAGAGGGTAACGAATCGAGATAAAAAGCCTTAAATAAAATAAAAGCAAAAAGTAAAATAATGATATATATAAAAGGTCGCATCGGTACTCCTATCGGTAATTAAAAGAGTATGATAGCATTTAAACCATTTTTTGTTCGTAAATACGCACTTCTCTCTGAGGATAGGGGATGGTCAGTTTCGCCTCACCCAGCGCTTTATAAACAGCCAAATTGACTGCATACTGCACTTTAAAAAAACTCCTCGTAGGAATCCAATAGCGCATACCAATTTCAACTGCATTGTCTCCAAATTTTTCTATACCTATAATAGACTTATTTTCTTTGGAAACATTTTCAAAATTATCGATAACATTTCGGATAATCTCTATCGCTTTTTCTATATCATCATCATAAGAAATACCAACATTCGCTTCAACAATACGATATTTAAACGAATTAATGAGAACCTCTCCAATCATATTTTTATTGGGAACAGTTATAAGTTCTTCATCCTCAGTACGAAGCGTTGTATAGGCAAGCTTGATCTCTTCAACTTCCCCATAAATTTTATTCACCAAAATCGTATCGCCTATCTTAAAGGGACGACTGATAATAAGAGAAATTCCCGCTGCAAAGTTAGCAACACTTCCCTGTATTGCCAAACCTGCCGTCAAGAAAACGGCTCCCACTGCAGCAATAAATGGGGCAATTGAGATGCCAAGCTTACCGATGGCGACGATAATCATAGCCCCAAAAATTAATCCCCGTACCCCATTGGCAGCAAATCTTCCCAACGTCACATCAAAATCATGCTTATTAAAAAATTTCAACAATAGATTAAAAATATACTTCGAGAGAAACCATCCGATAACAACAATGATGAGTGCACCGATAATTTGAAAACTGTAATTGGCTAAAAATTCAATCGCCTGATTGTAAAACTGTTGGACATAATGCAGTTCTTGATTCATAATGAGACTTCCTTAATGCTTGATTTACAGAACATCTACACCCTCTAATGCATTCAATTCTTCAATCACCTTGTTATCAACCCGTATCGCCGAATTGATCACAACATCGGCAAGTTTCGAGACAATGGTGAGCTTGATCTCACGGCGTCCCGGATGACGGCGGATGAGGGTATAAAGTTTTTCGAGCGTTTCGAGATTGTCGCTGAGGCGTATGCGTATCTGCAACGGCTCCTGTGGCGGAAGATTTTCGACGATCTTCGTCTCCACTTTTTTTGCCTCTTTTTTTGCTTCAGAAAGGGTCATTATCTTCGTCACACCGATGCGAGTAAACATCTCGGTATGCGTCACTTTGACCTTAAATGCAATCGGTTCATCCAAATCCATTTTTTCGAGTTGTTCAAGTTTATCGGAGAAAAGCATCATCTCGATATTGCCGTGGAAGTCCATGAGACTTACAAGCCCAAATGCTGACCCTTTTTTCGACATTTTTTTCGTGATTTCTTCTACTTTTCCGATAAAAATGGCGGTAGACCCATCCGCGATATTTTCAACCTCGGACGATAACGTGTAGCTTATCGCATCGATTTGCTCACGAAAATTATCGAGAGGATGACCGGATACATAAAAGCCCAAAGTGTCTTTTTCAAAATCCAACAGTGTTTTGAGATCGTATTCCTCGAAATTCTTGAGATTCAGCTCGACACTCATAACCTCTTCATCATCTCCAAAAAGGCTAAATTGTGCGTCTTTTTGTAGTGAAGAACTTTTTTTAGCCGCTTCTACCATCATTTCAACTTGTTCGATCAATGCACGGCGCGAATACCCAAAAGCATCAAAGCCCCCTGCTTTGATGATACATTCAATCACCCGTTTATTGACTTTTTGAGGTTCAATGCGGTTGATAAAATCTTGGATATCTTTAAATTCACTCTTAGATCTGGCATCGAGAATGGACTCAACAGCCGCTTCTCCGACCCCTTTAATCGCACCAAGCCCGAAAAGAATCTGATCTTGACCATCTTTATTGATAGCAGAAAATTCCAACTGAGAATGGTTGATATTGGGAGCACCGAGGAAGATTTTCATCCGCTTCGCTTCTTCGATATATTTGACTACTTTGTCCGTATTGTCTTTTTCCGAGGTAAGTAGTGCTGCCATAAACTCTTGCGGATAATAGGTTTTGAGCCATGCCGTTTGGAACGTGACCATCGCGTATGCTGCTGAATGCGATTTATTAAATCCGTATCCCGCAAATTTTTCGATCAGATCGAACAGTTCCGACGCTTTTTTATAGTCCAAATTTTGTTTCGCGGCCCCTTGACTGAACTCATCATTGTAAGCGGACAAATCTTTTTTCTTACCCATCGCACGTCGGATAATATCCGAATACCCCAGACTAAAGCCACCAATCGTTTGAACGATTTGCATGACCTGCTCTTGATAAACGATGACCCCATAGGTTGGTTTCAAGATCGTCTCCATCGCAGGAAACGTATAAGCAATCGCCTGCCGCCCGTGTTTACGCTCGATAAAATCGTCCAACATTCCCGATTCCATCGGTCCCGGTCGATACAGTGCCAATACCGCAATCAAATCCTCAAAAACACTGGGTTTGAGACGACGATTAAGATCTTGCATTCCCGTGGATTCGATTTGAAACATCCCTACCGTATCACCGCCTTGAATGACCTCATAGACTTTAGGATCATTTTCATCGATAGCGTGCCAATCGATCTCTTTGGCATAACGATGGCGGATAAGCTTGATCGCACTGTCGATAACGTCGAGCGTTTTGAGTCCCAAAAAGTCGAACTTAATGAGGTCAATATCTTCGAGAAAGTTAAGCGAATACTGCGTGATGTAGTTTTCTTCACCAGAGGGCTTGTAAATCGGTGTTTTTTTCCACAACGGCTCATTCGAGATAACCACCCCTGCCGCGTGCATTCCTGCATTACGTTTTAGACCTTCGAGTTTTTTTGCGAATTCCCACACACGTGCTGCATTTGTATCACTTTCGACTAGCTCTTTGATCTTCGGCTCTTTTTGGAATGCACCATCCTCGGTTTTACCGCCTTTGGTTTTGCCGTTGAGGGTAATTCCTAACTCATCGGGAATCAGTTTTGCTAGCATATCGGCTTGAGAGAGAGGCATTTCCAATACGCGCGCAACGTCACGAATAACCCCTTTGGCTAACAGAGAACCGAAGGTAATGATTTGCGCAACTTGCTCGCGACCGTACTTTTGAACCACGTAATCGATAACTTCCCCACGACGTGCTTGCATAAAGTCCATATCGATATCGGGCATCGATACCCGCTCAGGATTGAGAAAACGCTCGAAAAGCAAATCGTACTTCATCGGGTCGATGTCGGTAATTTCTAGGCTGTAGGCGACCAAACTCCCCGCTGCCGATCCACGCCCCGGTCCCACGGCAATTCCCATTCGTTTGGCTTCACGAACGAAATCCCAAACGATAAGCATGTAGCCGGGAAATTTCATCTGATTGATGACCCCTATCTCAAATTCCAGTCGCGCTTTATATTCCTCATGTTTTGCTGCGGGAACGTGTACCAGTCTCTCGTCCAAACCGATACGGCAACGATGGATAAAATACTCAGAATCTTCCTCCATAACCAGCCCCTCTTGGAGGGCATATTCACTGGTAAATTTAAAATTCGGAGGAGTCGGATCCCCAAGTTTGAGCTCTAAATTACATTTATCGACAATCTCTTGCGTGTTGTACAAGGCTTCAGGAATGTCGGCAAAAAGTCGCGCCATCTGTTCGGGTGATTTGATGTAAAACTCATGAACCGAGTGACGCATACGCTTAGGATCATCGTAGAGTTTATTCATACCGATACACATAAACGCCTCGTGATATTGGGCATCACCGGCATACGTGTAGTGTGTATCATTAGTCGCAACAAGCTTAATGCCGGTTTCATTCGAAATCTGTATCACCTGTTCATCGATAAAAAGCTGATCGCTAATTCCGTGACGCATGATCTCCATGTAAAAATCATCTCCGAAGATCTCTTTATACTCTAGCGCTACTTTTTTGGCTTCCTCATATCCCCCTGCCCCGTTTTTAATATTACGTTCATTGACGGTATTGAGATGCCAGTTCACTTCTCCCTGTAAACATGCAGAAGTACAAATAATCCCCTCGAAATTCTCACGCAGAAGATTTTTATTGATACGCGGATAGTAATAAAATCCATTGATATACGCCTGAGAAGAAAGGTACATTAGATTTTTATACCCGATCTCATTTTTGGCAAACAAACAAACGTGAAATCGTTGTCGCACACTTTTGTCTCCCAGTTCTTCACCATTATGGATATACGCTTCCATCCCGATAATCGGCTTAAGCCCTGCACCCCTCATCTGCTGATAAAAATCAATCGCACCGAACATATTGCCATGATCACTCATCGCAACCGACGTCATCCCAAGCTCTTTGACGCGGCTTGCAAGGGCCGAAATCTTGTTAGCCCCATCGAGAAGAGAGTATTCAGTATGTAAATGCAAATGGGTAAAAGGGGGAATCGTACTCATAAAAAACCTTGGGAAAATATGAAGGGATTATAGTATTTGAGTGATTAAGAACGCATTTAAAAATAAATATGATAAAATACCCCAATTGTGTTATTTAGGAGTCATTATGCGTATCAGTACCAGTATGCGAGTTGATGCTAGCGCCCGCGATGTTGCAGCTGAAGTGTTCAAACAATACGGGATGAGTATAAGCGACGGTGTTAATCTCTTCTTACACCAAGTTGCTCTCAGCCATAGCATTCCTTTTGAGCTAAAAGTTCCCTCAGCAAAAATGAAAGAAGCTCTTCAAGAGTTATCCGAACGCAAAGGAGAGAGTTTTCAAACTCTCGAAGCTCTAAAAGCCGATTTGCTCTCATGAGCTACACCCTATTTCGGACCAGTGCTTTTAAAAAAAGTTTCAAAAAACTCTCACTAAAAGATCAAGAAAAAACCTTTGAAGTAATCAAAACATTGATACAAGGCGAAATCTTAGACCAAAAATACAAAAATCATTTTTTAGTGGGTGATTTTCTAGAATGTCAAGAGTGCCATATCAAACCTAATTTATTGCTCATATACCGAATTCATGACGATGTTTTAGAACTGGCACTCGTCGATGTTGGCTCACATTCAAAGCTTTTTGGATGACAGTTTATCCAAGCATTTATCATGATACTTTCCAAATAAAGCCAATGCTACCACACTCCCAATGAGTGCAAAAAACATATCTGACTGTGTATCCCAGATATACCCCTGTGTCCCTAAAAATTCATCAGCTCCCTGCCCCATACATAATGCCGCCGCCCACTCGATTAATTCGTATGACGCACTGATCGCCAAAACGATGGATATAACGATAAACGTAAGCATACGACGACCATTGACGTAGTTTCCGCGAATCAAAATTTCACGCGCGATAAGTGCGGGAGCAAACCCTTGCATAAAATGACCGATTTTATCGTACGGATTGCGATCCATCCCGAGCCATTGAGCTATCTCAAAGCCTAAAGGGACTCGTGCATAGGTATACATCCCACCCCAAATCAATACAACTGCATGAAGAAAAATAACACTGTAAAGAAGCGTTGTTAGAGGAAAACGTCTATAAGTAAAGATCAAAATCGGTAAAGCGATTATCACGGGAAGCACTTCCATCAGCCATGTCAAAAACTCATACGATCGTAGTCCGGAATAGATGAGTAAAATTCCTAAAAAAATTACCCCTGCACTTAAAGGTATTGAGCGATTTGAGATCATATGCGTCCTAAAGATAAAATAATTTAGCCTAAATCATACATTACTTTGACAAAAATTAATCCCTGAATAAACTATTCGCTTTGTGGAATTTTAAAAGTTTGGCAGTGTACAATGCTCACATTAAATCCAAAAAAAACAAAAGGAATCCATATGCCAACAATTAACAAATACGTTGATATTGACACTGTAGAAAGAGAAGCTAAAAAAGATCTTATCGATCGTCACTCACCGTTTATCACGGTCGCAGGTGATGCTAAAAAAGGTGAAATGCTCGCAGTAAATGTAAGAATGGGTCAAGAATATACTCATCCGGATGATTTTGATCACTACATCGAAAGTATCACTCTTTTCAATGGTGAAACGAAATTGGCAATGGCTACATTCGTACCAGGAACACTTGGAAATGAAAAATCTCACGCTGAAGTAACATTCAACATTCGCCCAATGGGTAAAAAATTGACTCTTGTTGCTCATGGTTACTGTACAAAACACGGAGTATGGGAATCAACCCCTGTAATCGTAGAAGTTGAAGAAGCTTCTCAATGCTGCGGTGGCGGACACTGTTCATAAGTAGCTTACTTGGCCTCTAAGGGGTCGAGTACTCATCTATATCTTCCTCAAATATTACCATCACTCTAAAAATTATTTATTTTGTCTCGAAAGATAGTTATAAACTCCCGTTCCGACGATGAGCAACGTGACTCCTATAATAAGATAAAATGCATTGATTATCTTACTGTAATCATCCAATACAATTTTAAATACTGCCATCAAAGATTCGATGGAAAGGGCAATGATAATAGAGGTAAGAAATTTACCGAGGGTTTTACTCTGCATCTCGACACCATAATCAAGACTTTTAAACAAGACCTCATTTTCAATCATCGTTTTCGCTAAATCATAAATAGCAAGTCCTATCGTAATCGAAATAATCGACGTAAATATTTTATGCATCACTTCATTTTGGTTATGATGCATAAAAAGAATACCTCCGAAAATATAGGCACCATAAAGAATTAAAAATACAGACACTATTCCCAGTAACAATCCCCCAAGACCCATTACTATTTTATTAACCTTCTCTAGTCCACTATTGTGCTCAATCAAACGAAGTTCTTCGAGCAGTTTAAGCATATCAAAATCAGCAACGAGATAAATATCATTTTCCTGTTTGACTACGGTAAGAGTTGGTCGTCCGCTCATGTGATGCAAGTAAGGATTACTGACATGAATAGGCTCATCCACAAAACTGACCCACTTAAAATAAAAAGATTTATCGGCTCCTTCACGACCTTCATCATTCTCTTTTCGACCATAACTAGGGGTAGATTGTGTAAAAGAAGATGAAACAGCATAAATAACTTCTGCCGCTTTTTCAAATTCAAAGAACCGCTTCATATCTTGTGGCTTTAGTGAAATAGGATGAAAATTTTCCAAAATATTACGAAGATAAAATTGAGTACTATTTTTGTGTTCAGTATAGATACCAAAATTTAAATCTGAAGTGCAATTTTTGAAAATCTCTTAAAATAAGAGAAACGAATAAAATAAAGAATTGTAGTTTTGGATTTGAAGAGGTTAAATGTTAAACTCTACCTTCAAAT
>CAIMUF010000010.1 GCA_903844635.1 uncultured Sulfuricurvum sp. | reverse complement strand
TTCATTTATAAAAATTCCATTGATGTAAAACTCTGATTTAAATTTATAGATATTTCCACACATGATGAGTCTTAGTATCTCATCTGATGGTAAATTCTTAAACTCTAATTGGCTTATATTAAAATCATTTAATTCAATCATTGTATTTCCTCTATTAATAGTCTTAATCCATGTATGCTCCAATAAATCATATACGCTAAAAGTCTTTCTAATGTCATTGTTGGTATGGTGCGTTTATCATGAAATCCGAAAATTATGGTATATCAATTGCAAGTAGCAAAGTTCAGTGGAATGTATCATTTATTGCTGAAACTGACAGCATTATGCCGATATGATTGAATCGCTACTGCAATGATCGTATTTTCACCCAGTCTTTTCATTTACTGTAAAATTTATGGTTATGCATCGTTCGGTGCAATCTATGCAACTCAAATTTGCTTTGGGCCCCAAGCCAGATTCCATTTTTAAGCGATGGATTAGTGCCAATGATAGCGCATAGGAGGAGATTTTGGTCTATATGTGATTTACGATAGGTATCAAAAAACGTAAATTTATCCATTAATGAAGGAGATGGATTTTTTTCAGGGTGGGTGTGCCAGTCACCTATGTAGGTTATTTTTTTGTCACTCTCCTCCCACCTGCGGAGCATATATGCGTTTGCATCCTCAAGATCAACACAAATGTTTGTGGGATCAGAAGAAAGAATCGCTGGGTTCGTAGCTTCTACGACAACTATCTTGTTTTCATCTGGAAAAATTCGGCCCAGTAACAATCCGCCGCGTTCGTGATCGCGTGAGTATCTTTGTGTACTTGATTGAAATTTATCTAGAACGCTGTCTTCAAAAATTACCTGAAGGCGTTTAGTGTCAAATCGGTAGCGTTTCATCATTAAAAACGGTATAAGACCAAGATGGAATTTTTGTTTTAAGATATTTTTCATGCTGTGAGAGATCTCCCGTTGAAGTAATTCCTCGCGATATGTTGCCTTGCAGGATAGAAATGGCATAGTGAGCCATTCGCCCAATATGAGTATCGGCGTCGATGTAGCCATAAGGCATATATGTACTGTTGCAACCCACTTCAGACTCAAGAAGAGTTGACGCATAATCACTATCAATAATGTTCAATCTGTCACACATATCATCAAACATGATTTTTTCGTTATGTCCAATTTGAAGTACATGGCCTGCAACTCCATCAGCCTCTAACCAGCAAGCTATCATTCTTGGAATCTCGCCTTTGCAAGCAAGATCCGCCAACCAGGGTTCAACCGCCGGCGCGTCACTGCCGATGGCTGTGATTATTAAATCGGTATCACGAATCTTATCAATAATCCCCGGAGATTCAATGCAATCAATATGGTATTCAACAGACATCCCAATAAATTGTGTAGAAAGATATCTGGATAATGCACGAGCCTTGCCATCTCCGACAAATGACATTCCAAGCTGATGGCGACCGATATTTGATGGAACAAGATTCTCAGGATCAACCAGAATAAAATCAGATATGCCACCCTTTGAAAGTTTAAAGGCTATTGAACTCCCGATCGATCCACAACCGATAATTGCTACACGTTTTTTTAAAAATGACAGCTCTCTTTGACGGGCTGAACCACCCCTCTGCATAAGCCAATTATATTCGATTGAATCTATATGAGAGCCGGTAAAAGGCACATTGCGATGAAGCGTAGAAAATAGTATTGTCAATATATCCCCATTGCCTTTACCTCTTTTGGTATTTCTTCCACCAATCACCCCGATATCTTTCATGCCGACCCCAATGTAATGTTTTTGGGTGTCGCTGAGATTAATTCCAAGATAAATAAGTCTCGATAGTATTTGCTTACGAACCCGCTTTAAATGATCAATCTTATTGGCTTTTTCAAGCAGATCAAACATATCACCATATGTATACGGCAGCGGTAGATTAATGGAATCAGCAATATCGAAATAAACACTTCTCTGCCTTTCGACTTTCCATCCAGCATTGGCTGAAAATGCAATAATTTCTTCCGGACGGTCTGTCACAATTGCAAATGAAATTTTTGCTGGCCGCCCAGACGGTAGTGGGACTTCATATGTAACATTAATTTGATCAATCAGTGCACCGTCGGAAGGCTCGCTTTGCATATACCAAAAAATACTATACTCATTGCACCAATAACTATCAAATTCACGAAATATCTCTTCTTTGCTGTTGAATTCTTTGCGGGCAATTTTCGAGCACAAGCCCAAATAATCTACATATAGATGATGAAGTAAATCCGTTGGGCTTGTGCTATAGTATTTTTCCCGCTCATCACGTATGCAAGTCCGGCAAACTATGACATCTTTGCCTTCTTCTCCTATTGATAATTTAAAAGGGCGTTCAACATGTGCTTCACGTAACTCTAGACCAGTATCAACCAAATAAAATTTCGGATAAGAAGGGGGAACGTTTACTGGGATGCTAACAATGGTGTCAAAAATGACACCATCGGTAGCAACATTGCCTCTCATTGAGACTTCCCCTTTAAAAATCTGGGGAATTAGCTTAAAATCAAGCTCTTTGAGGTACTCTATAAGTGCAACTTGTGAATACGTCAGTTCATCTTCATGCATAACGGTTGCTGCCGCTTCTTTTGGGTTCTGACGTAGAAACTCCACCGCTATTTTCACCCGTCTCATCAACAAGAACTGCACCGTTGCAAAGTCTCATTATTTCTTTAAGGTCATGATCTCGTTCAGCTTCGGTTTTATGAAACATACCTCGACCGATAGCTTCATGATTTTTTGCCTTCAACACGAAGTAAAAACGGCCATCTTCTGCTGTCTTACGAGTAAAGTTTTTTTCATCATCTCCATTTAGACGAACAGAATCGATTCCAGATCTAGCGCCATGACTAGACGTATAATTTTCACTCAATAGCAATGTTTTCTCATTCGCTCCAACAAAGACAAAGTGGTAAGGCTGATGCGCTGCTATATTTTTTTTTAAAATAAAGGCACCTTTAGGGTAATGGTCAGTTGACATGGTTAAACTCCTTTTGTCAATAAATAAAATCAGCCCATTTCAGGGAACTATAAATAGTCGGCCTATCCGACAATAAAAGAGTACAATAGTAAATGGAAAAAAGAATTTCCGTTTCAAATGGAGTAGCTT
This sequence comes from uncultured Sulfuricurvum sp., assembly GCA_903844635.1. GTDB lineage: Bacteria > Campylobacterota > Campylobacteria > Campylobacterales > Sulfurimonadaceae > Sulfuricurvum. The sequence goes on along the minus strand of CAIMUF010000010.1, from coordinate 1,408 downwards.
ATGGTCAAACCAATATTAATCGACATCATAGATCTATTAAACAGTGGTATATCAATAAAAGTTTCAGATTTATCTGCAAGTGCAGATGTAACTCCACGGACCATAACAGATTACCTAAAGGACATTAAAAAGCACTTCTTAAACGAAAGGCTTCTAAATACAAGAGGAGTCTGGAGAGTTAAGAAGGGTGGTTTTCTTCGTATATTAAATATAACATCAGAAGAAATGGCTGTTTTGATTGGTTTACTACGAGCCGCTGAAAATGCTGGTGGTAGAATCGGTGATACATATAATATGATCGTAAAAGGGCACAATGAAAGAACACGACAATATAAAGAAATTCTAAGTGAAATTGAGCCAATGTCGATAACAATGAGAAGCTCAGCTCAATTACTCAACGATGCTATAGATCGTGGAGTAAAAGTCACTTTTCTATTTGAAGGCTATTTCAGAGCTGTACAGCCCTTTCAGCTTTTTATGAGGGAACAGTATTGGTATCTTGCCGGATATGAGGAGTTTAAAACGTCACAAGAGCTTCCAGTAGATTTTGTTGTATCAAATACGATGAAAACATATTCACTTTACCGGATAAAAGCTGTTAAACCGCAAGAAGAAATCATAACATACAATTTTTCCAAAGCTAGAGAAATTTTGCCATATGCAATCAATGGATATATATCATGGGATATGTCTCCTGAAGAAATTCATCTCATGATTGCGGAAGGGTTAGTAAATGTACTTGAACGTGCCGGTGCATATAGGTATTGGACACGAATCTATCAGTCCGCCCAAAAAGGATATATTCTGTTTAAGGTACGTTCAGTACACAAAGAATTTAAAGACATATTACCGCTCATAATGAAATATTCTCCTAATATAATTGTACAGCATCCGGAAAGTCTAAGACAAAAAATCCGAGACATTGCACTTCAGCAGATCGAGAAAATAGAAATTTTTATTGGCACAGACCCCAAGTCGTCTGTCTCTCTAGGTCCTGCAGATATCGCTCAAGAAATAGAAGTTCACACTTTCCCTTCTGAAAGCTATTAGGAATCCAATGTAAAAATCAACTTCTTTGTTGAAAGTCATAGAAGAACTTAAGTAGCTAGCTGATTATTTTACCGATCCTTAATCCAAAGTGCAGTTGGATTGAATACGCATTATCAAACTGTGTTGGATTTTATTCGCAATAATTATTGTATAGTCGCATTAACTTTTAGAAATGACAACCTCCACCAAAAATACTCGCAGTTGTAGAAGTATGATGCGGTGAGCGAAATGGACGAAGCGGGATAAAATCTGGCTCATATCCATCTAAAGCTTGTAATTTTGCTATATCTAAGATATCAGCTGTGCTGAGTGGAGGCAGAATATGACGTAGTCTTTGTGCGATCATCGATTTTCCGCA
>CAIMUF010000009.1 GCA_903844635.1 uncultured Sulfuricurvum sp. | reverse complement strand
TGGTGACTCCAAGGGGATTTGAACCCGACAAACAAGCTTTCTTCTCGATTCCTTAAACTTCTAAATCCCCTAATTTACGGGCTTAATATCTATTAAATATTTATATCGATACCATGTTCTATCTAAAGTATGGTCACCTATTGGTCACCCAAGGAGAGTTAAATGGCGATTATCTTCAAAGATTACGTACAAGTGACTTATAAAGGTAAAGAAATCACGAGCTTAAAGATTAACAAGAGTAATGATAGTAAATTTATGTTCGATTTACGTGTCAATGGGAAACGTCACCGTAAAACTGTTACTATTGAAGGTGCTACAAAAGGGCGTAGGATTGAACTTGCTCGATTTGCCCTCGAACTGTATATTGCCACAGAATCCAAACCGATTTCCTCATGTGCAACTGCCAGTCCGATGATGAGTATCAATGATTATTTTGAACGACTCAAAGAGATCAAGAGAAACAACTGGTCTACGGGTCATTTGAATAATCTTGAAAGCTTTTTTACCAATCATATCAAACCCATCATTGGAGATAAAGCTATCTCAGTTGTTAAACCATCAGATTTGACCACCATAGGCTCAAATGTGTCTCACTTATCCAAACGGATGCAAAAGCGAACGGTTGAAGTGCTACACCCTTTATTTGAACTCGCAATCGAAGATGAGTCTATTGAAATATCACCCATTAAAAAAAGCCACCGCATTACTCGTAATTTAGTAGAAGAGAAGAGGGTGATACTTAATGCTGTAGATAAGTATCGAAAAGTCAATCAGAGCATCCATAAAGTTTTTAAAGACAATCCAACTATGAGAGCAATATTTCTTTTTGGATTCTACGGACGGCGCAAAAATGAAGTCCTTTCCCTTACATGGGATAATGTTGATCTTGATACGAACACTTTTATCATTCCAAGAGAAAAAAGTAAAATTGGTGTTGATTTAGAATTTACCCTATCCGATGATATAAAAGACGCATTAATCGAAATAGCTCGATATACGGGAAAAGAGGGGTTAGTCTTTAAATCTCCACGTGGCGGAGAATATGGAGATATTAGTGACCATGTAAACACTATAAAAATAGATTCAAAAATTGAAGAATTCGGCTATCACTGGATGCGTAATCTTGCGGTGTCGGCACTTTCTAGCCAAGGAGTAGATGCGATTCACCTCTCTGCATTGTTAGGGCATACAGATACCAATACCGTGAAGCAATATTTATCGCTTCAGCGAAAAGAATCTAGTGGGATGATGCAGGAAGTTTCTAAAGGGTTATTATCTTAGATTAAAATCCTCACGCAATATCAATGAAGCATATACGTAAATTATGACTTATCGTATAAAAATCACAAAAAAGTCTTATATTAAGTAATGTTGTGTTAAATTGAATTTATATCGTCATTTGTACTATCAACTATACAAAAGTCGTATATATATATGCATACTAGGGATAAAAATGTTTTTTGGGAAAAAAGATAATAGAGAGATTACTGAGCCTCTCAATTCAAAAATAGCTGAGTTGGAGCGCGAAGTCACTACTTTAAAAGAAGATAATTTACGATTAACTCAAGAGAATGTAAAATATAAGAATAATACCGTTATGTTCCAATTGATTCATGACCTAACTGAGAACTTAACTAACGCCTGTCAACTCGATTTGGGATTACTTCAACAAGACCTTTCTGACAATGTTAATCATTTAGAAGAGATTGAATTACTCAATAAAAGAAATCATG
>CAIMUF010000008.1 GCA_903844635.1 uncultured Sulfuricurvum sp. | reverse complement strand
CATGATTTTAAAAGCTTCTTTTTCATCGCATTGCGAGCCAAAAGTCATAGTTCCCATACAGATAGGACTCACACGAAGCCCCGTTTTACCGATGTATCTATAGTTCATTTCACATCTTTGTAGTTGAAATTTTTCGTGATTATATCGATATTTTCTCTCTATAGCGACTCATATTTTTTTGCTAAATTTTCAAATTAACATTTTATAAAGTCGATTTGAGAGTATAATTCACAATTGTAACTTTTTGGAGGGATTATGAAAACTTTGACACTTGAAATTCAAGATGATAATATCGCAGAGAAAGTTCTTTGGATGCTAAAACATTTTAAAGATGATGGGCTTGTTATAAGTGAAAACAATCTGTCTGTATCCGTAAATCTTCATACTAGTATTAAACAATCTGTAGATGAAATGAATATGATTAAGTCTGATAATCTAAAAGCAAAACCTATCAGTGACTTGTTAAATGTCTTATAACATTCTTACTATTCCAGAATTTGATAAGAATGTTAAAAAACTTCACAAGCGATATAAATCTATTAAAAAAGATATTTTGGATCTTATTCAAGAGTTGGAATTAAATCCAAGACTAGGGACACTTTTATGTAACAACTGCTATAAAATTCGAATTGCAAACTCGAGTGTACCTACTGGAAAAAGTAAAGGTTTTAGAGTCATAACATATTATTTAGATCAAGAATCCAATATCTATTTGCTCAGTATCTATTCAAAATCAGACCAAGAGAATATCGAAGATTCTGAAATAATAGAGTTACTTAAGAGTATTAAATAAACAAAACCTCTTCACAATAACAAACCCTCCTTAATACTAAACTCTAAAGTTAACCTTTTATAAAGCCGATTTGAGAGTATAATAAGAAATAATAAGGAGAGCAAAATGCCTGAAATAAGTCGATTTTATGGAATTATCATACGCATGTATCTCATTGACAATGAGCATCCTCCAAGTCACATTCATGTCAAATATGCAGATAGTGAAGCAATGATTGAACTCGAAAATCTCAATATCATTGATGGTTCTTTACCTCATAAGTGTAGACAGCTTGTGCGAGAATGGGCAGAGCTTCATCGCGAAGAACTAGTCGAAATGTGGGAGACACAAAAATTCCATAAAATTCAACCTTTGGAGTAAGCTATGAAATTAAAAACATTTGAACAAAAACATGATTATGAGTTTATTTTTATCTTCGAAAATGGTGAGACAAAATGCTCTGATATAAAAGAATTGGTAGCAAAGTATTTAACACCAGAGGAACTAAATACCGCTACAATAAATGAGGAATGGGGATGTTTAGAGTTTAAAAATGGTGCGGTAGATATAGAACCAAACACTCTATATAAATATTGTGAAGTTCATGCTCTGAAATAACAGTGTCCTCATAAATTTAATTCAGGATCTAGAATATTCTACATGCGTAAGTGCCCTTTTGGTGTAAGGCTTTTTTAGCACAAGCCAAACCTTCACAAAAACAAACCCTCCTTGATACTAAATCCTAAAGTTAACCTCTTATAAAGCCGATTTGAGTGTATAATAAGAAATTATGTCGACTTACATGTAAAAGTCTAGCTGAGCCCACTTGTTTGGTGCTCGTATTTAAACCTTATCTTTGGAGGGTGTATTATGAAAATTACAAATATGATATCGAGACTTTTAGCGGTTTTTGGACTGCTTTTTATTTTTAGCGTGAGTGGATGGGGAGTAAGTCAATGTCAATATAATGACTTTACTATTTCATGGAACAATAATAATTATACTAATACTGATTCTGTTACGAGTGGTAGTGGAAATAATGATCGCTATTATGGTACTGCTCCTAGTGCAGGTACTATCTCAGTATCTGTTTCTGGTTCAAGTGTTAATTTAAATGCTGATGCTGCTACACAATGCCCTAGTAGTACTGGAGGAACAGGAAGTACCTCTTTTTCAGTGACTTCTGGACAAGGTTTTAATATTTCTGTAAATACTCCATCAGCTTCTTCAAAATCTTATACCTTAACTGTAAATTTTACTCCAACAGCCTCTACATATAATGTTACATACAACGGCAATGGGAACACAGGTGGTTCAGTTCCAATAGACTCGACAAATTATTTAAATAACGCTTCTGTGACAGTCCTAGGAAACACAGGGAATTTAACAAAAACTAACTTTGTATTTGGAGGATGGAATACTCTAGCTAATGGTACTGGTACAACTTATCAGGCTGGCGACACTTTTAACATTTCTACAAGTACTACACTTTACGCCATTTGGATTCCTATACCTGCAACTGCAAATCCTGATATTTTCAGTGTTTACAACACTGCAACAGTTAGTGGAAATGTCCTAACAAATGATACTGGACCTTCTATCGCAGTCTCTTCATGGGGCTCGCCTTCTCATGGTTCACTTTCTGGAAAAACTACTGCAGGCGCTTTCACTTATACGCCAACAACTGGATACTCTGGTTCTGATTCTTTTACATACACGATCAAAGATAGCGGAGGGAATACATCTTCAACAACGGTTACTATCACTGTAACTGCTCTTGCAATTCCGACGCTAGATATTGGTCGAGCTTTTAATATTAGAAATCCTGTAAATACGCGAAATATGCCAGGAGGCATCGCTATTATCGGAAATACTGTTTTGTGTAATCAAGATAGTCATGGAAACTGCATCGATTATACAAACGGCGATGGAAATCAATACAGCAATAGTCAATTGAACTTAAAGTATATTGACATTGACGGTGATAGTTCTACATATGACTCTTCGCAAGCTCAATTAAGTATTCCATCAACTGCAACAGTCGTTTGGGCAGGATTATATACGCAAGGGTATATGAATGGAAAAACTCAAGCTCAATCAACTAGCTTACTCCAACAAAATCCGGTATATTTAACGATTCCAACCGTTGGAAAGGTCACCTCATATCCATCAAATATAGATTTTTATTCCAATGGAAACAGTGGATATAGTTATGATACTTATGCACCAGTACCACAACTTATTGGTCAAAAAGCTACCGTAGTAAATGGCTGGATCACAGGAGCCAATATCCAAGCTTACACAGGAACTGACAGCAGTGGACTTGGAAACTATGGGGCATGGACTCTTGTTGTAGTGTATTCTGATCCAAAATCTACGCTTAAAAACATTTCAGTATTTGATGGTTATAAAAAAATTGAAAAACAAACTGGATATGACACTGTCAATATCCCTATTAGCGGTTTTTTAACCCCTTCTAGTGGAACCGTTAACTCCTCTTTAGGACTCTTTGTTGGAGAGGGAGATAAATATATTACAGGTGATACATTGTCTTTAAATGGAACTTTTCTTAATAGTACAAACGCTTTTTCTTCAATCATTACAGGTGTTACAACAAATCCCACATTTATAAATAATGAGGGGATTGATATCCAAAACTTTAGTGTCGGCGTAGATGGCAATAATTCACATCCACAAATCATAGGCAATAGTGCATCAAGCGCAAAGATTACAATGACTACAACTGGGGACACTTATTTTCCAAGTATGGCTGCCTTTACAACTGAATTATATACTCCAAGTTTATGTTACTACCAGAGCTTTCTTGATGCTTCCGGTAATGCTTTAAGTAGTCCTAAAAAAGGCGATACAATTACAGTTGCAACATGGTTTTCAGATATGCAAAAAAACTCTAACAATGCAAATATTGAAACTGCTTTGAAGGTACAAGTTGGCCTGGCACTTGACACTACCAACTTAGAGTATGTAACAAATAGTACTAAAATAGAAAATATTGGAACAAGTAGTTACTCAACTCAAACCGATGCGAAAGATACCGATTTAGGTGACTTTAACACCACCTCTTCAGTTGCTAATTGGAATCTTGGAACAACTGCAACTTCAAGTTCCGGTGGTACATTTAACCCGAATCCAAATGGTCTCAATAGTTTAAAAGCGTATGTGACTTACCAAGCAAACATACAGCAAGATGGAAATATTAGTGTCAATAATATATATACAGTTTCTTATGTAGATGGTACAACTGGGCTTCCTACATCCGATATTCCACTCAAACTTTGTGCCGACATCAATACTTCGATTTCAATATCTGGTTTACTTGGTGCATTTAATGTTGTTAATGCAAATGGCGGAAGCTCAAACTTTAAAGACCCGACAAGCGTACAAACATATTTAACTACGCAGGTAGTCAATAAACCATTTAACGTAAAAGTAATATCACTCAATTCAACTGGTGATGCACTTAGCAGTTATACTGGTGATGTAAATGTTTCTTTAATATCTCAACCAGATTATTCTACATGTAATTCAGATGATGTATGTAAACAAAACCTATGTAATGCACAACCATCACTCAATACTCCCACTAAAATCACATTTACTGGCGGAAACTCTATGCCTCTATCAAACATTTCATACAATAAAGCAAATAAAAACGTTGCATTTAAAGTCCTGTATACAAATGGAAACACGACACAATACTCTTGTTCTTTGGATAGTTTTGCCATTCGTCCAGATAGATTTATCCTTTCAGCACCAACAGGCCAAGATAGTGAACTTTTAAAATCTGGAAATGTATATAATTTTAGTCTTTTGGCCGCTCAATGTAACTACGTAAGCAATAACTGTATCAATGACTACGCAGCAAGCAATGACTACAACGTATCAGGTATTACAAATTCAAGTGGTTTATTAAGCTTAAATCCAACACTTTATAATATACATGGAAATCCAGACAGTACTCTACATGGTACCTTATCACTATCGACTAATAGCTTTGATATTCAAAATGGATTGGCTGCAAATGTTGTAAACATGTCATTTGATGATGTTGCAAAAGTCGATATACAAGTGATTGATAAAACATGGGCGCAAGTTGATATCACAAACGGGGATACGACCGCGGATTGTAGTAGTTCTGGTGCTTGGATATGTGGAGATACCAATGCAACATTTATTCCTGATCATTTTGCTTTAAGCGGAGTAGGACTTTATAATAACAATAATACTGGTTTTACATATCTTTCAGATGATCTTAATATGTCTGCTCGCGTTGGCTTAACAGTCACAGCTCAAAATGCCCTAAATGCAACAACGCAAAATTTTTCCTCAGGTTCTTGGGAAAATCCGGTCAATATTTATTTAACAGTTCCTACAATATCTGGACTGACATCTATAAAACATGACATCAATTCAACAATCGACTTAGGATTTAATCAAGGAGCACTCACAATCCCATGGAATGAAACAAACTCTTCACAACAGCTACTATTTAATTTTAAAAGAGATGTCAATAGCCCTAAAAACCCGTTTATTGTCTTAGGAAGCAATATTGACCTTAATTCTTCATCGCTTTACACTTCTACTTCCTCAAATACAGCAAATATATCCGGCTCAAATGTTGCAACTCAAGATGCAACCTTCCTTTATGGCAGGACATTCGCACCACGATATAGATTTACAGGTAATAATGGAAATGCTAATATCTTTTACGAAGTCTATTGTGACTCAGATGGCAATAAAAGTATGTTACCAAGTGGAAGCATTGGAGATAGCAGCTCTATAGCTTGGTATCTCAATGTCAATCATAATACAACAACTGATGGAAATATCACCACTATCACAGAAAAAAATCTCACAAATACAGTAACAAATAGTTCGACATTGCCATTAACTACTTCAAACGGGATATCCACTACGGCACTAGTATATCATGGGACAACTTTTCCATATAAAACGACTATGCAAGACACAGCTTCTAGCTGGCTTATCTATAATCCATACGATAGTACTGCAACGACAAATGAGTTTGAAGTTGAATTTTATGGCGGGTCTAATACTTGGACAGGCCATAATAATACTACGACAACGACAGATTCAGTTGCTGCACCTGTCACTGGCAAAAGGATTCTCTGGTGAGACATACAGCTTTTACGATGATAGAACTGATTTTTGCCATCATCGTCATATCCATAGTAGTCATCTCCATGCCAATGATGATGAAGGCAAACGAAGATGCAGTAGAGAGCAATATTGTTCAAGAAGCCCTTTTTGCTTCCTCTGCAAAAATGATGCAAGTCCTCAGCTACCCTTGGGATGAAAACTCGACTGACAACACTGGTGTTTATGGAAAAGTAATAGATATATCCGGTGGTACCGCTGCTTATAAAAGAAGTGATGCTAATGGTACGCTTGATGTAAACAGTAGTTATAGAGTCGGACATATTTTACAAGATAACCATAGAAGATTCCATGACTATACGTCGCCGTATGCGAATACAATAGGAGCTCTTGCAACAAATGTTGCAACTCCTACGGCACTCAACAATACCGGTCAAACAAATGTACCTTTTGATAACCCTTTGTCATCAGCGACAGGATATAAAAATAACTATACGATGGATGTTAGTGTAGGTTATATTTCAGATACTCCATCATCAACTTTTATATTTCCCAATATAGGAGAAACTACAACGCCAACAAATATAAGACTCTTAACGGTTACTATCAAAGACTCAAACGGCAATCCATTGACACTGCTTCGTTCATATAGCTCAAACATCGGCGAATTTGACTTCGCAAAAAGGAGATTTTGATGCGACGTCGTGCATTTACTATGATAGAGCTTATATTTGTTATCGTTGTCATCGGTATCATCGCAAAGTTTGGTGTAGAGTTTCTTATACAAGCATATAATGGATATATCTTCTCTGCTGTACAAAACAAACTCCAAACGCAAACTGAGACGGCTTTAGAGCAGATAACAAATCGTTTACAGTACCGTATAAAATCATCGATTATTGCTCGTGACAATGATGGAGTAGCCACTGATTATAGGGCTCTTGCCAGTTCAAATGGAAATGAAACCATCTTAGAATGGGTGGGTTATGACATTGACGGTTTACGCGGAACAACAGCTCCAACATGGAGTGGATTTATAGATTTAGCTAGCAGTTCAGCTGGAGTTCTTCAATCACTAGGCACAAATACAACTGATGCTAATACTACCATCACAAACCTTTCAAGCGGTATTGCAGGGATAGCCAATAGCGCTATTTTCTTCATCGGAGGTAATTCAGATGTAAATGGATTTGGCTGGAATGGCACAGCGATTGCAGATAATAGCCATGCAATGCATCCAATCGGAGTCGATGCACAGACATCTCATCTAGTGCCAACTAGTAATTTAACAGGTACAGATGCTTATGAATACTATCAACTCGCATGGACAGCATATGCGCTTGTTTGGAGTGGAACACCTACTTCAAGCAATACTCCATATACAACCGCGCTTGATGGTGGAGCGGGAAGTACTTCTCTGTTTGGTACAGTCCTTCCCTCTCCTCTAAAAGCGGGGACAAATAACGGTCAATGGAGAGAGGATACAAACAATACTTATACTGTTAAAGCCGATAATCAAGATATCGTTTTTACTTATGTTCCTGCCAATGGAAGCTTTACATGTAACACTTCCGATGCACTCACAGGACAGATTTGCAAAAGGTTGACAAAGTGAAAACTCTAACTAAAAAAGCTTTTACTATGATAGAACTTATCTTCGTGGTTGTGGTGCTCGGTATTTTAACTTCTATCGCTCTGCCAAAATTTGCAGCCACTCAAAATGAAGCAGCTGAAGCAAATATCAAACAACAGATTCAAGCCATACGGGCTTCAATAGAATCTGAAAAGATGCAAAGGCTACAGCAGACAAAAAGTATGCAAAACAATGATAGTGATGGGAACTTAACTTTATACTACAATTACCGTCCATGGTTAGGTGAAAAATGGAGTGATGCCAATACTAGCCATGCCGTCATAATGCAAGATGTTGACACTTTTCAATATAAAGCAGTCGGAGATCTCATAAAAGTACAAATGTGTG
>CAIMUF010000007.1 GCA_903844635.1 uncultured Sulfuricurvum sp. | reverse complement strand
TTATTGCAAGTCGATATGGGACTACAGAAGCAAATTTATATAACTGGATGAAGAAGAATGGTTTAAAGCGAGAGAAAAAGCAGAATTAAGCTTTGATAAAGAATCCGTGTCCGCTTTGGTACAGATTTTTATTTGTACCCTATTTAGACTTTTGTCTTTCCCCGACTAACTTGTACTTATCATCAATAGAGTCATCTCACAAACCTGTGTCTGCTTACAAGAAATAGTTTCAGATATAATTGCAATTAATTTAACAGAAAGTGTGAAAATTAGCATAGTTATTTAAAACAAAAGCTTTTTCACCAAATCAAACCTTGTTAATAAAGGATTATAATGACTCTATTTGACAGAATTGAAAAGAAAATTTTCTTTCGTATTGTGCGAGTTGTAACGTTTATTGTTGCATTCTTGGCGCTTATTGCTACTATTGGAGGACTTTACACAACACTCTATTCAACTGTTGAAGCGAAAGCAGATCACGTTAAAATCACAAAAGATGAAGTCAGTCAAGTAGTTCAAGCATCCACACCTACACCTGCAGAAGTTACTGCACCGGTGGGAAGCGAAGTAACTTCCGTTACTGCACCTACGGAACCCGTGTTATCACCTGAAGAACAAGCACGTAAAGATTTAGCTGCAAGTATTGCAAAGAAGTTCTTGATTTCATTCGGTACTTTACACACTACTCCTGATTATAAAATCGAATTAGCAAGAGTTACCAATTCCGTATTGGCAGACTTTACTTCCTATGAGCAAGACGCTGCAATAAGCGTATTAACTCAAATTGATGAACTATCAAATAGTTTTGCAAAAGCTACGTTTGAAAAAGAATATAATGCAGCTAGATTATTGTTTTTAAAAAAATATGAACATGAGCAACAAGTAGCTGAACAGAAAAATTTAGCAAACCAAATGAATAAAATACAAGGATCAATGGCTTTTGCTGGTGGGATAGTTGTATTTGCGTTATTTGTAATGATACTTGTCCTTATGAGAATCGAAAAGAACACTCGTCCTGTTGATTCAGAAGACGAAACTTTTACAAGTTCAGATAAAAAAATATTCCTATCAATTATTGGGGCAGGTATATTAATAGCTATGGTTTCTGGCTGGATTTATACTCACGGACTTACTGCTGATAATGAGTTCAGTGCTGTTGATGAAGCGGCACAAAGTATGCCTGTTGCAACTGAGACTGCTCCTGTTGCAACGGAAGAAGTGGCACCTGTCGAAGAAGATGCAGCTCCTGCTGCTGAAGCAATGCCAGACTCTGCTGCAGTTGATGCCGCTGCACCTGCTGCTGAATATGATAATCAAGAGGTTGCACCAGCTCAATAATGTTCGCTTTAAATGCTGCTCTATTATTGTCCGAGGTTGATTCAATGTCAATCGATCTTTAATCAAAACTGATCGATAAACTTTTACGCAGCCTTGCTCCTAACTCTGAGAGCAAGCATTAATAAACGAGTTAATGCTACTAAATCAGGTTAAGTCTCTCTTGTCGATGGAAATGAAGCAATTAATTACTATGAAGAGTGTCAGCGTATCTCTGTTCAACAGCTTCACGCTGTCACACACATTGCCAAATCTTATTCTCTTGACATCATCTTGACTGCACGCACAGGAATACAGCTGCATGGACTTAACAGCGAAAATACATTGAGTGTTTTTCGCCATATTAACGTAATAGGAATTACCACATAGCAAACGTTTGGTGATAATATCCAAATACTCAGATATACACAATATTAGAAAATTAAAAATTTACTTCAGCATTTACACTTTGAAATTCAAAAAAATCTTTTTGCAACAAACTTGCAACATTAAGTTGCTAAACTTTATACATTAAATTAGATAAGGTTTCTTAAATATGAAATACAATGTTATTAAAATACTTGAGCATCGTGAAGTTGTTTTATTTGATGATAAGCCTGAAGCAGATGCTATAAAGTTAATGAGTCAATTAATTGAACAGCATGCTGAGAATTTAATCAGGAACTATCCAGATATTAACGAGTCAGATGCAATAAATATAGCTGAAACTCAATTTTTGCTGGTAGCAGTAAATACTACAACAAAACCTTGCTGAGGATATCGTGAACTTGAATTTATTGACCCTATTTCTTATTTCAATATAGCAACCAAAGGCTAATGGCTCCGGATGATTCAATTTCTAAGAATAATGAAGTTGTGATCTGGCTACACCTATTAAGAGATAGAAATGGTAGAATTTCTAAATAATCAACTGTTTTGCCAATGAACAATTGAAACTTTTTACTCATTCATGCTGAATCAAAGAAACTTTTTTAAATTATTTAAACAATTTTTTTATAAATAACGTAAAATAAATCTTTTCCGTACACTCTACCCTACTTTTAAAGCCAAAAAAGCTGTGATATTCCATACGAAAAACACTGTCGGAATAATATAATAGTCGGATACTAAAATTTGAGGTTTTCCGACATGCTAATAGGATATATGAGAGTATCAACTGAAGGTGATCGACAAAGTACCGATCTTCAACATGACGCATTGATACGTGCCGGGATATATGAACGACATATTTTTGAAGAAAAAGCTTCGGGTTCCAAAGATGATCGTGTCGATTTAGCTCAAGCATTGGAGTATGTCAAAGAGGGAGATGTACTTGTCGTCTGGAAACTAGATCGATTAGGACGCTCCCTATCCCACTTGATCGAAATCGTTTCTCATCTCAAATCCAAAGGTGTCGGATTCAAATCTCTGACTGAGGGAATGGATACCTCTAGCCCATCTGGAGAACTGCTGTTTCATGTATTCGGAGCATTAGCTCAGTTTGAACGCTCGCTGATTCAAGAACGTATTAATGCTGGATTAACAGAGGCGCGAAAAAGAGGACGCATCGGTGGACGGCCACGAGCGATTCCTCAAGAGAAAGTGGACGCAATTTTAAAAGCTTTGGACAATGGGATGTCGAAGGCAGCTATTTTTGCCGAACGTTTGAGGTTAGGAGGTCAACCTTGATTGATACATTGAATAGAAATAAACCTTAAAGATATCGCTAAATTTCATGACGATGTGCTACATTTTCAAAAGTAAGAAAAGGGTGGGAAAGATGTCACGATTACCGCGCCAGCACTTCGAACTCTATCATCAGATTATGATACCCCTTTTACAAATCGAGGCAGATTTAGAACCTGCTGATAACAATATTATTAAAACTCATGCGCGTACCGCTCTCGTTTTTGCTCAAGGGATACGAGATATTTTAGATGATTTAATATTTGATTATGAAATTGTTAAAATCGAGTATGCTACCGTTAATGATCCTGAGCTAAAATCAATGGTTGATCAGTTGATGACCCAAATGGTAAAACTCCAAATGGAGATCAGCGATAAATTGGTTGATTTGAAACATGCCCATCGAGCTTGAAAAGCAATTCCTAAAAGATCGAGAGCGAGCAGTCGGATCTTTTGGTGAAGCCATCATCTAAAAATTGCTATTTATTTTTTAAATCTAACATAAATTTTACATATTTAACAATATATTTGTTTAAATATAAAAAAGATGTTAGAATATGCTTATGGAAGCAATTAAATCCTTTATACAAACCCTCACACAAAAGCTACAGCTGAAAGTCACACGTTCTCAGCGAGAAATAACCTACAAGCGAAGCATTCCGCTTGGTATCAAAAAAAGCTACGCTGTTGACCTGCTTATAATCGAGGGAACAGAAGTGGTCGTCTTGAGCACCGATGAGATTCACACCAAGGGCTTGTTAAAACATCTTGATCTCTTTGCAGAAGCGCTAGACTCTCCTGTTTTACTAAATATTTCTCAAAACAATACGCAGCTTCAAAAGTTTTTGATCGAAAAGCGTATCCCTTTTGTAATGGGCAATGAAACAATCTATATGCCGCAGTTTTTGATATGGATCAAACATCTTTCTTTCAAATCTACGTTGCAATCATCCAGTAAAAAACGTTTATCGAAATTCTCACAAATGCTCATTATTTATGCCCTCGTAAATAACAAAAGAGAGCTTGACCTTAACTTTGTTGCCGTGCATTTTGATATGAGCACAATGAGCGCAAGCCGTTCTTTGAGTGAGCTTGAAAAACATAAGCTTCTTAAACTGACAAAGACGGGCCAAAAAAAGAATTATCACTTGGTTTATCCAATAGAGATTGATAGACTGCTATCATTGATGGAATCACCAAAAAAAGGCGAAGTGTTCGTCAAAAAAGAATCTCTGTCAGGATTTGAAGAACTTACGTCTGCGTCCTATCAAGCACTCTCTTATTACAGCGATTTAGCGGCGATGCAGCCGGAATATGCCATCGAGAAAGCTCGATTTCCTAAAGAAGTGGAAACCTACGCCCAAGCGTACGATGACGATTACATAAAAATAGAGCTTTGGAAATACGATCCAAAAGTTATTGCTGCTAATGGCAGTAATACTGTAGATCCATTCTCGCTGTATCTCTCTATGAAGCAAGAGAAAGAAATAATAGACGACATTCGTGTTGATAATGCGTTAGACACTGTATATGAGCAATTAAAAGAGGTCTGCAATGGTTAGAGGAATAGCAACATTTACCAATTATTTCAAAAAGTTTAAAGAAGATTATGTCGTTATCGGTGGTCTTGCCACGGCAATGGTGATGAATGATTTAGGTTTCACCGCCAGAGCTACCAAGGATATTGATCTCGTCGTTATCTCAAAAAATAACGAGGCGTTTATCAAAGCGCTTTTGCAATTTGTACAGCAGGGGCAATATGTTACTCGTCAACGTACTGATAATCCTGACAGACACAATCTGTTTCGCTTTTTTGATTCTCCTGACAAGGAATATCCGGCGCAAATCGAATTGTTCGCTATCTGTGATGAAAATTCTTCGGTTTATAGCGATGCAACCATCATCCCGATTGAAACACCGGAGTTTTATTCTTACCTCTCAGCAATTTTACTCAATACCCAATATTTTCAACTGCTGATTGAGCACACTAATGAAATTGACGGACTGCATATAGCTACCGCGCTCGCACTTATTCCATTAAAAATGCACGCGTACAACAATATGATTACAGCGGGTCAAAGTGATGCTCAAAAGCATCTCAGAGACGTTATCAAACTCGCAGCAGCCTTATCTGATGAGAAAGCAATACTACAAGGTGATCCGAAAGAAGATTTTGATCTATTTATGCAAGCTTTTCAAAATGTTGAGGAAAACAGTGTCAGACAAGTTTTGAAAACATCCAATATAAGCGGTTTGAGTAAAAAAGACATTATTGAGGTTTTATATTACACCTATAGCTAAGATTTCTCAAAATTGAGGAAATTCTAAAACGGATTTGCCTCCGTATCCGTCCCTAATATTTCTATATGATCGGGAAGGCTCTTGTCTCGTTTCAAAGGATCTATGGAAGCATCAAGAATACGTTTAAGCTTCAATGCATACACAAACCCTTCTTTGTCCTTGGTGTTGACCAAGGTCGTACCTTGAGCGCGCATAATCATCAAGCTCTGCACGCTCTTCAGAAGCTAATTTCTCTTCAGGGTGGAAATCATTGGTTCTTTCGCTTTTTGAGCTTAGAGAGGCTCTTGTGAGATGCTCACCTACGTATAACGGTGTGCGAGAAACTCCTGAGTGCATCACAGCAAATGATGAATAGCAAAGTTCTTTGTTTTTAGGGGTAAGTTTTGTATTGACGATGTCCGGGGCTTCATTGCCGTAGTAGATACTGCCGCATTGGGTTGGTGCTGAAAACAGTGTTGTTGAGAGG
>CAIMUF010000006.1 GCA_903844635.1 uncultured Sulfuricurvum sp. | reverse complement strand
TTATTGCAAGTCGATATGGGACTACAGAAGCAAATTTATATAACTGGATGAAGAAGAATGGTTTAAAGCGAGAGAAAAAGCAGAATTAAGCTTTGATAAAGAATCCGTGTCCGCTTTGGTACAGATTTTTATTTGTACCCTTATTACCATAGGGATTATTTGCTCCTATACGCTCTCCACGTATACGGTTATTTACCACAAGTATGATGATTTTCATTTTGTAATGCGTGAGCTAATTGTCGGAATGGTATCTATTGGTGTGATGTGGAAATTAGCGCAACTAGATCCTGATATTTGGCTGCATCGTCTGGGCATCGGGCTTTTTATATTAGGTATGGCGCTGATGATAATAATGCCGTTTCTCCCTGAATCGCTGGTCAACGAAGTGGGAGGCGCTAAACGGTGGATTACGTTACCAGGATTCTCTCTCGCACCGGTTGAGTTTTTTAAAATAGGGTTTGTCTATTTCTTGGCTTGGAGCTTTTCACGCAAATTTGTTCATCATCATGAGATAAGTATCAAAGATGAATTTATACGATTTCTCCCATACGCATCGATATTCTTCATTGCCGTATTCTTGATCGCCTTTTTACAAAATGATTTGGGACAAGTAGTAGTATTGGCATCAACGCTAGCCATAATGCTACTGTTTGCAGGAAGTAGCGCACTTTTCTTTAGCTATTTGATTGTAGGATCTTCATCAATATTTTTAGTGATTATTCTTACCTCTGAAAATCGAATGAATCGTGTACTTGCATGGTGGCAAGGGGCACAAAACACAATACTGGCTATATTACCTGAATCAATGGCACAGCATTTAAGAACGCAAAGTGCCGAAGAGCCTTATCAAATAGGTCATTCTCTTAACGCTATCCATAACGGTGGAATATTTGGAACAGGCTTAGGTGGCGGAACGTTTAAACTAGGCTTCTTGAGTGAAGTGCACACCGATTTTGTTCTTGCCGGAATAGCCGAAGAGTTTGGTTTTATAGGAGTTTTTGTTGTCACCATGTTTTTTGCAGCTATGTTATTTCGCATCTTTAAAATTGCCGGACGATCTGAAAACAATATTTATTATCTGTTTAGTCTGGGAGTAGGACTGCTCATCACTTTTGCCTTCATGATCAATGCCTACGGCATAAGTGGTATGATCCCCATCAAAGGGATTGCAATCCCCTTTATTAGCTATGGAGGTTCTGCGATGTTGGCATCGGCTATAGGGATTGGGATGGTGCTGATGATTTCGAAGAAAGCTTCGGGTGTACATCACAGAAACAATTCGGACGAGGAGTGAAAATCGAAGAATTCCTTAAAATGTCAGAAATACTCGCCCCATAAATTTGAAGGTCCGAAGTAAACATCCGTGGAGACAGTTTCCTTTTTGTAAAAGCAGGCAATGCATTAGTTTAATCCAGTCCGTTAAAAACTCTGCTTGGGTCTTTCTCTATGCCATCAAACAAGGAATTCACATTTAACTTGGCTCTTTGTCTATATTTAAAACGGATTTTCCACCGTATCAGGCCCTAATATCTCTATATGTTCCGGAAGGCTCTTGTCTCGTTTTAAAGCATCTACGGAAGCATCAATAATACGCTTAAGCTTCAATGCATACTCAAGCCCTTCTTTGTCCTTGGTGATATCTAATGATCCATAAATTGAAATCCGATCGAGTCTATTCTCAACAGTAATTCCACCGATTGTTAATGAGTCGGTTTCATTTTCATACGCCATTAATGCTGTTGGCATTTTATTCTCCTTATTTACAAAGTTTTGAACATGGTATACCGTCGCTGTTACCATCAAGACTAGAGACTCCACAAACATTCAAATAGAACTTTGCCTCATCACAGCTGCTCATTTGTCGGCACACCGTTTTTGTACCGCATTTCATAGCCTCTGGTTTATTGACAGTTTGTGCTTGTTGCAGTTGAATCGGTGCTGATTTTATTGTATTTGAATGACCATTGCTGTTTTTTCCACTTGGTACAAACAAATTCATAGCGTTTTGTTTCGCTAATGTACTTAGTTTTGGGAACGGTTTGATCCCTGATAATTGTTCAAGCTGTGTGATGCTGATGACTTGGTAATGATCACCATTGGCATTATCCACAATATAAGCACCTGCCTGTCCTGATGATGGGTCATAGATGGCTTTATATAGCTTTGTCGGTATTAAGACTCTTCCGCCAATACGTTGAAGATTGGATCCCTGAAAGATTGGTCCTGTAACAACATAGATTTCACCTCTATCTTTTGCAAGATCTCTTGTAGCTCCTTCAATATGTGCCCATATACCACGATTGTTCTCTTGGTTTTGAGGAACCATGTTCGCAAGGGTAAAACATTCATGCTGGGCTTTTTCATTTGGCATATCAGCAGCAGGTGCCATGTGACCACGGTCGTATCCCGATCGAGCATAATCATTAAGCTCTGCACGCTCTTCAGAAGCTAATTTCTCTTCAGGGTGGAAATCATTGGTTCTTTCGCTTTTTGAGCTTAGAGAGGCTCTTGTGAGATGCTCACCTACATATAAGGGTGTGCGAGAAACGCCTGAGTGCATCACAGCAAATGATGAATAGCAAAGTTCTTTGTTTTTAGGGGTAAGTTTTGTATTGACGATGTCCGGGGCTTCATTGCCGTAGTAGATACTGCCGCATTGGGTTGGTGCTGAAAACAGTGTTGTTGAGAGG
>CAIMUF010000005.1 GCA_903844635.1 uncultured Sulfuricurvum sp. | reverse complement strand
CCGAGTCATATCCACTTCTTTTGGAAACCACGTGTTGTTGAGCATCATTTCCCAAAGGTTATACGCCCATTGGTATTTGATGTTGTTAAGCTCAAAGATTCCCGTTGGATTGCCGCCAAAAATCCGCCGATCATTCACGTGCTCGTTTGAAGATGGGTTGTAGATTTTTTTGCGTTTCATTGGCAATCCAATTGGTAAGATATTAACTGATGTTAAGCACTTATTCTCTTTGAATGATTTTTTTGAGAATTCAACTCTAAACTTCATTTATAAAGAGACATCGGTGCTTTTATTTTACGTCATTTAGCGTATGTATTTTTGAATTTTCAAGAAAATCATTCAAAGACCATAACATCAGATATTGATTACTTATTATGCCTGCATATGCCTCAAAAAAGATTTAAGTGTGATAAAATTTAACACTATTTACAAAAGGGTACAAATGAAAAAAAGATTTTTAATTTATATAATTTTAGCGGTTGTAAGTTTTTATACCATAATTGGCTTTTTTGGTGTCCCTTATGCTATCAAACACAGCATTCCTGATAAAGTAGCAGAAGTTACAAAGGGAGGAAAATTATCCGTCGAATCGGCTTCTTTTAACCCTTTTACGTTTACATTGTCTCTTCAAAAATTTTCTTTTAAAACGCCTAAAAATGGTGATTTTGTAGCGGTTGAACACTTCTCGGTCAATATTGATCCTCTCGATTATCTTTGGAAAGGCGGATTGGTTGTTAATAGCATCTCCATTGATAAGCCGCAGATTTCATTGTCTAAAGACGCTAAGGGTGAAATGAATTTTGGATGGTTGATTGGTGAAGAAAAAAATGAAACTAAGGAGTCTTCAAAGCCTTTGGCCTTGCTGATCCATAATTTTACGCTTAAAAATGGGGCAATGGATTACACGGATGTGAGTGAGGGGAAAAACTACCATCAGGGTATTGATGCTATCGGGTTTCACGTGGAAAATATTGATTTGCGAGAGACATCAAATTCTAAGGGATTAATGCGTCTTTATGCAACGATAAATGATGCCGGCTTTGTTGATCTACGTGGAAAAATAGGGGCTATGACCCCGTTTAAACTGGAGGGAAGTATGGCGTTTAACTCCGGTAAACTTTACACTCCGTGGCGCTATTTTAAAGAAAAATTACCCATCGAAGTCGCGGACGGGACGGCATCTCTTTCGTTAAATTATACGTTAAATACTGAGGATATAAACGCAACCAAACTTTCCAACGTTCAAATGGGATTGAAGTCGCTTCGAATTATCCCCAAGGGGGAGCAGCAAAAATTATTGGATGTAGGGAATGTGAAACTTTCCGATGCAACCATTTGGCCGATGCGTAAAGTGTTGGATGCGTCATCTTTGAAGCTTGACGGTTTGGCTTTAAGTGCTTCGAGATCAGGTGCAGGGGTGATTGATTGGCTGGATTACATGGAGCAGATCAACAAAGCATTTCCGGAAGATGAGAATGAGACTAAAGTCCCATGGAGTTTTTTGATAGGGGATGTTGCACTGCACAATATGGCTGTAAAATGGACGGACAACGCACCAAAAGTCCCTTATACGGCAACGCTGGAAGGAATCTCTCTAACTGCGCAAAGAGTAAGCAGCGATCCAAAGAAAACACTCAATGCTCAGATGAAAACAGGAAAAATGGGAGTAAATCGCAACGCGGATACTGTGCAAATAGGAGGATTTGAGAACGCAACGATTGAAGGGATAGCTTTAGAACGTGAGATCAAAAATGTGCTTGTCGACAAAGTAGAAATCGGAGGCTTGAAGGTATCGTTAAAACGGCTGAAAGACAGTTCGATAGATTTGAAACAACTCCTCTATGCGTCAAATACGAAAGAGAAAAAAGTGCAAGAATCAGCTAAGGGTACACCGTGGAGCTATCGCGTGAATGATGCTGCACTGAACAACGCCTCTGCAGGATTTGTGGATGAAGTGCCCTCTCATCCTGTTGTAATCAATCTTGATGAGATCCATGTCGGTGTGAAGAATTTGTCTAGCAATCCTCGTGAGAACATAAGCATTGAGAGTTCAAGTCGGATTAACAAAACAACAACGTTAAAAACGAATTCACAGCTGCGATTGGAAACACTGCAAAGCAAGGGAAGTTTTGAACTGAGCCATTTTTCACTTCCTCTTATTGATCCGTACATCGAGCCTAGTACCTATGCGCAGTTACGTCGAGGGGATCTTGGGCTTCGAGGAACGTATTCGTATACACCTCTAAAAACATCAGTAGAAGGGAAGCTTGCACTGGCGGATTGGGTTGTTGAAGATCGCCGTGATGCTTCTGTTTTGTTGGGCTGGAATCGTATCGGAGTGACTCCGTTTGTGTATGCATATCCGGATAATCGCCTTAAAGTAAATCATATTTCTGTGGATGGCTTATACACAAACGTTTTGATCGATCAGAATAAAACACTCAATTTTTCCACTCTGAGTAAAGGGGCAAAAAGTGAAAGTAATGCAAGTTCTGCTTCGGGAAATCCATTTGGAATCGATGTGATTAAGCTTTCATTACTCAACAGCAGCGCGACATTTAGCGACCTTTCTCTCCCGTTGCCGTTTAAAACGTACACCCATGATTTAGGCGGAGAAGTATTGGGTATTTCGACGACGAAAGATGTGACAACCTTTGTAAAATTGCGGGGGGGCGTTGATCAGTATGGATTGACTAAAATCAATGGTCAGCTAAATACCAAAGATCCTAAAAGATTTACGGATATGAAGGTCGTATTTGAAAATTTAGAGCTCAAGCAATATACTCCCTACTCTCTGCAATTTTTAGGCTATAAAATCGCAGATGGAAAACTCTTTTTGAATCTTGGGTACAAAATTAATCAAGGAAAACTCAACGCTCAAAATCAAATTGTGATTAAAAAAATTGAGTTGGGTGAAGAAAAAGTCGGAGGCTCGCCGTGGCCAATGGGTCTCGTGGTGGCATTGCTCGAGGACAGTGATGGGACGATAGACATTGATCTCCCCATTGAGGGAGATGTAAACAGTCCAGACTTTAAATATGGAAAAGTAGTCTGGCAGGTCATCGGTAATCTATTGACAAAAGCAATTACGTCACCTTTTCGACTGTTGGGCGCTATGATGGGCTTGGATGCAAACGATGATTCTCTCTCAAAAGTCTCGTTTGAAGCAGGTGAGGACATTCTCTTGCCTCCTCAGATTGAAAAGCTTGATAAACTTACCACTCTTTTAACAAAACGACCGAAGCTTACCCTGAGCGTGCATGGTGGATGGGCTAATGAGCAAGATGAACGGGCGCTAAAGGTACAAAAATTGATTCGTACCGTGATGGGACAAAATCTCAAAGAGAAGATCAGTTCAGCCGATGCGCTGAGTTTAGAGTTTCTTGAAGTAACAGCCCAAAAATCAATGGATTCCAAAGAACTGAAAGACCTTCGTGCAGCGATGAAAGAAAAATACAATCAAGAGGCTGAGTTTACGCAACACTATACGGCTGCATTGATTGAGAAGCTTATTGCTCTTCAAGTATTAGCCAAGCCAGATTTAGACCTCTTGGCTTCTAAGCGTTCGAAAGCTGTTGTAGAGTATTTGCATAAAACACCTGCTTTGCAAAGCCGTGTATCGATTGGGGTAAATGAGGCAGGGATTTTTGACGTAAAAGAAGGTATTTCAACACGACTGGAACTTAGTGTACACTAATTTCTTTTGCCGTGATTAACCCATTTTCCCTATAATGTCATTTTTAAAAGCGCAGGAATGCGCTTTGGATTCCTACTAAAGAACATAGTACCCTCTGGCAGGCAAGTCCAGTCTTAACGCAGTCATCGGGACGAGTTCCGATGACGTATATCAAAAGGAGCTTTTATGCCATTTTCACCTCAAAAACGTGCCGGAACACTTAATGGCATTTTATTTGTTGCTATTTTTGCCGCTGCTGCAACCATGATTGCTGACATCAGTTTTATTAAAAATTTGGGTATTTCACCATTGGTTGTGGGGATTGTTCTGGGTATATTTTATGCCAATACTCTTCATAATAAATTTCCTTCAGCATGGGAAAGCGGAATTACCTTTTCAGGTAAAAAGATTTTACGTTTTGCTATTGTCTTTTATGGCTTTCGAATCACGTTTCAGCAAATTGCAGAAGTGGGGATTCAGGGATTTATGGTCTCATTGTTGGTTCTTTCTTCCACGCTGATTATTGGTATCTGGTTGGGGACAAAGATTTTTAAATTGGATCGTGATACGTCGATTTTGACAGCTGCGGGTGCTTCGGTATGTGGTGCTGCGGCAGTTTTGGCAACGGAACCTGTCCTTAAAGCAGAAGAATATAAGACGGCAGTAGCAGTTTCGATGGTTGTTCTTTTTGGAACAATATCCATGTTTTTGTATCCGGTTCTTTATGCAACTATCATTGAGCCGGCAACGGGATTTTTACACATGAGCCCATCAACATTTGGGATGTATGTTGGCGGAACGATTCATGAAGTAGCCCAAGTGGTTGCAGTACCTGCTTCGGTACCGGGTGCTGGTGCAGATATGGCGAATACGGCGGTTATCGTTAAAATGACGCGCGTTATTATGATTGCTCCAATGCTGATTATTATGGGGTTGATCTTAAGCTATTTGTCGAAGAGTTCAGGAGGTGAAGCTTCTAAGGTGACGCTGGTAATCCCATGGTTTGCCGTTTATTTCATCGGTATGGCAGGTGTAAACTCACTCATTCACAATTATACGTTAACGGCGCCAGAGGATATTGGAACGATTATTAAAGGGGTGATCGGTAATATCAATCTTATCGATACTTTCTTACTTACTATGGCGATGACGGCACTGGGCATGGGGACACGTTTTTCGAAATTCAAAGGATTAGGTCTAGCACCGATCTACACCGCAGGCTCAATGTTTATTTGGCTCGTTGTCGGCGGTTTTGTTATTACGCAATGGGTTGTGGCAACGTTTTAATATATTTGTCATGCACCCTAAGGGGCACTTCGCCTGCCTTCGAGGGAATGACGGAGATGGATACAAAATTAGTTATCGCTTCGTATCACCTCGTAAAAATCCGATAGCTTCTACCTCTTTGGCCGATCCTATTTCCGAAACCATCTCTTTTAGCTCATCAAATGACTCTTCGAGTATGATGATCGCATCGGCAACCGCAGACATCCGATCTTTTGTCCATTGTTTATTTTGGGTAATTTCTTGGCGTATCTCAGAAATTTGTTCCGATAAATCGGTGTGTTCTAGCGCATAGTGGCAAAGTTTGGTAAAGGTACGCATGATTGAGATAGTCACTTCGGTAGCCGTTAGGCTTTTTAAAATGGTTGCTAGCATGTAAACGCCCTGCTCCGTGAAAGCTTTTGGAAGATATTTTCGATGCTGTCCACGGCTTGTATTGTCTAAGGTCGAAAGTTTCGACCTTAAAGATACCCATTCCTCTTCGCTACATTCAAACATAAAATCCTCTGGAAATTTCTCTGGATTATTTTTAACCGCTTCATTGATCCGTTTGGTCTCAACACCATAAAGCTGAGCCAAATCCGAATCGAGCATCACCTCGGTATTTCGCAAAAAATGAATTTTTTCTTGAATGTTGATCGATGGTAAAACTTTCATATTAACTCCTCATCTCTTTCGATAGCTCAATGCTTCCATCAAATGATTTTTTTCTATGTTGTCGGAATTTTCTAAATCTGCAATCGTTCGTGCGACTTTTAAAATTCTTCCCACCGCACGAAATGATAATCCAAACCTGCCAATCGCTTGATCTATAATTCCCTGAGCATCACTTCCTAAAACACAAAACTGTGCAATCTCGCTATCGGTAAGAGAACCGTTAAGCCGTACCTGTCCACGATCTTTTTGATGTAAAAATGCGTTGCGTACTTTTTCATGAAACTGCTCGGAGGAATAGGAGGCTTTGTCCTCCGAATTACTTTGATGCATTTGGATGAAAAGATCAATACGATCTAAAAAAGGATCTGAGAGGCGTGAGCGGTAACGGCTGATCTCTAGGTCTGAACAACGGCAAGGTGTTACTTTACTGAGAAGATTCCCGCAAGGACATGGATTCATTGCTGCAACAAAGAGGAAGTCGGCTGCATAGGTGACTTTACTGTTCACGCGTGATATGCGAATGTGGCGATCTTCGAGAGGTTCTCTAAGCGCTTCAAGAACATTCTTGGAAAAATGGGGAAGTTCATCGAAAAAAAGTATTCCGCCATGCGCCAATCCAACTTCTCCGATTTGTGCTTTATGTGTTCCTCCGCCAAAGATGCTCGATGGAGTTGATGTATGGTGTGGGGCTCGAAATGGCCGTTCGGGAGTAAAGGAGGGCTCTTTGCCATCGAGAATCTCGAGTTTTGCACATTCGAGCATCTCATCGTTGTGCAAAGGGGGAAGAATATGTTGAAGCCGTTTGGCAATCATGGACTTTCCGCTTCCTGGTGAACCTTCTAGGAGCAGATTATGCATTCCAGCAGCACAGATAAGAGCTGCACGTTTGGCGTGCTCTTGCCCTTTTATCTCTTTAAAATCAAGAGGATAATGCTGATGATAGAAATAGTCATTTTCTTTGTGAGACAGTATAGGAAAGGAGAACGTTGACGTGCTGACATGGGCACTTTGATTCTCACTGGAGAGTATTTCAAGAGTTTGAGTAAGTGTACTTGCCCCATAAAAAGCAATATTAGGGATGCGAGAGAGTTTATCCAGAGCATTTGCTGGGACGATGGCTTTGGTAATGATTCCTTGGTTTGCAAGGGAGAGGATGATGGGATAGAGGAGGGTATTTTCGCTTACACTCCCATCAAGACCCAGCTCACCAAAGACATACCATCCTTCAAGCGAACATTTTTGTTCACCTAAGGCAATAAGAGTTGCAATGGCCAGATCAAAGTGTGAACCTTCTTTTCGAATATCACTGGGGGCTAAGTTGATGGTTAGACGTTTAGGAGGAAAGCTAAAAGTGTTGCTGAGCAAAGCTGACTTGACTCGTTCCTTGGATTCAGCGATAGCAGTGTTCGCCATGCCTACTATGGTAAAAGCGGGAAGCCCTTTAGTCGCAGTAAATTGGACTTCAACGGTTTTAGCATCAATTCCCTCGAACGTTGCACAGAGTAATCGCTTCATAATGCTTCCTCACTTTTAAGTGAAGAAAGTATAACAGAAATGATTTTTTTTGGTAAAAAATATTGCAGAATGCAATATTTAGGATTGTTTCTTCTCTTTGAGTGCTCGCTTGTACTCTTTTTCAAACTTTTTACGGCGATTATAGGAGAGGCGCTCAATAAAGAGTTTCCCTTCCAAATGATCCATTTCATGCTGAATAGCAATCGCTAATAGTTCATTGGCCTCTAGTGTAGATTCATTTCCGTGTCGGTCATGATAATGAAGGGTCAGGGATTCAAAGCGCTCAATATCTTCATAGAATCCGGGAACACTTAAGCATCCTTCTTGATAGATGGTTGCCCCTTGCGGGTTATGGATCATGGGATTGATGATTTCAAGCGTGTTTTCTTTGATCTGATTGCCTTCATCATCAGGAATACATAAAATGAGCGCACGAATAGGCTGAGATACTTGAATGGCAGCGAGTCCAATACCGTTACTTTCTATCATGGTCTCAAACATATTGTCAAGAAGTGTATGCAGTTGATCATCAAATGTGACAACTTTTTTAGAGTGAGCTTTTAATAGCTTATCGGGGTAAGTAATAATTTGTAGTTTCATGGAAAAAATGCCTAGGCGTTACAGATAACGTAATTGTTCTTTGATTCATCGTTTGCAGCTTCCATTGCATCCAGAGTACATGCAAGGAGCTGTTCTACTGAATTGGCTGGATTGATCTCAGCTACTCCTATGGCAATGCGCAGAGCTATTTCTTGTTCACCGAGAAAGAAATTGGTAGAGGAAACAAGCTCGTACAGACGTTGAGCTGCACGTTTGGCACTTTCTATATCGGTATGCTTTAGCATCATAGCAAATATTCCATCACCGTAGTGGGCAACGGTATCACTCCGTCTGGAAGTTTTAAGCAAAAGGCGCGCAACCGTACGAACCATGAGTTGCTTGGCTTTATCACTGGTGATTTTAGAGATAGTTGAGGTTGAAAGACTCACTAAAATCAGGGAGCTTTTATGGCGAAATTCTACCATCATATGAGACTCTTGAGTGAGTTTCGATATGAGGTAACGTTTATTATACACTCCAAATTGATCATCAAAAATCGTCTCGTTTTCAACCTGTCGAACGATAATTGCGGTTTCATTGTAGAGGTCTTTCATGTGGGAGACTTGTTTCTTTAAAATAGTTCCCAATTTCCCAATGTCCCCGCCAAGAGAGGTGAGTAAATCATTTGCGACTGCTAAAGAGGGAGTGCTTTTAATCTCTTCTTTACGTTTATCGAGAATTTTTTCCATTAACGTCATGTTTTTATAGAGAGTACTGCTCAATTGTAAAATACTTTTAATGGATGAAAAACCCTGCTTAAGTGTTTTTTCAAGTTCAAGATTTTGTTCGTCTTCATTACTATCTTCGAGCTCTAAAATAGAGCCGATTTGACGACGCAAACTGTCGCTTTTATCTTCAAGTATTCGATCAAAATAGAGAGCAAAATTATTGGGGGTAGGGGGAAGATTATCGGTAATGAGAGAATTAAGAACTTCTTTGGCAAAAATTTCCAAATCACTGGTAGGATCACTGAGAGACCCTACGTGAATTTGTTTAGCATCCTGGAGACGTGATGCAGCGTGATGTGGATTTTTTTGCTCTTCTGCCACAATTAGTCCTTATTTCTCTTCTTTCTCTTTTTGTACAAGTACTTCATCAATGATACCATACTCTACACCCTCTGCGGCTGACATAAAGTTATCGCGATCGGTATCTTTTTCGAGTTTTTTGATACTTTGTCCGCAGTTTTTTGCCAAAATCTCATTGAGCTCGGCTTTCATGCGTAAAATTTCTTTCGCTTGAATCTCGATATCAGTAGCTTGACCTTGTGCACCACCAAGAGGTTGATGGATCATGATACGAGCATGAGGCAGCGCATAACGCTTCCCTTTTGTCCCGGAACTGAGTAAAAATGCCCCCATTGATGCCGCTTGTCCGATACAAATGGTGCAAATATCCGGACGGATATAGTTCATCGTATCATATATTGCCATTCCAGAGGTGATGACACCACCTGGAGAGTTGATGTAAAAATAAATATCTTTTTGAGGATCTTCGGCTTCTAAAAATAGCATTTGTGCTACGATCGAAGAGGCAACGGAATCGTTTACTTCACCGCTGAGCATAATGATGCGATCTTTAAGAAGACGTGAATAGATATCGTAAGAACGCTCTCCGCGTCCTGTTTTTTCGATAACGTAAGGGATATAGCTCATGTCGATTACTTGATTTTGTCGTTAAGCAATTTACTCAACACACGGTCTTCGATCATTGCCATTTGAATCGCTGGAAGGTAACCTGATTCTTGGTAGTTTTTATACACTGCTGCTGGATCTTGACCCATTTGCATTGCTTCAAAATAGATGGTTTGCATCAATTCTTGTTCATTGACAACAATGTTTTCAGCGCGAGCAAGAGCGTCTACGATAAAGGTTGCTTTTACAGCACGGCATGCATCGTCACGGAATGTTTCACGAACAGCTTTTACTTTTTCGGCATCATCACGAAGCTCTTGAATTTCTTCTTCAGACATATCGCGCGCTTTTTTGTTCAATGCCATATCCATCTCTTGTTCAACGATGAATTCTGGAAGATCGATAGTAAAGGCACTAACAAATACTTCCATCAAATTTGGTTTGAGTTCGTCATTGTACAATCCGCTCATTGCTTCAGTTTCAAGCTGCTCTTTTACTTTTTCTTTGAGCATATCAACACTCGCATCATCAAAGCCTGGAAGCATTTTTTTCGCCAATTCATCATCAACGACTACGGCTTCTTTTGCTTGGATTGCTTGAATTTTTACTTTGAACTGTGCAGGTTTTCCAGCAAGTTTTGCTCCGCCGTAGTTTTCAGGAAACGTTACGTCGATTGTTTTCTCATCCCCTTTTTTCATTCCGATTACTTGCTCTTCAAATCCAGGGATAAATTGACCGCTTCCCAAACGAAGTGAGAAGTTTTCTGCTTTTCCACCCTCGAACGGTTCGCCATCAACAAAACCTTCGAAATCCAGAAGAGCAGAATCACCATTCTCGAGTGCACGGTCTTCTTCGATATTAATGAGAGGTGCTTGTGCGCTTGCTAGCTCTTCGATACGTGCCATAATCGCAGCATCTTCAATCGCAGGTTTAGCTACCGCAGGAACCATTGCTGCATAATCACCAAGTTCGATAGCAGGACGCATTGCGATGCTTACTTCTACATCGATACCGTTGTCATTTTTTTCAAATTTAGTAATATTTGGTTCACCGATAAGTGTGTCGTTAGCGATCCCCATTTCTAAAAGACCTGCATTGAGCAAATCACGAAGTGCTTGTGCTTCTGCATCTTGAACAAGACGTTCACCGTATTGTTTTTTAACGGCACTTACAGGAACTTTTCCCTTGCGGAAGCCAGCGATCTTAACGTCTTTACTAAGTTGATTAGCAATTTTCTCGATGTTGCTGTCGATGGTGTTGCGTGTGATAGCCGCATTAATCTTTGCGTTAGCGGAGTCAATTTTGTTGGTTGTGATTTGCATTAATATCCTTAATTATTGTTGTTTGAACGCCATCGGAGCAAAAGCCCCGATAGGCTACGCTCGCCGCTATGGCACTAAAGCTTGCTTCTGACGAAGCAGATTTTAGATGTCGATGACGGTAAATGGTGGCAATAATATCCTAAAAGGGTTAATAAAAGGCTGAATAAAAGCTTTAACGTGTTAGAGTAATAAGAATATTTTTTAAGTGAGCAACGATGGGATTAGAGAATAACGAGCAATTTTTGAATGCAGTAAAAACAATGATGACACACGTCGGCGAAGATGTGACACGTGAGGGCTTGCTTAAAACTCCTGAACGTGTTTTGAAAGCATACGAATTTATCTATGGCGGTTACAACGAAGATCCCCAGGCAATTTTGAATTCAGCGATGTTTGAGAGCAGTAATGATGAGATGGTTCTGATCAAAGATATCGAGTTTTATTCGACGTGTGAACACCATTTACTGCCTATTATCGGACGAGCTCATGTGGCGTATATCCCGGATGGAAAAGTGGTTGGGCTCTCGAAGATTCCTCGTGTCGTCGATGTATTCGCACGTCGTATGCAAATCCAAGAACAGCTCACCGAGCAAATCGCTGATGCTTTGATGCAATCCATTTCTCCCAAAGGAGTAGCGGTAGTGATTCAAGCACGGCACATGTGTATGGAGATGCGGGGAGTTCAAAAGATTAGCTCGACGACTACCTCAAGCGCACTTCGCGGATTATTCAAGCGGGATGAGAAAACCCGTATGGAATTTTTTAGCCTGATCAACTCCTCTAGCGGTAACCGTTATTAATTTATGCCTCTAAAATCACTTCGTGACCGCTTGGGCTCTCAAAAACTTCACACGGTTTTTGGAACGATCACTAAAATCTCCCCGACTGTCATTGTAGCTGAGGGTCTTCATGTCAGTATCGGCGATACCGTTACGATAGTATCCGATGTGAATGCTCATGAGACGATGGGGATGGTGAGTGAAGTAGAGCGTAACCGCTTTTTTATTACCCCCTTTCGCTTTGTCGAAGGATTTCGTGCAGGTGATAAAGTCTTTGCAAATCAAAACGGGATGTCTATAGAAGTAGGGGATGGGCTTTTGGGTCGAGTGGTTGATCCGTTTATGAAGCCTATCGATGGAAAGGGTCCTATCTTTGGTTCTCACATCGAGCCGATTATTAAAGCGCCTATCGCTGCTATGAAGCGAGGGATGATCGATGAAGTATTTAGCGTCGGCGTTAAAACCATTGATGGATTGCTAACGTGTGGAAAAGGGCAAAAGCTCGGTATTTTCGCCGGAAGCGGTGTGGGAAAATCGACGCTTATGGGAATGATCGTTCGTGGAGCGCAAGCTCCGATCAAAGTCGTAGCGCTGATCGGTGAGAGGGGTCGTGAAGTTCCTGAATTTATCGAAAAATCGCTCGGCGGAAATCTCGAGAATACCGTTTTGGTAGTAGCAACCAGTGATGATTCTCCGTTGATGCGTAAATATGGTGCCTTTAGTGCGATGAGTGTGGCAGAGTACTTTAAATCTCAAGGTCATGATGTCTTGTTTATGATGGACTCAGTAACCCGTTTTGCGATGGCACAGCGAGAAATTGGTCTTGCTCTGGGTGAGCCTCCTACGTCTAAGGGATATCCGCCTTCGTCACTGACACTGTTGCCCCAACTCATGGAGCGTGCAGGTAAAGAAGAAGGGTGTGGTTCGATTACTGCTTTTTTTACCGTTTTGGTTGAGGGGGATGATATGAGTGATCCTATCGCGGATCAGTCTCGCTCGATTTTGGATGGGCATATCGTTCTCTCTCGTGAACTTACTGATTTCGGGATCTATCCCCCTATCCACATTCTCAACTCCGCCTCACGTGTTATAAACGATATTATAACACCCGAGCATCTTGCTGCTGTTCGCCGTTTTCGCCGTCTTTATACATTACTTAAAGAAAATGAAATGCTGATTCGTATCGGGGCTTACGTGCGTGGAACGGATAAAGAACTGGACGAAGCGATAGATAAAAAGCTACAAATGGATGCGTTTTTGTCGCAGGAAGCGATGACCTCGAGCGAGTTTCAATCGACAGTTGAACAGTTGATCGGATTGATGGGATAAGGTAAATTTACGCTTAATTATTTAGAAATTTTTTCCGGAATATCGGTATCGAGCTCACCTGCTTCGAGTTTTATTCGGGCTTCTCGTGCTAGTACTTCATACTCTTCTCGAAATAGATCGATTTGTTCTTCATCGAGTTCTTCTAAATCCAAGAGGGCGTTATGTGCTCCTTGTGTTGCGCGTATGAGTTCATCCAGTTTGACTTGCATCGCTTCAGTATCGCGGTTTTGGGTATTTTGAATGACAAACACCATTATAAAGGTAATGATAGTGGTGGTCGTATTGATGACGAGCTGCCAAGTGTTACTAAAATCAAAAAAGGGCCCGCTGAACAGCCAAACTATAATCATAAGGATGGCGAGGATAAAGGTGATTGATTTTCCCGTTAATTTGGCAAAACTTTTGGTAAAATGAGCGTACCATGTTTGAGAATTCATTGTACAGTTCCTTTAGGAATGGATGCACTATTTTACCAACCTTAAGCCCTGCTAAATATAAAAAAACCTTAAGGTAACTATAACAAGGGTTGTATTATTATCCCAAAAGTTAAATAAGACTTTTTTTATCTTATATTAAATCCACTCTTGGAGAGTCACTTATGCAAGTCTATTTGGACAACAACGCTACTACTATGGTTGACCCTGCGGTTACAGAAGCAATGATTCCATTTTTTAGTGAAATTTACGGCAATCCTAATTCGCTTCACCGTTTTGGTACGGCATCTCATCCTGCGATCACAAAAGCGATCAATCAGATGTATAAAGCCATCGGTGCGAATGATAAAGATGATATCGTCTTTACCTCATGTGCTACAGAAGCTAACAACTGGGTTCTTCAATCGGTATGGATCGATAAAATCCTGCACGGTGAGAAAAACCACATCGTCACAACAGAAATCGAGCATCCATCGGTTCTTTCAACTTGTAAATTTTTGGAAGATATGGGCGTTAAAGTCACGTATTTACCGGTAAATGATCAGGGTATCGTTGAAGCGCATACAGTTCGTGCGTTTATCACGGAAAAAACAGCGTTGGTCTCTATCATGTGGGCAAATAACGAAACAGGGATGATTTTCCCGATTCAAGAAATCGGTGAGATTTGTAAAGAAAAAGGTGTTTTATTTCATACCGATGGCGTTCAAGCAGTCGGTAAGATACCGGTCAATATGCAAGAGGTTCATGTCGATTTTATGTCGATGTCGGCGCATAAGTTCCATGGTCCTAAAGGGATTGGAGCTTTGTACATCAAAAATTCTCAAAAATTGACTCCAATGCTTCATGGCGGAGACCAAATGGGCGGTCGCCGGTCAGGGACTTTGAACGTTCCTTATATTGTTGGAATGGGCTTGGCTGCCCAACTCGCTACGACGAATATCGAAGAAAAAATGGAAAGCATCCGTGTAAAACGTGATCGGCTAGAAGATGCTCTTTTGGGAAGTTTGAGTGATGTATTTACGGTCGGTGATCGTAATAACCGTACTCCTAACACGATTTTGATCTCCATTCGTGGAGTTGAAGGCGAGGGGATGTTGTGGGATTTGAACAACGCTCTTATCGGTGCTTCAACAGGATCGGCGTGTGCGAGTGAAGATTTGGAAGCTAACAGCGTTATGCTTGCCATCGGTGCAGATAATGAACTGGCTCATACTGGGATTCGTTTGAGCTTAAGTCGCTTTACTACGGATGAAGAGATCGATTACGTTATCGAGCGATTTGAATCTGCGGTAAAACGTTTACGTGCGATTTCAAGCTCATATGCAATCGTGCAACCAACTGCTGGCGGAGCTACGCTTGCGTGTCACATACACCATTAAAGGAAATAATTATGGCAAAAAATGATTTATTGGGCGGGTCTCTTTGGGATCAGTACTCAAACAAAGTAACAACATTGATGAACAACCCTATTAACCAAGGGGAAATTACACAAGAAGAGTGTGATGCAGCAGGACACAAGCTTATCGTCGCTGATTTCGGGGCAGAGAGTTGTGGTGATGCGGTACGTTTATACTGGGAAGTTGATCCTGCAAACGATACGATCGTTAATTCAAAGTTTAAAAGCTTTGGTTGCGGAACGGCTATCGCTTCTTCGGATATGATGGCGGAACTGTGTATCGGTAAAACGGTTCAGCAAGCGGTTAAAATTACCAACATCGATGTTGAGATGTCGCTTCGTGATGATCCGGAAACTCCAGCTGTTCCACCGCAAAAAATGCACTGCTCTGTTATGGCGTATGATGTTATCAAAAAAGCGGCAGGACTGTATCTCGGTGTCGATGAAGCAAGTTTTGAAGATGAGATCATCGTGTGCGAATGTGCACGTGTCAGTCTTGGGACGCTTCGTGAAGTGATTAAGCTCAATGACCTTAAAAGCATCGAGCAAATCACAGACTATACCAAAGCAGGCGGTTTTTGTAAATCGTGTATCAAGCCTGGTGGCCATGAAGCACGTGAATATTATCTCGTAGATATTTTGGCAGATGTTCGTCGTGAGATGGATGTTGAGAAGATGCAAGCATCTGCAGACGCCGGTCTTCAGGGTGATTTTGAAACGATGACGCTAGTGCAAAAGATCAAAGCGATTGATGCGGCAATTGATGAGAGTGTCCGTCAGTTCTTGATTATGGATGGCGGAAACGTAGAGATAATCGATGTCAAAGATTCACCGGATTATATTGATATTTATATTCGCTATTTGGGTGCGTGCAATGGATGTGCGAGTTCCAGTACAGGAACATTGTATGCGATCGAAGCGACACTAAAAGAAAAACTATCCAATAAAATCCGCGTTTTACCAATTTAATACATTTCTATCATTCTCGTGCAGACGGGAATGAGGATATTATTGATTTTCTTTTGTAATCGGTATCGTTATCGTAAATACTGCCCCTTCTCCTTCATTTTTTGCTTCTAATTTTCCTTCAAAATGCTTTTCAATAATTGTTTTTGACATATACAATCCTATTCCTGTCCCTTGAGCTTTGCTTTTCGTGCTGAAATACGGATCAAATATTTTTGGGAGGACGTCTGGAGGAATCCCACCTGCGTTATCTGCTATGTGCAAAGAAATAAGTTCGTCTTGATGGGTCAATGAGATAATGACGTGAGCATTTTGGACAACGTGCTCTTTGATCGCATCACGTGCATTGCTTAGGACGTTGAGGATGACTTGAGAAAACTCACCGGACGGTCCATAAATTCTTAGCAGCTGTTCTTCATCATTTGGGATGTAAGTGAGCGAGATGGTATTGGCCTCGAATGAGCCTTGGATGATTCCGATGGTCTGTCGAATAATTTCGTGCGGGGCAAACCATATTTTTTCTTTGTCGGGATTGGAAAAATTGCGAAAATCATCGATGGTTCCAGAGAGAAAGGCGGTATAGGTATTGATTTTTTCAAAGGTCTCTAAGATTTCATCAGTGCTCATTCCTCCCAGTTCAAGAGCAAATTCGGCATTGATAATCGCATTGTTGATGGCTCCAATGGGTTGGCGCCATTGGTGAGCAATGTTGTCAAACATCTCTCCCAAAGCAGCAGAACGTGATTGTGCGACAAGGCGTTCTTGCTGACTTTTAATCTCTTCGGTTGCAAGATTAAACTTGGATTGGAGTGTGTGGCGGTAATTTTCCATTTCGGTCACATCGGTGAGAGATATGATGATTTGATGGTTATGATCAAGTGTTTCTATCATACTTTTTGTCACTCTAAAAATACGTATTTCATTATCATGTCGAGTGAGGGCAACTTTAATATCGAGTTTATTTTTTGAGTTTTGTACCCACACTTTGAAAAATTCTGCAGTAATGCACTCGGGAGCTTTAACAACCATATCGCAGATGCATTGGTGAACATGGAGAAACTCTTCGAGTGATTGGAGCTTGAAATATTCTAGTAATCGACGGTTACCTTGTATGATTGCTTCGTCTTTGAAAACCACGATGATGGTTTCCTGAGCATCTAAAATTTGTTGCATGTAGTGTTTTTTTTCATAAATTGCAGTTACATCAATGCGCATGTCCATGTATTCTTCAATCTCATGATATTCGTTGAGTAAGGGAATGATAAAGGTATCGGAATAAAAGGTCTTTCCCGATTTTGTTTTATTGGTGAGTGTCGAGTGCCATACTTTTTTGGCGCTAATAGTCTCCCATAGATTACTTATTTGTTCTTTGGACGTGTCAGGATGTTTGAAAAGCCGATGGGTTTGTCCGAGTATTTCACTGGCTTCATATTCGGTTAACTGACAAAAGCGATCGTTGACGTAGGTGATTAGACCATGTATATTGGTTTTTGAGATATTGATAGAGGAATCGAGAGCATTTTTATATTGGTTTAGCAGAAGATTTTTTTTGATCATTTGTCGATTGGAAAGAGACGCAAAGCGTAGTTTTTTAGCCATATCGCTAATTGTTTCGACGGTAGATGGAAGGAGAATAAGGTTGTTAAGGCCGATACGAATAGCATGAATAAGATTACTTTGACTGGGGTTAGAGGAAAAAATGACACTGAGAATGGATTTTTTGACCATTTTGACTCTGGTGATAAATTCCAGTGCTTCTTCCAGTGGCATGCTTTCATCAATGAGCAGGCAATCGTAGTCACTTTGGGTGAGCTCTTTGAGGGCCTCAGATTCATTGGGAACGACCACTATTTTGGAGATATAGAGACTCAGTGGTTCCAAATGATTTTTCTGTGACCCAATGTATAGCGTGGTGATGTCAACCATTAAAAGAACTCAATATCGCCATCCACTTCAGTTTGGCATAAAAGATTGATGATCATTGCCGCATCGCTTAGGATAGAGGGATTGTAAAATGTTGGGTTGGATGATTCTTTTTCCAAAACATTTTTACGAAACGTGATAAGTGTAAAGTTAAAGCTCTCTAATAGCTCAAGAATAGAAGAAGTGTGGTCGATGAAGGTTTGTTGGTGTGCATTGAGTTCATTACTCATTTGACGAATAAGTGAGCCAATTTCGTTGAACACGATATAGCGACAGAGAATATTTCCATAATTATTATAGCGTTGAGCAAGGCTAGCAACATAATTGGGATCTATGCGATTGTTTTGAAAAGCAAGGAGAATATCAGAGTCAAGTTCTTCGCTAAGATCAATCAGCTCATGGATATCTTCCGCAGCAATGTTTAAAAAATAATCGTCGTAACCTGGAGTACTTTTTTTCTCTTCAGAGTTGTTGGCGGCTTGTGCCAGTTTAGTTTTGACATTTTCTTTTTTCATTTGGGTATTGAGAAGGCGTATTTTTTGTTCAAGCTCTAGGTGATACGCTCTGATTTGGCGTTTGTTACTGATTGAGGAACAAACGGTATAGAGGGCATTGATGAGGTTGAGTTTGCTAATGGGTTTGGTTAAAAATCGATCAACACCAAGATTGATGAGAGTCAAAAGTTTTTCGGCGTCATTTTGAGCTGAGGTAACGATGACGCGTGCTTCGGGATTTTTTTCCATAATATTTTCAATCATGGTGATGCCATCCATGTTAGGCATTGAAATATCGGTGATAACAAGATGAAAACGAGCGTTTTTATAAATCTCCCATCCAACAGCACCGTCTTCGGCTACTTCAACCTCTTTAAAGAGCTGTTTTAGACTTCCAAGTAAACCATCTCGGATCATTTTCTCATCTTCAACATAAAGGACGCTAAGATCTTTCGTTACTTCTTTGAGTTCAATGAGAGTAAATTGTTTCATGCGGTTGCTCCGATAATAGTTTGGTAGGCGTTTAAGGCATTTTTTGTGTCAAGAGAATACTGCTCTAAAATAGGAGCAATTGTTTCGAACGGCTCGGTGGTTTTTAGAGTAAATAGTGTTCGTGCGCAGTTGAGAACTGCGGACTCTTTTGGCCGGAGCGCACTGTCTGGAGCAAAAGAATAGCGCAATGCATCGATTAAAGCAGCATCAAAGAACCATGTCTCAAAGAGTTTGCATGCAAGCTCATCACCTGAAGCTCCAATAATATTTTTTTCTTCCATAAGGAGTTCTTCGGGAGAAGTTTTACGAAATCGGTAGGGATTGTGAGCAAACATCAGCGCATATGAGGCAACCAGACGACCAATTTCAAGAATAAAAGGGAGGCCACCCAAGGGCTCAAGAAGTTCACGATGATCTTTCCTCAGCCATAGTTCTAAAAAACGTTGTTGTTTCTCCATTACTGCAAACCATCCCTCTATGGTTATGCCATAAACTTTTAGATCCGTAAACGGATGAGCTTTCAAAGCAGCGATTATTGCCATTCCTCGCAGCGATGTTTGTCCAAATAAGGTAATGACTTGCGATATATGAGAGATGGGCTGGCGAAAACCATAATGCGGTGAATTGGCATAGTGAAGAATATCGGTGTAAAGAATAGGATCAGACTCAATAACGCGCACAATCGCTTTGGTATCGATTTCCTCAGTATTATAGAGCTTATTTAGTTTATCAATCGATTCTCGCAAGGGCGGGAACGATTCAATAGAATAGAGCAAAAATTCATCCATTATTTATCACCATTAAAAATTCTTATCAAACCAGTCCGCAACGTTGCTGCGGATGGTGTGGCGTAGTTGTATACCGGCGATAAAATCACTGTGCTGAGCTTTGTTTAGCAAGGTCACAAGGGCATTTCTGCGTTTGGATAGAAATGGATGGTCGATTTGTCCTGGATCTCCCATAACAACGAGACGCGTCTCTTCGCCCATACGGGTACCGATGAGCTTGAGGGTCGCATTCGTCATATTTTGCGCTTCATCGATGATAACAAATTTACGAGAGATGGTCGTTCCTCGCATGTGGGCAATGTCCATTACTTCGATGTTGTATTTTTTCATAAACAGTTCCGTGGCATTCTCCCGTTTGGCTGAATTGGTAGTGCCTGTGTATTCGACGCGGGCATCAATCGACCGCTTGCTTTGGTGCTCGATGGTGAAGTTCACTGCAGCATAGAGAGGATACATAAAGTAGCCCAGCTTTTGCTCTTCATCTCCTTTTCGGAATCCAAGCTCTGCTTGCTGATCGTTTGAAGTAACAGTATTACGTGCATAGACAATTCCCTCTACAATTCCTTCGCTTACAAGCTCTAATCCTGCTTGCAGGGCAACAAGAGTCTTACCTGAACCGGTAGAACCTGCGACAACTGTTACGTAGTTTTGTGGATGGGTCATCATGGAATAGTAGAATTTTTGTTCTAGATTGAGAGGTCGAACAAAATTTTCATCAAAATGTTCACCAAAACGGCGGTCAAAATCGCACCATTCAAGTTGAGAATTGAAACTAAATGCGTGGCGCTGAATTCCGGTCTCGTAGGTTTCGTTATTCGTACTAATAGCTTTTTGAACAAAGGTGAGCTGATTAAAGTTGTGGTGCTCTACATCGGTCGGAAATTCCGGTGTTTCGGTATAGGTATACGTGTAATTAAAATCAATCGATTCCGGAGATTCTACGCTGCTGTTTCGAATGTTCTGTGTCGGAATACCTTGTATTTCTGCGGCGATGCGAAAAGACATATCATTAGTAAGCAAGGTGAGATCATAGTCATCGGCAATTTCAGCAATCTTGGCGTCATTCATCCCTTTTGGTTCTGAAAATGAGGCAGAAACTCGGTAATGCTCCCGGTGGACAATGATGAGTTCTATAAGTACTTCTTCTCCCCCGTGCAGCGAACGATCAAATTTTAAATCAAGGCGATAATAGCGATCGTTTTGGCATTGCTTTGTATCCAATGTTTCGAGGATACATGCAGGCAGTTCAATAGCAGCAATGGGCTCACCAAAGGCGACATCGGCAAGTCGGAAGAATTCACGTGCCATGAAGCCAGCTTCTGAGCGTATGTCATCTTTTTTATTGTTTAATTCGGATAAAACAATATTAGTGATAACAACAGCATTCGTATTTTCTTGACTGATTCGTAAAATATTATTGGGATCATCGAGGATAACGGAGGTATCGAGTAGATAGCATTTTTGAATATCGCTCACGGTGAGAATCCTTGTGTAAAGATCTCATATCGTAGCGAAAGAATATTTAAAATACGCCATTGGAATAAAATCCCAATTGGCTACACTAACGCTGTGTTTTCCTCAGCGGAAAGCTCATGCGCGTTTACGTGCATTTTAAGTATAGTAGTTTGTAATTCCATCCATCGTACGACCCATATTGAGCAGTACCATATCGGCAATGACCAATGCGGCCATCGATTCAGCGACAACCGATCCGCGTACTGCGACACAGGGATCATGGCGTCCTTTGAGTGCGACATTAACGCTTTCGTTTGAGGTGTTAGTGCTCTCTTGGTTTATAAAAATAGAGGGAGTCGGTTTGAAATGGACGCGGACGATAACGTCATCGCCGTTGCTCATCCCTCCTAAAATTCCCCCTGAGTGGTTGGTTTTAAAGCCATTTGGGGTGATTTCATCGTTGTTTTGGGACGCGAGGAGATCGGCAGAGTGAATCCCCTCACCAATTTCGACGGCTTTGACGGCATTGATTCCCATCATCGCTTCGGCCAATACTGCGTCGAGTTTGTAATAAAGACCCTCACCCAGACCGATAGGAAGTCCTGATATTTTGACCGTTGCAACACCTCCCACTGAATCATGGGCATTTTTAGCGGTTAAAATGGCTTGCTTTTGTGCTTCTTCAACATTCTTATCGAGGGCATAGATGGGACTTTTCGCAGGGTACGTAAAATCAAGGTTATGGGATTCGATACCATGAATAGCACTGATTCCGCTAAAAAGACTAATTCCAACTCTTTCAAGCATCAGTTTTGCTACCGCACCCCCTGCAACACGGGCAGCAGTTTCTCGAGCACTTGAGCGACCTCCGCCACGATAATCGCGTAAACCGTATTTGTGAAAGTAGGTAAAAT
Source organism: uncultured Sulfuricurvum sp. (assembly GCA_903844635.1). GTDB lineage: Bacteria > Campylobacterota > Campylobacteria > Campylobacterales > Sulfurimonadaceae > Sulfuricurvum. Next base: position 8,817 of record CAIMUF010000005.1, on the reverse strand, counting down.
CAGCATGTCCCGGACGAAAAATGTCTTTAACATTGGTGTAATCACCGCTTTTTTGATCGGTGTTGTAGATGACCATCATGATGGGAGTTCCCGTGCTGAGGCCTTCGAATACACCGCTGAGAATTTCAACTTTGTCATCCTCTTTTCGAGCGGTAGCAAACTCATTTTGTCCTGGTTTACGGCGGTTAAGTTCACTTTGGATGTACTCTTCGTCAATCGCAAGTCCTGCGGGGACGCCGTCAAGGAGACAACCGATTGCCTTTCCGTGCGATTCGCCAAAAGTGCTAATGCAAAAGCGTTCTCCAAACCGATTCATTTGAGTTCCTTAGAGAGAATGTCCAATGCAATTTTTGCTGCTTCTTGTTGCGCATGTTTCTTGCTTTTTCCCAATGCAGATGAATAGCGTTTTCCATCGATAAAGGCGGCAACTTCGAACTCTTTTTTGTGATCAGGTCCATGAGCTGCTACGAGCTGATAATCAGGAGTGATGCCATAATGCGCTTGCGTGAGCTCTTGGAGTGAGGTCTTGTAGTCTTTGAAGAGAGAATCGAGGGAAATCTCTTCGTGGACGTGCTCGAGGAGCTCTACGGTGATATTTCGAACACTTTCAAGTCCTGATTCGAGATAGATCGCACCCATGACGGCTTCATACGCATTCGCCAGCAGAGAGTTTTTATTCCGCCCGTTGTTGTTTTCTTCGGCATTGGAGAGAAAAATGTGTTCACCGAGGCGCAAATAGTTTGCGAGTAGCGTAAATCCGTCTTCATTAACGAGAGACGCACGCATTTTTGAGAGGTCGCCTTCGTCAAATTTCGGGAATTTTTTGTACAGATATTCACCAACAACCAAATCCAGTACCGCGTCTCCTAAAAATTCGAGTCGCTCATTATTGTAGGGCTGTTTGTAGCTTTTATGCGTCAGCGCTTCAATAAGGAGCTTCGTATTATGAAACTGATACCCTAGTCGTTGCTGTAGGGTTTGTAAGTTGTTCATCTGATTTTGTATCCTTTATAGTGTTTGTCTGCATTCCCAAGCTAGAGTTTGGGAACGAGGTGATTTTTCTCCCGCATCCGAAAGATGTGGGTAGCTTTAGGGGGTTGTAGGGACTTTAGTCCCTGCCACTTTGTGGGCTTTGCCCAGAAAGTGCGTAACATTAGCTATTGAAAAGAGTTATTGTCATCAAATCGTTCTTTTGTCAAGGTCATGATACTCTCAATCGAATCAATCGCATGGCAGTTAGGACAGCGATGAAAAGGTAAGAATGAGATGGTATGACACTCACCGCACACGTACTCAAATTGGAGCGTTGCTTTTGTATTGCCGCACGTTCTTAGTGTAATAAGAGTATCGAGCTCAAAAACAGGGCTGGATTGAGACAGTTCACAGTTCCCTTTTGCGCTGAAAAGCTCTCGTAAAAAACCGTTACGTGCAATTATATCGAAATCGAGATTTTCAGCGGGAACTCTCCACAAAATATCGGCAAGTCTGACGGATAAAGATTGATCGAAGTGTTTCCATGCCAGAGAGGGACGATGGGTGAAGAGATATTCAAATACCAAGTACCCAAGTTGGGTATGCTGTGTATAAAGATCAATAAGGAACGCTGCTTTTTCATCAACAGAGGCTTTGGGGTCACAAAGCAGTTGGCGTGCTTCGAGATACAGTTTTTCACATCCGCCGCTTCCTTGTATCTCGATGAGAGATTCCATGGCTTCGAGAGCATCCTTATATTGCTGAAGGTGTTCATAGATGAGAATAAGGTGATGGAGTGCTTGCGGGGTGCGGGGATGATTTTGGAGAACTTGCAAGAAGCTTTGACGAGAACGTTCTAAGAATCCTGCTTTAAAATAGCCTCGTCCGAGTTTGAGAAGAACCTCTTTTTGAACAATTTTATCGCTTTTTTTAGAGAGAAGGGCATGGTAGATCTCGATGCTTTTTTCAAAATTGCCTTGATGTTCAAATCCTTGCGCCAGGAGAAACCATGTTTCATTGGTGATGGCATTCTCATGAATTTGAGAGGCGATGCCGGCCTCGCTGGACGAAGTGTCAAATTTTCCTAAAAAAATTTCGATCTCTTGGCTCTCGTTGGTGCTTTTGCGTCGTCCCCACCAGTAGCTTATGAAAGAGAGGATAAAGAGGAGGAGGAAAAAGACGATAATCCCGAAAAGAGGGTCTCTAAATGAGATAAAAAAAGTATCCATCAAAATAACCTTTCTACCATGAGTTGCATCGAGATTCTACCATTAAACTCATTTTTGTTGACCGTATAACTGCAACTCATTTTTCGGTTTTCAGGCGCTTCCAGCACTCGTCGAAAGGCGATGAATTCTAATGTTTTTCCTCGCAAGGGGGAAGGCTGAAGCTCAAGACGGCTGTGCGATTTATCGCTTCCGAAAAGTTTAATCCCAATCACGTGAGCATCCCGAAGTAAAAATCGTGGACGGGGATTTCCCTCTCCATAAGGTTCAAATCGCTCTAAGAGGCTCAACAGTTCGGGGGTAATCGCATCGTGTTCGAGCTCACCGATGACATCGTTTTGTGGTATAAAATCATCCGGGTGTATCGTGGTGCTTGCATGATTAATCGCGATACGAAACTCCTCTACGTTGAGCATATCCATCGACAGTCCTGCTGCCATTTTATGCCCACCGAATTTGGCGAGCAGATGTTCTTGGGTTTTGATAAGAGTATAAAGATCAACTGCCCCGATACTGCGACCGCTTCCTTTGGCAATGCCGTTATGGATACTCAAAACAATGGCAGGTTTTTGGAAATGGTTGACGAGGCGAGAAGCAACGATCCCTACAACCCCTTCATTCCACCCCTTGCCTGCAACGACAATGATGGGATCGTTAGGGTTGACTTCTAGCATGGCTTGAGTGGTGGTGTGGGCTTCGATCTCTTTGCGCAGTCCATTAAGAGAGGTCAGGAGTTCAAACTGATGATAGGCTTTTTCAACCGTATCCGCACTTAAAAAGTCCAAAGCAATAGAGGCATCTTCGAGTCGTCCTGCGGAGTTGAGTCGTGGGGCGATTTGAAAGCCGATGTCTTCGGAGGAAATTTTTGTTTTGTTGAGGATGTCTCGGATGATGACAAAAGCAGGGATGCTCGACGTGCTCATCATCTCCAATCCAACTTTCACGATGGCACGGTTGATTCCCACTAGCGGCATCACGTCTGCAACAATAGCCAGAGCTAAAAACGGGAAAAATTGACGCATATCGATGGTCAGTCCCAGTTCACTTTTGATGAGACCCATTAGTAGCCATGCGACTTGCGCACCGCAAATATCTTTGAAAGGATAAGGACAATCGTGCTGTTTTGGATTGACAATGGCGTACACATCGGGAAGAACATCACCAGGAGTATGATGATCGGTGATGATGAGATCGATACCACGCTCTTTGCACGCTGACGCCGCTTCGATGGCATTGATACCGTTGTCAACAGTAAACACGACGTCGGCATCTATACGCTCTAAAACCCCTTTGGAAACGCCGTACCCATCGGTAAAACGGTTGGGAATAGTGGCGATTAGAGGGTAGTTTATAAGGTGAAAGAAGCGTTTTACAATCGCGGTAGAAGTGACGCCATCGACATCATAATCCCCTACGAGCGCTATCTTTTCGTTATTGCGAATAGCATTGGCGATACGAGTAGCTGCTTTGGATGCATCTTTAAGGAGGCTTGGATGAGGAATGTCTGCGAGCTTTTCACTTTTGAGATGAAAGCGCTCGCTTAAAAATGCTTCTAAACTTCTCTGACCAAGAAGCGGAGCATTAGGCAGGGTTTGTGTGCTCACACGTTGCTCGGACAAATGCGAGAATGGAAGGATTCGGGCTTTGGAGATGAGAGGTAAATTCCGGATGAAACTGTACTCCTAAAAACCATGGATGAGTGGGGATTTCAACCGCTTCGATAAGTCCATTGGATTCACCGGTAATGATCATCCCAGCCTCTTCAAGTGCGGCACGGTAGGTTGGATTGGCTTCGTATCGGTGGCGATGACGTTCATGGATGAGTGCTTCACCATTGTACGCGGCACGTAAATGAGAGCCTTCTTTTGTTTCACATGGGTATTCGCCAAGACGAAGCGTTCCACCCATAGGAGAGTGATGGGTTCTAATTTGTGCATCACCGGATTGGTCGATGAAATTGTCAATAAGGTAAATCATCGGATGCGTAGTGTTAGGATTAAACTCGATGGAGTTTGCGTCTTCATATCCTAAAACATTGCGGGCATATTCGACCATGGAAAGCTGCATTCCTAAACAAATCCCAAGATAAGGGAGTTTGTTTTCGCGTGCGTAACGGATCGCTTGGATTTTTCCCTCAACGCCTCGATTTCCAAATCCTCCTGCAACCAGAATAGAGTCACAATCGTGCAAGAGTGCTTCCACTCCCTGTGATTCGATTTTTTCGGAGTCAATCCAGTTGATGTGAACCCGTGTGTCGAGGTGAGCACCTGAGTGGATAAGCGCTTCGATGAGCGATTTATAGGACTCTTTGAGTTCCAAATATTTTCCGACAAAACCAAGTGAAATACGGTGTTTTGGGGAGACAATTTTCTTCACCAAAATATCCCATTGTTCCATATCGGGTTTGAGTTCGCCTAATCCCAACTCTTTACTGATAGGAGCTAGAATATTTTGTTGTAAAAAGCTCAAAGGAACAGCATAGATTGTCTGTTCATCCATCGCTTCGATGATACTGTCACCACTCACATCACACGCTAACGCAAGTTTCTTTTTGAACGTCTTAGGGAGTTTTTCTTCGCTTCGAGCGATAATCATCTGAGGAGTGATACCGATACGGCGAAGCTCTTGTACTGAGTGCTGCGTTGGTTTGCTTTTGTGCTCACCGGCTGCTTTGATAAACGGGATCAGAGTAACGTGGATGAAAAATGTCCCCTCTACTTCATCGTCATGTTTCATTGTACGGATGGCTTCCATAAATGGCAGTCCTTCGATGTCTCCAACGGTTCCGCCAAGTTCTACGACCAGAATATCATGCCCTTCGCCTGCTTTTTTGATGCGATCAACGATTTCGCCAACGATGTGAGGAACGACTTGAATGGTTTGTCCCAAATATCCGCCGGCACGCTCACGTTCAATGACGCTGCTGTAAACTTGACCCGTAGTGAAGTTGCTGGTACGTAAAAAAGAGTCATTAAGAAAACGCTCGTAGTTTCCGATGTCGAGATCGGTTTCGGCTCCGTCTTTGGTGACAAACACTTCACCGTGTTCCAACGGACTCATAGTTCCTGGATCGACATTGATGTACGGATCGATTTTTAGCATTCCGACATTGATGCCAGAGTGTTTGAGAAGGGCGCCGACACTGGCCGCTGTGATCCCTTTTCCAAGAGAGCTTAATACACCGCCGGTGACAAAAATATACTTGGTCATCATTAATTCCTTAGGATTTTTGGTTGAAAAATGAGCCATGCAGGCACTTATATGTATGGTATTTTAAGTCTGCCATTATATACTGCCAACACTTATAAAATACCAAAAATAGCACGCGTTTAGGTGGCGTTAAAGGAAATTAATGGAATCGGCTCTTTATTATCTTACGATTGCCCTTGGAATTTCGATTGTCGTCAATCTGATTTTAAAACGCTTGGGGGTCTCCCCCATTATCGGCTACATTATGACGGGGACGGTGGTTGCGTATGCGTTTGATCTGCGTCATATGGCGGATTCGCATACTCTCGAAGCGATTGCTGAATTTGGGGTAGTATTCTTGATGTTCACCATCGGACTGGAAGTCTCTCTTCGCCGTCTAGCTACCATGAAAATCGAGGTGTTTTTTAACGGTTTTTTGCAAACTACCCTTACCGCGATACTCTTTTTTGGTGCGTGTTATGGAATCTTTCATCTTGATTTTGCTACCTCACTCATCGTATCGATGTCATTGGCTCTCTCTTCTACCGCAGTGGTTTTGAGTCATTTAAAAGCAACCAAGGAAATAACGCGTCCCTACGGACAACGCTCTATGGGGATTTTGATTTACCAAGATTTGGCGGTTATCCCAATTCTGATTTTGATTGGATTTTTGAGTACCGGAACAGCGAATATCGGTTCCGTACTTTTGCAAACAACGCTGAGTGCCGTTGTTATTGTCGGATTATTATTTGTTGTTGGGAAGCGGGTGATGACGTGGCTGTTGCATTTTTCCTCCAGCAGTAATGTTGAAGAACTTTTTATGGGTTCGGTACTTCTCATCGTTGTCGGGGCATCGCTTTTGGTCCACGCTTTTGGATTTACCTATTCACTCGGAGCCTTTATCGCCGGGATGATTATTGCGGAGACGAATTACCATCATAAAGTCGAATCGGATATTGCTCCGTTTAAAGATTTGTTATTAGGAACCTTCTTTGTCACGGTGGGGATGAAAATCGATGTTGCTTTCTTTGGGTCTCATATCGGGGAAATCTTGGGGCTTTTGATCGCTATTTTAGTGATTAAAGCCGTGATACTTTTTGGAATCGTCCGTATCTATTCTAAGGCAAAAGTGGCCTTTAAAACAGCGATTGCTCTCTCACAGGTTGGAGAGTTTTCGTTTGCTATTTTCGCGTTGGCGGGGAATAAAAATATTCTTGATCCTCAGCTGGTACAGATGCTTGTTTTGACCGTTGTCCTCTCCATCGTCGTCACACCGTTTATCCTCTCGAAGATCAATGCTATTGCAGGATTGTTTTTTAAAGAGACAAGTATGACCGAGGATTTTGGCTCACTTTCTGTGTACAGCAATCATGTTATTGTCTGCGGATACGGTATTGTCGGAAAATTTGTGGTCAAGGCTCTTCGTGAGGAAGAGGTCAAATACATTATCGTCGATAACAGTTATAAGCACGTTCAAGAAGCCTTGGCAGATGGAGAAAAAGCGTATTATGGTGATATGTCAAAAACACAGATTTTAGAAAAGCTGCACACCAAAGAGGCGATCAGTGTCATAGTCACTCTTGACAACAGCTCTAAAAAACGATTGATTTGCGAATCGATTTTGAGTTATGCCCCTAATGTTAAGGTCGTGGTAAAAGTGATAAGTTTGGAAGAAAAGCGCGAACTTCGCGGACTCCCTATCAGCGTTACTGTTGATGGGAAACGTGAAGTAGCGGCAAAATTGGTATGTGAGGCACTGTATTGTGAATTAAATGAGAAAAAAACGTGAGCATAATATAACTTTATAAATGTATAATAATAATATTATTCATTATATAAGGAAAATAATGCGAAGTATTATTGTTGCTCTTTTGCTGGGGAATTCACTTATGGCGTTGACGCTGAATCAAGCCGTTCATGAATCCTTGCAAACTCATCCTATTATCCAAGAAAGATTAAATAATTTTCGAGCTACTCAGCAAGATCTGAAAATCGCGGAAGCGGAGTATTATCCCTCTCTCGATGCTCGTGCGGTAGCAGGATACAATCATTCTGGAGAGCAGTATAGCCATGTTGTTTCTCCAGATCCTGAATATACCAACTATGAGAGTTCCTTAACCCTCACACAAAATCTTTTTAATGGCAATGGCACACGGCACAAAGTGGATTACCAAGAGTCTCGTATTCTCGCAGCTGCGTATAATTATGTCGAAAAAGCCAACGATATCGCATTTCAAACAGTAGGCGCGTATCTGAATGTTCTGCGAGCCAAAGAACTTTTAGAGACAGCACGTGAAAATGTTGCCATCAATACAGATTTATTTACCAAAGTAAAGACTCTTTTTGATGGTGGACTCACCACAAAATCAGAAATGAATAAGATTAACGCGTCTCTTGCTTTGGCCCGATCTAATCGTACAGTACAAGAGAATAATTTTCGAGATACCTTTGCAACATTGCGACGCTTTACAGGACATGAGATTGATCCAGCAGGGCTTGAGAATCCTGTATTAAATGCCAAAATGCCAGAATCATTTGAGCGAGCAGCGATGATCGCGATTGAAAACAACCCTTCGATTGTTGTGGGTCGCTACAACATCAAAGGGGCTCAGTCGTTGATGAAAGAAGGTAAAAAAGGCTATTACCCTAAGCTTGACCTGGAAATAAATCAATTTTTTAATGATGCGCATCATGATAACAATGGTTTTGATCAGCCAGATGATCGTTTTCGTGCACGATTGGTCATGAATTACAATCTTTATCGAGGCGGAGCGGACCGTGCGGCTGAGCAACGAGGTATTAGTAAAATAAACCAAGAAGTGCAAACCATGCTTGAATCCAAACGTCAAGCGCTAGAGGGGATTGAATTTTCGTGGAATGCCCATGAAATGATTGAAAAACAATTGGTCGATTTGCTCGAATACCGTAAATATGCAGAAGTGACTCTCGATTTATATAAAGATGAATTTGATATGGGTCGCCGATCGATGCTTGATATTCTTGCAGCACAAAACGATCTCATTGGCTCTCGTCAGCAAATTATCAATGCGCAATACGATGCTCTCTATGCTCGTTATCGAATTCTTGATGCGATGGGATTGATGGTGGTTGCTGTGATGGGAAGTGATGCCGAGTATTCTTCCAAGGTTAATATAGGTAATCAAAAAGCAGAGTTTGTCAACGATACACTTCCGGTAAAGCTCGATCAGGATAATGATACTATTCCCGATAATCTTGATTTGTGTGATAACTCCAAAGCCGGTGAAAAATTAATGCCTTATGGATGTACTAACCAAAATTTAAATCTGAAGTGCAATTTTTTGACTTAAAAAATCATACCTATTTTTAGCTTAAGCCGCTGCTACTAATCCATAAAAAACCTCATTGGGTGTTTTCCAATTTAAAGACTTTCTAGGTCTATTGTTTAGCT
>CAIMUF010000004.1 GCA_903844635.1 uncultured Sulfuricurvum sp. | reverse complement strand
CCGTTGCCATATAAGCATAATATTGGTAGTTCAATAGCCGACATTATGCTTTATTTATTGGGCTTGAAGCTCCTATTATAGGGCTTTCAATAGCCTTGTTCGTTGTTTTAATCACATATCGGTTAAACTTACGTAAATTTTAAGAAATGGCTCATTATCTATGTTCAAATCCGTATTTTCTAACTCTTTTGGCATTCTCATCTCTCGTGTCACAGGTCTAGGCCGAGATGTTTTGATGACCTCTGTTTTGGGTGCGAATATGTGGAGTGACATTTTTTTAATGGCATTCAAGTTCCCAAACCTCTTTCGCCGCATTTTTGCGGAAGGGTCATTCACCCAAAGCTTTATGCCCTCATATATTGCTTCAGGACAAAAAAGTGTCTTTGCCGTTGCTATTTTTATTCGCTTTATGGCATTTATCGTCGCTTTGTCTTTTTTGGTCACCCTCTTTCCTGAATTTTTTACGAAACTTTTAGCGTGGGATTGGGGTAAGGATCTCATTAGTAAAACAGCCCCCCTTACGATGATTAATTTTTGGTACTTGGACCTCATCTTTATTGTCACATTTTTGGGGACGCTGTTGCAGCACAAAGAACATTTTTTTACGACTGCTTTTTCGACCGTTTGGCTCAATATCGCTATGATTGCAGCTTTGCTGCTCTTCAGTAAAAGCGATCCAAAAACGATCGTTTATGCTCTGAGCTTTTCGATTCTCATTGGTGGAGTATTACAAGTACTAACGCATCTTTATTCGATTCGACAGAAAGGATTGTTAAAGATTCTTGTAGGAGGCTGGAAATACCGTAAAACCAAAGATGTCAAAGCCGAAGAATCTAAATTTGCTTCCCTTTTCTTCCCATCACTTTTAGGTAATTCTACGGCACAAATTGCATCATTTATCGACACCAGTTTAGCCTCATTTTTAACAGCAGGTTCAGTATCCTACCTCTTTTACGCTAACCGTGTTTTTCAGCTCCCCTTCGCCATTATCGCACTGGCGATTACAACTGCTTTATTTCCCACCATCGCCAAAGCAATCAAAAATGAAAATCACACCCTCGCCTATAAAAATCTTCATAAATCCTTTTGGTTGCTCAGTGCACTTTTGGGTGTATCGGTTTTAGGAGGCATACTCTTATCTGAACCCATTATTTGGCTTTTATTTGAAAGAGGTAATTTCACGATTACTGATACCCATAATACCTCGGACGTTTTAGTGATGTACATGGTAGGATTGATTCCGTTCGGACTTGCCAAGCTTTTTTCGCTGTATCTCTATGCTATGCACAAACACCTAAAAGCTGCAAAAATAGCGGGAGCATCGCTCATCATCAATTTGATTTTTTCTTTACTTCTTATGAAGCCTATGGGAGCAGCTGGCTTAGCCTTGGCTGGGAGTATTGGCGGCGCAGTACAACTTATTCTCACAGCCAGAGAAATCGGATGGGGAATCGTATTTAATCTGCTCAAAACCAAATACAGTTTCTATTTTATCCTTGGAGTAGGCACTTTTGGGGTATTATTTTACAATCTAAATCATTTTTTACTGAACTTAATACGATAAAAGAGAGAGTATGTTTATATATGACAGCGTGAAAAAAACAAAACTAGAATTTACTTCACTCATAGAAGGCAAAGTCTCCCTTTATGTCTGCGGACCAACGGTTTATGATGACGCTCATTTAGGACATGCCAAAAGTGCACTGGTATTTGATCTCTTACGACGTGTATTAGAAGCAGATGGATATGAAGTAACGTATGCACGCAACATTACCGACATTGACGATAAAATCATCAATAAAGCACGCGAGTTAGGAGTGACTACTAACGAAATTGCCACTGTCTATACTGCCGCCTACCATCGAGATATGAATGCCATAGGAATACGTCCTCCGACACTTGAGCCAAAAGCGACCGAATCCATCGATGCAATGGCTGAGATGATCCAAAAACTCCTTGATAAAAAACACGCCTATACTATCAGCAACGGTGATATCTATTTTGATACCGCAAGCGATAAAAGCTACCTCACTCTCTCCAACCGCCAAAGCAATGAAACGATCAGCCGTGTCGAAAAAGTAAGTGAAAAGCGTTCTGAAGCTGATTTTGCCCTCTGGAAAGCAGTTCATGATGAGAGTATCGCATTTGACTCTCCGTTTGGTCGCGGACGCCCAGGATGGCATTTGGAATGTTCAGCGATGATTGAGCGGTATGTACGTCAGGGTGAAGGGCAATACGCCATAGATATACATGGCGGTGGAGCCGACCTACTCTTTCCTCATCATGAAAATGAGGCTGCACAAACACGCTGTGCTACGAACCATGAACTCACAGCCTACTGGATGCACAATGGTTTTGTCACCATTGACGGCGAAAAAATGTCCAAAAGTTTAGGAAACAGTTTCTTCCTCAAAGATGCTCTAAAAGTCTACGATGGTGAAGTGCTCCGTTTTTATCTCACCAGCACCCATTACCGAGGCGATTTTAACTTCAATGAAGAAGACCTTATTGCCTCCAAAAAACGGCTCGATCGCCTTTATCGTCTGAAAAAGAGACTTTTTGGACTTGACGCCCCTGAAATTAAAACCGATTTCAACGCATCCCTTTTGGAAGTTTTGAATGATGATTTGAATGTTTCAAAAGCTTATGCTTTGATTGATGAACTTATTGCGTACGCTAACGATGCACTTGATAGTAATCCCAAAGATAAAGTGTATCGTCAATCGCTCCTCTCATCCTTGTCATTCATTGAAACCGTATTGGGATTTGGAGGGCAAAACGCCTTTGAATATTTTCAATTTGGATTGGATGAAGCGGTAAAAATAAAAATAAATAATCTTATTTCCCAACGTAACATTGCCAAAAAAGAGAAAGATTTTGCAACATCGGATGCGATTCGTGATGAGCTTACCGCATTAGGAATATCCATTATGGATACACCTCAGGGAACTTTTTGGGAGAGTCGAGATTGAAATTTCAAGATACTTATAAACGTTACTGGCCTTATATCAAAGGCTACAAATTTCAATATTTTATGGTTCTGATCGGAATAATACTGACCGTTACTGCAACTGCCGGAACAGCTCATATTATGCAACCGCTTATGGACAATATGTTTATTAAAAAAGAACCCGGAATGCTCTATATCATTCCTGCTTTGTTAATAGGAATTTATACGTTAAAGTCCATTGGACGCTATATCCAGTCTATTTTTACCACGTACATCGGTATGCATATTGTTTCCCGTCTTCGCGAAGATTTACTCTCTAAAATGCTCTATATGGACATGCAGTTTCTCTACATTAACCGAAGCGGTGAGCTCATCTCGCGCATTACCAATGACATCGCACGGGTACAGTACTTTGTCTCCAAAATGCTGCCTGAATTGGTACAGGAAAGTTTCACCGTTATCGCCTTGGTTGGTTACGTCATTTATCTCAATCCGACGTTGGCATTTTGGGCACTGTTTGTCATGCCCGTTGTAATCTTTCCTCTCATTAAAATCACTCGACGCCTGAAAAAACTCTCGCACCGTTCTCAGGAAAAAAATGCTGATCTTATGACCCGTCTCACTGAGGTGTTCAATAACAGTGAAATCATCAAAGCCAATGCAACTGAAGCGTACGAAATGGGACGATTTAGAGATGAAAACGATCATTTTTTCAAACTCAACATGAAAGCAACCTATACCGGTGAACTGGTATCGCCGATCATGGAAATGATAGCTTCCATAGGTCTTGCCGCTGTTATCTTTATCGGTGGGCAACAGGTTTATTCGGGGGCCATGAGTGTCGGAGAGTTTACCGCGTTTTTAACGGCTATTGGTTTGGTCTTTCAGCCTCTTCGCCGTGTCAGTGCTATCTACAGTAAAATCCAAGATGCCCAAGCTGCCAGTGAACGAGTATTTCACATTTTCGATTTAGATAATTCCATTAAAGACGGTCCCATTTCACTAAGCGAACCCGTCACTCAGGTAGATTTCGACAATGTCACCCTGAATTTTGGCGATAAAACCGCTTTATCCAATCTCAATTTGACCATTTCAAAAGGACAGACCATTGCTCTCATCGGTCAAAGCGGTGGAGGTAAAAGCTCTCTTATCAACCTTCTTTTGCGCTTTTATGACCCTGATGAGGGAAATATACGTATTAACAACCAAGATCTAAAAAATTACACTCAAAATTCTCTTCGTCATCAAATTGCAGCAGTTTCTCAACGCGTCTATATCTTCCAAGATACATTAGCCGCCAACGTTGCCTATGGTGCCGAAGTAGATGAGGACCAAGTACTTTATGCTTTGAAAATTGCAGACGCACTTGACTTTGTCAATGAACTTCCAGATGGAATTCATACCGTGATGCAAGAGTTTGGTGTCAATCTTTCAGGTGGTCAGCGTCAACGCATTGCAATTGCTCGTGCCGTTTACAAACATGCTTCATTGCTAATTTTAGACGAAGCCACAAGTGCACTGGATAATGAAAGTGAAAAACGAATTCAAAGCGCCCTGGAGAGTTATGCCAAAGATAAAATTACCATTATTATCGCACACAGACTCAGTACGATTGAACATGCCGATGTAATTTTGTACTTTGACTCAGGTGAGATTATCGCACGGGGCTCACACCAGCAACTGTTAGAAACATCTGAAAATTACCGACGACTCGCAGGAAAAATGGAAGCTTCATCATAAAGAACACTGGAATCTAAATGAAGTCTAACCTTTTTTTGAGTATAATTACTATTATTTACTCTTTTGTTAGGTAGGGGCACAATGTTCGATTACGAAACGTTAAAACCATGGTTATTTAAATTTCAACCTGAAACGGCTCACACGCTAGGGGAACTGCTATTACGAGGGGCTGGATACTGTACTCCTTTGTTGAATCCAATGATTGCCAGAAACTTTATTTCTCACCCTTCTCTGACTCAAGAACTTTTTGGACGAACATTCCTTAATCCTGTTGGTTTAGCGGCTGGATTTGATAAAAATGCTACGATGATTCCGGCATCTCTTACTCTAGGCTTTGGATACAGTGAAATCGGTACTCTTACTCCTAAACCTCAAGAGGGCAATCCACGCCCTCGCCTTTGGAGACATATCGAAGAAGAATCAATCCAAAACGCCATGGGTTTTAATAACGATGGACTGTTTCGTATCAGCCACCGTCTCAAAAACATCTACCCTTTTAGCGCCCCCATCGGTGTTAATATCGGCAAAAACAAGACAACGTCCGAAGAAAATGCGCTAAAAGATTACACCACGCTTATCAAAGCATTGCATGAGTACGCTGACTATATGGTGATTAATATTTCTTCACCTAATACTCCTGGACTTCGCGACTTACAGAATGAAGCCTTTATTTCTCAACTTTTTGGAGAGGCTAAAGCCATCACTTCCAAACCGATTTTACTCAAAATTGCTCCGGATATGTCCGAAGACCAAGCCGTCAGTCTATGTGCTCATGCAGTTGAAAGTGGTGCGGATGGGATCATTGCCACCAATACTACCATTGACTACTCACTCGTAAGTGATCCTGAAGAGATTGGTGGATTGAGCGGAGAAGTTTTAAGAGAACGCAGTTTTTATATTTTTGACGCCATTGCACGAGAACTTTTTGGAAAAGCCACTCTTATCAGTGTAGGCGGTATCAGTACACCCGAAGAAGCTTATCGTCGAATCCGTGCAGGGGCGTCATTGATTCAGCTTTACACCTCGTTGATTTTCAAAGGGCCTGAAGTGGTTGAAGAGATCAACAATGGTCTTATTGCCCTTATCGCAAACGATGGTTACGCATCAATATCAGAAGCTATAGGTGCTGATCGAGCATGAAATCGCTCACTGTATTATTTTTTACACTAGGAACCCTTATGGCCTCATCATTGCCTCACTATGAAACGAAAACACTGACAAATGGATTGCAAGTCGTCGCTATTCCAATGGAAAACAACTCAAATGTTATTTCAACCGATATTTTTTACAAAGTAGGAAGCCGCAACGAAGTAATGGGCAAAAGTGGGATTGCCCACATGCTCGAGCATATGAATTTCAAATCCACCAAAAACCTCAAAGCAGGCGAATTTGACGAAGAAGTCAAAAGTATCGGCGGCATGAACAATGCTTCCACCGGATTTGACCACACTCACTATTACATCAAATCCAGCAGCGAAAATATGGAAAAGTCTATGACTCTTTTCGCTGAATTAATGCAGAATTTAAACCTAAAAGATGAAGAGTTTCAGCCAGAGCGTAACGTTGTTGCCGAAGAGCGTCGCTGGAGAACGGATAATAATCCGATGGGATACTTGTATTTTCGACTCTTTAACAGTGCCTATGTCTATCACCCGTACCATTGGACGCCGATCGGATTTATGAATGACATTCAAACATGGACGCTAGAAGACATTCAGAAATTTCATGCGACCTATTATCAGCCAAAAAATGCAATTTTAGTCGTAACTGGCGATATTAAAGCAGCCAATGTCTTTGCAGAGGCAGAGAAACATTTCAGTGCCATTACCAATACGGTTGATATCCCAAGCGTTAAGACGATTGAACCGGATCAAGACGGTGCACGACGAGTCGAAGTGCACAAAGAGAGTGAAGTAGAAATGATTGCCATTTCATTCCCGATTCCTAACTTTCAACATGCTGATCAGCCTAAACTTTCAGCGATCAGCGAGTTGCTAAGTTCCGGTAAAAGCTCACGATTATACCGTACACTCGTAGATGAAAAACGACTGGTCAACCAAATCCATGCCTACAATATGGAAACCATTGATCCGGGTGTCTTTTTATTTTTAGCGATTGCCAACAAAGGGGTAACGGCTGAAAAAATCGAAAAAGAAATTTGGAAAGAGATCGCAAAACTTCAAAAAAACGGGGTGAAACAAAGCGAACTGGACAAAATCAAAATCAGTACAAAATCTGATTTTATTTATTCACTTGAAAGTTCTACTTCCGTAGCAGAACTTTTTGGAGGCTACTTGGCACGTGGTGATTTAGCGCCGCTAGAGCGTTATGAAACTGCTATCAATGCACTTACGTCCAAAGATATTCAAGAGATGGCAAAGCACTATTTTAATCCTGCTGCATCCACAACCCTTATTTTACGAAAAGGTGAAAAATGAACATCGTAACCGGTTCAACAACCGCACTCATAACGCCATTTAAAAATGGAAAACTTGACGAGCAAAAATATGCCCAACTCGTTCAAAGACAAATAAATAATGGTATCGATGCCGTTTGTCCCGTCGGAACAACCGGAGAGAGTGCAACACTAACTTATGACGAAGACAGACGATGCATGGAGATTGCCGTCGAAGTCTGTCGTGGAACAAACACAAAAGTTTTAGCCGGCGCTGGTAGTAACTCCACAGCAGAAGCAATTGAAGCTGCAAAAATGGCTCAAATGTGTGGTGTTGATGCCATCTTTTCGGTTGCTCCTTATTACAATAAACCTTCACAAGAGGGTCTTTATCAACACTACAAAGCCATTGCACTCTCTGTTCCTGAAGTTCCGTTTATGCTGTACAACGTCCCTGGACGAACCGTGGTTGATATCAGCGCCGATACCGTTATACGACTCTTTGATGATGTGAAAAATATTTACGGTATCAAAGAAGCAACCGGAAGTATTGAGCGCACCATCGAGCTGCTTTCACGACGACCAGAACTCAAAGTATTTTCAGGAGATGATGCGATTGATTACGCAATACTAGCCTGCGGAGGTGCAGGTATCACGTCAGTGACCTCCAACCTCTTGCCTGACTTGAAAAGTCAACTGGTTACCAAAGCCTTGTCAGGTGATTTTAGTGGCTCAAAAGCAATAAATGACATACTTTATCCGATAAATAAAGTCCTCTTTTTGGAATCGAATCCTGTTATGATAAAAGCCGCCATGTACATTGCAGGGCTCATCGATACATTGGAATACCGATTACCGCTTGTAACCCCAAGCAACGATAATTTAAAACGACTTGAAGAAGTTATGAAAAACTACACCATCACAGGAGCATAAAAAGATGACGAATATGAAAGGCAAAACTCTGGTTATCACTGGAGCCACAAAAGGTATCGGTCAAGCAATCGCTGAAAAATTTGCACAAAATGGTGTGAATATCGCATTTACGTACAACAGTAATGCAGAAGTAGCCGGTGTCCTAGTACAAGAGCTCGAAGCAAAATATGGGATCAAAGCACGTGCTTATCCTCTCAATATTTTGGAAACAGACGAATTCAAACCACTTTTTGAAGCGATTGATGCTGATTTCGATCGTGTAGACTTTTTTGTCAGTAATGCAATGATTTATGGTCGTCCTGTTGTTGGCGGATACGGTAAATTTATGCGTCTCAAACCACGCGGTCTGAACAATATCTACACTGCAACCGTAAACGCTTTTGTCGTAGGTACCCAAGAAGCGGCTAAACGTATGGAAAAAGTAGGCGGCGGAGCAGTCGTCACTATGTCCAGCACAGGTAATCTCATCTACATCGAAAACTATGCAGGTCACGGGACCAACAAAGCAGCTGTTGAAGCAATGAGCCGCTATGCAGCCGTTGAACTAGGAGAGATGAATATTCGTGTCAATGCAGTTTCAGGCGGTCCAATCGATACCGATGCCCTCAAAGCTTTCACCAACTACGAAGAAGTAAAAGCTGAAACCATCAGACGTTCTGCAATGAACCGAATGGGCTCTCCTAATGATATTGCCGGTGCTGTTTATTTTCTTTGTACCGAAGAAGCAAGCTGGATTACAGGTCAAACAATCGTTGTTGATGGTGGAACTACATTTAGATGATCAACATCCCTAATCTTCTCGCATTTTCGCGCTTCCTTATCGCTCCAATAATGTTTTGGATTATTCTTAATCCACAACTGTTTACCGATCATGGCTACCATATATCTTGGAGTTACTATACTGCGGCATTGCTTTTTGTCATTGCCAGCGTTACTGATTTTTTTGATGGATACATTGCTCGTGAACTCGATCAGATCACCATCGTCGGGCAAATACTCGATCCTCTTGCGGATAAGATGCTCACTCTAGCTGCTTTTTTAGGGCTGATGATGAGCGGTGAGGCGTCGGCATGGGCGATTTATCTCATTATCGTACGTGAACTTTTTATCACAAGTCTTCGGACACTTTCAATCTCGATCGGTATCGATGTCAGCGCCTCTCTTATGGGTAAAATTAAAACGGTGATGCAAATGATTGCGATCGGCTTTTTATTGATGCATTGGCAGGGTGGTGCATACTTATTATGGGTAGCAGTTGCGATTACGCTCTACTCTGGCGGTGAATATTTAGTAGGCTTTTCAAAAGCCTATAAGGAGAAAAAATGAGTTGGATGATCGCACTCCTAGTTTTATCCCTTCTTATTTTTCTCCACGAGCTTGGTCACTACAGTGCCGCACGCTATTTTGGTGTCTATGTTGAAGTATTCAGTATCGGATTTGGGAAAAAACTCGGTTCTTTTAAAGCATTTGGTACGCAATGGCAATTTTCGGCTATTCCTCTAGGCGTCTACGTAAAAATGAAAGGGCAAGACGACCTTGACCCTAATGCCCTCAGTAGTGACAATGACAGCTATAATTCTAAAAAGCCGTGGCAGAGGATTATTATCCTTCTCTCAGGTCCTATGGCAAATTTCCTTACTGCATGGATACTTTTTTACGCCATTGCAATCGGCGGACCACAAGCACTTTCCCCTATTATTGGAATGGTTGCCAAAGATTCTCCCGCACAAATGGCAGGAATACAAAGCAATGATAAAATCATCTCCATCAATGGTACCGTCATTACCCAGTGGAATGAGCTCTCAGATGCGATCAAAACATCAACGGGGACTCTGACATTAGCCGTTGAGCGCAATGAAACACAACTTTTCATCCCCCTTACTCCTCGTATCACGGAATCAACCAATATTTTCAAAGAAAAAATTCAACAACGCATGGTAGGTATCGCCCCATCGGGTGTGACGCATACCCTCGATCTTAGTTTCATCGAGACACTGAACTATGCCTCTACTCAAACCTATGAGACCTCTTTTATCATTTTTCAAAGTGTACAAAAGCTTCTTACCGGAGTTGTTCCGGCCAAAGAAGTAGGAGGAGTTGTAAGCATCGTTCAAATCACAGCAGATGCTACAGCATATGGATGGATGAGTCTCTTTTTCTTTGCTGCTCTAATCTCAGTCAATCTTGGAGTTCTTAATCTCCTCCCAATACCTGCTTTGGATGGAGGTCATATCGTCTTTAATCTTTATGAAATGATTCGTCGCAAAGCACCGAGTGAAGCGGTGATTACTAACCTCACTATTGGTGGATGGGTACTTCTTCTTGGGCTCATGACTCTGGGACTTTATAATGATATTTCAAGGCTTATACAATGACTTCTTTAGAGCAAAAACTTCATTTTGACACTATCATTGACCGTATTGAAAAAGCACGATTACGTGTTAGTGATCACCATATTGTTAAAATTGTAGCCGCAAGTAAATATGTGGGCGAGAGTGAGATACGCTCACTTTACAACATTGGGCATCGAGCATTTGGGGAAAATAAAGTCCAAGATATGAAAATAAAAGTGGATGCTCTCGAAGATCTACCACTTGAGTGGCATTTCATAGGAACACTCCAAAAAAATAAGATTAACCAACTTATTAGTCTCAATCCTTACATGATTCACTCTATCGATTCGCTTGAGCTAGCTTACGCACTCAATGAGCGCCTAATACGTGAAGGAAAAACACTTCGAGCACTTGTGCAAGTTAATTCTGCCTACGAAGAGAGTAAATCCGGTTTTCATCCGGATGAATTTACCGATACGTACACTCAAATAGCCTCCGAATGTCCAAATCTTCAGCTCATGGGAATCATGAGTATTGGTGCACACAGCGATGAAATAAAAGTCATCCAAAAAAGCTTTGAAATCACCCATTCATTGTTTGAAAAAATCCCCAATGCAGCAGTCTGCTCGATGGGAATGAGCAGTGACTTTGAACTCGCTATAGCGTGTGGCTCTAATCTAGTCAGACTGGGTTCAATCCTTTTTAAATAGTGATAGTTTTTTAAGTGCTTATAAAAAAAATTGATACTTTTATGATACAATGATTGTTATTGAATTGTGGATGGAGTGATTTTTGAACAAGATTCGAATACGAGCAACATTATTCGCGATGGGAATTGTTCTTGCCCTTGTTTCTTATTTTGTTTACTCTATCTTCCAAGATAAAAAACGTGTTTTGGAAGAAAAAACGCACTCTCATCGTGAACTTCTCAAAAATGCCTTTGAACTCTCTATGCTCGATACCGAAAAAGGACTTAATCACTACGCTTGTAAAATGCTTAGCGACCATCGTATTGTCGATGCGTTTGAAGCGGGAGATCGTGACGAGCTTTATGCTCTTGCTACCCCCTATTTCGACGAAGCTCACAAGCTTGGTGAAGCGGATTTAACAGGCTTTATCAAAGCTGATGGTCACCATTTTCTTCGATTACAAGATCCAAAAAAATTTGGTGATAATATCTCCAAGAAACGACCCATCATCGCGCAAGCAATCCAATCACGCCGTCCACTCACCTCTCTTGATGTAACTCTTTACAATATTTCCGTTGTAAGTATTATTCCTATCTTTAAAGAAGGGCGTTTTCTTGGAATCATTCAAGTTGCATCGAATATCAATAAAATACAAAATCGTCTTAATGCTCATTCAGGGATAAAATCAGCACTGGCTTTTGATACTAAAATTCTTCACGCTGTTCTCCCCACAGCAACGAAGCTTAAACACTATAAAAATTACTCGATTATCTCTTCCAATCATCCCATCTTTGAAAATTTACCCAAAGATTATGCTTTTGACTACTCAATGCGATATACAACCAAAGAGACCACCTACATCATTGCCTCTAGAGAATTGCGTACCTATGCCAATAAGCCCTTGGCTCGGATGATCTGTGCACTTGATATTACCCAAGATGAAGTTGCGTATAATCGTGAAATAAGAGATTTACTTCTTGTCAGTGCTGTAATGATCCTTGCACTTGGAGGAATTTTACACATTGGGTTTAAAACTCTCATACGACGAATAAACCGTAAATCTGCAAAACTTAATGAACAACTTCGACAACAACTCTATACTGATTCACTCACACAATTACCAAATCGAAAAGCCTTGATTGAAAACATTCATGACCAAAAGCATCTTGGTATTCTACTTATCAATATTGACAATTTTAAAGAGATTAATGATTTGTACGGACATGGTATAGGCGATAAACTTTTACAATCAGTTGGAGAGTCCATCCAAAAAATGGCGCTAGTTCATACGCTTTCTCTCTATAAAATGCCCGCAGATGAATATGCCCTGTTACTTAGTGATAAGCTCAATACTGATGCATTTGACAAAATGTGTCATAGCATTCTTCATTCTCTTAACGAAACTTATTATGAAATTGACGGGATTACTATTTTGGCAACCGTTAGCATTGGAGCCGACTTCTGCCTCGCCCTGCAGTGTGACTTGATTGGACGTGCTGATATGGCGCTCAAGACAGCTAAAAAGCAGAGCCTGTCATTTTTAAAATACAATGAATCACTTCTTATCAAAGAGGAGTATCTCAATAATATTTTATGGAGTAAAAAGCTGAAAGATGCCATTGATTCTGAGCGTTTTGTTCTTTACTATCAAGGTGTTCATAACGCCTCAACCCAAGAAGTCTACGAATATGAAGCCCTCATACGTCTCATCGACACCGATGGCTCTATCATTCCTCCAAATACTTTTTTAGAGATTGCTAAAAAATCGCGCCTATACCCTCATATTACACACTTTGTAATCCGAACTATTTTTGAACAGCTTCGTACAACTCTTCACCGTTATTCCATCAACCTTTCTATTGCAGACATTCTAAACTTGGAAATGAAAACAATGCTCTATTCACTTTTAAGTGAGTTTGATGTCGGTAATAGACTTATTTTTGAAATTTTAGAAAGTGAAGGCATTGAAAATCATACTGAAGTGACAGACTTTATCACTCATGTTAAAGCATTTGGATGTCGCATTGCCATCGATGATTTTGGAACAGGATACTCCAATTTTGCTCACATATTACGACTGAATGTTGACTTCATCAAAATTGATGCATCCCTCATTAAGAATCTTGATGTGGACCTCAGTGCACAGGATATTGTTCGTACCATTGTTGAATTTGCTCATCGACTTAACATTAAAACGGTTGCTGAGTTTGTCCATTCTAAAGATGTTTATGATGAATGCCAAGATTTAGGAATTGATTATTTACAAGGGTATTATTTAAGTGAGCCAAAACCACTTTAAGCAAGTGTAATAACAAATCCTTTTCCTTCTCCCTCAAAAAGAGCTATATTGCCTCCATGAGCTTTTGAAATCTCTTTTGAAAGAACCAATCCCAATCCATTACCTCGCTCTTTAGTACTTTTAAATGCCTCAAAAAGCCATTTTTCATTTTCTATCGGAATGCCTGAATCCGTAATCACAAAGTGATGTTTTTCCTGTACATACGAGTAAGTCATAACAACTTGACCCTCTTCTTCATCATCCAGTTCAATGGCATCAATCGCATTAAAAACAAAATTACTAAACAACATCACTAAAAGATCCAAATCACCGCTAAGCTCAAAATTCTCTTCTGGAAATACAAACTCAATTTTTTTAGCGTAACTGTAATAGCCAATAGCATGATTAAGTTCACGAGCAATACTTTCCCATGACAAAACGCTTTTCTGAGCTTGTACACCCTTAGAAAACATTAGGGTAGCTTTGATGATTCGCTCGATACGATAGAGTGATTTTTGTATTTCAGTGACTATTGGCTTATTCTCTTCATGAACTCTTTTCATCAACGTCGAAGTGAGCAAAGCAATAGCACCGATAGGATTACGTATCTCATGAGAGAGATGCGCCGCCATCTGTCCCATGGTTGCAAGATTTTCTTTTCGCTTTTGTTCTGTTATATCGGTTGCGCTTAGGAGATGCTTCTCATTATGATGGGCCGATTTGATGAGATAGGAGCGCTCATCAAAATTCACTTCATAGTCTTCTTCACCGTATCTCAATATATCAAACAGCTGTTCAAGAACTTTTGCTTGCGAATTTTGTAAAAAAATCTTTCCGTCTTCTTCTACAATCCAAATCGCATTGGGTAAAAATTCGATTACCTGTTCTATGGTTAGCTGAAGATGGTTGTAAGAGTGACGCAATGCCACATACTCCTCTTCAACCCTATAGGTCTGATCGATAAGCGCTTTGAGTTCTTCGGGAGAAACCATCTCAGCCATTAATACTCACCAATACTCAAAAGAATCTGTTTCAAACCGTATGCATCGCTAACTCCCGCCAACTCTCGAATCGAATGCATCGCAAGGGTCGGTACACCCACATCAATCGTCTCAACGCCAAGCCTTGTTGCCGTAATGGGACCAATGGTTGAACCGCATCCCATATCACTGCGGGTCACAAACGTCTGTGTTGCCACCCCTATAGCCTCTGCACATTGCACAAAACGTCCTTGAGTACGAGAACTCGTTGCATATCGCTGATTCGCATTGATTTTGATCGCTACTCCACGATTTAAAAGTGGTGCATGCTCACTTTCGTGCTTGGAGGGGAAATTTGGATGCTGCGCATGGGCATTATCACATGATACCATGAGCGATTGACGCATTAATACAGAAAAATTATCCGCTGAAATACGACGTAAAACCTCTTCCAAAAATGTCCCACCTGCCCCGACATGTGAATCACTTCCCACCTCTTCATGATCCATACACGCCAAAATCATTGGACTTTTACACTCCACCAATGCACTTAATACCACATAGCAGCTTAACAGATTATCCAACCGCGCTGTACTGATAAACTCTTCTTTAATCCCGAGTAATGACCCTTTTTGAACGTCATAAAAACTAAGCTCATGTGCGAGTAATTTCCCGTCACGCACACCCGCTTCCTCCATAATCCATGATGAAAAATCAAAATCTTCTTCGCAAGAAATCATCGGGACGATATCCGTTTGGACATTAATCGAATGCGATGAATTTGCATCGCGGTCAAGATGAATCGCAAGCGATGAAATAATCCCTATCGGGCGTTTGAAGTCAATTAATTTTTCGCAACGCTTTTTAGTCTCATCCAAATAAACAATCCGCCCCGCAAGACTGAGATCACGATCAAACCACGGATTAAGCAACACTCCACCATACGGTTCAACACCAAGTCGAACGGTTCCCGCACTTTTCGTGACAGGATTGGGCTTAAGACGCAAATTCGGAGAATCCGTATGCGCTCCCACAATGGTATATCCTTTTTTAACCGAAGGAGGATAGGTAAAGGCGATGATAGAAGAATCATTACGGATAACGTAATATTTTTCACCCTCTATAAGTTGCCAGACTTCACACTCATCGAGTTTATGAAATCCTTTTGTCTCCAAAACGTTCACCATCTGAGCAACGGCATGAAAAGGCGTTACCGATGCATCGATAAATTGGATTAGTTCTTCGTTAAATTTTCGCATGATACATAGCTCCTATTTCAACTCACCCCAGTGATTGCCAACGTGCATCGAAGTTTTTAGCGGAATTTTTAACTGCATGATTTTTTCCATCATTTCCACAAACTCTACCGCTAATATTTCGGCAACGTCCTCATCGGCTTCAAAAATCAATTCATCGTGAATTTGCAAGAGCATTCGGGCACGCAGTCCCTCTTCACGGATACGTTTATCAATTGCATTCATAGAGAGCTTGATAAGATCACTGGCAGAGCCTTGAAATACTGCATTGACAGCTTCTCTCTCGTAGGCAGCTTTGAGCATGGGTGTTGCGTTAGCAAAATCAAAATAACGACGACGCCCAAGGAGTGTTTCAACGTATCCCAACTCTTTGGCCTGCTCTACAATAGCAGAAAAATATCCTTTGACACTAGGGAACGTTACAAAATATTTCTCAATAATCTCTTTAGCTTCTTTACTGCTGATTCCTAACGTATCCGAAAGTTTTTTCGCTCCCATTCCGTAGAGTAATCCAAAATTGACCGTCTTGGCAACATTGCGTTTTGATGCAGCATCTTCTTCGCCAAAAAGAGAAATAGCAGTTTGCGTATGAATATCAAGATTATTATTGAACGCATCAACTAAGACCTTATCTTCTGTGAAGTGTGCCAATAATCTTAATTCCATCTGCGAATAGTCAATTCCGATCAGTTTTTTCCCTTCAGGAGCGACGAATGCTTCACGAATTCTCATACCTAGAGCTGTTTTAACGGGAATGTTTTGAAGATTGGGATTTTTAGAACTAAGCCGTCCTGTTGCCGTACCCGTTTGGACGAACGAGGTATAAATACGTGAGTGTTTATCTATCTTTGCAAGGGCGATGAGTGGTTCAATGTACGTCGAATACAACTTGTGGTATTCACGATACTGCAATAATGATGAAACAACTTCATGCTCATGACGTAACCCCTCAAGAACAGATTCATCGGTACTGTAACCGGTTTTAGTTTTTTTACCGTGAGGAAACCCCAGTGTTTCAAATAAAATAACACCTAATTGCTTGGGAGAATTGAGATTAAAAACGGTTCCGCATGTTGCATGAATTTTCTCTGTCAGGGTAGAGAGCTCATTGGAAACTTCTATTTTGAACGTTTCAAGAACTCCAATATCTACCGCAATTCCGGCTTTTTCCATCCCTAACAACGTCCCAATAAAAGGAAATTCAACATTAAATGCTTCATCTAAAGTAGTATTTCCCCCTTTGAGGAGCAATTGTTCTCTCAAGACTTCATAAAGACGATAGGTGATATAGGCATCTTCACCCGCGTACTTGCAAGCATCTTCGATTGCAACGGAAGAAAAATTCTCTCCGCGTTTTACCGTATCTTTGAAATGAATCATCTCATGGTTCAACAATGAAAGACTCAGATTATCCATAGAAAGAGAACGATTTGAATCACTAAGCCATGCCATAATAATCGTATCAGCATAGAGAGGAAGTCTCTCAACCTCTAAAAATCGAGTCACAAAATGGAGATCAAACTTGAGATTATGTCCAATAACTTTGCTGCTAAAAATTGCTTCTATCGCAGTTTTTGCAGCTTCTTTGGAAACTTGTTCTCCAACGCCTAGATAGTTATGACTTAGTGGAACGTAATAACCGCTTTGCCCATCCATACTAAAACTAAATCCGACCAATGAATCGGTATGAGGATTAAGCCCCGTTGTTTCCGTATCAAACGCCACAATCGTCTCTGAAGTTAGGGTAGAAAGCAAAGCATTAAGAGCTTCATCCGTATCGATTAGAATACTGCATCCATTGGGAGAATCACATTGCGGGAGATCATTTATAATTTTTATCGGTGTTTTCTCTAAAGACTGTGTCTCTTCAAACAATGCTTTAGCTTTCAATGTTCGCAAAACGGCATTCATCTCATAATGAACCAACTCGTCATAAATCGGATGAAACGGATTATCAAAGTGCATTGCGTAGTCATTAAAATCAAGAGACTCAAGAACATCACCGCGTAATTTCACAAGCTCACGTGATCGGAAGGCATCATCTCGATACGTTTCCAACAAGCCGCGAATACGAACTGGCATAACTTCATCCAATCTAGCGTATATCGTATCCAATGTTCCAAACTGGACCAAAAGCTTTTCAGCTGTTACTTTTCCAATCCCTTTTACTCCCGGAACATTATCGGCGGTATCACCGATAAGCGCTTGATAATCGATAAATTGAGACGGATGAACCCCATATTTTTCAAAACAATGAGTTTCATTGAGCACTTTTTTGGTCATTGCATCGACCAAGACTACTTTATCATCTTCAATAAGCTGATACAAATCTTTATCATGAGAGACAACACGGACATTAATTCCCTGCTCTTTTGCATGATGGACTACCGAAGCAATCATATCATCCGCTTCATATCCGCTCAAAATAAGGGATTTATACCCCATTTTTTCAATCCAACTGATGGCGATAGGAAGTTGTTGAATCAGTTCTTCAGGAGCAGGCGAGCGATTGGCTTTATAGTTGGGATCAATTTCAGAACGGAAACTTGGTCCCTTGGCATCAAGGGCAAAAATGAGATAATCACTACTGTGGTCTTTGTGTAGCGAAGCAATAAAATTAATGAAACCGGTCAAAAGACCTGTCGGAAAACCATGCTTGTTTCTAAGGGGGGGAAGAGCATAAAAGGAACGGAAAAAAAATCCAAAGGTATCAATTATAGTAACAGTTTTTTCTTCCATTAATTAACTGTTTTGTTCCAAGATAGCATCAATAGCTTTTTGCAAAGCAACGGTATTTAGACCAGCCGCTTCGGCTTTTTTAAGCCCTTGAATAATTGCTCGCTCCGATAATGGATTATTAATCGGCATAATGGTTTTGATAACACTAAGTACTGTAGAAAGTTCTTTGAACTCATCCGGTGCTTTCTCAGGTGCATCAGAATGCTCAATCATTGAAACGAATTCTTTATCAAAATTCCAGTGGGTAAAAATAGCCGCTGCAACTTCAGCCGTCGTTGCTTCCACATAACTGCGCTCGACGCTGGATATATCAATCGCCACTTCAATATCTGATTTGAAATTCGTCACTACATCTTCTTGAATAATATCGCTAGCAATAACAATCTTACCCGTCTCTTGTAAGAAAGCAGCAAGAAAAAGTTTGTCTGCTTTTGCACGATCAATTTGGTTGTACCATTTTTGTGCTAAAACTGCCTGCATGGATGAAATTTCGGCAAAACGGTCTGAACTAATCCCATACGGTTCCATATCAACATTCAGCAACTTTCGCACCGAATTGCCTAAACCGATAGAACGTGTCATACTCATTCCAAAAAGAGAAACAGCCTGAGCAACACTGCTGATTTCACGACGAAGACTGTAAAGCGGTGAATTTGCTGCTTTGAGTAAATTTGCTACAATCATCGGGTCATGATCTACTGTTTTTACCAAATCACTAATCGATGAGTTAGGGTCATTACACACCCGTTGCATATCAATAACCGTTTTTGGAAGCGGTGGCAAAGACTTAATGCTATTAATCATCGAACTTTTCATTACATATTCCTCACTAAAACCAATTGTTTTGTATTATACCTTAGATAGGTGATTCTTAAGTTCAATTGCTAAATATTTTCCGGTAAAACTTCCAGTTTCTTCCCAATGCTTTGCAACACTCTCAGGATCACCTTGCGCAACGAGCAATCCGCCGCCTGAACCACCCTCAGGCCCTAAATCAAGTATATAATCCGCATTTTTAATCATATCAAGATTATGTTCAATGACCAGTACCGAATTACCCAGTTCAACAAAATTATGCAGTACTCGTGTAAGACGATTAACATCATCAAAATGTAATCCCGTTGTGGGTTCATCGAGAACATACAGAGTTTTACCCGTATCACGGCGACTGAGCTCTTTAGCCAGCTTAATACGCTGTGCTTCCCCTCCTGAAAGAGTGACAGCATTTTGACCCAAAGTAATATAGTCCAGTCCAACATCGCTGAGGGTTTGTAAAATCACTTTTATTTTCGGGATAGGAGCAAAGAATTCCAATGCTTCGCCAACACTCATGTTGAGGACATCCGAAATCGTTTTTCCCTTATATTCGACTTGCAGAGTTTGAAGGTTGTAACGGCTGCCGTGACAGGAATCACATTTGACCATAATATCGGGCAAAAAGTGCATTTCAATCTTGATTTCACCCTCACCTTGACACTTCTCACAACGACCGCCTTTGACATTAAAACTAAAACGAGATGCCGTGTATCCACGAATTTGAGACTCTTTGGTTTTTGTGAAAAGATTACGAATTTCGTCCATTACACCCGTATAAGTAGCTGGATTGGATCTTGGAGTTCGCCCGATGGGGCTTTGATCGAGATAGATGACTTTGTCGAGTTTTTCAAGTCCCTCTACTTCAACTCCTGCCACACGGTTGACTTTTCGCGCATGATTTAGAATCTCACGACTTACAGGAAGAAGGGTTTGTAAAATAAGAGAACTTTTTCCACTTCCGCTGACTCCCGTCACACACACAAAATTATTGAGGGGGATAGAGACACTTAAATCATTAATATTATTGAGAGTAACATTTTTAATGTGCATCCACTCTTTTTGTTCTCGTCGGTAAAAATATTCGATTTTTTTGCGTCCTGAAAGATATTGTGCGGTCAGAGTATCACTCTTTTTCATCTCTTCCAATGTCCCTGCAAAAACAACATTTCCTCCGAATTTTCCCGCTCCTGGACCAATATCAACGATGTAGTCTGCATGTTCAATCGTCTCTTTATCATGCTCAACAACGATAACCGTATTTCCTTTTTCTTGGAGTGAACGAAGAGTACGGATAAGTTTTAGCGTATCTCTCTCGTGTAAACCAATACTTGGTTCATCCAGTACATACATAACTCCGGTAAGTCCGCTTCCGATTTGACTGGCGATACGGATACGCTGCGCTTCTCCACCGCTGATAGTACGGGCATCACGGCTAAGAGAAAGATACCCAAGCCCTACATCGTAGAGGAAAAAGAGACGTTCACGGATTTCATTTAAAATAGAAGCACCGATCATGGCATTTTGCTCACTGAGATTTTCAAACGTTTTGGGATCAGTAAACCACGCATACGAATCTTTAAGCGGCATCGAAATCACTTCTCCGATTCCAAGACCGGCTACTTTAACCGCCAATGACTCCCGCTTTAAACGATGAGAATTACAAATATTACACGGTTTTTCAGACATATAATCCGCAAGATCTTTTTCATCTTTGAAAATATCGTAAGCGATGCGGACAATACCAGGCCACGTTCGTGTTATAGGATGATCTTGCCATTTAAACTCAATATCCTCAACCGATCCATGTAAAATCGCCTTTTTTTGATGCTCTTCGAGTGTATAAAAAGGCTGCGTGATATTAATACCCGTTGTCGAACAAAAGGCTTTTAAGAAAGTAAAATAATACCCTTTGTTAAATCCGTAAACAATCTTTACAGCACCCTTTTCAATCGGGAGTTCAGAGTCAATAATCTTGTCGTAATCGAGAGAATATCGGATACCAAGTCCATCACACTCTGTACATGCACCCTTAGGAGAGTTAAATGAAAAAGACAATGGCTCAAGAGGGTCAAAACTTACTTTACAGTCAAAACACGCACTGTGCTCACTGTAATGGATCAGCTTTTCATGCAACCCTACTTCTTCAGAATTTTGAATCTCGATCTCTACTTCACCATAACTCTCTTTGAGCGCTTTTTCAACATCTTGAGCCACACGGTCATGGTTGTCTTCTTTAACAACCAAACGGTCTATGACGACTTTGATTGAGTGTTTTTTTGTTTTTGAAAGCTCAATCTCCTCATCCAAACGAACCATCACCCCATCAATCATGGCACGAACGTATCCCTTGTGGCGCAATGACTCCAGAATGTCGGCAAATGATCCTTTTTTCTCACGTACCAACGGGGCTAAAATAACGATTTTAGAGTTTTCAGGAAGCTTTAACACCTGATCGATGATATCTTGTGCCGACATCTTCGTAATCTTGTTTCCGCATAAATGGCAATGCTGAATACCGATACGTGCATACAGCAATCGTAAATAGTCATAAATTTCAGTAATGGTTCCTACAGTTGAACGAGGATTTTTAGAGGTAGTTTTTTGATCAATCGCAATAGCAGGAGTCAATCCTTCGATCTTGTCAACATCGGGCTTTCCAACACGATCTAAAAACTGCCGTGCGTAAGAAGATAGCGATTCGATATAACGACGTTGCCCTTCGGCATAGAGGGTGTCAAATGCCAAAGTCGATTTTCCGCTTCCACTTATTCCTGTGCAAACAATCAACTTATTTTTTGGAATCTCAAGAGAAATATTTTTTAGATTGTGCTCTCTAGCACCAATAATTTTAATTTTATCCATAGTTAACCTATCCCGCAATGAGTTTGTAAGCCGTTAGGCTGAAAATAAAAATATAAAACACAACCAAAACCTGTTTATAATGGGTTACTTTCACACGATTAAGTAACCAAATCCCAAAAACAATTCCCAATAATGAGCTAACCGCCATGATGAATCCCGCATGGAGATTAACAAATCCTAGCCAACAAAGAGTAACAAAGGCTGAAATCGACGTAAACATGACAAAAAATAGTCCCACTGCAGAGGCTTTTTTGAGTGGAAATCCCATAAAGCTAACCAATATTGGTGTCATCAATATTGATCCGCCAACACCCAGCATTCCAGAAAAAATACCTATAATCCCGCCAATAACACCATAAAGTGGTCGATGAACAACTTCAACACGTGTAGGGACTGGATTTGACATTGCTAAACGCATTAAAGTAAAAGCAACGATGGAGAGGAAAAACCATTCTAAAATACTCGAAGAGAGCACTTTAACCAGCATTGCTCCAATTATGGCCCCGATAATTCCACCGAAACCAAAATATTTTACTTCTTTCATTGCATATGTTTTATTTTTATGGTGAATGTAGGCTGCCATCAGAGAACCTGCAACCATCTGCATCATAGAAATACCGATCGCTTCTTTAATTCCAAATCCAAGATACAGCAGCAAGGGGACACTGACTGTCCCACCGCCTATTCCAAAAAATCCGGAGAGTGTTCCGACGATAACACCTAATAGTGATAATTCAATTGTCATATATACACTTTATTATTCTAAATACTTCGCGATTATACTCACTTAATCTCTATTATTTCCTTGTAAATTTACGCTATAATCAATAATAATTTAGAGTGAATTTTAATGATGAGGTACGTATGTTGTCATTTATCATCAAAGCGGCTGAGAATTTCTGCATTCATCAAATCCGCTTGCCCTATCGTATTGAACCTCTATATTCACAAAAGAGAACACTTATTGCTTATCTTGATATAGAAGATAGTAATGGAGATAAGCATCGTGCCTATATAGGGTGCGATACTATTCTCTTACAATGCATTACAGAAATTTTTTTAGGTGAAGAAATATACGATCAGGAGACTCTACGCGATATGCTGCTTGAAACAACCAATATGATTGTAGGAAACGCCAAGGTACTTTATGAAGAATCTTCGACTATTCCTTTTACGATTTCAACACCTCATTTTCAAGCCAATGAACATTTTACAATCGATACAGAGGTATCTCATACCTTCTATGTTGCCGATGGTGAAATGCTCATTGCATTAAAGGCATTATAATTATGGCTGATTCAGACCTTCCTCTTCCAGACGCTCCTACGGCTGATAAAACAAATGTTTTCGATTCCAAGAAAGAACTTTCATGGATGGATTATGATGGCTTACTTGATATGGAAGTTGAATTTGTTTCAGATTTGGGACAAACAACCCTCTCGCTGGCAGAGATTCTTAAACTTGAAAAAGGTTCTGTCATTGATTTAGGAAAGCCAGCAGGTGAAAGTGTCGAATCTTACGTCAATCATCGTATTATCGGTAAGGGAGAGGTCATGGTTTATGAAAAAAATCTTGCCATCCGTATTAATGAAGTACTCGATTCGAGTGCTGTACTTTATTATCTATCAAAAGAGAGATTATGAAAAAAATTGTTCTACTTTTACTTCTAAGTACCCTTGTCTGGGGATCTAAAATCCTTAGTTACAATGTTTATGATCGCCATGAACGTGTTGACGTAATGCTCACATTTGATACCCCATACGAGGGAGTATTACGTCAAAACCAACAAAACGGATTGATTACTATCAAACTCGAAGAAGCGTCTATTGACACACCTCTCAATAAAAAAATTAATTCAACATATCTTCAAAATATTACCATAACACCCATAGGTGATCACATTCAGATAACGGCACAAGTAAGCAATAACGTTATTTTACAAGCATCGAAAACATCTGATTCGTATGGACTTCGCTTACGCTTCAGTGCACCTGCCACTGTACCGCTTACGGCAGAAGATACCACAGAAAAAGTCTCCTCACTGCCTACCAAAAATGGAAGTGAATTTGAACAAAGCTATTATGTAGTTATCGGTATTTTAGTTATCGGTATCGGTATTTTATTTTGGTTAAAACAAAACATTGCAACTCGTGCAACTGCTATCCATGCAGCACCTAAAACACCATGGACTTTTAATACATCAACTAAAAAAACGGTACCAACGCCTACTCCCATAAGCAGTATTGAAGCGGGTGGAGTTCAAATACGGTTTCAAAAATCGCTTGACCCTATACACTCTGTTGCGATGCTTGATTTTGGAACACAAAGTTATTTAGTCTTATTAGGCAACAATACGATACTGCTCGATAAATTTCAAGACAATATACCCATTACACAAAATGAATTTGAAACCCTCTTACGCACCAAGCATCAAGAACTTGATGGCTTTTTTCAATTGGGAACAACCCAAGATGAATCCTTTGACGCATATAAAGAGAAAGCGTCCGGAGAATATTAAGCGTTATTCAATTCATAGCGAGAATACACGTCATACGCTTCTTCTCCGCCTGTCGTCGCTAATACATCACGAATAAGTTCAGCTGCTTCTTTACGGCTTCCCCCTGCGTGTCCTTTGGCATAAATCTCTGCCAATGTTATTTTTGCTGCTGGCTCGCCTTGAGCAACTGCCATTTTGAGATAATAAGCTGCTTTATCAAAATCTTCTGGAACGCCCATTGCATTTGCATACGCAAATCCTGCACTCACTTGTGCCGGTAATATTCCAGCTTCCGCTGCTATGGCATAATATTCCGTCGATTTGGAAAAACTGCGTTCAACCCCTTGACCATTGTAATACATCGTTCCCATTGCATACACACAACGAACATCTTCGGGAGTGGATGCTAAAATTTCATACGCTTCTTTAAATCGACCTACTTCATAATATTTCATAGCTGTGACATAAAAATCGACTACCATTATTGGAACCTTTTTTAGGAGAGATTGTAGCTAGAGTGGCTAAGGAGAGACTATAAGAAAAGATTTACTTCGAAAACTATATTTAGCATTCACAGCTCATTTCGAAGGGTTTAAATCCTTCACCAATTTGTATATGGGTCAAAAAGAAATCATCTACCACTTTACGAAATTCAAACGGATCATCGATTCGATTGACGGCATCACGCATCGCGGAGGCACCCTCATATCCCTTAGAATAGGTGTGCACATGCTTACGGAACATGATCACGCCTCTAGGTCCATAAAACTGTATCATACCGTCTAAATGTTCCATAATGATGGCGTGCTTAAGCATTGAATCGACACTGCTGCTTCCAGATTTAAGTTGGTGAAAAATCCAAGGCGCACCAACCGCTCCGCGACCGATCATAACTCCATCGGCTTTTGTGTGATTAAGAACCCATTGCGCTTTTTCAAAGGAGTCAATATCCCCATTTGCAATCACAGGAATAGAGACAGAAGCTTTAATCTCCGCAATCGCATCGTAATCGACAGGAGCTTTAAATTTTCCTGCACGCGTTCGACCGTGGACCGCAAGGAAATCCGCTCCGCACGATTCCACCAACTTAGCAATTTCAACATGATTTTTGGTTTCAAATCCAAGACGAATTTTAACACTCAAGGTTGGTCTCGTAGAGGTTTTTTTAATGGTTTCGATAATACGCGCCATGCGAGGAAGATCACTAAGCAGTGAGCTTCCAGATCCATGACATACAATTTTCGGGACAGGACATCCACAGTTCAAATCAATAATATCGATATAATCTTGGGTATTAAGTATCTCTACTGCCCGACGAACAACCTCTTCCTCAGAACCTGCAATTTGCACCGAATAAGGGTCTTCGTTAGGACTTCGTTCCAGCATTTTAAGTGTTTTTGTCGACCCATGAATAAGAGCATTGGAGCTAAGCATCTCGCTCACAGTCAAGTCAGCACCAAATTTTTTGACTACGTTACGAAAAGGCAAATCGGTATACCCAGCCAGTGGGGCTAGGGCATAAATGGGAGTATCAAAGGAGAGTTTAGAAGTCATTGCAAAAGGATTTATTTTCGTAAAAATAAGGCAATATCGTAATGTTTATTCGCACGTTTCAAATCGCGATATGCTTTAAAAATTAAATAATCATCTTTTGATGTATTGTTAAGAATCTCATTCGCAGTATCGACCATTTGTAAGTCATACAACGTATAGAAATAACCTTCCATAGCATCATCATTCGTTTCACTAAGTGTTTCAAACAAACGAATGCGTTGTTCTGGAACCATATTTTTTGCCATAGCGATAGAGAGATTAATATAATCCTCTGTGGTAAGCTTTAGAGATTTCAATAATGAAATTAACTCCTCATTACTCATTTCAATACCGTTTTGTGCATTATTAATACGTTGGACAAAATCAATAAGTGAAGATTGTTTAAAAAATTGCTTGTACTTTAAAACAGATCCGAGAGAAGCGGTTTTCACATACGATTCATACGCTTTAGACGCAACAATACTACCATACGTATCAGAACGAGACAATACTTCGTCCGCAGCCAATTCTCCACGCTCTAAACGATTCAAATTGTTTTCAATGGCAATTGAAGTTGAATTTCCTAAATGGAATTTTTTAATATCAACTTTTTTCTTATCTTTTACATCACGTAATAAAGCTAATGCTTCATCGATTTTTTCATTACCCACTTCTCTAAGCGACTCGTATGGGAGGATTAATGAGTTATCCAATAATTTCCCCATAAGTCTGTATGCATCCGTCTTAAAGACATAATTACGCTCACTTACACCCAAAAGACCATCACGAAGAGCATCAATCATCTTCTCGTTATCCCGATCTAGTTTACGAAGTTTCAAATTTCCCAACAACGCATGAAACGCCATATGCAAAACACTTACAAAGTACATAAGAGCAACCGGTACAGCAACCCAAAAAGCAATCGGCAAATTGGGGAAATGTATCCCTAACAAATCAAACGATATTGCGTCATTATCAATGCTGTAAGTAGCAATACCAACTAAAAATATAAAAATAAATGAAGCAATAGTGTAACGTTTCAACTGCATTTGGCTCCCCTTTTAAAGTCTATTTTTTTCAACGATCGGACGACAGACGATGCAATAGCGTGCATGTGGTTTTACTTTGAGTCGTTGAAACCCAATATCATCTTCACACATATCACAAATACCGTATTGCTTTGATTTGATTTTAGCTAAAGCAGCCTCAATTTCGCTCAACTCTTGTGACTGCTGAGCCCCAATAGCACTCTCAACCATGTTGTCATTACTAATCGATGCGTAATCACCTTCATCATTCAGCTCACACTCACGCAGTTGAATCATCTCAGCTTCAACCCCATTTAAATTTTTAATAATTTGCACTTTACGAGCAAGTAAAATTTCCTCAAAATAATGCAGTTCATTGTCTCTCATACGGTTCCTTATTTGTGATAGGGGTGGTTACTCAATAAACTAAAAGCACGATATATCTGCTCAAGTAAAACTGCTTTAGCAATTTTATGACTCATTGTCATTTCTGAGAGACTTATAATGCTATCGCATTGCGTAACAAACGACTCTTCGAAGCCATACGCCCCGCCTATGAAAAATTGTATCGCGATTTTATCACTTATAAGCTTACTAAATGCCAAAGAATCCATCTTTTTTCCATCAGGATGCAAGGCTATCGAATAAGTTTTTCCTATCATAGGTTCCAATACCTTTGTATAGGCACTTTTGGATGCTTCAGGACTAATGGTATGCGCTTTTACAATTTCTTTTGGAAATAGTTCTATATCCTCTAACTTGGCGAAACGAGAAATCATTTTTATCTGTTCTTGATAGAGAGGATCATAGAGTGAGCGTTCTTTTTTAGCGATCGAGATCAGTGAAATGGTCATAGTAATCCAGAGCCTATAACATGATACGTCACATTTTGAAATGAATCAGCCATTTGTACTCCACCGATTGCCCCTACAGGATGTTTTGAATATGAAGCTAATGTATCAAGACTCTCACCTAAAACCTTTGCTTCACTTTTTGTTGAAGTTGCACGGTAAGCACCCAAACCAATATAATTGATATCCAAACTATTTGCAATATCGATTTCTGCTTTATTATGAGTAGAAAGTCCAATTATTTTATCATTACCAATAGCTGTTTTTAGTATTTTAATGGCACGAATCGGCTCATTGTCAATTGCATACAAATCTTCTTGACCAATATGTACTCCATCACAAAAAGAGATAAGTTCATAATAATCATTAATGATCAAAAATCCATCCCACAATTGGCGTATGGTAATTAAATCATTTTTAATAAGGGCAATATCATCATTTTTATTGCGGTATTGAAGGATCACAGCATTATGTTCTTTGGCTTTTTGAATAAAATTTTCCAAAGTAATGTTTCGTGTGCGCAAGGCATCACGATCACATAGGGCATAAAGTTGCATTATTAGGGAAGAAGAAGTTTCAGAAGATCTGCCAGTGTCTCTTTGAGCTCACTACGCGCTACAACCATATCTATAGAACCTTTTTCGAGTAAGAATTCAGCACGCTGAAAGCCTTCAGGAAGGTCTGATCCAATGGTCTGCTTGATAACACGTTGTCCAGCAAAACCAATCAAAGCACCCGGTTCGGCAATAATAATATCACCCAATGTTGCGAATGAAGCACTGACTCCACCCATTGTCGGATCGGTTAGAAGTGATATGTAAGGGAGCTTTGCATCTGCCAAACGTGCGAGGGCTGCAGAGGTTTTTGACATCTGCATGAGCGAAAAGGTACTCTCTTGCATACGAGCACCGCCACTGGCGCTAACAATGATCAGACCCTGACGTTTTTCAAGAGCACGATTAATAGCCCGAACAATTTTTTCGCCTTCAACCGACCCCAAAGATCCACCCATAAAGTTAAAATCAAAAACCACTAGCTGTACAGCAGTAGATTCAATAGTACATTCACCGCTCACAACTGATGAATAACGTCCATTTTTAGTGAAGCCCTCTTCAATACGGGCAGCATAACTTTTTTTATCTACAAATTGAAGTGGATCAACCGGCTTTAAATTAGCATCATATTCAACAAAACTTCCTTCGTCAGCAATCAATGCAAGACGCTCATTCACACCGATACGCAAGTGAAACCCACATTTAGGGCAAACATGATTTTGTTTTTCCATCTCTTTGTAATACATAAGAGACTGACAGGCAGAACACTTTACCCAATGCGATGGAGCTTCACTTTTAGTGGGCTGTTTCTTTTTATCAGAATCTCCAAATAAATTAAATAGACTCAAAAATACTCCTTTTCTACAATCAAACGTATCCGCTCGAACACTTCTTTATCCGGACTCAATAGGATGTATCTCTCATCACTAAAGCTATAAAGGTGTTGGCTTAAATACAAGCCAGCTTGGATATCAAACTGTCTCATTGTACCTAAAAATAGCACATATTTCACTAAGGGCGCATAAGCAAGTGAGAGGGCTAATGCTCCTGGAGAACGAAATTTAAATTTTTCACCTATCAAAATTTCAATAAGATCAGGATGTTCATACGATTTTTCAAAGAGACCAATTTTGGAATTTTGCGAGGGAAGAACAGGTAATTTAAGGATTGGATTGTCTAAAGAGGTTTTATAATACTCATCCGATGTACGAATAAAAACATCACCATTTACAAGATTACAAACAATTCCATCAGTGGTCTTTCCAGCTATTTCTCTTGCGATAGAAACCCCATAATAGGGAAAAGAAGAAGAAAAATTATCACTGCCATCGATAGGATCAGCAATAATATTCACATCACTGCACGGTGTCATCCAGCCACTCTCTTCAGAATAAAAAGATCCAAAAGTCTTGAGATGTTTAAAAAGAATGGATTCAGCCACAAGATCAAAACCACTGCTTATGTCCCCACCATCACCAAGAGAATAGGAATCAAAAAGGGTAGTTTCGCTTGAGTTAATACGTGTACGAACCTCGAGGAGTGAAAGAATCACTGCATCGATAAAAGCACTCATTAATTCAACAGTGACTTTGCAATAGCCCGTGCAGCTTCTCGACCATCGTATGCAGCTGTAACAACTAAATCAGCACCACGGTAACAGTCACCACCAGCATAGATACCTGCAGTCGTCGTTTGATACTCTGAATCGATCACAATACCGCCCCAATTATTCACAGTAATACCATTTTCAGCCAAAAAGCTTGGCACCATAGGGTCAAATCCAAGTGCCATAATGACGACATCCGCATTGATATTAAAATCTCCGCCTTTAATTTCTTCCATTTTTTGGCGACCGCTCTCGTCTTTTGCCCCTAAAACAGTTTTTATCATACGAACCGCGATTGCTTTCCCGTTATCTCCCAGAATAACCTCTTTAGGAGAAGCATGAAAGACAAAGTCTACTCCTTCTTCAATCGCATTTTTATACTCTTTTTGAGAGCCTGGCATATTGTGCGCATCACGGCGATACAGACACGTTACATTTTTAGCCCCTTCTCGCTTGGCAGTACGAACACAGTCCATAGCTGTGTCCCCTCCTCCGATGACAACCACGTCCAGATCTTTGAAATCAAATTGCTTATCATATGAAATTGCAAAGTTTTTACGCTGAATGGCGGTTAGATACTCTATAGCTGGATAAACGTTGGATGCATTTTCACCTGCTATTTTTGCACCCTTTGATTTGGTTGCACCGATACCGATAAATACAGCATCGTATTGATCCGCAATAACATCAAATTCTGCGTCTTTGCCCACTTCACAATTGTATACAATTTTCAAACCGGCTTCTACGAGAAATCCGACACGACGATCAACGATTTTTTTATCGAGCTTGAATCCAGGAATACCGTATGTCAACAATCCGCCTGCACGATCACTGCGCTCATACATGGTAACCGAAATACCAGAACGCAATAAATAGGTTGCCGCAGAAAGACCTGCAGGGCCTGAACCTATGATAGCTACTTTTTTATCCGTAGTAATTCCCGGGAAGAACGGTTTAAGACCATGCTTGAACCCTTCTTCATTGATAAAGGTCTCAACTGAACCGATTGTAATCGCTCCATGCCCGTCATTAAGAGTACAATCACCCTCACAAAGACGATCATGAGGACAAATACGCCCCATGACTTCAGGAAAAGGTGATGGCTCATTTGAAAGATTAAAAGCAAATTTTAAATCTTTTTCAGCAACCGCTTTGAGCCACTGAGGGATGTAGTTATGCAATGGGCATTTGTTGAGACAAAACGGATCACCGCATTGAATACAGCGATCACTTTGAGGAGATGCTTCATGCAACTCAACAGGTTCATAAATCTCACTAAAATCTTTGAGTCGTTGTACAACTCCGCGTTTAATAGGATCGATACGTTCAATAGTTAAAAATTCTCTCATAATAGTTAGTCGCCTTTATCAGGATTAAGTGGCAATTTTGTTAAGTTTTTAGGTCTTACAAGCCAGAAATTTCGAATCTCATTACGGAAGTTATTGAGAAGAGCCTGGGCTTTTTCGCTTTGCGTTTCTGCTGCATAATCTTTTAAAAGACGTTTGAGATAATGACGCGCTTCATCTCCATCATCGGTATCAATACGCAATGCATCGACGAGTTCACGGTTAACATTTTCAACAAAACTGTGATTTTCATCGTATACAAACGCGATTCCGCCTGTCATACCTGCACCAAAGTTGATACCGGTTTGACCCAAGATGACCACGATTCCGCCTGTCATATACTCACATGCGTTGTCGCCAGTACCCTCGACGATCGCCAATGCACCTGAGTTACGAACGGCAAAACGCTCGCCTACAGATCCTGCAATAAAGAGCTTACCGCCGGTTGCACCATAAAGACACGTATTACCGCCTGCTGCAAATGCTTCACCCTGATTACGAGATTTAATAACGATTTTACCGCCATGCATCCCTTTACCAATGTAATCATTGGCAACACCCTCAAGACGAATAGTAACACCATGAATCAAGAAGGCACCTAATGCTTGACCAGCGATACCTTTAAGATCAATTTTAATGGTATCAGTCTTAAGTCCCTTATCTCCATAATATTGAGCAATTTCACCACTTACACGTGCACCAAAACTACGATTTAAGTTACAAATATCACGTGTAATTCGAACAGGCCGCTCTGGATTTTTGATCGCGTCCATGGCTTCTGCCAAAACATCAATTTCAAAAGCATTGTCATCAAATGGTTTGTTCGATGCTTCTTGACACGTATTGACGCCCGCTTCACGGTGTAAAATATTGCTGAAATCGAACTTACGGGCGAAATCTGTATCAATAATGCGGAGCAAATCACTTCGACCGACGAGTTCTTCCATCGTTTTATAACCCAATTTTGCCATTATTTGACGCACATCTTCTGCCATATAGGTGAAGTAGTTAATAAGTTGTTCAACGGTTCCTTTGAAATAATCAGCACGCAAACTCTCATTTTGGGTTGCAATTCCGACCGAACATTTGTTGACATGACAGATACGAAGCATTTTACAACCAATAATTGTCAATACACCCGTACCGAAAGCATAACTCTCAGCTCCCAATAATGCAGCTTTCACGACATCTTGCCCGCTTTTGAGTCCACCGTCTGTTTGAACATGAACCAATCCACGAAGATTATTGACTTTGAGTGCATTATGGGCTTCTGAAAGTCCAAGTTCCCATGGATTTCCTGCAAATTTAATCGAGGTAAGAGGAGCTGCACCTGTACCGCCATCGCCGCCTGAAATAATAATTTTATCCGCATACGCTTTAGCAACACCAGCTGCAATCGTCCCTACACCAGCCGCAGAAACAAGTTTAACCGCTACTTTTGCTGCCGGATTGACCTGTTTCATATCAAAGATGAGCTGTGCCAAATCCTCAATCGAATAAATATCATGATGAGGAGGAGGTGAAATCAATGTCACCCCTGGTGTCGTATGACGTAAACGCGCGATTAAAGGGGAAACCTTATGCCCTGGAAGCTGTCCTCCCTCACCCGGTTTTGCCCCTTGAGCCACCTTGATCTGAATCTCTTCAGCACTGCGAAGATAAGCAGGTGTAACTCCAAAACGTCCTGAAGCGACTTGTTTGATTTTTGAGTTTTTCAATGTATCAAAACGGGCTGAGTCTTCTCCGCCCTCACCTGAATTGCTTTGAGCTCCGAGGGTGTTCATTGCAACTGCAACGCATTCATGTGCTTCAGGAGAGATTGAGCCCAAACTCATTGCAGCCGAAGCAAAACGTTTGAAAATTTTCTCTTTTGGCTCAACTTCTGAAATATCAATACTTGGACGATCCGATTGGAACTCGAAGAAGTCACGAATAAATTTTTGACCGCGTTTGTTAATCAACGTACTGAGCTGATCAAAATCTTCACGTTTACCGCTTTTGGAAACACGATGAATGGCATGAATAACATCCGGATTAAAATCATGGTGCTCTTGACCATTGTAAAATTTGTAAAATCCGCCAATTTTTAGAGGGAAAATACGGTTAAACCCGTTTTGTTCAAATGCCTCTTTGTGATTTTTATTTAAACGCTCATCGATATCTTCATAGCTCAATCCAGGAATGAGCACATGTGAATCTCCAAAACACTCATCTACCATCTCCCGACTCAAACCGATAACATCAAAAAGACCTGAATTACGATACGACGCTATCGTTGCAATCCCCATTTTAGACATAATTTTAAGCAATCCGCCATTGAGAGCATGGTGGGCTGCTTTAAATGCTTCCGCACAATTTTCTTCGTTTTCATTGCCTTGCTTAACCCGTGCAGCAATGGTTGTAAATAAAAGATTTGGATAAATCGCACTCGCTCCGTATGCGATAAGGGTTGCTGCACCATGAGAGTCAACCACTTCACTTGTACAGGCCACGACTGAACCTAAATGACGTATTTTTGCCTCTAATAATGCACTGCTGATACGACCGACTGCCAGCAACATTGGAATTGTTTTATGCTCACGATCAAATCCGCTGTCATCAAGAACAATAATACGAACACCCTCTTCTTTGACGGCTAAAATTACTTGTGAAACAAGAGCATTTAATGCTTCTCTCAAGCTGCCTTTATAGGATGTAGAAAACACTGCATTAGTATACGAAGGGTGATAGCGTGGAGATTTTTTATCCCCAAACGATTTTAGTACTTCAAGTTTCTCTTTGAGCATAATCGGTGAAATTGCTTTCAAACGATTAGCATGAGTTGGAATTTCATCCAAAATATTATGTATTTCACCAAAACCGGTGTTAAGACTCATCACCACTTTTTCACGAATAGGATCAATTGGAGGATTCGTTACCTGTGCAAAACGTTGTTTGAAAAAATCGCTAAAATTACGTTGAACGGTACTAAATGCAGCAAGTGGAGTATCATCACCCATTGATCCAACGGCTTCTTTACCATCGCGCATCATCGGCTCAATCACTTGCTCAACGATCTCTTGTGTAATGTTA
This sequence comes from uncultured Sulfuricurvum sp., assembly GCA_903844635.1. Taxonomy (GTDB): domain Bacteria; phylum Campylobacterota; class Campylobacteria; order Campylobacterales; family Sulfurimonadaceae; genus Sulfuricurvum. The sequence continues at coordinate 33,521 of CAIMUF010000004.1, read as the reverse complement.
AAATAACGCTGACGTGCAATGAAATCTTCAGCCGAACAGTCGCATTTGGTTTCATACTGATGCTCTACGTGCTCTTGCAAGTAAGTCATGTGCTCATTTAACCAACTCATATACGGATTAGAAGTTTTTAGATATTGATTAATATCTTCGTCTTTAAGCACTTTCCCAAACTTCAAATCCAAACCAATCATTTGCCCGGATTGAAGTCGACCGCGTTCTTTGATATTCTCTTCTGCAATATCAATGACACCGTACTCACTTGCGATAAGCAATGTGTCATCATGAGTAATAATATACTTTGAAGGGCGTAATCCATTACGGTCAAGAACACACCCGATGTAGCGACCATCGGTAAGTGAGAATGCAGCAGGACCATCCCACGCTTCAAAAACTGTTGAGTGATACTCATAGAATGCACGTAATTGTGGATCCATATGAGGTGCATTTTGCCATGGTGCCGGAATAATCGCACGCGCTGCTTTAAAGAAATCCATTCCATTCGCGATCAAAAACTCGAAAAAATTGTCGGCGCTTGCACTGTCCGAGCCATGTGGCTGCAAGATAGGAAGAAGACGTGCAATCTCTTCAGCGGTAAACACTTCACTTTTAATCGATTCTGATTTTACTGCAACATTAAAACGGTTTGCTTCAACGGAGTTGATCTCACCATTGTGGGCAACGGAGCGAAACGGTTGAGCCAAACGCCATTTAGGAAGAGTATTGGTAGAAAAGCGTTGGTGAAAGAGTGAAAAAGAGATTTTAAAATTTTCATTTTGAAAGTCAGTATAAAATTCCTTGATATGCGTAGGCATAATCAAGCCCTTATAAGAAATAACTCTCGAACTCATGGAAGGGATATAAAAATCTTGATCCTGTACGAGCATATGCTCAGTCTCTTTACGGCTCAAATACAACAATGCATCAAAGCGACGTGATGCCATCAATGAGTTAGGGGTAATAAAAATATGATAAATTTCAGGAAGAGACTCGAGCGCCTGTTCACCTAAAGCATTGATATCAAGGGGGACGATACGCTTCAATACCACTTTTAGATCATTATTAGCGCAGGTACGTTCCAATAAATCCAATTGAGATACATCACGTGTAAAGACTACGGCAATGGCATACATTTCAGGCAACTCAATGCCACTGGCTAAAGCAGTAGAGCGCATGAACTCTTGAGGGATGGAAAGGAGCAATCCACTGCCATCTCCTGTCTTGCCATCGGCCGCAACAGCACCACGGTGCATCATTCGTTCAAGCGCAGTAATTGCGTTTTCCAGTGTCTCATGAGAAGGACGGTTTTTAATATTGGCGATCAAACCAAATCCGCAGTTATCTTTAAATGATCGTAATAAATCTTGGTATTCCACTGATAAATCACCTTATGTCATCGGAAAAATCCGGAAATTATTTCTACTTAATCTCTTTTTAAACATAAGTAGTTTAAAGAGGATTGAAATTTCTTAATTTTACCAGTTATTAGGTTAAAAAGTTTTAAAATTAGGAAACTTTTAGAGAATAAAATAAACAAATGTGCGGTGAAGTAACAAAATATGCAGGGATTTATCATCAAACTTAGCCGGGTGAAAGACGAAGATATGATAGTAACAATCATATCCGAGGAAAACTTAACAACCCTTTACAGGTTCTATGGAGCACGGCATAGTCCTATCAACCTTGGCTTTAAAATTGATTTTGAAGCCGAAACGTCACTCAAAAGTTCTATCCCTCGGATGCGTGATGTACTCCATCTGGGCTTTGGGTGGATGGGTGAGTACAACCGTATTCGTATTTGGCAACAGTTTATTGCCCTTTTTCATCCCCATTTGCAACATTCAGATGATATTGGCAGCTTTTATTTTCAACTCTTAGAATCAGCTGCCCAAAATTGGAAAAATCAAAATCCAAAACGACTTGCCATCGAAGCCTACATTCAACTGCTTGAACATGAGGGGAGATTGCACCGTGATCTGAACTGTTTTTTTTGTGACAATCCAATCTACAACGATATATCCCTCATACGAGCATTTTTACCCGCACACAAAGAATGTTCCCATACCCTTTCCATTAATGCAAAGGGGCTTTCATGGCTTTATGATCATTATTCGACACTTTTTTTAGATGATTATGAGATTGAGCGTCTTTGGCATGTTATTAATGAAGGTTTATAAGTGTTGACATTACAGCTATAATACCCGTACATTAAATCATTAAGGAATTGTATGTCTACTTCTTATCCTATTGCAAAATCAGCGGATCAATTTTTAACTCTACTCCCATCAATGGCAAATCGTCATGGACTCATTACTGGTGCAACCGGAACGGGTAAAACTATCACTTTGCAAAAAATTATCGAGAGTTTTTCCATGATAGGTGTTCCGTGTGTCGTAAGTGATATCAAAGGAGATCTTAGTGGACTGGCTGATGTAGGGGGAAATAATCAAAAAGTGACCGAGAGATTTTCCTCCATGGGACTAGAAAGTGATTATCAAAAATCACCTGTCACATTTTGGGATGTATGGGGTGAAAACGGTCATCCCGTGCGTGCAACCATTAGTGATATGGGGCCTCTTTTACTCTCACGATTGCTTGGTCTTAACGAAACACAAAGCGGTGTACTGACACTCATTTTTAAAGTTGCCGATGATGAGGGACTTGCCCTGCTGGATCTTAAAGACCTGCGTGCGATGATTGTTAATGTAGGAGAACGCGCTAAAGAGTTGTCATTAAATTATGGCAATGTCTCTACGGCGTCTATCGGTGCGATTCAACGTTCACTGCTTACTCTCGAATCCCAGGGAGGTGAAAAACTCTTTGGTGAGCCTATGCTCAACATTCACGATCTTATCCAAAGTATTAATGGCAAGGGGGTTGTCAATCTTCTCGATGCTACAAAACTGATGAATACTCCAAAACTTTACGGTTCACTTCTTTTATGGATGCTTTCAGAGCTTTTCGAAACGCTTCCAGAAGCTGGAGACAGCAGTGTTCCTAAACTTCTTTTCTTTTTCGATGAAGCTCATTTGCTTTTTACCGATGCTCCCGATGTATTAATTGAAAAAATCGAACAAGTAGTTCGCCTCATTCGCTCTAAAGGTGTGGGAATTTATTTTATTACCCAGCACCCTAATGATATACCGGAAAAAATTGCCGCACAACTTGGTAATCGTGTTGCTCATGCTCTTCGTGCTTTTACCCCTAAAGATCAGCAAGCCGTTCGTGCCGCAGCCGAAACAATGCGGGATAACGAATCCTTGGATGAAAAAACTGCATTAATGGAGCTTGGTGTCGGAGAAGCGCTGATATCCTTCTTGGACGAGAAAGGAACACCAAGTATCACGCAACGCTGTTTTGTTATTCCCCCGCTCTCACATATTGGGCCTATTACTGACACATTACGCCATGAACTTATGAGCAATTCAATTGTTGGCACGACCTATGACCAAAACATTGATAGTGAATCTGCCTACGAACGTCTCAACAAGCGCTTATCAGAACAATCAACTCAAAAAGCAAAAGAAATCGAAGAAGAAACTGCCGCTAAAGAAGAAAAAACTGTTTCCAGAGGGAGAGAAACAGCCATGGAAGCACTGGCAAAATCTGCAGCACGAGCGATTGGTTCTCAGCTTGGACGTGAGATTATTCGAGGGGTATTAGGAAGTTTATTTAAACGATAAAGTCATAATCGGAACATTTTTTGCTTGTTAAATGTTAACTATCCATAAGAAGTATTATTATGAGCAAAAACAACATTCGAGAAGCACTGTTAGCGCAATTTATCGATCCACCAGAAGTGGATAACTATACTTCAAACAGAATCCTTCCTGCGACACGGAAAGGGAGAACTTTAGCCGATTTTTATACAGAAGTTTTTCAAAGCAGTCAGCCACTCTATGAAACGAAAAGTGCCAAGGAGCTAGAAGTTATGATGATGCAAAATCGTCGCCTTATAGAATCAAAAAATAAAAGACGATAATTTTCTAAATATCATAGTGATGAGGCTGGTATGCGTGATCAAGATCAGATAGTTTTGAAGTGAACAAAGCGCGCATTTTTTCTTCCACTTCTTTCCAATAGTACTCCAAAATCAAACTCGACCCCACATTCCCATCTATCTTATAAAATGGCCCTTCAAGCGCTTCAACAATCTCTATGACTTCTATATCATGAGGCTGACGGGCTAATTTATAGCCACCAGACGCGCCACGAATACTGATGACGAGATTAGCTCTGCGTAATATAGAAAGAAGTTGTTCCAAATATCCATGTGAAATTTGTGTCATTGCCGAAATTTCACGTACCTGCATTGATCTGCCATGGGGTGCATGGGAGAGAACGTGCATGGCTGCTAATCCATAGACGGCTTTAGTTGAAAGAGCAGACATTAAAGAAAACCTTTTGGATAGATCATTTTAGCAAAATAATAAATTTTACACGCGATGCATAATCCAAAGAAAAGTTCCAATGCAGCACAAAACAAAAATATCCCAGCGATAAAAACACCCACGATATCTGCACCTGCCCATGAACAAATTAACAATGCAATCGTAAATCCAATACCAAAAAATGCCGCAAGACGTTTAGCTCCGGCGTCTTCCATTTTTACAGGTAGAGAGGCTTTTTTCTGTATCCACAATGAACCCATATTAATGGGACTAAAATTTTTGTAGCCATACAGTCGAAGGGCAAAATCTACTATTAATGCTATCAATACTATCGAGTATTGTGTTACTAAAAATGCAATAATGACAACTATTACAAATAAAGTATTGATTCGTGTAACGGTAGCATCTACTTGTCGAAAGATTAAAGGGCACGCCTGTGACATAATAACTCCTCATATTTTTGTGCCATTTTAAAACCATAGCAATAAAATGTCAAGTATTCATACCGAATTACTAAAGTATAAAAAGTATTTTTATTTTTGTGATACAATTGTGCCAAATTTATAATCACAGGATCTTTTATGAAAAAAAGCTTATTGGGACTCTTTTTAGCCTTCTCATTAAACGCAGATGATATATATGAAGGGGATTTGAGTGCGCCTGAAGCTCATGAAATGCAAAAAAAAGGGGAAGCCATTATCATAGATGTCCGTACCACACTTGAATTCATTTATACTGGTCACGGTGAGGGTTTTGTCAATATTCCTGCGTATGAGTGGACCTATATCCCAAAATCAATCGAAGAGCGGGTAAAAAGTTCAGAATTTGAACTCAAAACGGATAAAACGAAAGGGCATATTGATACCCAAAAACTTTACGATGCCAAAGAAGTTATCAATAAAAATTTCATTACCGATGTCATGGCGGCCATGAAACTTCGTAAAGTCGATTCAGTCATCCTCGTATGTCGCAGCGGACCACGTTCAAAAGCAGCCGCAAATATTCTTGCAAAAGAAGGAATCAAAGCTTACAATCTTGAAAATGGATTTATGTTCGGATGGAAAGAGGCAAAAATGCCTTTTGATGGGTATTAATACCGTTATCTTCGGATAACGTCACTCTCTTTTACCCAATAATCTTCATCTGCTGATTGCCAAACACGGTTCACAAAATAGCCTGTAATTTTAACCCAGCCTCCGTTGCTGGTTCCTGAAGTAAATGACCGTCCAGCTTCCCACATATCGACTTTTGTTCCATTAGGTGCATTGTAAATGGAGGCTATCGTTGCCATTCGATAAGCGGATGGAGCAGATCTTTTGATACTGGTTCCTGATACTGGTTTAGTACTCTTTTTGCGTTCAAGTTCCAATGCCAATTTATCCGCCTGACGACGTTTTTGCTCGTCTGTAACTTTTATATCAACAACTTGTTTTTTAAGCGGTTCTTGTCTGATTGCTTCCGCTTTTAGAACCGTTTTAGGTACACTTTTAGGAACTTTCAACTCTTTGTAAACAGTTTTTTCAACTACTTTTTCAAGCACTTTTTCTTTGGCAATCGGTCGATCTCTGTAAACAATTTTCTCAACTATTTTTTCTTGCACGACAGGACGATCTTTGTAAACTATTTTTTCAACCACTTTTTCTTTGGCAATCGGTCGATCTCTGTAAACAATTTTCTCAACTATTTTTTCGTGCTCAATCGGACGGTCTCGATATACCACTTTTTCGACTATTTTTTCTTGCATGACAGGGCGATCTTTGTAGACTATTTTTTCAACCACTTTTTCTTTGGCAATCGGTCGATCTCTGTAAACAATTTTCTCAACTATTTTTTCGTGCTCAACAGGACGGTCTCGATACACCACTTTTTCAATTATTTTATCTTTAGCTGTTTTTAGCGGTATGTTTTGAAGATTTGCAATGGTTACTTGAGCTGTAGCAAGATCACGTTGTAAGCTAGTAATTTTTTCATTTGATTCAATGGTTTTAGTAACAATTTTTTCCTGCACAACGGGGCGATCTTTATACACGGTCTTCACTCCGCCTGCTTGCTTTAACGCTTTTTGTGCAACCAATAATTCAGCTTTAGCCGTTTCTACGGCACGTTTTAGTGTTTCACGCTCTTGTGTAGAGACTTTTTGGGTATGCAGCTGTGAAATTAAATTTTTATTTTGAGCTGTGGCTTCTCGGTAAGCACGATCACGCGTGAGCAGGGTTTGTTCCAAACTTTTTATAACACCATTTTTTTGAACAATTTCTTGATTTAACAATTTGCTTTTGCTGTTAGATTCTGCCACTACCTTAGGTTCAAGACCCTGCACTGTACCTTGAGAAGCTTTACACTCATCATACATTTGGCGTAATTTAGACACTTCACTTAAGATTGATTGAGGGTCATTACTCGTTGCACTTAACATGCTGGCTGCACATAATGAGACTAAGATCTTTCTCATGACAGACCCTTTCGAGTAAGTTTTACCCCCATCTCTAAATGATGCGTGTAAGGAAATTGATCAAACATTGCCATAGCTTGCACATCATGAGTCTGGTCTAAAATCTCTAAATCTCGTAACAAGGTTTCAGGATTGCAGGAGATATACAATAGATGATCAAACCGTGCAGCAAATTTGCAAGGTTCTTCACCCAAACCGCTGCGAGGAGGATCCACAAAAAGAGTTTTAAGAGAATAATCACTTACTTTTAATCCCTCTAAGCGTCGAAATTCACGCACGCCATCCAGTGCCAGTGTAAATTCTTCTGCACTTAGACGGACGAAATCAATATTATTAACGCCATTAAGTTCCATATTACGCTTAGCCGCGATGATAGAGGCTTTAGAAATTTCGGTGGCTAAAACCCGATCAAATTGTGTTGCAAATGGAATCGTAAAATTGCCAGCTCCGCAATAAAGTTCGAGCAAATCTCCGCCAATATTATCAAGCTGTTCAAGTGACCATGAGACCATTTTTTCGTTCACAAGCGCATTGGGCTGGGTAAAACTGTTTTCGATATGAATATACCGATAATCACGATTTTTTATATGGAGAGTTTCGGTGACATAGTCTTGAGTTAAAATGATTTTTTGCTTACGGCTTCGACCGATAATATAAAGCCCTAATTCTTTTTCAATAAGCCGCGCATTCACGCTCCAAGCCTCATCAAGTGCTCGATGATAGATCAAGCTCGCCACTACTTCACCACTGCTGCTGGTCAAAAAATCAATCCCGAAGAGTTTATATCCAAATTCGTATTTTTTAATTTCAGATAAAAGAGGCTGCATGATGCGCGCTATTTGCTCATGAATGATAGAACAATTTATTATTTTCACAATTCCTTGTTTATCTGCACGGTTCATGGCATAAAAAGAGCCGTCATCATCATGATAAATTTTAAATTCAGCACGGGAACGATAATGCTCTTCTTTGGACTCAAAAATATCAATTTTTCCACTGAAATAAGGGCTGAATTGTGTTTTAATGGCTTGACTTTTTGATTCTAACTGCCCTGCATAGCCTTCTTCATACAGTCTACAACTACCACAAAGACCAAAATACTCGCACTGCATTAAAACCCTTTATTTCACACTGGCAATCAGATTGCCAATAAGGAGATTCCACCCATCTACCATGATAAAAACGAGTATTTTAAACGGCATCGAAATCATAACCGGAGGCAGCATCATCATACCCATCGACATCAAAATCGAAGCAACAACCATATCGATAACCAAAAAAGGCAAAAAGAGCAAAAATCCGATCTCAAACGCCGTTTTAAGCTCACTGATAACAAAGGCAGGGATGACAATCGTCAACGGCACTTCTTTGATAGATTGAGGGTTTTCCATGTGTCGTATGCGTAGAAAGAGTGCCAAATCTTTTTCACGGGTATTACGCACCATAAAATTTTTAAATGGATCCGTTGTTTTTTCAAATGCTTCATCGTAGGATATTTTATTTTCCGTATAAGGCTTTATCCCCTCGTCATACGATTTTTGAGCGACAGGTTCCATCACAAATACCGTTAAGATAAGAGCAAGCATAACAAGTAATTGTGTCGGCGGAACCTGCTGGGTCCCCAACGCTTGGCGCAAAAATCCAAATACAATAACAAAACGGGTAAAAGTAGTCATAACAAGAACAAGGCTCGGTGCGAGAAAAAGCACAGTAAGCATCATCAAAATATTGAGAGAGCTTACAATCTCTTTGGGAGACTCAGGAGCAGCAAGGTTAAAACTCATAGCAGGCATCTGCGCATCAGCACCCCAAAGAGCAAAAGGGATTAAAAGAAATAAGAAGAAAAAACGACCCAAACCAACACTCCCAAAATAAAGAGATGATAATACCATAGACTAAGGGCTATTCTCGATTAATTCTGATAAAATCACATGATTATTTATTACTCAGGAGCATCTATGTCCAGCCCTCTTTCCATCGTTATTCTCGCTGCCGGAAAAGGTAGCCGGATGAAATCAGCCAAGGCGAAAGTACTCCATGAGATTTGCGGTCGTGAGATGCTTTACTATAGTATCAAAGCTGCACGTGAAATTACCGATGATGTTATCGTCGTTGTGGCTCATCAAAAAGATGCCGTTATACGCGCTATGGAAAAACATTTCGACGGACTGACATTCGTCACCCAAGATACCGAAAATTTCCCAGGTACAGGTGGAGCGATGATGAAAGTAAAGCCCAAATACGATGATGTTTTAGTCCTAAATGGTGATATGCCACTGATCACTAAAGCGTCTATCGATGCATTTATGAACAATCCAAGTGACATCGTTATGTCGGTTATCGCTCTCGAAAATCCAAGTGGTTATGGGCGTGTTATCATCGAAGGCGGCAATGTTCTCCGTATAGTCGAAGAAAAAGATGCTTCCCATGAAGAAAAGAGTGTTCAAAGTGTCAATGCTGGTGTGTATGCCTTTAAACATCATGTTTTGCAGACTTATCTTCCTTCTCTATCCAATGCTAATGCACAAAGTGAATATTACCTCACCGACATTATTGCTCTTGCGCGAGCTGACAATCTCACTATCACTCCACTTTTCGTTCATGAAACAGAGTTCAAAGGGGTCAATTCCAAAAACGATCTTAGCTCTTCTGAAATGATTATGATGGATCGTATCCGTCGCGACTGGATGGACAGTGGAGTTATTATGCAACTGCCTCACACCATCTATATCGAAGAGGGAGTCAAGTTTGAGGGAGAATGTATTATCGAAAATGGTGTACGTCTGTGCGGAAATACCCTTATCTCAAATTCCCATATCAAAGCCCACAGTGTTATTGAAGAGAGTGTTATTCGAAACTCTGACGTAGGACCTATGGCCCATGTTCGTCCCCTAAGTGTTATTGAAGGGACACATATAGGTAATTTTGTAGAAGTAAAAAAATCAATTCTCACAGGGGTAAAAGCGGGGCACCTGAGTTATCTCGGTGATGCAACCATCGGTGAGGGAAGCAATATCGGTGCAGGAACCATTACCTGCAATTACGATGGAGTCAATAAGTACCAAACTATTATCGGTAAAAACGTTTTTGTGGGTAGTGATACCCAGCTCGTAGCTCCCGTGGAGATTGCGGATAACGTAATGATCGCAGCAGGAACAACCGTCACTTCAGGGACATATGAAAGTGATATCCTCATTCTAAGTCGCACCCCGATCCGAAAAATCGCCGGCTTTTTCACCAAATTTTTCGGTAAAGGTATGGCGTGCTAATTCCTTCTAATCTCCTAAAGGGCAAAAAAATTCTCCTCGGTGTCACAGGTTCTATCGCTGCCTATAAATCGCTAGAATTACTGCGCCTTTACATCAAAGCCGGAGCGGAAGTCAGTGTCGTCATAACTCCCTCTGCTAAAAAATTTATTGCACCTCTAAGCTTTGAAGCCCTAAGTAAAAGCCGTGTCCTTGATGATACCAACGAGTCGTGGGCAGGAGATAATTTCAACCACATCCAACTCTCTCAAAGCTCAGATATCATGGTCATCGCTCCCGCAACTGCCAACACTATTGCCAAACTCGCCAACGGGATTGCGGATACCATCCTCACTCAATGTGCCCTTGCCTTTAGCGGTGTAAAACTACTTGCCCCTTCTGCCAATACGCATATGATCCAAAATCCGATGATTCAAGCCTCCATGAAAATGCTCGCCATTGCAAACTATGACAGTGTTTCGACCCAAACCAAAGAACTGGCCTGTGAAACGGTAGGAGATGGTGCTATGGCTGAGCCCATAGAAATTTTTTGGAATACAGCACGTATTTTGCTCAAAAATGATTTTTGGGCGGATCGTCGTGTCATTGTTACCGGTGGCGGTACGATAGAAAAGCTCGATGATGTTCGAACCGTCAGTAATCGCTCCAGTGGTAAAATGGCCTCTTCACTCGCAACCGCACTTTTTTTACGCGGTGCAGATGTAAACCTCATCGCAACTCGATTTGAGAATGATTTACCTTTGGGAATTCATACGATCGATGTCGAAAGTTCGGATGAAATGGGTGAATACCTCAACGATTCCATCCGTATCGCAAAAAAAGGAAAACTTTCCAAGCCTTCTCTTATCCACGATGAACCAATCGGATTAATTCAAAAAGAGCCGTTTCTCTTTATGGCAGCTGCAGTCAGTGATTACATCCCACTCCATCCTCAAAATGGAAAGCTCAAAAAAGAGATGTTAGGTGACACGTGGAATATCCCAATGAAGCAAAATATCGATTTACTTGCTTCATGCTCTAAAGAGGGGATTAAAACCGTCGCATTCAAAGCCGAAACTGACCCTTCAACTGCGTATATAAATGCCAAAAATCTTTTAACGTCTAAAAATGTTGATGCGGTTTGTCTCAATATTATCAACGATAAAAATCCTTTTGGCAGTGAGTCCAATGCTATTGATTTCATCACGGCTAACTCAACGTACTCATTACCGACAAACGATAAGCTTTCCCTCTCTCTCCAACTTCTCGATCAAGCCTCCATTTTATGAATAATCTTCCCTCGCACATCGCGATCATCATGGACGGCAACGGAAGATGGGCTGAGGTTCAAGGGAAAAACCGTACTTTTGGACATGAAAAAGGGTCTGAAATTGTTCGACTGATTACCACCTATTGCGCAGGAAACTCTGAGATTCAACGACTCACTCTCTACGCATTCAGTACCGAAAACTGGAAGCGTCCAAAACTGGAAGTCGAATTTTTGATGAAACTGCTCGAAAAATATCTCAAATGTGAACTTCCAACTTATTTGGATAACAATATTCGTTTTGAACCTATCGGTGATCTATCTGTATTTTCATCCTCCCTGCAAAAAACCATCCAAACTGTTTACGACGCAACCGCACATTGCACAGGACTTATTCAAAGCCTTGCTCTCAATTATGGCGGACGCGATGAAATACTTCGTACAGTAAATAAACTCAATGCGAATCAAATTCCAATTACTGCCCAATCACTCAATAATGCCCTTGATACTTCCAGTGATGTTGATTTGCTTATACGTACTGGAGGAGATCACCGCATTTCTAATTTTTTACTGTGGCAAAGTGCCTATGCAGAGCTTTTTTTTACCGATACTTTGTGGCCAGAATTCAATATTGATGAGTTAGAAAAAATTATTTCACAATTTAAAAAAGTTGAACGACGATTTGGAGGGGTAAATTAATGGAATGGCTATTAGTCTTTATTTTAGGAGCAGCAATCGGTTCATTTATGAATGTTTTGATTGTAAGAACACCCCGTGATGAAAGTGTCTCTTTCCCAGCATCACATTGTATGAGCTGTAATACCCCATTACGCGTATGGCATAATGTCCCCATTTTTTCATGGCTATTCTTACGCGGAAAATGCAGTTTTTGCAGTGCTAAAATATCGGTACAATATCCTATTATTGAAATTTTAAGCGCCTTTATTTTTCTCTTCACTGCCATGAAACTTGGAATAAACCTCCACTCATTTGGAATAGCGCTTGTTTTTACCCTTTTACTCTCGCTCTCTGTTATCGATTTTTATTACAAAATGGTTCCTGATAGTCTTAACCTCGCAGCCCTCACCTTTGCTATTTTGAGTGCAACCTCCTTGGGACAATTAGGCTATAACTTTACTAACGCACTACTGTTTGCAGGCGGATTTACCTTGTTGCGTTTTTATCTCTCCTACGCGCTTAAAAAAGAGGCGATGGGAGAAGCCGACATTATGATTGCTGCAACGATGGGTGCTGTACTTGGAATCCAGCTAGCTCTTGTTGCTATTTTTCTCTCTGCACTCTTAGCGCTTCCTGCATTACTACTGACACAAAGCGATGATGAAGACTCAAAGCAGCTCCCTTTTATCCCTTTTTTAGCCATGGCAACTTGGATAGTACTTATGCTTGATACCTATGTATCAGTCTATATGGCAGGTTTATATGGGTAAATTACGACATTATATTTTTTCTCACCTAAACGTACTTTTTTTCTCCATATTTATACCCTTGTTTACTATTGCATCGGTTATTTTTATGATAAAACTGGCTACCTATACGGCAATTATTCAGCTTAATATTGGTGAAATGGGGAAACTTTATCTCTTCGTTTTACCCGAGCTGTTGTTCTATACCCTATCTATTGCCTTCGTAGTAGCAAGTGCTCTTACTCTGTATCGACTCTCCAATGATAATGAAATGGTAGTCGTCTTTTCACTGGGAATTTCCCCAGTATTTTTAGTACGGATATTGGCTCTTCCTGCCTTTTTGCTGACAATCCTTTTATTCGTTGATTATCTGATCGTTACTCCCTATGTCAATTCAATGAGTAAAAATTTCTTATCTCAAAAAAAAGCAGAAGCAAAATTCAATCTAACGGCTTCCGAATTTGGTCATAATTTTGGTGACTGGATGCTCTTTATCAACAAAAGCGATACCAATACTCGAGCCTATGGAGACGTAGTCTTATTTAACAAAGATCTCAAAGAAGAAGTTCTTTTGGTAGCCCATACGGCTGAGCTTCTTAATGCGCATGGCAATCTACAGCTCCGTCTCAGTGATGGTGAAGGTTACACCTATAAAGATGAAAATCTCAAACGGATGAACTATAAACATCTCACGATAAACGATGTCATAAAAAGCGACAGTAACTTTTATACCAATACGCTAGAGTATTGGACAGCATCACCAACCGATCAAAAATTTCGAACACGTCTGCTCATTACCAATGCTCTTTTGAGCTTACTCCCTACCCTCTCACTTTTTTTAATCGTTGCACTTGGTGTTGTTCACGCACGTCACCAAAAACGTTGGATTTATTTATGGCTTTTTATTTCTATAATCATTTTTTATTCCTGTGCAATCATTGCACAACAGGCTCTTGGATTCCACGCTATTTGGGCAGTAACTCTTAGTTGGCTAATTGGAACTTATTTGATCTATAAACGACTTGTAGGTAATCGCTTTTGAATCGTGTCAAAATCACCATGAGCTACAACGGTTCGGCGTTTATGGGGTCACAACAACAACCTGATACGACGAATACCGTCATTGGAACCCTCATCATTGCATTACGGCGATTGCAGATCCATACCCTCCCAAAAGGTTCAGGAAGAACCGATCGTGGCGTTCACGCTACACACCAAGTCATGCATCTTGATTTACCACTGTACTGGAACGATTTGCGACGTCTCAAAGATATGCTTAACATGCAGCTCCCCTCTTCTATCCGAATTGGACGCATCGAGTTTGTTGATAACGAATTTCATGCTCGTTACACAGCGCGTAAGCGTGTTTATCGTTACATTATCAAAGAAGGTCACACCAATCCTTTTGCGGACAGCTTCGTCACCTTCGTCCCTTCTCTCAACTCTGAAGCTATCATTGATGCTATTAAACTTTTTGAGGGAACCCATAATTTTGAATTCTTTAAAAAAAGTGGAAATGATTTAGAGCATTTCACCCGTATCATCTATCGTGCTTACGCCTACACTCACAAAGGGCATCTCATTCTCTGTTTTGAGGGAAGTGGTTTTTTACGCTCTCAAATCCGTCTTATGGTCGGATTTTTACTCCGCATATCATCCGGTAAATCAACCAAAGAGCAGTTACTCGAACAGCTAAACTGCATCAAACGCCACTCCACCGACATCGCTGCACATAATGGTCTCTACCTTACACACATAAAATACTAATTGCTCCGTCATCCTCGGGCTCACGTGCCCTATAGGGTATGACCCGTGGATCCATCCAAAAAAGCAAAGCTGGATTCCCGCCTTCGCGGGAATGACGATTTCCAATACTTTAGTCAAATACACTAAACTTATTTGATACTTCTTGCATTATTAATCCAATTTCGTTAAAATCGCACCACATAAAAATAACCAAAGGAATTCATCATGGCAAAACATCAATTTCAAACTGAAGTCTCACAAATTTTACATCTTATGATCCACTCTCTTTATTCTAATAAAGAGATTTTTGTTCGCGAACTTGTTTCTAACAGTTCCGATGCACTCGACAAACTCAACATGCTCGTCCTGACAGATGACGCCTATAAAGGAATTTCATTTAATCCTCGTGTTGACATCATTATCGATAAAGAAGCAAAAACTCTCACGATTTCTGACAGCGGTATCGGGATGAACGAAGCAGATTTAGTAGAGAACCTCGGAACCATCGCGAAATCAGGAACCAAAGCGTTCTTGGAAAAACTCTCAGGCGATCAGAAAAAAGATTCCAATCTTATCGGTCAGTTCGGTGTCGGTTTCTATGCATCGTTTATGGTTGCGGACAAAGTCGAAGTCATTTCTCGCAAAGCGGGTGAAGAGCAAGCCTACAAATGGAGTTCAATGGCAGGGTCTGAGTATGACCTAGAGCCGGCAGAACGTGACACTCACGGTACAAGCATCATCATGCACCTAAAAGATGATGAGAGCGAATTCCTAGAGACTCACCGTATCGAGAGCATCATCAAAAAATACTCTAACCATATCCCATTCCCGATCTTCATGGACAAAGAGGAATACGTAGCACCTGCTGAGGGCGAAGAAAAAGGTCACAACGAAACTAAAAACGTCCAAGTGAACAAAGCCAACGCACTGTGGACCATCAGCAAAGGTGATATTAGTGAAGAGGAGTACAAAGACTTCTACTCCAGCATTGCGCACGATTCATCTGAGCCATTGCTATGGATGCACAACAAAGCCGAGGGAGCGTTAGAATATACCACCCTCTTCTATGTACCGTCTAAAGCACCGATGGACTTGTACCGTGTCGATTACCAAAGCGGTATCAAACTCTACATCAACCGTGTCTTTATCACCGACGATGAAAAAGAGCTTATGCCAACTTACTTGCGTTTCCTTCGCGGTGTGATCGACTCAGCTGATCTTCCGTTGAACGTCAGCCGTGAGATTCTCCAAAGCAACCGTGTAATGGCGAAGATCAAAAACGCATCGGTCAAAAAAGTATTAGGAGAACTTTCAAAAGTCTCTGAGAACGATACTGAAAAATACGGTGCATTCTATAAAGAGTTCGGCAACGTTCTCAAAGAGGGCCTTTACAGCGACATGGGCAACCGTGAGAAAATCTTGGAACTTCTCAAGCTTAATACATTGAATTCTACAGAGCCGGTAATGTTCAGCACTTTCGTAGAGGGTGTCGACGCTGAGAAAAAAGAGATCTATTACATCTCTGCAAAAATGTCTCTCCAAATGCTCAAAAACTCTCCAAGTCTAGAGCGTTTCAAAGCAAAAGGGATTGATGTTCTAGTATTGAACGAAGAGATCGACACAATCGTATTCCCGATGGTAAGTGAGTACAAAGAATACAAATTTATCAACGTTACAGATGCGGTTCTCGAAGAAAGCGAAGATGAGAAAAAAGAGCACGAAGAGACAGCAAAAACACTTGAATCCTTTATCACTCAGCTTCAAAGCGCATTGGGTGAAAACGTATCAAAAGTCGAAACAACCTTCGATCTCACCGATTCTGCCGTCTGTCTAAAAATCGACAAAGAAGACTCAGGCTACATGATGGCGCAAATGATGAAACAGTTCGGCAACATGGGCGGAGATATCCCAGCACCAAAACAAATCCTACAAATCAACCCAAACCATGAGTTGATCAAAAAACTCAGCGACAGCGCAGACATGAACCTCATCGACGATGCGGCGCATGTATTGCTCGATCAGGCAAAACTCTATGAGGGTGAAACGTTAGCGGATACCGCAGGGTTTATTGCACGTCTTAACCGTATTATGGCGAAAGCGCTGTAATGTCTATGCGTTCTCACTCAAGAGAGTGGGAATGAAAAACAAGGAATCAAGATGGAAAGCAATTTACTCGAACAAATTCGAAAAACTGATGCTAGAGTCTTTGCCTTCGGTGCAATCGCTTTTCTTGCTCTAATCGGTCCTGTTATGCTGGAAATATTTATTGCTGACCCAGCATTATATAAAGAATTAGATCTATCAAAATTAATTCTTCTATCCATTGGAGCGACTCTCCCTACAGCTGCTCTAAATATCCTACTTTGTTCATCCGCAACAAAACACATTGATTCAACACCAATTCTACCAGGAACACCAGACTTAAATACAACAGCAGGATTCTTTATAACTGCTTTTGTTTTTTACATTGACATTGGTATACAATTTTTAGTTGATTACTCGTTTCATACATTTGTGTTGGTTGGTATAGTTTTAGAATTTATCGTAATTTTTTGGAGTATTCCACAAATATTAGATGCTAATAAAAAAACATTGACAACGTAATTAACAAAAGAAATTGGCTACTTCCCTCGTTCCCAACGTTCTCGTTGGGAATGCAAACGGATACTATCCAATCCCAATTCAAAACTTTTAAGCAAAAAATTCTGCTACAATTCACCCAAAAAAAGTACCATTCAATCCCATGAAAATCATTCCTGTTACCAAAACTAATTCCCATATCTATCACAACCTCATACAATGCTACGAAGCTGAGTTCTCACCTATCACGCTTAAGAAGCCAAATGCTTCGGGTCTGTTTGAACTCGATACCCATATAGGAGACAATGTACTAGGCTTTTTACTCATGATCGACAATACCCCTGCTGGAATCGCTGCAATAGAGTGTAAAGAGGCTCAAGCCTACGAGATGTGTGAATTTTACGTGATTCCCTATTTTCGAAAAAATGGTATCGGAATGGAGTTTGCCCACATGATTTGGAAAAACTATCCCGGAGGTTGGGAAATCAAACAGATTCAGGGAACCCAACACGCCACTGCGTTTTGGCGTAAAACAATCAAGTGTTTTATCGAGACAGAGTATAGCGAAGAGTGTTATGATGATCCGTATTGGGGAATAGTCACGCGACAGACATTTACAGTGAATCAATAGAAGAAGCTTGGGAGCAAGTAAAGATGCTCAAATGAAAAATAAATTTATTAATTAATCTTATTCATCTACACAATACGGTAAATTCGGCACAATAGATCGACATTTGTTCATGATACAGTAAATGACTGATTCTCTTGGTACTTTCAATAGTACACAGACAAAACTCATGAGAACAATTGGGGCAATGTTTACATTCCCTATCAGAAGAGCAGATAAAGGTTGGTGTATTCTCATCAAAATCAATTTTCCATTCACCATTAGCAAATCTCTTGGCAACTTCTTTTCGTCCGTTAAGGTATTCTAAATAAGTAAACCATTCTAAAGTATTCATTGTGAAGCCTCCAATTATCTCATTAGAAATAATTTAACATCCAAACGGTTCTTTTAATAATAGAACTAAAACGTCTTGATGTATAAATTAAATTATGTTAGATATTGTAGTTAAATTGTGGCTCTGAATTCCTTAAAAGATGTTTCCTTTTTACAAATTGGAATGAAAACAAATATTAGGTCCTTATTTATCAAGTTCTTTTAATCTGTTTGGCGTACCGCCTAGCTCTATTATCTGTAAATCAAAAAATTCTACAAGCGTTTGTTTCTCTGAATTATCTAAAACAGCATTTTTATGCATCATAAGATAATCGTGTTTTGGCATCATATTATTGTTGACAACTTGTTTTGCCCGCTCTAGTCGTAGCAATTTGACTTTTGGATCTATATTGGCCCAATTTGAAAAATCAAGTGCCTTACGACCACGTACAATATGATCCGACATAATCCATGATACAGGTGCGACGTTTTGATACCAAGGATATTTTGTTTCACTCGAATGGCAGTCATAACATGAAGTTTTGAGAATGCTCATAACTTTTGGATCAGTATTTAACGCAACCTTATCATCTACAGGCAGATTTTTAAAATCGGGTCTTATAAATTGTATTGCAATAGCGATACCGATAACTACATACACTAGCTTATTCATTTTCACCATCCACATATTAAAAGTTATTCTGAATCATACCCGTTTAAAGTAACCGGCAAGCCTAGTACATGAAAAAGTCTGATAAAAGATTGAGGACCTGACCATTAAGCTACAATACACTGGAAAGAAGTATTAAATAAAGGATGAGAGGTATACACACTATGGCCATGATAAATAAACGACTCTTTTATCGAATAGGATTATACTCTGTAGCTGGAATTATTGCATTTGCACTGTATTCCAGAGCTAATGTACTTCCTGAAACAGATCAGCAATATTGCAAAAGAAAAGGAATGGTCAAAATTCATGATCGATTTTATAAATATGATGTGTATGATCATAATGAAATGAAACCAATAGTAGATATGTTGACAAAAAGCTGCAATAATAATGAGCTTTGTGAAATTGATCGTGCCTATCAATATGTTCTTAAAATTCCCTACAAAGAGAGTATAGCAAATCGAAATCCATCCGATGTAATCAATCAAAATGGAGGTGATTGTGATGAAAAATCATTTCTATTGGCGACGTTACTCTTACAAAAAAAACATGAGTGTCTATTATTGACAACAAATGATCATGCATTTATTGCTGTTCATGTACAAAACGATGTAGCTTTGAAACAACCATCTTCATATTTGATATTTAATGGAAAGAAATACTATTTTGCAGAAGCAACAGTCAAAACAGGTTATCTAGGACAATACAACAATGTAAATCAACAAAAAATTGAAGCGGTTTTTGATATGGTGGCAAAAAAAGAGATACCGCTAAATGAGGTAAAATTTGACCAAAATCTATAAATATACTGCCATTAAGAATTAGATAGTATTCTTTAGAGCTCCATTAATGACGAGACGGAATCCAATTTCATTTGAAGCAAAATCAGGACGAGAATAGCCGCGAAACGAACTTCTTAAACACATATAACTCGTTTTATAGCTTCCTCCACGACGCACTTTAAAAGATCCCATATTAAGCCCATCAAACCACGCTGATCCATCCGTAGGGGCATTAACATAATTCGGAAAAAAATCATCCTCACACCACTCCCACACATTCCCCATCAAACCGTATATTCCCAACCGATTTGCCAATCTCTCATCTACGACACCCGTTCTTCCATTCGAGCTGTACTCATAAACAGCATAATCATCAATTAAAGCCTCCGAGTCTCCGAAACTAAAGCGTGTATTTCCTCCCGCTTTTGCACAATATTCCCACTGTGCCTCGGTAGGCAGGGCATAGGAATGATTTTTACCTTCGTATCGATTCATTAATTCAACAAAAGCTTTCGCATCGAACCAACTTACCTGTTCTACGGGATGACGACGAGAGCTTTCTTCTTCAACTTTATCTTTTTTAAAATAGGACGGATTGACGCGCGTAAGTTTGTAATATTCTTCTTGCGTCACTAGATATTTAGAAATCCAAAAGCTCTCTATATCCACCAGATGCTGAGGAGTTTCAACGTCTCCTCCTTCATCGTAATTAGGATTCTTACCCATACTGAATCGTCCGCCGTCAATGAACAAAAATTCCATTCCGATAGAATTTGTAAATTCTTTGGGAGTCTCGAATACTTCTTCTATTACTATTTCTTCGCTCTTACTTTTAAAAAAACCAAACAATGTATCTTTTCCTAGTTTTGATGTATAGGTGAGTCGTTATGTACATTTATTCGTTGTTTGCCGTAATGTGATCATCCAAACGGATGATATGACCATGGTCATCGAAATAAACTGTCACCAATTGGCTATTTACACACTGCTGTAATTGAGCATCGTCTACGTTAAAGTAATTTGAATAATCGGTTGAGTGATAGATCAAATGCTCGCTTGGAGCTTGATGGTGATTCAACCTTGAGAGAATAAACAACACAATAGGTGTTCCGATTAGCATATAAAGAGCATGCTCAACGGTGACACTATGAATTTCGCCAAAAATCCAATCGGATAATTCTTCTGCCGGTGCACCCAATGTAATAATTCGATAAAAGACGTGAAACACTGGCTTCCATAAATAAAAAAATCCAAGCCAAAGCAAAACCGTTATGATGTCCCAAATGATTCGTTTTGCTTTAGGCAGCTCACAGCGTTTATTTATAATTAATGTTTCCATTTTATTAACCTTTTTTGACCTGTTGATGTGCACCACGGTCAGGACTAACCCAACGAGCTCGACCTTTTTTACCAAACAACACTTTTGGAAGAGCCGTTACCGCAGTAAACAAATTAAGGAGCCAATAGGCAAATGGATACCAAATCATCCAAAAATAATTTTTCCCCAAACCTTTATCATAATGACCGTCCAACCATTTACTCACACCGAACTGTACCAAACATGCACCGATTAGAATCACGCTGGTTTGATCTGGTAAAATTGGGGATTGTTGAGGCATTAAATACGTGACCGGCACAAACAAACTAATGATCCAAACTAAAAACACCAATACCATACTGTACGCCCAAACCGTACTGAGCATTAGCTCAACCATCAAACCCCAGAGATGAGTTTGTCTGGGCATAAATAAAACCTTGAAGTTTTTAAGCATGACTTGAACACCGCCCATAGCCCAACGCAAGCGTTGTTTCCATAATCCGCTTAACGTCTCCGGCATCAAAATCCACACCAAAGCACGAGGCTCAAAGCGTACATCCCAACCGTTACTTTGCAGTTTCCACGTAATATCAATATCTTCAGTCAGCATGTCCGGACTCCAGTAGCCTACTTCATGTACCGCTGCCTTTCTAAATCCTGTAATGACTCCTGAAACGGTAAATATTCGTCCAAAACTACGCTGTGCTCGTTTGATCATACCGACAATAGAAGAAAATTCACCTACTTGAATTTTACCCAACAACGTTGTGCGATTGCGTATTCGAGGATTTCCTGTAACGGCAGCAACTTCTGGATAGCGAATAAAATGTTTCACCATCCAATAAACACAATATTCATCAATCAAAGCATCCCCGTCGATACCGATCAAATATTCATATTTTGCTACCAGTGCACCTGCTTGGAGGCCCAAAGCTTTACCCTGATTTTCGGCTAAATTAACCACTTTTAACTTTGGATTATTTTTTGCCAACTCCAGCAATATCTCTAAAGTGTCATCTTTACTCCCATCATTAATGGCGATCACTTCAAATTCTGGATATTTTACATTAAGAGCATACGAAATAGTTTCGATAGCATTTTGACCTTCGTTGTAACATGGGATCAAAATACTGACTCCGGGCCAACTTTCACCATCTCTAAGAGGTGGAATAATATATTTAAGATAGGGTTTCTCATTTTTAAAATAAAAAAAGATTGCCCCAACGATCCATAAACTTGACATGAATAATGGATAATAAAATATAAAGCCTAACAATACGTGCCATATTAAATGCAAAAATATAATAAAAGTGGTCATAAATTCTTCCTACTTGTCGGAGGTTGTACTGCTTGGAATTAACGTATGCATACGCAATGCTTTAAGTCCAAAATTTTGTTTCATATTGTCGGCATCAGGAATGTTTTTGAACAAATTATCGGGATAATACGCAATATGATGAACACCCAAATCATACAAGTGACCCATTGTATCACTCATCTCTTTAGATGAGATCGCCTCGTTATCTTTTCTCCAATCAACCGTTTGTAATTCCATTACTGTACGTTCAAGCCCGCATTGCTCTTGTTTGACATTATGAACAATTTTATCATAGAACTCTCGTGCATTATCAGCTTGTTCCATATACGGCATAGCCATAATAGCGGTGTAATCATAGTGCTTGATTGATTCGTGCAAACTCTGTGCATACCATTCTTGGGCATCCTTGTTCAGTGCGACTTGTGCATACAGGTTACGTGCGGTTTTTAGTCCTGGTTGTTCGTTTCGTACAATTTGAGCCAATTGCATCGCAAATTCATCTAAATAATCAGTTTTCAGTTGTGTCCACTTCGCAAACTGTTTTTTATCGGCTCTGATTTGAATAACATCTTGCGACAATCCCCATTTTTTATATTGTTCATGAGCTGCCGAACTGTCATCTTCATAATCGGACAACGTAACATCATCATGGAATAATATTCCGTCTATATAAGCTGATTTTGCCAAATCTTCGTAAATTTCTTTGATCACTGTACGTGCTTTAGGTGAAAAAGGAGATAACCGTGGATACCCCATATTGAGATGAGTCGGATCAACCTGCAATGTCACAACCGTATCTTTGACTGCTGGATTATTCTCTGGTAATTGCCATGCGATCATCGGCATCCAGGCATAAATACGTTTGACTTGTGTGCGTGTTGAAATTTGCCAAGAAACTCGATTAAACAGATCAGCCCTCATCGGTATGTTACGATTGGGAAAATAGACATAGTCAGCTGCACCGTTGGCATCGGGATCAGCAAAAGCCTGCAAATAAACCGTATTAACACCTAAATTCTTGATACGGTCAAGTAAATCACCTAGATTTTTTTCTTGCTGAACCGGATCTGCATCATAAATGTAATCTAAGTCAATATGTGCAGCTTTTGTGGTGCGAGCATCGTCCGTATAGTTAGCATTTCTCACCCACATGTTGAGTTCTAAATCCGGAAGTGTCATTTTATGCTCAACCAAAATACGTCGTAGTCCCCACAGCGGTGTGATGGCAGTATTACTGCCATCATCCAATGTTAATCCGATAGGCATCCCTAACTTCTCTGCAATTTTGCGTACTTTGCTATTGTAATGTCCATACGGCCACACCATAACACGAGGTTTTTGTCCGGTATAGTGTTTTAAAAACCTATTATTTTCCGCTAAATCATTATAGATACGTTCCTCATACGCTTTTTCATCTTCATAAGCTTGTTTCTCACTCAGCCATTGTCGTGTTCTTATCGCTGGCTGCATACTTCCTTGCGGATTGCCTTGTATACCTTTATGTGCAGCATACGAATGACTTGCAACCTCTACAAGCCCACTACTTACCATCTCTTTGAT
Organism: uncultured Sulfuricurvum sp.; assembly: GCA_903844635.1. Taxonomy (GTDB): domain Bacteria; phylum Campylobacterota; class Campylobacteria; order Campylobacterales; family Sulfurimonadaceae; genus Sulfuricurvum. Next base: position 9,828 of record CAIMUF010000004.1, on the reverse strand, counting down.
CTCTTTTTGGCTTAAAAATTCACTGCGCGGAATCATAACCCCACTAAAATCGACCTTATCTTCCTTAAGCAGCCAACTGCCAACCAATGCAATGACGCTGGGAATTTTGTATTTTTTGAGTACAGGATAGGCATTAGCATATACGGATTGATAGCCATCATCAAACGTGATCAAAACTGATTTAGCCGGCAATTTTTTTCCGCTTTTACGGTACTTTAAAATATCATTGATGCCAATAAAGTGATACCCGTTATCCATCAACCAATGCATCTGGTGATCAAAATTTGAAGGTGTAACCGCATAGGTTGAATCCAATGTTTTACTTTTATCGGCTATTTCATGATAGCTCAGGATCGTAAACTCATTGGGTTTTTGATCTCGGCTGCACACATTAGGCAGGTCATTTGCCAGTACATAACTGCTTGCAACACCTATCACTATCAAGATTAATTTTAGTAGTGGTTTAAGCATATTATGGTCATTTTTTGTGGGTGATGATAGAATCATAATTTGAGTACTTTGCTTTAAATTTTAATAAAAATTATACATCACTTCCCCTTGTAAATCTCCGAATATACCGTTTAATGTTAGATTTTTGTTCAATAAAAAATATCCGAATGAATTATTATCTATATTTTCCCATTTTTGATCAATATTTAATGTTATTTTATGAGTTTTATTGCATAAATTAGTCACTATTAATCTGAGGACGTCTCTAAGTATTTTCGATTACGACAGTTTTTTTAATGGTTTAAACGACAAAAAAATGGTACTAATAAATTGCTTGTCATTTTATAATTTTCAATTCATTCCTGTAAATAAACTAAATAGCTGTTTACTAAGATGAAACTTCACTGGAGGGATTTACTGTTATCTGCCGATTTCATTCCTCTTTTTTATGCGGAATGGCAAATAATTCAATAAAAAAGGCTTATTTATGAAATTGAAACGTTTTATCTTATTAATCACTACATGGAGCACACTTATGGCAACACCAACCCAGTCACTTTACGATTTTGAAGTCGTCACCATTCATCATGAAAAAACTACTTTGGCACCGTACAAGGGCAAAGTCTTGCTCATTGTCAACACTGCAAGCGGATGCGGATTTACGCCGCAGTTCGAAGGATTAGAAAAACTCTATAAATCCTACCAATCAAAAGGCTTTGCCGTATTAGGATTCCCGTGCAATCAGTTTGCCGGACAAGAGCCGCTGGATGAAAAAGGGATCGAAAACTTTTGCCGTATAAGCTATGGTGTAACGTTTCCCATGTTTGCAAAAATCGATGTAAACGGAAACAATGCCCATCCACTGTACACCCATCTAAAACAAAATGCGAAAGGGATTTTAGGAAGTGAAGCGATTAAATGGAATTTTACAAAATTTCTTGTCGATCAAAACGGAAAAGTCATCAAGCGTTATGCTCCCTCAACATCTCCTGAATCGATAGCTTCAGACATCGAAAAACTTCTCTAATGAAAACTTTAAATATTTGGCTCGTAGGAGCTAGCAGCGGAATCGGGTTGGAACTGTTGAAACGGTGGCTGGAAGATGGGCATAACGTTGTTGCCAGTTCACGAAATGCGCAAAGTTCTTCTCAGCTGAATGAATTAAAAAATGCCTATTTCGATCGCTTGGTGCTGCTGGATTTAGATGTATCCATAGAGGGGGATTTTGCACATATCACCCAACAAGCATGGGAAGCGTTTGGATATTTAGACCGCTGGGTTTACAATGCAGGAAGCTACGATGTTATGAAAGTGAATGAATGGAATGAGACAAAATTTCAAACGATGATGCAAACCAATTACATGGGTGCGGTACGTATTATGATTCCACTCTCACCGTATTTTGTCAGTCAAGGATACGGAGAGTGGGTTTGGAATTCCAGTCTTTCTTCGTATTTCGGTCTTCCTTACGCGAGCGCGTACAGTGCACCAAAAGCAGCACTGGTTAATCTCGCCCAATCCATTGCACCTGAACTCAAATCCCATGGAATAAATGTCCGCATCATCAATCACGGCTTTGTGAAAACAAGATTGACACAAAAAAATACGTTCGACATGCCTCAGCTTATGGAACCCTCACAAGCTGCCAAAACGATTGCCGATGCTCTGGAGAAAACCACCGATTTTGAGATTCGATTTCCGAAATTCTTGACCTTTGTTTTATCGCTGATTCGATTTTTCCCCTACTCTTTATCCCTTCGATTGACCCAAAAGGCTCTGTGATGATCGAACTCTACAGTGAATTTTTCGCGACACTGAAACCCGATTTCAAAGATAAAGAATTTAACGATGCTTTTGCACCCAATGCTCTTTTTGAAGATCCATTTCAAAAAGTTTACGGCACAGAGGCGATCATCACGGTTTTTCGGCACATGTATGCAACGCTTTATGCTCCTAAATTTATCATCCTAGAATCGATGGGCAACCATAAAAGCGGCTACATTCGCTGGAAGTTTCTCTATTCTCGTAGCCCTAATAGTCCGCAAGAATGCATTAAAGGGCTCAGTCATGTTTTGTTTGATGAAAAAGGTCTTGTTCTCTCTCATATCGATTACTGGGATGCCGCTGCCAACGTATATGAAAAGATACCTCTGCTTGGCTGGATTTTACGCTTGCTCAAAAATAAGATAAAAGCACTCTGATGAAAGTGGTTTATCCCTCTTATGGAGCACTTGGGTTTGCTCTCTCGGTGGTTGGTATACCGCTTTTTATGTATCTCCCTACGTTTTACGCGTCGGATGTCGGTGTTGATGTCACTACGGTTGGGATTATTTTACTGCTTGCACGAAGTATTGATATGCTCTTTGATCCTATTATCGGTCATTACAGTGACCGCCTTGGAAAACGCAAGCCTTTTATGGTTGTTGGTTCTCTCACCCTTTTAATAGGATATTATGCCCTTATACACCCTGCCTCACATCCCGCACTTTGGCTCTTTGTTTTTTCCATGATGGTATACATCTCATGGAGTTTGATCAGTGTCCCGTATATGGCTTTAAGTAGCGAAATCACTACCGACTATCACGAAAAAACGCTGCTCTCCTCATGGCGCGAAATACTCGCTATTTTAGGCATGATGGCATCACTCGTCATCCCATACACCCTTGGTATTTCAGACCAAAATGGTAAAACACTCGAATCACTTTATGTTGTACTGCTCATAAGCCTGCCCATAGCCCTTATGCTGATTCTCTGGGGGGTTCCAAATTCTAAACTTCCTGTTCACACCACTCCTTTTAGAGAGGGGATAAAAATTGTTTTCCAAAGTAACGGTTCAAACTTGGTTATCGCCTATTTTTTAAACGCACTGGCGAACGCTGTACCCTCAACACTTTTTTTATATTATGTCTCTCACATCCTCAAAGTTCCCGAAAAAAGCGGCTTATTTTTACTGCTGTATTTTTCTGCAGGTATTGCGGCCTTGCCTTTTTGGAATGCGCTATCGCGACGTATGAGTAAAAAAAACAGTTGGATAGCATCGATGGCACTGGCCTGCGTTGCTTTTTCTTTCGTCCCCTTTTTGGGCGAAGGTGACAGCAGTTGGTTTATTCTTATCGTTGCATTTTCTGGATTTAGTTTGGGAGCGGATTTGGTTCTTTCTTCCTCTTTGCAAGCCGACCTCGCCCAGCGGTTTGCAAGGCAGGGAGAACATCTCTCCGGAGTCTTATTTGGTCTTTGGGGAATGGGTACGAAACTCTCTCTTGCACTTGGGGTAGGAATTTCGTTTAGTATTTTAGGCTGGTTTGATTTCAGCCCTGCTTCCCCTTCTGCTAAATCGCTCATCGCCTTAATAAGCCTGTACGCATTAGCACCCATTTTTTTTAAAATACTCAGTATGATCGTTTTATGGCGGTATAACGAAATCAAGTGACAAAAAAACTCTACGAAAAATAGATTTATCTCTTTAAAATAAGATTTGAATTTATAATTTTTAGGAGAGTTAAAATGAAAATCTTTTTTATGTTATTGATAGCATTATTCACCTCTGCTTCTACTCTCCCCCCTGTTTCCTATGTCGATCCTCAAAAATTTAGCGGATTGTGGTTTGAAGTAGCTCGCACTTACAACGATTTCGAAAAAAATTGTGTCGCAGCTACGGTCGAATACACTCTCACCAAAGACAAACAATACGAGGTAACCAACCGATGTTTTGACCGCATTATCGGTGGAGATTTGATCACGTACAAAGGAATAGCAGCAGCATTACTGCCCAATAATGTTTCCAAACTGAAAATGACCTACTTTTGGGTTTTCAGTCGTGACTACTATGTTGTTTATTTGGATGAGAGTTATTCTCATGCAGTCATTGTAGACCCAGATATGCAGCAAGTATGGATTATGAGCCGAACACCGATACTTTCCAAACCTAAACTTGATCGTGTGCTAACGCTTTTAACCAATGCAATGGACACGAAACGACTTATTTTTACACCTCAAGACAAACAAGGACGATACCAATGAAAATAGCCATCATAGGCGCAGGCATTAGCGGACTGGGCAGTGCTTATTTACTAAGCTCTCAACACACGGTCGATGTGTATGAAAAAGAGCATCGTCTAGGAGGGCATGCCCGTACTACGATGGTCACGGATGAAAATAGAACTTTCGGCGTTGACACTGGGTTCTTGGTTTTTAACCATCCTACGTATCCGCTTCTTACGAAACTTTTCGAGCGTTTGAATGTCAACATCGAAAAAAGTGATATGAGTTTTGGATTTTGGGATACTTTTTGCGATGTGGCGTACAATGCTCAAACGTTGGGAGGACTTTTTTTCCAAACGAAAAATCTTTTTTCACTCTCCCACTATCGAATGATTTTAGACATTATCCGCTTCAACAAGAAAGCAAACCGTGATGTGGAGTCAAATTCAAAGGATTTAGATAAAACTCTGGGTGATTATCTCCAGTCTTTCAGTGATGTTTTCAAACAGCGCTATCTTATGCCAATGGGGGCTGCTATTTGGTCAACACCCAGTAACGAGATGGAAGCATTTCCTTCACGAACTTTTTTACAATTTTTTAAAAATCATGGCTTGCTTGGAGTCAGCACTCAGCATCAATGGCTCACGGTCAGCGGTGGTTCAAAAAACTACGTCGAGAAAATTATTCCCCATATTTCAGGGAACATCATTGTAAATTCGGATGTCGCATCGATTCGCCGCACCCCTACTGGGGTTGAGCTGATTTTCGAAAACAGTCGTACCAGTAGCTATGACGCCGTTATTATGGCGCTTCATGCACCCGATGCATTAGCACTTTTAGAAAGCCCAACTGCAAATGAAAAAAATATACTCAGTGCTTTTTCGTACAAAGCTAACGACGCGGTACTGCATAATGATACTCAAGCGCTTTATCCCGATAAAAAAATATATGCTGCATGGAATTATAAAAACAACGGGAAGTCTGATAGTGTTACTCTGTCGTATTGGCTCAACCGTCTCCAAAACATAACCTCTAAAAAAGACTATTTTGTCTCTCTTAACGAAACCTCCACCCTCTCAAACGTCATCGAAGCCATCACGTATGAACATCCCCAATTCAACACCCAAGCCATCGATGCACAAAAACGGCGTGAAGAGATCAGCGGGGTCAATCACACCTATTATGCAGGTGCGTATTGGCGCTACGGATTTCATGAAGATGGTCTGTGGAGTGCCAATGAAATTGCGAAACTCATAGGTTCTCCCTTATGAGTCACCATTTTTATGAAGGAGAAATATTTCATAAACGATTCGCTCCAAAAGTGCATCAGTTTACTTACGATTACTTTTTTTTAGACATCGATGTAAATGACTTAAAGTCCCTTCATGCCTCCTTATTTAAACACAATGGGATGAATATCATGAGCTTTAACGCTCGTGATCATTTCGGAGTACAGGATGATTTTTTGCAAAATACCACCGATCTTATCGAGGCTCTTGAATGGGAGAAACCGTATCAATTGCGCTTTTTAACCCTGCCTCGAATGTTCAATTTTGTCTTTAATCCCATCAGTATGCTCCTGCTGCTAGATAGCGAGAATCGTATCACGCATGCAATCGCAGAGGTGCACAACTATAACGGCGGCCGCGTTTTGTATCCAATGACTCTAGAAAAAGACGAAAAAGGTCGCTACATCGGTTTTGCTCCCAAGTCAATGTACGTTTCACCTTTTATGGGTTATGAGGGCGACTACCGTTTTGTCATTGAATACACTTCAGAACATTTTGGACTCGCGGTTGAACTGCACCTCGATAATGCTCTCCTTTTGCTGGCTCAGTTTAGTGGCTCAGCCAAAGTGTTTACCACGGCATCCATTCGCTCGCTGTTGTGTGCGCACACATTTTTAACGTTGTTTGTCGTCACACGCACGCTTTGGCAAACCCTAAAACTCAAACTCAAAGGAGGTCTCACATGGTACAAACCAAGAACACAAGATCAAATACACAAGGAAATTCTATGAAAGGGTTTTACAATCGTATGGGCCATCGTTATTTGCAAAAACTCACTTGCGGCGATCTAAGTGTCACGTATCCTGATGGAACCCATAAAATCTACGGAAACGGATTGGCTCCACACGCCAGTATTACCCTCAAACGCAGTGTCTTTTTTAAGCGTCTGGCATTGTATGGCGATATCGGATTTGCGGAGAGCTACATGGACGGTGATTTTGAATGTGAGGATTTAACCTCACTTATCACCCTAGCCTTGCACAACGCCAAACAACTCGAAGCCCTCAGCGAACATGAGAAAAAACTGTCGCTGTACAATCTCCTCCCACAGTTTAACCGAGCACGCCATTGGATGCGCAAAAATTCCAAAACCCGTTCACGTAAAAATATTTCAGAACATTATGATCTTTCGAATGATTTTTTCAAACTTTTTTTAGATGAAACAATGATGTATTCTTCTGCCGTTTTTGCCTCATCAGACGAAACGCTTCATGAAGCACAAAAACGAAAAATCGATCTGTTAGCGCAAAAACTTCGCCTAAAACCCAATGCAAAAGTACTGGAAATCGGTTCAGGATGGGGATCAATGGCGACCCATCTCGCACGTGAATACGATGCCAAAGTCACCACACTAACCCTCTCCAATGAGCAGCTCAAACTCTCACAAGAGCGCTTCAAAACACATGGTGTTGAAGACTCTATCGATATACTGCTCCAAGACTATCGCGACGCGCAAGGCGAATATGATGCCATTATTGCGGTCGAAATGTTTGAAGCGGTGGGGCGAGAGTATTTCGATGTATTTTTTAAAAAATGCGAATCTTTGCTTGCCCCAAGCGGTGTTATTGCGATGCAAATCATTACAATCCCCGATCAACGCTACGATGCGTATTGCCGAGGTACCGATTTTATTCAAAAATATATTTTCCCAGGCGGGCACCTCCCAAGTGTTTCCAAACTTCTGGAAACAACCTCTCGCCATACACGCTTGAACCTCTTGCACATGGAAGAGTTCACCGAGGACTATGCCAAAACACTCAAGCTATGGAATGAAAACTTTCATAAAAAACTTGAGGAAGTCAAAAAGCTGGGATTTGATGAGTATTTCATTCGAATGTGGCGGTTGTATCTCACCTATTGTGAAGCAGGATTTTTAACTCGAAATATCAATCTCGTTCAAGTCGTTTTTACACGTGACGGCAACATTCATCTTAATCAAGGACTCTCATCATGACATTCAAAACTTTTCTAACTCTTGGACTGTGTACTTTTCTAGGAGGATGCTCGTCAATGCAAATCGAGGATTTTCAAAATACCTCTCCGGAGTTTGTCCCTCAAAGCTATTTTAATGGACCACTTCGGGCATATGGAATGGTAAAAGACCGTAACGGTAAAATTGTTCGTACTTTCAAAGGTGATCTTGTAGGAAGCTGGAATAAAAACGGTGTCGGAACGCTGGATGAACATTTCATCTACAACGACGGTGAAAAACTTCACCGTACATGGACACTCACTCCCAATGGAGAGAAAAAGTTTATAGCCACGGCAGGAGACATTGTCGGTAACGCATCCATGATTGCAAACGGCAATACTGTCATGTTGGATTACACCATGAAAGTTCCTTATGGCAAGAGCACCATCGACATTGATGTACAAGACTGGCTTCATTTACAAAGCGACGGTATTATTTTAAACCATTCGAAAATGAAAAAGTTCGGGATCGAAGTGGGAGAACTCGTCATTACAATTATAAAGGACAAACAATGAAAATAGTTTATTTAGCCCTCACGATGTTGATTTTTATAAGCGGATGCTCTAAAACTCCATCCGCTCCTCTTGCCACCGTCGAACACGTTGATCTAGCACGCTATAGCGGAAAATGGATCGAAATCGCCCGTTATGAAAACCGTTTTGAAACAGGATGCGCAGGAGCAACTGCCCAATATGAAGGTAAAGAGGACTATATAGCCGTTACCAACCGATGCTTTGATACCAACGGTGTCCAAAGCGGTGAAGCCACAGGTCGAGCCTACACACTCAAAGACAGCAATAACAGCAAACTCGAAGTGAGCTTTTTTCGTCCTTTTTATGGAGATTATTGGGTGTTGATGCTGGGAGATAACTATCAATACAGCGTAGTAGGCGATCCTAGCCGTAAATATCTTTGGATACTCAGCAGAACAAAAGTTCTCAGTGATGCGGATAAAAAATCGATTCTTAACCGTTTGCCAGCTCTTGGATACGATGCCAGTAAGCTCTATTGGACGACACAGCAGCCCTAAACATTTTAAGGATATTCAATGCTCATCAAACAGCCAACCATACCTGCACAACCTCGCTCTACAGCGATCTTATGTTGCCAAAAAAATCTCATGCCGCTCTCATGGCACATGCCCATTAGCCGTGAGCCGTTTCGTTATGCTATCGCGGTACGTGATGAGAATATCACCTACAATATGCTCAAAGAACATGGCAGTTTTACTCTGAACTTTTTACCTTTTTCGTATCATGAAACCATCGATAAAGCAGGAAGAGTTCATGGAGACAGCGTGGATAAGCTCACGTTTTGCAATCTTGTTTCCTCTGCTAATGATCATAATGGCAATTTAATTTTAGACGATTCGGATTTTGTATACGAATGCACCATTATCGATACGTATCAAAACGGAGATCATACTCTTTTTATCGCCGATGTCACCAGCACACTCACCCAAGAAAATAGAATTCCAATCCCTGTTCTCTTCCTTGGGCGTGGGCAGTACTGCACAACAACACCCATCTCTCAAATCAAAATGACATAAATACTCTACGAACTACAGAGCCGTTTTCCTATAATATCAGCGTAGGTACGACGGCTTTAAGTATTGCTTATTGGCCTACGCCAATTTAGATTAAAAGAATAAAACCATGACGTTTGAAGAACTAAAAATTTATGATGTCTCGGGTGTTAAAATCGAAAAAAGCAGTGATACCATGGATAGACTCATCGAAATGGCATGGCAGGACCGCACCCCCTTTGAAGCGATAGAACGTGAGTTTGGTTTGAGTGAAAATCAGGTTAAAAGATGGATGAAATCACACCAAACGCCTTCATCTTTTAAACGATGGAGAGCAAGAGTCCAAGGACGATCGACCAAACATCCCGCAAAACTTCCCATTAAAATAACAAGGTTCCAAGGTCCTTGGTAAACCGCAAAAAGGATTCATTATGAAACGCAAAAAAATCTACAACCCATCTTCAAACGAACACGTGAATGATCGGCGGATTTTTGGCGGCAATCCAACGGGAATCTTTGAGCTTAACAACATCAAATACCAATGGGCGTATAACCTTTGGGAAATGATGCTCAACAACACGTGGTTTCCAAAAGAAGTGGATATGACTCGG
>CAIMUF010000003.1 GCA_903844635.1 uncultured Sulfuricurvum sp. | reverse complement strand
TGTTTTTCAATAGAAAAGTACTTGCAGAAAGAAGAAAAGAGCTTGTAGGGCAAATATGAGCGATTTTAAGCTAACTTTAAAACGGATGGGAAGAAAACCCTAAATGTAGGTAGACAGCCTATAATGGGCTCATATTAAATCCAAAAACATTTGAAGCGACACTGCATCATCAAACATTCAAACTCTCAACCAAAGAATTCGCTATTCTCATGGCACTGGTTGAAACACCCGGAGCCCCCTTATCTAAAGCTCAACTCGAAGAAAAACTTTACGGATGGGATGATTCTAATCAAAGTAATACCATCGAAGTTTTTATTCATTCGCTACGTAAAAAGTTAGGACAAGGATGGATAAAGAATATCCGTGGACTGGGGTATTTTATACCCAAAGATACCCCTAAAGGATTACATTGAATTCAATTCGTACCAAACTTCTTACGGCTCTTATGGGGGGAATATTTTTTGTTGTAATGATTGCTTCTTTGGCGTTGTACTGGAACGTTAAAACTGAGATTAGCGAACTCTATGATAATCAAGCTGAACAATTACTACATCAACAGGGTCAAACGGTTGATTCTACTCAAACTGCTCAAGAGCGTGAGGAACTTATAATAGAAACGTCACTGATGGCAATCATCCCTCTTTTTCTTATATTACCTATTTTGCTGGTATTCATAGGATTGATTGTACGACGGGAACTGTCCCCATTGCATGTGTTTCAAGAAAAAGTTGTGTTGCTGGATGAACATTCTTTGGAGCCTTTAGTGTTTTCATCTCTTCCTCTTGAACTCAAGCCCTTGGCTGACGCACTTAATGCTATGATCGAGCGATTAAAAATAGCTACACAAGCTCGCAAAAACTTTGTAGCCGACGCCGCACATGAGCTTCGTACACCTTTAGCAGCACTATTATTCCAATTAGATTTTGCGAATAAATCAACCGATCCAAAAGATCAAAAATTAGCTTTGAACACGCTCGAAAAAGGTATTCACAGAGCCAATCGGCTGATCGAACAGCTATTGATGTTGGCAAGGCAGGAGGGAAATGAAACTTCTGCGCTGGTGGAGATAAACCTGACGCAGTTGCTCTCAGATCTCCTTGTATCATTGATGCCCCTAGCAGAAGCCAAAGAAATTGAACTTGAAGTGAAGCAAATCGAGCAGGTTACTATTACCGCGCAGGAATATGATATTCAAACCGTCGTTGCTAATCTACTGGACAATGCTATTCGCTATACGCCACAGAGAGGAAACGTTTCTTTGAGCCTATATACTCAAAAGAATTCTGTCATTTTAACGATAACCGATAATGGTGTCGGGATTAAAGAGAGTGAAAAAGAGCGAGTATTTGACCGTTTTTATCGAGTCCATAACCATAATAGTATCGGGAGCGGATTGGGGCTTTCCATCGTCAAAGAGATTTGTCAAAAATATGATATCAAGATTACACTTGAGGATAATATACCGACTGGAACTGTTTTCACTCTCGAATTTCATAAAGAGAAATCAGCATGATAAAAAAAATTTACACGTTTACAATGGGTATTGTCATTTGTATAGAATTGGTTGGATGCGCTACATATCAACCGCAAGTCCTCCCTTTGGCTGCCAATATTGTTTCGCCCACAAAAATGTATAGCATTGACGAAAGAAAGAACTCAAATACTAAAAGTTTATCAATTATTGCCTATGAAGCGGCACTTTATAATCCGGATTTGCGTGCAATGCGTCAGGAGCTTAATATCTCCGATGCACTTGTTCTTGGTGCACGTTTACTTCCTGATCCTTCGGTTGGACTTTCGATTGCAGCACCTTTAGGCGGTGAGGGACTTTATAATGCTCTGGGTGCCGGAATCGGTTGGTCGTTGGGGGCATTGTTCACACGATCAAACGAAGTGAATCGTGCCCAAATAGAACGTAATGTGACCATCGCAAGCTATGATTGGCAGGTACGCCTCAATGTTGCCAATGCACTGGTACTCGCAGGCCGTTTGAAGTCTCTTCAAGAACAGCGAGAAATTGCACTCAACAATCTTGATCTATCTCAGCGTTTATCGGAAGTAACGGCTCAAAAAGCATTGCTATTTGATGAAACAATGTCCATCAGCAACAGCCGAAAAATGATGATGCTCGATGCGCTGGATATTCAAGCGAAAATCAACGATCAAATCGCTTTTACGCAGTATGAACTCAATTATCAATTAGGACTTTTACCCTCAGAAATAGTGAAAATTGCTCCATTTGACTTGGATGAGATCGATCCTGATCCTAAAGCATTATTTAAACAAGCCGTAGAAAAACGAAATGATATTGTAGCTCGCCAATACGCATACCAATCGAGTGATGTATTCTATCAACGAAATCTACTGGCACAATTTCCTTCATTTGCACTTACCCTAAATTGGTCAAGTGATACCTCAAAAATCAAAACATTTGGTCCCTCGGTTACCTTTGATCTTCCGTTATGGAATCGAAATCAAGGGGGAATTGCCCTTTCAAAAGCGCTTAGAGATAAAGAAAAAGAGAGTTATTCGGCAGCATTAGAGAGAGCCTATAGCGATATTTTTTCTTTAAGTGATGCATTGAAGAGAAATCAAACCTTGTATACAAAAGCCAAGAGGGAAATTACAATGAATCAAAAACTCATAGATGCTCTTAAGAAGGCACTCAATAAAGGAGATATAACCTTGATAGATTACACAATTAAAATGAATGAAATCAATACAAAAGAGCTTTGGGTGATCGGATTAATGCAGAGTATTTTTGAGCAACGAATCGCTTTGTCCTTAGCAAGCGGATCGAATACCATTTTAGGAGAATTTAAATGAAAAAACTAACTATTTTACTGATACAACTAAGCTTTTCTTTTGCTTTTAACCTAAATGCTCAGGTCATTGCAAATGTAACTGTCCAAAAAGCCGCAATAGGAACATTAGACAAAAGTGTACGAGGCTATGGGGCAGTAGATTTTGATTCTACTGCATTAAGAACAATTTCTCTGGAAAGTCAGGCAAGGATAGTCACCGTTAAAATAGTGCCTGGAGAAAAAGTTAAAAAAGGGGAAATCGTAGCAACCATTGCCCCAAGCGAAAGTGACGCATCGGCTCTAACGTTAGCAGCGATAAGCGTTGAATACGCGCAAAATGATAAAACAAGAGTTGTATCTATGAAAGAATCTGCTCTGGCAACTAACGCGGATATGGCACTTGCTTCGCAAAATCTCGATAAAGCTTTACAGGCTAAGGCGGAGTTATCCAAAAAACTACACTCCGTCATGTCTAAAAACCTTATATCACCTATGGATGGGATTGTGCAGAGTGTTATGATTAAAAATGGCGATATTGTCTCGTCACAAACGCCACTTATCACGATTGCTAAAGCCAATCAATTGATTGCCACACTAGGGGTTGAACCCTCAGTTAGCCGCATTGTAAATATTGGGCAAAAAGTGCTTATTACCCCATATTCTTCCCAACTAAAACCATTCAATGGTTCTGTACTCTCCGTATCATCACAAATTGACCCTAAAAGCAGATTGGTGAATGTCCGTGTAGGCATCCCTTTCTCCAAAGATCTTATCGCAGGTACTACGGTTATAGGAGAGATCGTAATAGGAGTAGAAAAAGGTATTGTTCTCCCTTCTACAGCGATTGTCACCCGAAAAGGGTTACCCTATTGCTTCATCGTAGAGAAGAAAAAGGCCCGCTTGCATAACGTCAAAATAGGTGCCACCCACAATGGCACAAGCCTTATCACAGCTGGAATTCATCCGGATGACAACGTGATCACGATAGGAAATTACGAATGCGAAGAAGGCATGAATGTAAATACTGTGGGGAAAATACATTGAACTGGGTAAAAACGCATAAAAGATCGATTATTTTTATGGCGCTGCTGCTGCTCATCGCAGGATCATTTTCGGCATGGAAGCTTCCGGTATCGCTTTTCCCGACAGTCAGTTTTCCGCGTATCGTTGTATCGGTTGACTCCGGAAATCTTCCGATAGATCAAACCAATCTTGAAATCACACGCCCTATTGCTCAGGCCATCCGGTCGATTCCGGGTGTTAAAACGCTTCGTACTACATCTGCCAAAGGATCAAGTGAACTCTCTGTTTTTTTTGAGTGGGGACTTGATATGGATAAGAAACTTCTTCAGATAGAATCAGCCGTCAATAAAACACTTCCTCTTTTACCACAAGGAGTGTCGTACGATGCCAAACGGATGGACCCTACTGTCTTCCCCGTTTTCGGACTATCTTTGACGTCCGATACGTTATCGCCGGTAGAATTGCGTACTTTTGCCATGGAACAAATGCGCCCTTGGCTTTTTAATATTAATGGAGTAGCGCAAGTACAAATTCAAGGGGGAGAAAAAAAGCAGTTTGATATTGTAGTTGATCCCATAAAGGTGGCTTCATTCAACCTCACCGCTTCACACATTGTTGATGTGTTGCATGCCAATAACCAAATTGTTGGTGTTGGACGGTTTGAAGAGCATTATCGTCTCTATCAAGTGCTTGTAAAGCATCAGAGTACCACTATTGACGCACTTTAAAATCTTCCATTGATTGTTGATCAAAACGGGACCGTTTTACTAAAAGATGTTGCTACGATCAAAGAATCGGTTCAAAAAGAGTGGGTAAGCGTCACTGCAAACGGTAAAAATGCGGTACTGATAAATATACTTCAGCAGCCTGGTGCCAATTCAATCGATCTTGTTAACGTCGTCAAAGAAACGCTTAATACACACAAAGATCAAATACCGAAAGCGCTAAAAACGAGCGTTTGGTATGATCAGTCCGAACTGGTTAGTGATGCCGCCAAAAGCGTTAAAGACGTTATCGTCATTGGGGCATTCCTTGCTTCTTTGGTTCTGTTTTTATTTTTTAGGAATTTTAAACTTACCGTAATCATCTCACTTTTATTGCCAGCAATATTAATAGCATCGGTTTTTCTGATGAAAATTTTCGGAATGAGTTTTAATATTATGACATTGGGTGGTATGGCGGCTGCGGCTGGGCTTGTTGTGGATGATCTTGTTGTCATGATTGAGTATATTATTAGAGGTCTCGAAGAGAATAAAAATAAGTCATTTTCAAATACGGTGTATTCAGCTGCTAAAGAGATTGGGAAACCCTTGTTTGCAACGTTTCTTGCTACTGTAATCGTTTTTTTGCCCCTTTCATTTTTATCAGGAGTTGCAGGTGAATTTTTTAAAGCACTGGCGACAACCATTACAATATTAATCTTATTTTCAGTACTTACAGCTTACTTTGTAGTGCCGATTCTATTTGAAAAGTTTTTACATACTCATAATACCTCTGATGCGACGCACGCTTCTGGATTGATGAAAAAAGTCCATCTGCATTACGCGCATTTAATCACTAAACTCATTCGTAAACCGCTTATACCGATCCTCTCTGTTTTTATTTTAATTGTATTAGGCGGCATCTCATTTTGGGGACTTGGTAGCGGCTTCTTGCCTAGAATGGATGAAGGTGGATTTATTTTAGATTATAAAATGGAGCCGGGGACGTCATTAACCGAAACGAATCGTATGTTAAATCAAGTCGAAACAATTTTACTCAAAGATCCGGCGGTTGAAAGCTACTCCAGACGAACAGCCCTCCAGCTAGGCGGCGGTATCTCTGAAACGAATGAAGGAGATTTTTTTATCCGATTGAAAAAAAAGCGTAATGATGATGTGACACACGTAATGGAACGTCTTCGATCTCAAGTCGACGATCATGTTCCAGGGCTTAGAATTGAAACAGCACAACTTATGGAAGATGTCATCGGTGATTTAACAGCAACCCCACAACCAATTGAGATCAAAATATTTGGAACAGATACCCTAGCCAATCAAGCAACGGCTAAAAAAATTGCTGCCGCTATCAACCATATTTTTGGTGTCACTGAAGTGTTTGACGGTATTGTGTCATCTGCTGATGCTTATACAATTAAGGTCGATCCATTACGTTCAAGCAATGAGGGTATGACACCTTTATCGATTCAAAATCAGCTTTCAGCTCTGATGGATGGAACGGTTGCAACGACGATTCCAAACGGATCACAACCCATCGCGTTACGAGTCTTAGGTGACATACCACTCTACAATAGCCGCGAAAAACTCTCGCACTTGCCTATAGTTGCCCCTGATGGTCATATATTTGAATTAAATAGAGTTGCTGATATCTCGATCGATACAGGACAGGTTCACATCAAAGAGGAAAATCTTAAACCCATGATAGCGGTAACAGCGCGAGTTGAGGGAAGAGCACTTGGGGATGCGATGAAAGATGTCAAAAAATCCATTGCTCTTCTTAATCTGCCCAAAGATATTTCAATCGAATACGGAGGTATTTATAAAGAACAGCAGCAATCTTTTACGGAGATGCTCTTTGTTATTATTGCTGCTGCTTTACTTATCGCTGGATTACTGTTAGCAGTTTATGAAAATGCTAAAACAGCTATTATTATTTTAATAACCATATTTTTATCCCTTCCCGGTGTTTTTCTAGGGTTATGGCTTACTGGAACCGAACTGAATTTGACTGCCCTAATTGGATTAACTATGATATTGGGTATTGTTGCGAAAACGGCAATGTACTATTTCAGCGAACTCAATTCATTATCGCTTCGAGGGGTTCGAGGGTTCATTAAAGCCGGACAGCTCCGACTAAGA
>CAIMUF010000002.1 GCA_903844635.1 uncultured Sulfuricurvum sp. | reverse complement strand
GAATTTTTTACCAAAGTTGATTTAGATGTGAAAATCTCTTTTATGACATTACGAGGATGTCCAAGAAGAACAGAGAGAATATGCTCAAATTTATCGGTGGTCAGATCATTCAAAAGACGGGCACCACTCTCTAGCAAATCATAATAGTGAAGATAGATACAAAAACGCAATACATCAATTTCTACTGCGCTAAGTTCAATAATCTTGCAAAGTTTTTGTAGATTCTTTTCCAGGATTGTGCAGGTACTTTTAGGGCTGATTGCATCAATATCTTTTTTCAGTTTCTCTAATGCTTTTAAAATTGTAGGTTTATCTTCTCTATCATAATCGTCACTGTATTCTTCAAGACCCAAAAATTCTATCAAATCATCATTATTCATTCGACGATCGTCCAGGAATTCTTTATGTCCACCGAGTTTTAGTATCATCGTAAGAATCCAGCCAGCAACAAGATCACGGCGTTCAGGCTCGATGTGAAAAGTATCAGTAAGAGACAGTGTGAGGTTTGTGTCGATCATAATAGCTCCTTGAGAGTTGTATGATCGAAGTATAGAAAGCTATATGGACATTATTTGTCGTTAATTGAAAAAATGACTTTATCTTCTCCCAATATCCACCTAAAATATCAAACTCGCATAAACAAAAATCTGTACTGTTCAAATTATGTTTTTATCTTTTGCATAATTTCATACTGCATTTTTTCAATGCATATATTTATCTCATCAAGATGACTAATAAACTCATTACCCCCCAATGGTAATGGCAACTTTAAAAGTTTTACACGCTTTATACTCAATTCATTGCGATATTTTTCAAATTCTTTAACAATATTCTTTGCAAGTATAAGTTTTTCAGCGTCCATTTTTCTACTCCTTTTGATAATAGGCTATAGTACCTACTTAAGTGGACAAAAATTATCCTACATAGAAAAATAAATATTCAACTTATAGGAAGAATACATAGCGATACAGGACATTAAATGTCTTTATTTTTCACTATTATGTTCTTTAAATCTATAGGAGAAAAATATCATGTTTGATAAAAACTTACATTCACGTCTAAAAGAGATCAATACCAAACTTACCGCTATTGAAAAAAACATCATGAAAACTGCTGTCCGTCTCGATATAAATCTCCAACAAGAACTCGCCGATAACGTTGAGGAGATGATCGATTACGAGCTAGAAGTGGCGGTTGGATGTTATGTAGGTGATAATAAGCTTTGCAAACTACGAGAATATCTGAAAAGATGTTCAATAAAAAATGAGCATAAGCTTTGGGGATTAGCAGATGGAAACAATCATAATGAATTTGAGCATCGTGAAAACCACGCAATGAAAGACGATCAGCATTGCTGGTTGTTTCATTGTCTCTATGACCATGAGAATATGAGCTGGGAAGATATCGCTAGTATTGAGTATTTTTGGGTTGATATTCTACCTAGGTATCAGTATCGCATTGATACTCCAAATACTATCTTCACATCTACAGCACGGCATGTAATATATTCCGATAATTATAAGTTTGGAATGACAGATATTGCTTATAATCTTTTTCCTGATATCTTTGACGCTTATCCACTGGATTTATGCAAATTTGAAAAAATAGGCCATCATTTACAGGAAAATATCACTGATGTAAATTTGAAACCGATGAGCGATGAAGACTTGGCAATTTTTCATACTACTGACTATCTCCAATCCCTTCGCGAAGACAAGAGCATTATCGAAGGGGTAGTAGCATTTTCTGCCCCTCCCTTCATAACAGCATCTATGCTTAATGAGCACTTGGTTGATTCTGCCAGAGCAATGACTACGGGTACGGTCTATGCGGCTGAAATAGCACTAAAAACAGGCTGGGCAATCAATATAGGAGGAGGATTTCATCATGCACGCGCAGATAGCGGGGGAGGATTTTGCTTTTTCAATGACTATGCAATTGCTACGCATAATCTGCGCCAGATTAATCCCGATTTAAAAATTCTTTATGTTGACTTGGATGCCCATCTCGGTGATGGGGTGATTTCTTTTGCAAAAGATACTAAAAACTTTTACATACTGGATATGTACAATGCATTCACTAAACTCGATGAAGAGTACAGGGTTAAGACAGACATAGATAAACGTTTTACCCTGATTGGTTTGCAATCTTACACTGCTGATAAAACCTACCTTGGACTCTTGCGTGATCATCTGCCAAAAATGATTGACTCAATTCAGCCTGACATCATTTACTACAATGGCGGAAGCGATGTCTTGATAGGAGATTCTCTAGGTTATCTCTCTATTTCACCGGCTGGATTGATAGAAAGAGATTTATTTGTATTTGGTGAAGCCAAAAAACGAGAAATTCCCATCATGATGTGTCTAAGTGGCGGATATGGAAAGGAAAACTATCACCACGTCATTAAAAGTTTAGAAGCGATTATCAATTTGATGAAAAAATGATCGCTTTAATCCCCTCGAAACCTCCAAGAGGAAGCTTGATTGTCCCATGTAACCCTTGGGATTCTCTGGGATTGATACGTATAAGAGATGTATGAAACTGCTTAGCAGCACTCTCGCTCATTCGACGAATAGAGGCAATCGCCGTTCCTGCTCCGATTTCGATCACGCATACTTTTTTCTTTTCATTCATTAAATTGATTTTCCATCGACCAAATCGTTTCATTTGCATATCACTGCGATAACCTATCCAATCCCAGTCACTGAACATCAAAATGTTTGGGCGAGCCAATGCACCGCATGCAGGACAGAGGGGCAATGGAGCCAAAGCTTGAAATGTTTCCATATCTAGCGTTACGCTGTCATCTTCGGCTGACCAGATACCGTGATCTTTGTCTTTCGTGCACTGTAAGTGATGAATGCTTCCGTGAATTTCACAAATCTTGTCTTGATCAAAACCTGCTTTTTGAAATTGACCGTCAACATTGGAGGTAAGGATGAAATAATCATCCCCTTTTGATCGGCACAATTCACGAAGCATTGCAAACCCCTCGTGAGGAACTGTATCACGGTAAAGATTCAAACGATGACCATAAAATGCCCATGCCAATAAAGGATCACGGTCAAACCATTCAGGATTTGCTATGCCTTCAAAAGATAGTCCTCTCGCTTTTGCTACTGGATATGCTTGCCAAAATCCTTCATTTCCACGAAAATCAGGCAATCCGCTATCCACGCCCATCCCTGCACCGGACGTAATAAGCACAGCATCACTCTCTGAAATAATCATTTTTGCTTCTTGAATCATTATCTCTAATGAATTTTCCATATCAGAAATCTTCATTCCATCATTTCTTTACGTTTTTCCCAAATTTCATGAGCTACTTCATAAGACATGATAAATAAAACAGCATCATCATCCAATCGTTCACCATTTTCATCTTCGTACTGATTGCAAATAGCATTGTATTGAGGACTGTCAATATCGACATCAATAGCTATACTGCCTAAAAATGGCCACACATGATAGCTAAGAGGAACATCATCAAAGACATCAACGATATTTATTTCCGGCATTTCTTTCTTCATAAACTGGATAAATTT
The DNA here is from genome assembly GCA_903844635.1 of uncultured Sulfuricurvum sp. Taxonomy (GTDB): domain Bacteria; phylum Campylobacterota; class Campylobacteria; order Campylobacterales; family Sulfurimonadaceae; genus Sulfuricurvum. Next base: position 2,799 of record CAIMUF010000002.1, on the reverse strand, counting down.
TTCTCTTTTTTCCCAGTTAACACTTTCTTTCATAAGTGCTTTATCTGTCATTTTTCTTGACATAGCCGCATCAGCGTATTCGGAATTAAACACTATATGAAGAGTGTCTTTTTTCCGCACATTAACAATGTACTGCTCAATCGTCATTAATAGCTGTGGCATAATTTTCCTTTTTGATCACTATAAAAGTGTTTTACTTATTGTTATTCTTTGAAAAAAGCGATCATCATCTCCGTATATTTTTCAATTCCAACGAAGCTGTGATCTCCTCCCTCTTCAACTATTTGTCTTGATCCTGGAAGTTTTTTCAGTGCCTCGCGATAATCAAGCAATTCATCCCCTTTTTGAAGAAGTAAAAGATAGTTTGCTATATCAGGATTTTGTGTTTCGAAACTTTTGAGCATTTGTAAATGTGCATCCCGCCATTCATAGCTACTTAAATCATAAAAATTCGGTACATCTCCTAATGAGGGTTCCAATGTTAAATACGGATGGATCGCAGGGTTTATCAATACAGCCGGAATACGGAATTTTTCTGCAAGATAAAGTGAATAATACCCGCCTAACGACGATCCGATCAAATAGACTTTCTCTTGCTTTAGAAATGTTTCAATTAATTCGCACAGTGTAGCGATCGCTAAATCCGGAATCGTAGAAAGTGATGGAGCTATAAAACCCTGATCTTTTAAAAGTATTCGCATGGCTGAAGCCTTACCGCCCTGCCCGCTACTTCCAAAACCATGTATGTAAATAATCATTTAAAGCCTTTTGTGCAAAAAGATATCTTACCTTAATAAAATATGATTAGTAGTCCTCATCTTCAAGTGCTTTTCGTTTTTCATAGGCTTTGAGAGCATCCTCATATTTCATAATATATACGACAGCATCAAGCGAATACGGTTCACCATTTGCATCTTCATAGCGATCATTTATATTATTATATTCAGGGCTGTCGATCTCAACATCGATAGCAATCGTTCCTAAAAATTGCCATTGTATATAGCTGACGGGCACATTGTCATATACATCAGTCAATTTAATCTCAGGCATTGTGTCTGCCATAAATTGTTGAAATTCTTCTCGTCTATCCCAATTCACATTCTCTTTACTCAACCACCCAAAAGAGCTGTCATCATCAATAGGAATATCCATAAAGACTTTTGCATAAGCTGGGCTAAATCCTATAAAGATCGTATCTTTTTTGCGTACCTTGGCAATGTAGCCTTCAATCGTATCAAGTACTTGTGGCATATCTAATCTCCTATTTTAAAATATATAGTATGTTGTTTTTATGATAGAAAAAGATCATTGATGGTGTAGTATTGTGCCATTATTGTTTCATATTCACTTAATAAACTACGAAGTTCATCGATTTGCGGCTTCGTCTCTTGGATAAAATTTTCACGTTTTTCTTCCGTAGATAGATCAAATTTTATTTCGGTAAACAATTCATAGAAGTGACGGAATGGTTTTACGTTTTTAGCGTTTGTTACAAAATTAAGACTGTATACGATTAGTTGAAAACTTTCATCGATATGGGCAACCGTTGAATATTCATTAATCCGTCCATTAAGAGATTTACTACGAAAATTATTAGTAAACACTTCTGAATATTTTGGGTTTGCTTCTTCCGACTCCAAAGTGCCAAACATCGTCAAAAGTCTATGCTTGGATTCTTCATACTCTCTTATGTATTTATTATTAAAATAGAGCCATTTCTTCTCTGCGGATCCAAAACTTGTATCAGCATTAATATTTTCCAGTTTCCATTTTAGTTTGGTAGTTAAGGCACCTTCAGCACTCACTGCTACCATAAAGAACTGTCGATAAATATCGTAAACACCTGAACCTTTAAACGCCGTTTTATTATTCTCTTTCAACACGATCAATACAAATTTTAAAAGTCTAATAATATCAGTACACATGAAACACTCCTTTTATGTATGACAGTTTAACGCGACAAATGGACAGTTTTTGTCCTCTGCTTTGTATATTCTTTCTAAAAAAGAGTACAGTATGCCCATTTTAAAAGTAGCCATTATCGGAAGTCGTGATTTTAAAAACAAAAATTTGATAAACAAAACAATGGAATCATTTCTCAAAAAAAATGAAATCGGATGCATCATCAGTGGTGGGGCCAAAGGAGCGGATACGATGGGAGTGCAATGGGCGAACCGGAATAACATCCCTACAATAGTTTTTTATCCCGATTTTAAAAAACGAAAACGTGCCTATCATTTCCGAAACCGTCAGATCGTCAAAGAGTGCGATGTGTTAATTGCATTTTGGAACGGCTCGTCTACCGGAACCAAATATACAATTGATTTTGCAAAGACAATGGAGCGAGAAGTGATTGTGGTAAAATTTTAACAAAATGATTAAAAATTATCCGCCCATTTATCCCAAAATCCCGGTTCATCGTGGTGTGCATTTTTCATAGCTACTTCCAAAGAAACATAATAAAATAGAACGCCTGGAATTTTAGGACTATTATCCTCGTTACAAAGATGCTTATCGAGCAGTTGATATTTGTCATTTTTTTCATCAAATGGTAAATCAATATAAAGCTGTCCGCGATAGGATTCCCAACCGTTTTCTGAAGCGATAGGTCCGCATAGCTTATGACTGATTTTATGTTCTTCAAGCCATTGAATTAAATGGCGTAATGAAAAATTCGGGTTGCTAAGAAATCATTTTTTATTATAGTTATCTAGAAATTCATCTATCAGTTTCACTTTCCTTTTTTTAGCCAATCCCTGATGTAATTTGATAAGTTTTTTGAGGTGTGAGAATACTCCT
>CAIMUF010000001.1 GCA_903844635.1 uncultured Sulfuricurvum sp. | reverse complement strand
GCTAAACAATAGACCTAGAAAGTCTTTAAATTGGAAAACACCCAATGAGGTTTTTTATGGATTAGTAGCAGCGGCTTAAGCTAAAAATAGGTATGATTTTTTAAGTCAAAAAATTGCACTTCAGATTTAAATTTTGGAAAGGATACAGTGCAGACTTCAAAGCCAAACAGATTTTAGAGGCTGAAATAATGATGAATGAGAGTGCTAGAGCCTATGAGATTATGCTAAATAATCTCAAAAAGTAGAAGAAGCAGATTTTATTTCTACCAAAAAGCCTTCTACAATTGAAGCCGAGGGGGACTTAACAATGAAAAAAATTGGTAAATCTGGATTTATACTACTATACTAAGCTGTTCCTAAAACAGCCATAAATTTTTCTTTAAGGACTTGAGGGGTGAATGGTTTGACGATATAGTTATTTACTCCGGCCTTAAGAGCCGCAATAACTTCTAATTTACCACCTTCAGTTGTTATCATAATAATTGGTAAATGAACGAATCTGGCATCTTTGCGGACTTTTTTTACTAAGGTCAAGCCATCCATTTCTGGCATATTCCAATCGGTAATAAGCATCTCTACATCGGGATTATCATTTAAAATATCCCATCCTTTAGCCCCATCTTCAGCCTCGAGTACATCTTCATATCCAAGTCTTGAAAGGGTACTAATTATAATTCTCCGCATAGTAGAACTATCATCAACAACTAATAATTTCAAATCGTGCTCCTATTTTAAGATATTTAGTCAGATTCTTTAATTAGCGAATCCATCAAGTCGAAAAGTTTCCGACTTTCTTCTTCCATTATTTTGAAATTTTCTAAAATTTCATCTTTATTCTTAACCGTATTATCTTCTTTTTGGACATACTCTAAATTAGTATGCGCTAAATTATGAACTTTTTCATGGTGTATGTCGATCTGCTTATAATTAGGATGATGAGCAAATCTTTCTTTTCCGGTGCCACTTTCGTACCATTTCCCAAATCGGCAATTGTGCTGATCAGTAAAGACAGATTCTTCTTTACCATTCGTGATACTTTTATATGTATTTGATTTAAAAATAATATGATCTATTTTAGCCAGTGTTACAAAAGTAGTGTTTTCAATTGCCATTGATTGTTTTGCTGTACTAATAGCATCTTTATTAAAGGTATTCAGTGTGCCCCTAAACAATTCGATTGCTTGACTAGATTCTTTGGCAATAACATTCATAGTTTCTGAATTAGCGAATATTTCAGTTGATTCTTGTTGTAAAGCTTGAACAACAATAGCGATTTCTCCAGTTGCTTTTTGTGTTCCTTCTGCAAGCTTTCGTACTTCATCGGCAACAACGGCGAAGCCTCTGCCATGTTCGCCAGCACGGGCGGCTTCGATGGCAGCATTAAGCGCAAGGAGGTTGGTCTGTTCAGCAATGTCTTTGATTAATATCACAACAGAATTAATCTCATTGGTTTTATGATTTAACGATTGAATGGTGTTTGCAGAGATTTGAACCAGTTCTATCAAACGATCAAGCTTTTCAATGATCGTTTCTAGCTCAGTAAGTGTATTAGATGAACTTTTTGAAGTTGAGTCACTGATTTCTGCAATGGTATGTAGTCTTAAAATAGTTTTCTGAAGATCCTGCTGAACAACATCAAGCCCACCGCCGCTCGAACTTATTTGTGCAATATTGCTATTCAGAACCGTTTTTTGTACATGATTATACGTTGTATGCATTGCGTCAATTGCTTTATTGATAAAACTACTAGATTCTTTGAATTCACCAGATAGACCTCCATCTAATATTCGTCGATAGTATTCATCACGACTTGTTGATTCAATACTTGCACAAATTTCTCGTATAAATACTTCAGTCTGATCGAGCATATTATTGGTATTCCAACAAAGAAGACTTAATTCACCATGATCGTTTATATGAGTAATACGACGCTCAAGATTACCTTTTTCTGCAGAACTGATAACTTCTGCAACTTCATGAATGGTGCTTTGGACTTTACGTATATTTATAAAAACAAACCACGCTAAACCAAAGTTTGCAATATTAAGAAATCGTATCCAATTCCACCCATCCAATGATATTTCAATAATTAAAGCAATGGAGAATAAGGCTATTGAAGCGATATTTGCATATTGAACTTTAGATAGAGAGGATAAATTCGTCATACGAGACTCCTTTTTCTTTTAATAATTTATTTAGTACAGCTTCTGAAGCAGCAGTCCCGCCATTTCGTTCTGCTTGGAGAAGAGAGCGATACAATGGTTTGATAAAATTAAGTGCTATGCTTGAAGGTTTTCTGCGAACAGAGTGATAACTGCAGATTTTACGATTAGTATCATAGGATGGGGTTACATGAGCGAATACCCAATAATAATCTCCATTTTTTGTTTTATTATTAACATAGGCAAAAACTTCTTTGCCTTCTTTGATCTTACTCCATAGAAGTTTGAAAACAACCGCAGGCATGTCGGGATGGCGAAGAATCTTATGCGGTTGATCAATAAGCTCAATCTCACTATACCCAGACATTTGCATAAAAAGTGAATTTCCATAAGTAATTTTCCCATTTAAATCTGTTTTAGAGACTATAAATTCCTCTTCGTTAAATGTTAACTCGCGATTTGCCATGTACGCCCTTTTAGTATGTGTGAAATTAATATTATTTTTTTTAATAATAAAATTTTATCAGAGGAGTGTTGCAAATACGTCCCAAAATATATTTGGGATAAAGATCGCATTTATATTGTCTGATTTTAATTATCTTGAGCGGATTCTATTTGATTATAATTTCAGGCTAAATTCCCAATTAATATTATTATAG